>JBEKCA010000001.1:0-182732 GCA_050015115.1 Occallatibacter sp.
GACCGCTACATCGAAAACCACAACCACGACCCAAAACCCTTCATCTGGCATAAAACCGCAGACCAGATCCTCGACTCCGTCGCGCGATTTTGCAGACGAATTAATGACTCAGGACACTAGCGGCCCTTCTGCTCCATCGCCACAAGCGACTCGCCAAACGGCGCGCGCAGCACTCCGCGTTCCGTGAATATGGCCGCGATGTACTTTGCGGGTGTCACATCGAATGCCGGGTTGCAGATGCCCACCCCATTCGGAGTGAGTTGTTTACCGCCGTGATGCGTGACCTCAACCGCCGGCCGCTCCTCAATGGGAATCGCCTCTCCGTTCGCCGTCGCCAGATCGATGGTGGACCACGGCGCGGCAACATAAAACGGAATGCCGTGCTCGTGAGCGAGAATCGCGACGTTGTAGGTGCCAATTTTGTTGGCGGTGTCGCCATTGGCAGCGATGCGATCCGCGCCAACCACGACTGCTTGAATTCGCCCGGAGCGCATCAGGCTGGCAGCCATGTTATCGCAAATCACGGTCGTGGGAATCTTGTCGGCCATCAATTCCCAGGCCGTCAGCCGCGCGCCTTGCAGAAAGGGCCGCGTCTCGTCGGCATAAACGTGAATCCGCTTGCCCCGCTCGACCGCCGAGCGAATCACGCCGAGCGCCGTACCGTAGCCGCAGGTGGCCAGAGCCCCGGCGTTGCAGTGGGTCAGCACGCCGCCCTCGTCCGGCAGCAACGCGCCGCCGTAGGCTCCCATCTTCTTGCAGGCGGCGATATCCGCCTCGTACATTGCGTGCGCCTCGGCGAGCAGAATTCCCTTGATCTGGTCGAGAGTCGCGTCTTCGGCCACCAATCCGGCAAAAACGCGTTTCATGCGGTCGATGGCCCAGAACAAATTTACGGCCGTAGGCCGCGTTCCGGCCAGATGCGCGCAGATCTTCTCAAACTCCGGCGCAAACTCGGCGCTCGTCGCGGCCGTCGTCCGCAGTGCACCCAGCGCAACGCCATAGGCCGCCGAGACGCCGATCGCCGGAGCGCCGCGAACCACCATGGTGACAATCACCTCGGCAACCTGTTCGTAAGTGGTAGCGAGTACGTAGCTCTCCTCAAGCGGGAGCTTGGTCTGATCGATAAAGCGGACGCCTTCCGGTGTCCATTGAAGTGTGGGAATCATGAGTCTCCAGTTTAAACTGCCAGGCGTCACGCAGAAAGTCAGCGACTGGACGATCCCTCGCCCCGCTGCGTAAAGTGGTCTCTGGCGCCTCTAAATATCCGAATCCCGCCGCAGCCCAAGGAGCCTTCGTGCTGAACCTCACCGCCATCGATTGGCTAATCATGCTGCTCTACTTCGCCTTTGTCCTGGGCATCGGCTTCGCGCTCAAGCGCTCGATGAAGACAAGCAAGGACTTCTTTCAGGCCGGTCGCGCGCTGCCTGCCTGGATCTGCGGCTTGGCCTTCATCAGCGCCAACCTGGGAGCGCAAGAGGTCATCGGCATGGGCGCTTCGGGCGCCAAGTACGGCCTTGAGACGGCGCACTTCTACGGCATCGGCGCTATTCCGGCCATGATCTTCGTGGGCATCTTCATGATGCCCTTTTACTACGGGTCAAAGGCGCGCAGCGTCCCCGAGTTTCTGCGCATGAGGTTCGACGAGAAGACCCGCGCGCTCAACGCCTGTTCGTTTGCCGTGATGACCGTCTTCAGCTCCGGCATCTCGATGTACGCCATGGCGCGTCTGATTCAGACGCTGCATGTCTTCGATGGACTCTTTCGCTCTCTGGGCCTCGCGCCAGAGGGGATCTTTACTTTTTCCATCGTCCTCTCGGCGGCGATTGTGCTGCTCTACATCTTTCTCGGCGGACTCACCAGCGCAATCTACAACGAAGTCTTGCAATTCTTTCTGATCATCGCGGGTTTTCTGCCGCTGGTGTTGATCGGGCTGCGCAACATCGGCGGCTGGAGCGGCCTCAAAGCCTCGGTTCCAGTCGCCTACATGCACGAGTGGAAAGGCGTTGCCCACGCCAGCACGAATCCGATGGGCATTGAGATCATCGGCATCGGCATGGGGCTGGGCTTTGTGCTCGGCTCGGGCTATTGGTGCACTGATTTTTTGGTGATTCAGACGGCCATGGCATCAAAAAACATGGAGTCGGCCCGCCGCGTGCCTCTGATCGCTGCCGTGCCAAAGATGCTCTTCCCGTTTTTGGTGATTCTGCCGGGCATCCTGGCCATCGGCTTGCCCACGCCGCACACAACGACTACCGTGACTCGCACTGCGGACGGTGCCATCATTCACCAGATCGATGTTGTCAGCCCGCAGGTGGAGCAGGGGCGCGGTCTGGTACCTGCAAAAATCAATCCTGTCACGGGCCAGCCAATGCTGACTGCCAGCGGCCAGCCAATGCTCGACTACGACATGGCCACGCCAAATATGCTGCTGCACTTCTTCCCCACGGGCATTTTGGGGCTTGGCCTGACGGCGCTGCTGGCAAGTTTCATGAGCGGCATGGCGGGCAATGTTACGGCCTTCAATACGGTCTTCACCTACGATCTCTACCAGTCCTACATTCGCAAGGGTGCAAGCGATCGTCACTACATGGCTGTTGGTCGATGGGCCACGGTCGGCGGCATTCTGCTCTCGATTGCGACGGCCTATGCGGCGATCAACTTCAACAACATCATGGACACGCTGCAACTGGTCTTTTCGTTCGTCAACGCCCCGCTCTTTGCGACGTTTCTGCTGGGTATGTTCTGGAAGCGCGCTACCGGTCACGGCGCATTCGCCGGGCTCATCGCCGGTACAGCGGCGGCGATGCTGCATCACGGGCTGACCTTGCCCAACGAGGCGCACACCGGCATTCACGGCGGCTGGATCGCCGTCGTGCACCACTATCCAAGCGATATGGCGCAGAACTTTTGGGGCGCAATCTTCGCCTTCAGCACGAACTTCATCGTCGCCGTGGTGGTGAGCCTCGCGACCAAGCCCAGGCCTGAAGCGGAGTTGGTTGGACTGGTTCACTCACTCACGCCCAAGCCCGCGCGCGCAAACATCGTCTGGTGGAAGAGGCCAGAAGCTCTTGCGGTTGCCGTGCTCGTCGGTGCAATCGCCATCAACATTTTCTTTTACTGATGCGGATCTAAAGATGATGCAGATTTATGGGTTTGGATCAAGAAGTTATGAACTACAACAAACCTGTCATCCCGAGCGAAACGCAGCGTAGCGAAGTGGAGTCGAAGAACATGCGGTCGCTTTTGTTTTCGCATTTCGGCGCAGAGTGAAGTGAGGAACAATCAATGATTCTCGATCTACGCATTCCGTTGGGATTGATGTTTACGCTGGTAGGCATGATCCTTACCCTCTTTGGCCTGAAGACAAATGGCGACGCAGCCCTTTACGCGCGCTGCCTTGGAATCAACGCCAATCTCTGGTGGGGACTGGTTCTGCTGGCCTTCGGCCTGATGATGCTGCAGCTAGGACGCCGCGAGCAGAAGCAGCTGGAAGAGCAACCGCCGAAAGAAGCGCGTCAGCGGCGGGGGCATTGAGAGGTGACCAGCGAGTCTAAGCGATAGTATTGACAATCAATCAGTAGCTCAATTCTCATCACTGTCGCGCAGCGGGAACTGCGTCCATTCCCAATACTCAAGGATCTCTCGCGCAGATACATCAAACTCCGGTTTGTAGTTATGAATATGTGGCGAAGGAAAACGTAGGCCGTCGACCTTTATCATCCCACTCTTGTCCAATATCTCTTCGAACGCCGAGAGCTGTCCATAGCCGTAGATCACGTTGTGTTTGTCATATACAAGCAAGTCCGAAGTCGTAACGGACTTTAACCATAAATGGCATCGCCCATCATTCTCGAAGAATTGTTTGAATCTGGATAAGAACCGAACGACGTCCTGTCTCCCAACCGGCTCTTCGTTTTGATACCTCCCGGCTGCCCCTTCTCCTCTGGGCACCTTCAAGACATACAAAACTCCGAAGGGTTCAGGCATGACACTCGATAGTTCATGAGTGCTATATGGTCGCTCGTCGGCGCGATGACCAGACGTTCCTGCCGAGTTGTTTTCTCCCGTGACCAGATATTCGGGTACTCGTACCGTTGCGGCTCTTCCGGTTTCCAGCCGAATTTGAAGTCTGACATCGTAGGCGTCCTATTGCTACAGAATTCGCTCATAAGGCTGGTAGACCGGCTCCCAAATATAGGCGTGGAGTCGCTCTCTTAGCGTCGCGTCGTCGATGTTTTCTGCGGTGCCATCGGCCATGGCTTGTTTGGCTACTGCTTCAGCCACTACCAGGCTTACCTTGCGGCAATCGGCGATGGGCGGCAGCAGCGGAGCTTCCGGGTCCAGGAGAGTCGGCGACAAACTGGCCAACGCCTTGGCTGAGGCCATGATCATGGCATCTGAAACTCGTGTCGCGCGCGACACCAGAATCCCAAGCCCCAGGCCGGGAAAGATGAACGAGTTGTTCACCTGCGAGATACGCACCTGCTTGCCGTGGACCTCGACCGGCGCGAAAGGGCTCCCCGTGCCGACTAGCACGCGGCCATCGGTCCAGCGCAGCAAGTCGGCTGGCGTGGCCTCTGCCTTCGATGTGGGATTGGAGAGCGGAAAGATCACCGGCCGCTCAATATGCCGGGCCATCTCGCGAACAATATTCTCTGAAAACGCGCCAGTCTGTGCCGAGACTCCGACCAGCACCGTGACGCCGGCATTGCATACAACATCGAACAACGAGATCGAGCAGGGGCCGGGCCCGGAATGAGTCAGCTTCCACCCTTCAACGTCGGAACGCTTGCGCAGCATCTGCTCCTGGCCGGGACGGATGCCGTCGCATCCTTCGATCAGCAGTCCGTAACGGTTAAACGCGTAGATGCGCTGACGTGCCTCCGCTTCGGTCAGGCCCTCCTCTTTCATCGCGGCAATCAGCAGATCGACGATGCCGATGCCAGCCGAGCCGGAGCCGTACATGGCGATGACCTGATCCTTGAGCGGTCGGCCTGTAGCGTGTACAGCGGCAAGAATTGTTCCAGTAGTTACGGCTGCGGTTCCCTGAATGTCGTCATTGAATGTGCAGAGCCGGTCGCGATAGCGGCGCAACAGTATGGCGGCGTTGACGCCCGCGAAATCTTCCCACTGGAGCAGAATATTTGGCCAGCGGCGCTCGACGGCGGTGACAAACTCCTCGATGAACGCGTCGTACTCCGCGCCGCGCACGCGCTTGTGCTGCCAGCCTATATAAATTGGGTCGTTGAGCAGGGCTTCGCGGTCAGTGCCGACGTCGAGCAGGATCGGCAGGCAGTGCTCGGGCGGGATGCCGCCTAGCGCAGTGTAGAGCGCCATCTTGCCGATGGGAATGCCCATGCCCCCCGCGCCTTGATCGCCCAGGCCTAGAATGCGTTCGCCGTCAGAGACCACGATGCAGCGCACCTCGTCAAAGCGCGGGTCGGCGAGAAGTTGATCGATGTGGTCTTTGTTGGGATAGCTGATGAAAAGCCCACGCGGCCTGCGCCAGATCTCGCTGAAGCGCTGGCAGCCCTCGCCCACGGTCGGCGTGTAGACGATCGGCAGCAACTCTTCTGTGTAGTGTTCGATCAGCGAGTAGAAGAGGGTCTCGCAGTTGTCCTGTACGTCGCGCATGTTGCTGTACTTGAGAAACGCTGTGTCGCGGCCGTCGAGCACGCGCTTGCGGCGCTCGCGCTGGTCTTCGAGGCTTCCGATGTGCGGTGGCAGCAGGCCATGCAGGCCAAAGGCGTCACGCTCCTCCTCGGTGAAGGCAGTGCCCTTATTCAGCCGGGAGTTCAACAGCAGCTCGATGCCATGAAGCTTCGTTTGCACCAATCCGCCGTTTGTCTGAGTTGCCTTGACTTCCTCGCTCATTGCGCTCTTCTCCCTGACGCCGATCTTGCAGCCCGAAAAAGGGCATACCCCATGCTATCCCGCCAGGATGGCGATCTCTTGTTGCGCGCGTCACAAATGCGAATGGCCTCCCGCAGATGCATCGGAATAATCTATTATCCAAGCGGATAGTTCTTCTACGGTTCGAGGCACGGGGCAAAATGACGAAACTATCGAAATGGTTGTCGCGTTTTTGAAGCATGGTCGCGGCTCTTATTCTTCCGATAATCGAGTTTTCCACGGACAGGGCCATTTTGGGTCGCTCTCTTCGCGCGGTTGGGGTTCTGATCGAATTCAGCGCTGGATAAGATAGCTATGGTGAAGGCAACCCTCCTATAGACTCCTAATTCTACTTTGGCATAGATTCACTATACAAACGTCAGCAGCACGACCTCTGAGCTGGTTCCGACGCGCATTGGAGGGCCCCAGCTTCCAGCGCCAGTCGAGGTATAGACCTGAAGTGCGCCAAAGCGGTGCAGCCCAAACGTGAACTTGCCGAAAACCCGCCGCGTGAGCCAGTTGAAGGGGAAGAACTGCCCGCTGTGAGTGTGCCCGGAGACCTGAAGGCTGATACCGGCTTGTTCGGCGATGGGCAGGCGACTGGGCACATGGTTGAGCAGAATGGTGACCCTGCCGGGGACGAGGCTTAGGCTCTCGAGAATTGCCCGCAGCCGAATAGGATAACCGGAGTCACCGTAGTTGACGCCCACGATGTCCAGCCCATCGACGGTGACCTTTTCGTTTGCCAGGACGCGGATTCCCAGTTCCGTGAGCACCTTGACGTAGTGGGCGGTGTCGCCAAACTCGTCGTGATTCCCGGTGGAGAAGTAGGTTCCGAGGGGAGGCGCAAGAGTGCGCAGCGGTTCTGCCAGGGTTACTGGATCGGCCTTGCCACCATCGAAGAGGTCTCCCGGGATCAATATGAGGTCGGGTCTGAGGCGCGCGGCCATCTTAACGACGTGGCGGCTGAAACCGGGTCCGTTGATATGACCCAGATGCAGGTCGCTTATGATCATGGCGGTGCGGCTGCGCCATGAGGCGGGCAGGCCGTCAAGTTGGACAGTGCTGCGCTTTATGCGGATGAAGCGGGCGTTCACCAGGCCGTATATGCTGACCACGACAGCCAGTCCGTAGAAAAGAGCAGCCAGCAGCGGTTTGTTGACCGGCAATCCCGCCAGCAATAGCGCGAGACTCGTCAGCCTGCACAGACAGGCTGCCAGGAAGAAGAAGTTGAGGAACCCGAGCCACACTGAGGCGAGCCTGTAAAGCAGCGCGACCGGCTTGTTTTGAAAGGTGAACCCGAGCAGGGCGGCGGCGACGAAGCTGAATGCCAGCAATGTAATCGCCACCCGCAGCGCCAGCATTGCCGCCGGGCTCAGCGGCCACCAGAAGACGATCCAGGTGCGATAGATGAACCAGTGGGCAAGGAGCAGGAAGCCCTGCATCAGCGCGATGCCCACCACAGGCCAGGCTTTCAAACCGGATCCCCCCAACCTTCAATTCTTACATGTGACGGACCGCAGCCGTGGAAGGCCGCAATCATGCAACAATCTCTTCATGGTTGCTACGTCCTGTGACACTCTTGGCCTTTACGTCTCGATCCCGTTTTGCCGGTCAAAGTGCACCTACTGCAACTTTGCTTCGGGGGTCTATCCCACCAGCGAACACACGCGCTATGTAGACCGGCTAGTCGAGGATTTGCGCACAGCCACTAACTGGGCCGTGCAGATAGGTGCGGAGTTGCCGCGTCGTGCGGATTCGGTCTATCTGGGCGGGGGAACGCCAAGCCTGTTGGCCCCGGATTTGATTGCGCGGCTCTTCAGCGCCATACGAGCTGGGTTCGACATCCATGCGGATGCTGAAATAACCGTTGAATGCGCTCCGGGCCAGCTTGATGAGGAAACGTTGCTGGCGTTCGTCGCGGCGGGAGTGAACCGGATCAGCCTCGGCGTGCAGTCGTTCATCGACCGCGAGGCGGCGGTGAGTGGACGGCTGCACAACCGCGCCGTGGTCCTCAATGACATCGCCCGTCTGCGTTCCGCCGGGATTGCAAATCTCAATGTCGACCTGATCGTCGGGCTTGCCGGGCAGACTTTCGCATCGTGGCAGGAGTCGCTGACGACGCTGATTGACTCAGGCGTCCCGCACGCCAGCGTCTATATGTTGGAGGTGGACCAGGATTCGCGCCTGGGCCGCGAGGTGCTCAAGCATGGTGCGCGCTACTACGCAGATCTCGTCCCCACAGACGATTCCATTGCTGAGATGTACTCGATGGCCATCGAACGGCTGGATGCGGCGGGAGTGAAGCAATACGAAATCTCCAACTTCTCGCAGCCTGGTTTTGAATCACGCCACAACCTCCGCTACTGGCGACGGAGGCCCTACCTCGGGTTGGGACTCGATGCGTCGTCGATGCTGCGTGAGTCGGCAGTAGGGCACGGCCTCAGCCGTGCCACAGGAGACAGCGAATTGACAGTGGCTTTAGCCGCCGAGGGGATGCAGACTGGCGATCCTGCATTCCCTCAGGGGCTAAAGCCCGATCTTTCATGTGCCCACGCAGGGGCGCCACTAAAGCCGCGCCCTTTCAAAGCTGCGCAACCGGCTGGCCCATCCCCGAATTCTCTGCAACACCATGTGCTTCGCGCGACGACAACCGACGATCTGCAAACGTATCTTGCTGGCCACGCACCGGTCGAGAGTGCCAGGCTCGGTCCCGCGCAGCAGCACGAGGAGGCGTGGTTTCTTGGCCTGCGGCTCAACGCCGGCGTGAAGATTGCGGCGGTGACACGTGAGTTTGGCACTGAAATAGTTGCTCCGTCGCTTGAGGTTGTCGCACGCCTGGTCGAGACAGGGCTGGTTGTCACCGACGGCGAAACGGTTCGATTGACTCCGCGCGGTCAACTGCTTTCGAACGACGTCTTTCAGGAGTTTCTCGCGCTGCCGCCCAGTCAGGTACGCAGTCGACTTTGGGAATCTTTAGTTATTGCTGCCTCGAAGCCGACGGCGTGGCCTTGATTGCATCCCATCGCTTGTAGGTGACGATCTGTTGCGCGGGAACGAGCCACTCCGGCTGGGGCAGCGCCTGCGCACCGTAGACGAGAGCCTGCACGACCTCTCCGTAAGCTACGGTCTTGACGATGCCGGCACGGGATTTCTCTTTGCCGACGCGGGTGGAACCTTCGGCGTCGATGCTGCCGTCGGGTTGTAGGCGCGCGAGCACCGGGGCAACGGCCTTGCGGATCATGGCGCGCAAATGCTGGCGCAACTCGGCATCATCGCAGACCGGCAAATAGCGCAGCGCCATCAGCACGCCAACCATCTGATAGCTGACGTCGAATCCGCCTCGCTCAGGATTCGTGCCATCGGCCTGCTGCAGCGCGATACCTTCTTCGGCCCACGCGGTTGCGCGGCGCGCGAAGCTGGCTTCGCCGGTGACGCGAGCCGCCTCGCCGAAGGTTGCCGCCAGAATATAGCGCCGGTGAGTGAATGGCGCATTGCCCGAGAGACCGCGCGCCTCTGCCGCCGGACTCATCAGCCAGCGAGCGCCGCGGGCGAGCCCGGCAGTGCGTTGGGCATTTGCGCCGGCTGGATCGAGAAGGCAACTGCGCCCCAAAGCTTCGACAAAAAAGGATGTCGAGTGGAAGGCGTCCTGGCTGTCGAAGCCGCCGTCGGCCTTCTGTTGACGCAGACCCCAATCGAGTTCGCGCCAGCCAAGTTCGATCCAATCGGCGCGCCCAAGCGCCACGCCGCGAACGATCCATTCGGCACCCTGACGCTGCTCTTCGATCCAGCGGTAGCTCTCGCGATTGGTTCCGGCCGCGCCATCCTCGGAGTAGTCGCGGCTGACGGGAAGATGATAGACCGAGCGCGTCAGCAGAGGATGCCGGATCAGATCCTTCAGGCTCGGCGATGGCGCACGGTCTGCATTTGCATCGAGTGCGAGAAGCAATCGAGCCTGCTGCAACGCCGCCCCGGCTGCGGCGGCGAGGAAACTGCGGCGTGTCCACTGGACCATGAAATGCTCCTTTGGCCGTTGAACGGCGTCGAACGATGCGGCATCTTGCTGCGGGCCGGAGAATCTGTGGAAGTTGGGCTAACGCTGGAGCGGCCTCAACGCCAGACTCTCCATGACCTCGAGCGCGAGGCGAGCCGAAACGGTGGCCGGACCGCCGCCCATCTCGATGCCGACCTCGATGGCTTCGAAGAGCTGCTCAAAGCTCGCTCCGCCGGCTGCCGCCTGTTCGATGTGCCACTGCATACAGGACTCGCAGTCTTTCGCGACTGAAATGCCAACCGCGATCAGTTCCTTCTCTCTCTTGGTCAGGGCGCCGTCGCAGAAGGCCGCCTTTTCCATCGCCAGGAAGCCCTCGTAGACCTTCGATTTCGTTGCGATCAATTGTGCGTGGGCGCGCTTGCGCCTGGCAGTCATCTCTTCGAGCTTGTTCATCCTGCGAGCGGTTCCTTTCAAAGTGTTGAATACTGCCTATTCTATGCGGCAAGCGGTTTGCGGAAGGTAATCGCATAAAACTGACCGTCCTTGAGCATTTCAACATGGATATCCTCCATCTCGGGCGGCACCAAATCGATCGGCACGGTCACAGCCTGCTTGCGATCTGAGTAAAAACTGCTGGTGAACGGAATCTTCTCATAGGTGCTCTTCACGTACTTTTCGGTTTCGTCCTCGATCATCAGATGGGCGCCCGGCTTGGCTACGCGGATCATCTCGCTGACGGCCTTTGCGCGGTCCGAGAAGAAGTTGAAGCCGCCGGCGGTAAAGACCGCGTCGAAGCTCGAGTCCGCGAAGGGCAGCGCTTCAGCGTTGCCGAGATAAATGTCAGCTTCCATCTGCCAGCGGCGCAGGTTCTTCTGGCAGTTCGCGAGCATCTCAGGCGAGAGATCGAGGCCGAAGAGCTTTGTCCCATGAGGCAGGTATTTGAAATTGAGTCCGGTGCCAACGCAGGTTTCCAGTATTGAGTCGCCCGGCTTGACTTCGAGCAGGCTCATATAGTTTTCGAAATACGAGTCCAATTCAAGACCACGGAAGGCGCCGACGAGACGCTGCGTGTCGTCGTAAAACCCGCCAATGGTTTCATAAACGTGGTTGTACTTGCCATTGTCGCCGGTAAGATCCTCTGGCTTGAGAAAAGCTGGAATTCCGTTGCGCACTGGGAAGCTCTCGCCGGAACCGCTTACCAGTGCTTCCCTTCCCTTCTCAACGGCCACCTGCAAAGGGTCTCTGGTGAAGGGACTCCGCAGCATGGCGACAGCCTGCGGGCGGTCGGCCCAGGTCTTCTGCCGGATCGGGTTGAAGAGCGCCCAGATGGCAAGTAGCAGAGCCGCGCCGAGACAGACTGAACCAAAGATCGTGCTGAAAATAGGAGCGGAGTGCAGCACGGCAGTCACGAAGGGTGGAGAGAGTTCGATGGCCGTGGCAAGAACAATGCCCGCAACTAAAACGAGACTGGTCGCGCGGGATTCACGATTCCACAGCCAAACAAGCGTCGCCGCAAACCAGAAGATGATGAACTTGTGTATTCCGGTTGCGAAGGCCGGACCGATGTGCAGCGCCGGTGCGAGGAAAGGAATCGCCACTCCCGCGAGCGGAAAAGGAAGTGTCGAGAGGAATCCGGGAAGGCGCGGGCTAACTAATCGGTGAAAAGTGTAAGGCAAAATGCCGAGCACTGCTGCGACGACCATCCAGCCAACAAATTCGAGCGCCGGCTGCGGCCCGTTGAGCGGGATCTTGCGCCAGCCAAAGATTAGGCTGGGGACGAAGCCAATGGCCATCATCCACAGGAACCCGCGCCGGGGCCTTTGCGTGAGGATGAACCAGACACCGGGGATTGGGCCGGTCCAGGCCCCTACGCGGGAGACGAAATAACCGAGGACAAAAAGGGTTGCGACAATCCAGGCGATAATCTGCGAACTGCGGCTGGGACGGACTTCCGTGGGCATCGTGCGTTCTCCTTGGTTCTTGCTGCAAGGCTTTGGGCTTGAACTGCCGGCCTACTCGGTGACTTCAGCTCTGGTTAGCGGCGGGTTTCTTGACGCTTGCGGATCGTGATCATCGCCAGCCTCTAACGACGCAAGCTGGGCCAGCGCCGACTCGCCCCATTCGAGTGCGGCTTTGGTCATGACCAGTCCCAGTTCCAGCGTGAGCATCCAGTACGGCCTATTGGGGTCTTGCGATTGTTGTTCGCGCGACATTTTTTCGATTCCCTCTAGCGTCGTGAGCATAAGCCCGTTCCGCCGCTGGAGTTCGCGGACATGAGAGATCGTCACTCCGGGCGTGGCTTCGTGGCCAAAGAAGAGTTTCAGCATGAATTCGTTGCGGGGCGGATCGTTCTGGAAGGGCTGAGCCAGCCACGCTCGCAGCTTGGTCCGCCCGGCATCGGTCAGCGAATACGGCTGCCGCCGCTTTTTGGTCTCCAGGGCTGAACCGCTAGGAACAATGAGGCCGTCGGCGGCCAGCCGCTTCAGAGCCGGATAAATCTGCCCATAGCTCTCGCCCCAGAAACTGCCGAAGGTCTCCTCGATTGCCTTGTGCAACTCGTAACCGGAGCCGGATGGCGCAAGTGAGAGCATGCCGAGGATGACAAATTCAGTGCGGTTGTTCTTCATGTATCTACAAGATATATCTTTCAGATAATCATTGTCAATACGAATTCCAGTCAAAAATAGTGGAAAGATCGCTGTATGCAAAAACGGCAGACCGTCTGGCCTGCCGTTTTATCTCTTCAAATCGTTGTGGATGAAATACTTTACAGCTATTTTCCGGGTTTTGCTGGGGCTGAAATAGGTGCGGATTTAGTGCCCTGCAACACCGAATGCGAGGATTTTCCGGCCTGCACATACAGAGCGGTCAACGCGATCGAAGTGCACATGAAGACAATTGCCGAATAAGTTGTGATCCGCGTAAACCAGTTAGCCGCTGCGCGAGGTCCGAATGCAGTCTGTGAACCCTGGCCGCCGAATGCTCCAGCCAGGTCGGCCGAGCGGCCCTGCTGCAGGAGTACAACGCCAATCAGAAAAACGCACACAAGTATGTGTAGAGTGACGACAAGCACGAACAGGATATGCATCTTGAAAGCTGCTTTCTAAATCAACCCGTCAGATTCCGGGCGAAAGAAATTTGGTGCGGAAGAGGGGACTTGAACCCCTATGCCTTTTCAGGCGCCAGCACCTCAAGCTGGTGCGTCTGCCAATTTCGCCACCTCCGCACAGTGGTGAACTTAATGAGTATAGCAAATGACCTTTGGGTTGAGAAATGTCGCGACGTACTTGCGTCAGCCAGCCAATCTTGCCATCCAAGCAGCCAAAGCCCGCTGATCGGGATCACCATTCGAATGAGCGAAAACGATGTTACGCCGCTCTTCCGGGTCGCGGTTCTGGCTGAGCTTGAACTTTCCCTCGATTCGCGCGATGGGAATGCGGAAACCGACGATCCCCGCCAGCATGGAATGGTGAAAACCGTCGCTCATGGTGCGCCATCTCTCTGCGAAGGCCGGTTCGTGGGCCTGGATCAGGCCAGCGAGCAGGGCTTCCTTGCCTGGCTCGTCCTCAATTAGTTCCAGAGTTCCGTAAGCATGCACTGCGATGTAGTTCCAAGTGGGAACGGACTGCGGATCGGCGTAGAGAGTGGGCGAGACGTAGCTGTGGGGTCCAGAGAAGACAACCAGGGTCTCACGTCCTGCCAGAATCTCCCAATGGCGATTGGCAAGGGCAAAGTGGCCCTCGAGCAGGCCAAATGGGCCGTAGTCTTTGACCACCAGTGGCAAGTGAGTGGCTGTCGGCGGCGCCGCGTTCTCAAGACCCGATTGCGGGCCAAAGAGAATGGCAAACGAGTAGGACTGCATCGCCTCAATGAGAATGGCACGGTCAGAAACTTGATTGAATTCGGGGGTGTACATTTCAACTCCTACTCGATGCGCTCGAAGAGAAAGCCTGCCTCGTCGAGGGCGTGGTTGATAGCCGCGATGTGGGCTGCTCCGCGCGTCTCAAGCATAACGTCGATCACGGTTTCGCCCAGGCTGACACCATAATAGGAGCGGTTGTGGACGGTTTCGACGATGTTGGCGCGCTCGCGGGCCAAAACGTGAGTAAGCGCCAGCAGCGCGCCGGGGCGGTCCTGCAAATGAACGCGAATGCGCAGCAGGCGGCCGTCTTTAACCAGGCCGCGCTCGATAATCTTGGCCAGCAGCGTGACATCGATGTTGCCGCCGGAAACGAGAACCACTGTGCGCCGGTCTCGCAGGTTGGTCTTGGATTGAAGAAGCGCGGCCAGAGCGGCTGCTCCCGCGCCTTCGGCCAGGGTCTTTTCGTGCTCCAGCAACATCAGGATTGCGCTGGCGATCTCCTCGTCGTCGACGGTAACGATCTCGTCGACATAGCGGGAGATGAGCGGTAGTGTCAGGTCGCCCGCTCGGCGAACGGCAATGCCGTCGGCGATCGTGGCCTCGGTGGGGATCGTAACCGGCTGGCCGGCCTCGCGGGCGCGGAGCATGGAGGGCAGCTTCTCCGGTTCGACGCCAATCACGCGAATCTTTGGGTTGCTCTCTTTGAGCGCGCAGCCGATGCCGCCGATCAGCCCGCCGCCGCCGATGGGCACAACAACGGCTTCGAGAGTTGGAACCTGTTCGAGAAGTTCCAGGCCGATGACGCCTTGCCCGGAGATGATCTCAGGATCGTCGAAGGGATGGATGAAGGTGCGGCCCTCTTCGCGGCAGATGCGCAAGGCCTCTTCGCAGGCTTCATCGTAGTTGGCGCCATGGAGGAAGACCTCGGCCCCGAACCCGCGCGTGGCTCCGACCTTGATCTGCGGAGTAGCCAGCGGCATTACGATCTGCGCCCGAATGCCGAGGTTAGCTGCGTGGAAGGCAACGCCCTGGGCATGGTTGCCTGCACTGGCGGTGATCACGCCGCGCTGCCGTTCGGCCGGGTTGAGAGTGAGCAGCTTGTTCAGCGCACCCCGCTCCTTGAATGAGCCGGTGCGTTGCAGGTTTTCCAGCTTCAGATGCAGCGGCAAGCCGGTTAGTTCCGAGAGGTCGCTTGACTGCTGGCAGGGTGACACGTAGATCGCTTCGCCGATTCGCGTCCGCGCCGACTGAATGCTCTTGAGGGTAACCGATTCCAAATTCATTCTCCTCGATCAGACTGGAAAACCAAATTCATCGCGCATTCAAACCTGATGCGAAATGCAGAAAACGAAAAAACCACCAGCCGCGATTGCGGGTGGTGGCCTGGGTGTTGAAAATCGTAGTTCCGGTTTTTCAGGCTTCATTTCCCGCATGCGCATTGGAGCCGCTAATTCGCATGGCGGGAACTGCCAAGTCAATGCACAAAACCGTCGAAAAGCTCGCGTTGGCGCCGGAGGTATGCATCCCGTTGATTTCATTAGAGCAGAGTTAATGGAAGCTCGTCAAGAATGCTGCGCTTAGCAGTTTGATTTCCTGGGTTCTATCGGACCGGGGACGCTCGTATCACAAGGAGAGATTCCCAGACGATTAGCTCTATAAAATTGTTAGTTCTTCCATTATTTTTACGTCTCAGGAGTGACCACCGATGGTGTGCCCGAAATGTCAGAGCCATAGAATGCACCGAATCCGGCGGGAGGGTTTCCTGCGCGTCACGCTGGCTCCAATCTTCGGATACTATCCCTGGCGCTGCTCAGTCTGCAGGACAGAGCTATTGCTGAGAAGGCGTGGCGCGCGGAGAAGCTCGCGGGAATTGACAAGCCACCATCTCGACACTTCAGGCCATTCTGCAGATCAACTGCGGGGCGAGCCGTTTAGTTAATCGAAAACGCACGCGGAGCCCCGAATCGCCCTCGCCTCGCCGGCGATCCTCCACCTTTCGGATGAGTCCGGAGCATCTTCCGATGCAGTATGGTGAAGAGGTTCGAGGTGCGGAGGCCGCATGATCTCGCTGATTCCCCAGCGTCTTCGGAGTTCCCTTTTCGAGAAAACCGGCACTTTTGTATCACTCGCTAGAGGAGCTCAACGCGTTGTCAGACGGCGATTCACATTGAATGTTGCCGGCATGACCGTCTGCGTCGTGCTTGCCGCCGTCTCACAACTCTCCGCCGGGCAGTCCACGACCCCGGACTCTCACTCCGCCGACACCCAATCTGACAAGCCTCGCGAAGGCGGCCAGGCTCCCGCCGTTGGAGGCGTCAACACTGGAGGCGCGCATCCGGCAGTGCTCGATAAGGAACACCGGCCGATTACAGCCGGAGGTTTCGTCAAAGATGGACCGGTGCTCTTTGAAGACATCGCGAACAAGGCGGGCCTCACTACGTGGAAACACGTGATGGGCACGCCGGAGAAGAAGTTCATCATCGAGGACAATGGCTCGGGCGTCGGCCTGATCGACACAAACAACGACGGCTGGCTTGATATTTATCTTGTCAACGGCTCGACTTATGATGCGATGAGCGGCAAAGCCACTCCACCCAAGGCTGCACTGTTCCACAATAATCATGACGGAACTTTTGCAAATATCGCGGAAAAAGCTGGCGTAACTAACGACCGCTGGGGCGTTGGCGTAGCAATCGCCGACTATGACAACGACGGCTGGCCGGATATCTATGTTACTAACTTCGGCAAGAACCGGCTCTATCACAACAATCACGATGGAACTTTCACCGATGTCGCCGAAAAAGCGGGCGTTACGCTGGGCAACTGGTCGACGGGAGCTACATGGGGAGACTATGACGGCGATGGAAGGCTCGATCTCTTTGTTCCCGGTTACGTTCACTATGACTTGGCGAATCCGCCGGCCTCGGGCGAAAAAGGCGTCTCTTACAGCTTCTGCCAGTTTCGCGGCGAAAACGTCTCCTGCGGGCCGCGCGGCCTGAAGGGCGAGCCGGATCATCTCTTCCATAACAATGGCGATGGAACCTTTACCGATGTGAGCGAAAAAGCCGGCGTCGCCGATAGCAATGGCTACTATGGGCTCACCTCGGTCTTCGTCGATGTAAACAACGACGGAAAGCCCGACCTGCTTGTCGGAAATGACTCGACCCCGAATTATCTCTATCTGAACAAGGGCGACGGCACTTTTGAAGACATAAGTTATGCCTCAGGTTTTGCGCTGAATGAAAACGGCCGCGAAACCGCTACGATGGGTATAGCCGTTGGCGACTATCAAAACAATGGCCTCGTCGATCTCTTCAACACCACTTTCAGCGACGATTACGACCCACTCTATCGCAACGACGGCGATGCTAACTTCACAGACATCAGCTATCAGGTCGGAGTTGCTGAGTCCACAATCCCTTTTCTAGGTTGGGGAACTGCATTCTTTGACTATGACAACGATGGCTGGAAGGATCTGATCGCTGCAAACGGACACGTCTATCCCATCGTCGATAAAGAACCTTGGGGAACCAGTTTTGCGGAACGCCCGCTGCTCTTTCATAACATAGGCGGCAAACAATTCGAGCTCGTTCCGGCGGTGGAAGGAACCGCTCTGGCGCAGACGTATGTGGGTCGCGGCCTGGCCGTGGGCGACCTATTCAACGATGGCAAACTTGATGTGGTAATCAATGTTATGGATGGCCCGCCAGCGCTGCTTCGTAACGTCTCACCCGACAAGCATCATTGGGTTGAGTTCAAGCTGATTGGCGGAGCCAAGAGCCCGCGGGACGCCGTCGGCGCAACACTCTATCTCACCGCAAACAAGATGCGCCAGCGCGGTGACGTCGTCTCCGGGGGCAGTTATGCCTCCACGAGCGATCCGCGCCTGCACTTTGGACTCGGCGATGCGACCGCAATCGGCGACGTTGAGGTGCATTGGCCCAGTGGCGCAACGGAGCACTTTTCCGCCCCGCAGATTGACCGCATCGTAACCCTCAAGGAAGGACAGGGAACGAGGCCATAGAACGCGTCCTAAACATTCTCCTCTATCTTCCAAATAGACATTGTTTCTATTCATCGGCGCGGGAGGTCACTAATGAAGATTGATAACATTGAGATGGCGTCGAAGCCAACCTTTGCAGCAAATCAAATTCATCGCCTTGCCTGCACAGTCTTAGTTGCTGCTGCTCTGGCATTGCTACTATGGCAGACGAAGGCAGTCTGCGCGGCCACGGATGAGCCGACTTCAACTCAGAAAGCAGACTACTCTCAGACCATCGCTGAGCACTACAGCCTCCGCTTCGGCACCGATCAGCCCTTTCTTCCCTCCAACGCCACAACGGACACAGGCCAGTTCATTAACTCAAAGAGCTTTCCGACTGCGAAGTATTGCGGCCACTGTCATCAGGAGGCACATGCCGAGTGGCGGCAGAGTGCGCACGCCAACTCCTTTCGACCGCCATGGTACATCAAAAATACGAACATGCTGAAGAAAGAGAAAGGCATCGAGTTTACACGCCACTGCGAAGGCTGCCATAACCCAATCGCTTTAACCTCCGGCGCGCTGACCAAAGACTCGCCGATCGATCGCAAGTTCGATGAGGATGGCATAACCTGCTCGGTCTGCCACTCAATCCAACAGGTTAATACACGCGGCACTGGGAGTTACGTGCTTGGCCAACCGGCGGTAATGGTCGATGAGGAGGGCAAGCCGATCTACGGCGAGATCCCCGACAAAGAGATTCTGGCGCACCTCGATAGGCACTCCAAGGCCGTGATGAAGGACTTTTACCGTTCGAGTGAGTTCTGTTCGGCATGTCACAAAGCCGCCCTGCCGAAAATCTTGAATGACTATAAGTGGCAGCGCGCGATCTTTCTTTACGACGAATGGCAGTTATCCTCATTTGCCAAGCAGTCTCCGCTTCCCTTCTATGTCAAAGATCAGGTCTCGACTTGTCAAACCTGCCACATGAAAAGTGAAGAGATCGAGTTACCGGATTATGGGGCGAAGGACGGAAGGCTGGCCTCGCATCGATGGCTTGGGGCTAACACCGTTATATCCAAGTATTACGGCTACGATGCGCAGATGGAAAAGACCGTCGCATTCCTGAAGAACGGAGTCGTCAATGTCGATATCTTCGGGCTCGAACGCAATGGCGGCAAGCTGATTGCGCCTCTTGGCAATGAGCCCTTCGAGACGGCCCCGGGCGACTTACTCACAGTATCAGTCGTGCTTCAAAACAAGGGAATCGCTCATAGCTTTGTTCCCGAACAGCGCGACTTTTACGAGAGCTGGGTGGAGTTCGAGGCCAAAGACGCAGCGGGGCGCACATTGATGCACTCCGGCATGTTGCGGCCGGATGGTTCATTGGATCCGCGGGCACACAGTTTCACTAATCGCTTGATCAATAAGAAGGGTGGTTTGAACGATCTTCATCAGGTCTGGGATACAAGAGTCGTTGCGTATAACAACACTATTCAATCGGGCCGCTCCCAGATTGTGCGCTATGAGTTCAAGCTTCCGGCCGACGCGACGGGGCCTGTCTCGATTACAGCCAAGATCAACTACCGCCGCTTCAATCAGCACTTCATCGACTTTGGCCTGGGCAGGCACTATGAGATGCCGGTCGTTGAGATCGCATCGCGTACGAGGACGTTTGCGATTGGTTCCAATCCCACTGCGCCGCCCGACCCGCAGGACAACAAGGAGTGGATGCGCTGGAATAACTACGGCATCGGCCTGCTGGATGCGCAGCAGTATGCCGATAGCGCGCGTGCCTTCCAGAGAGTGACTGAACTGCGCCCGGATTACGCCGACGGCTTCACCAATGTGGCCATCGCCGACTTTCAGTGGGAGCGCTACGATGACGCGCGCGGCAATCTTGATAAAGCTCTTCAATTTGCTCCGCGCAACGCGCGGGCTCTCTACTATCTCGCGCTTGTCGAGCGGACACAAGGCCATCTGGACGCGGCCATCGCCGATCTTCGCGAGGTAACGGTGCAGTTCCCTCGCTCGCGCGATGCGCATCGCGAACTGGGTTTCTCGCTCTATCAGCAGCATAAGTATGATGAGGCGCGCACAGAGTACGAGACGCTGCAATCGATCGATCCCGACGATCTTGCGGCGCACTACATTCTCTCGATCGTCTATCGCCGGCTCGGGATGAAGGAGCAGGCGGCACGCGAGTCCGCGGCCTTTGCAGATCAGAAGGACGATCCTACGGCGAGCACTTACGCACTGGAGTTTCTGCGCAAACATCCGGAGATCACCTCGGAGAGCGTGCCCTGGCACATTCACAGCGACCTCAGGCCCGAGCATGTCGCGAGCGAAGGGGCGGGCAGCCAATGAGGTCGAGGCTCTCGGTGTTCGCTCTCCTGTTGTTGTTCGCCGCCCCGAGCTTTGCATCATCACCGAGCCAACGGGAGCACGGCGCAGATGTTTTCGCCGCCAGCGGCTGCGCGCACTGCCATAGCATTCGCAATGAGGGTGGGCACAAGGGACCTGACCTGTCAGGCGTGGGCAGAAGACTGAAGGTGGATCAAATGCGCCGTCAGATCGTCGAGGGCAGCAAGGTGATGCCGCCCTTTGGCGATGACATCCAGGGCGCGGATCTCGCGGATCTGCTCACCTATCTGCACCACTGCCGGGATAAGAAGAAGTAATCGCGCATCACCTCAAAGGAAGCGCCTACTGCGATACACTTTAGGTCGTGGAGGGCTTTCCTTGTCGCGCAAATCCCGTACGTTGGCCGCGCTTATGGCTTGTATTTCTTTGGTTGCCTTTTCGGCTGCCGCCCCATCGGCAGCACAGGAAGGGCAACAAGGTGGGATGCCGCCATCTCAAGGCGGAATGGCTCAGGGCGGAATGGCCACTGCCGGTCCCCAGAAAGCCCAATTCGATAGCCAGCACCGGCCGATCACGGCCGGCGGATTCGTCAAGACCGGGCCAATCATCTTTCAAGACGTTGCCGCAGCCGCAGGGCTGACAAGTTGGCATCACACCGCCGGCACTCCGGAGAAGCGCCTGATTCTCGAGGCCAAAGGCCCCGGCGTATGTCTTCTGGACTATGATAACGACGGCTGGCTGGATATCTATCTGGTCAACGGTTCGAACTACGATGCGCTTGACGGCAAGGCTCCTGCGCCGCACGCTGCTCTGTTTCACAACAATCACGATGGAACCTTCACCGATGTAACTCAAAAGGCAGGCGTAGCCAACGACCGATGGGGATACGGATGCGCGGTGGGCGATTACGACAACGATGGCTGGCCGGATTTGTATGTTACTAACTACGGGAAGAATCGCCTCTACCATAACAACCACGACGGAACTTTCACGGACATGGGAGAAAAGGCTGGAGTCACGGTCGGCACGTGGTCGGCGGGCGCAACATTTGGCGACTACGACGGCGACGGGCGGCTTGATCTTTTCGTCGACGGATATGTGCAGATGGATTTGACCAACCCACCGTATGCCGGATCGAAGGCGGTTAACTTTGCTAACTGCTCCTATCGCGGAGTCACGGTAATGTGCGGCCCGCGTGGCCTCAAAGGCGAACACGACCACCTCTTCCATAACAACGGAGATGGGACATTTACCGACGTCAGCAAGAAACTTGGCGTGGACGATCCGAATGGATACTACGGCCTCGGGGCCCTGTTTGTGGACGTAAACGGAGACGGCAAGCCGGATCTGCTGGTGGCCAACGATTCCACGCCTAACTATCTCTATATGAACAAGGGCAATGGAACCTTTGAGGATCAGAGTTACGAGAGCGGGTTTGCACTCAACGCGGATGGCCGCGAAGTGGCGAATATGGGCCTCGCCGTTGGGGACTACGAGAATAACGGGCATCTCGCCGTCGTCAGCACCACGTTTTCCGACGACTACAAAGTTCTTTTTCAGAATGACGGCCATGGTTTTTTCACGGATGTGAGTTATCAGTCCGGCATCGCCGAGTCATCGATTCCATTTGTCGGTTTTGGCGATGGATTCCTCGACTATGACAATGACGGCTGGAAGGACCTGTTGATCGTCAATGGCCACGTTTATCCGGAGGTGGACAAGCATCCGGAGTGGGGCACGAGTTATGCCGAACGCTCGCTGCTCTATCACAATCTGAAGAACGGCAAGTTCGAGCTTGTTCCGGCGGTTGAGGGAACCGGGCTTGCCGTTGTCAGCGTAGGCCGGGGAGCGGCATTTGGCGATATATTCAACGACGGCAAGATCGACGTCGTGATCAACAATATGGATGGCCTCCCGGTGCTGCTGCGCAATGTGAATCCTGACCACCACCACTGGGTTGAATTGAAGCTCGTTGGAGGCCCGAAGAGTCCGCGCGACGCTGTCGGCGCAACGGTCTATCTGGCCGCGGATGGCATGAAGCAGCGGGGGGACGTGCTGAGTGGCGGAAGCTATCTCTCTTCAAACGATCTGCGGGTTCACTTTGGACTGGGCGATGCGACCGATGCCGGGAGCGCCGAGATTCACTGGCCTTCGGGAGCCAAAGAAACAGTGAAGCTGCCGGCCGCCGATCGCATTTACACAATCGTCGAGGGTCAGGGAATTACCGGAGCCCTATGCGGAGGTGCGCCGTGCCCGGTTGAAGCTCCGGCGACCGCGGTCTCTGCGAAGCCCTAGAAAAGAAATCGGGTGGCACCCAGCGTGAAGGGCGGCCACCCGAAAGTCAATCCAGGGAGTATCCAGTGATGGAGACTGAATCACGAGACATGCTTAGCGTATCGGCAGACAGCCGGCCTGTCTTGCGCCCTTCGAGTGAGACCGAAGTCGATCAATAGGTGGAGCGCGGCGGCCCATTTTCTTGCGATTATCTTCTTATCTGTCTGTGCATTCCCCCATCTCTCCAATTACTGTGGAAGTGAGCGGATTTTGCGCGTTCCCGTGCAGCCTCAGGAGAAAACCGCCCGATCTCGTGACCAGAAATCATGCCAACTCGATCGATGCTCAGGGAATAATTACCGCACATCCCCGTTTTATCGGCAAGTATCGCCGTTGGTATAAGTCTCGAGCGCTTCTGGCGATTGTCGCGTTACTGAATTGCGTGATCCCCAGTTCAGCGCTGGAGCCATCCACCCCACTGGCCAACTATGGCCGCCAGACTTGGGTAATGGAAAATGGGCTGCCGCAGAATACGGTGCAGGCGCTGGTCCAGACGCGCGATGGTTTCGTCTGGCTGGGAACCGAGGTGGGGTTGGTTCGCTTCGATGGCAACGGCTTTCAGGTCTTTGATCGGAATTCGAGTCCAGCCTTGCCGGGGAACGACGTTCGCTGCCTGCTGGAAACGCGCGACGGGGCGTTATGGATTGGTACCAGCGAAGGGTTGGCGCGAATGAAGAACGGCGCGGTGACTGCCTTCTCCAGCCAAAATGGATTACCCGCCAATAACATTCGGGGGTTGGTGGAGTCCGCAAACGGCTATCTGTGGGTCTGGACTGATCAGGGACTGGCCCGGCTAAACGACGAGGGACAGTTTGTAGACGCAACTGCCAAGACTGGGCTTCAGGCCAGCTCTGTCGGCACGGTCATATCAGACGGCGAGGGAGAGTTGTGGGTCGGAACGCATGACAGAGTTTCAATCTACCAGGATGGCCACTGGACACTTCCTGAATCTCAGACGGGGATGTTCCCGTGGATCCCAGCAGGGCCTATTGAGTTCATTCAAACGTATCGGGGAAGGGTTGCCTCGGCCGACAAGAGCACCGTTGCAATGTTGGACGGGGATTACAAAAGAGGAGACAACGCGCCGGACCGTTTTACTGCCGGCGAACAGATTCCTGGCAGCAGGATACAGGCTCTATTTTTCGACCACGAAGGCAGCCTCTGGATCGGCACGAACGGTGGATTGGCCCGATGGGTCTCTGGGGATAACGTCCAACTGCTGCCGGTCACCGATCCGCTGGCCTCGGCCTCGGTTCTCGCCATAATGGAAGATCGAGAAGGCAACCTGTGGGTCGGGACTGAGACTGGCGGGCTGCACATTTTGCGCGATCAGCGATTCCGCACGCTGGGCGCGCACGAAGGGTTCTCCTCCGACGCGACGACCGCAGTGGTCGAAGATAAGGCCGGCACTCTATGGGTGGGAACGAACGGCAGCGGGCTGAATGCGATGCGCCCAGAGAATGATTCAGCCGAAGCCCACCCTAGCCACAAAAACAACGACGTGGCGAGGGTGGGGCACCCCGGGACCGCGGCGGAGACAAAAACCTCCCCGATCAAGAACTACACGGTCCGCGACGGTCTGTTGAGCGACGTGATTCTTTCGCTTGCCGCCGCGCCCAACGGCGACCTGTGGGCAGGAACGCCGGACGGACTGAATCGGATTCGCAACGGCAGGATCGATGCGTTTACCTCCGCCGACGGGCTGCCGGACGACTTCATTCGTTCTCTGCTGGCCGACAGCGATGGCTCGCTCTGGATCGGCACGCGGCGCGGGCTCACGCACTGGACAAACGGAGTTGGCGGTCAGGCTAACTCGGGCCCAGCGATGCGATTGGAGACATTCACGCAAGCTAGCGGACTCGGCAGCGATCTAGTGGGCGCAATGGCGCGCGACTACAAAGGCGATCTGTGGGTGGCGACATTTGCCGGGCTCTCGCGGTTGCATGGCGGCACGATCGCCAATTACACCACTGCAAACGGACTCACCAGCAACGTGATCACCGCTTTGTTACCGCGAGATGACGGGACATTGCTGATTGGCACGCAGGAACATGGCTGGAATCTCTGGGATGGCAAGCGCTTCACTCCAGAAAAGCAGAGCGCCGTGAATCCGGCCAGTCTCGACAGCAGCACAATTCACGCCATTCTCGATGACGGCGTCGGTCATCTCTGGTTCGCTACAGCAAACGGGATCGCACGTTGCGATTGCGGCGGGATGGGCGTTGGAATCGAAAAGAGCGGGTGTTCGCATTGGATCGAATTTGGCGCAGCTGACGGGCTTCACAGCCGGGAGACGGCCATCAATAGCCACCCCTCGGCCTGGCGCGCGCGCGACGGGCATCTCTGGTTTGCAACTCCCAAAGGATTGGTCGAGGTGGACCCGGCGCATTTTCCGGTGAACTCGGTTCCGCCGCCGGTCGCGCTCGAGCGCTTTGCGGTGGACGACCTTCCTCAATCATTGCATGCAGCGGACTCTTCCGTTCGAATTCCAGCGGGGCACGTTCACTTCCAATTCGACTACGCCGGCCTGAGCTTTGCAGCGCCGCAGAAGGTGCGATACCGCTTCAAGCTCGACGGCATCGATCGCGACTGGATCGAGGCCGGCACGCGCCGCTCAGCTTATTACACCAACATTCCGCCGGGGCGCTACACCTTCCACGTGCAGGCTGCCAACAACGACGGCCTTTGGAACACAGTGGGCGCGTCGTTGACCTTTGAGTTGCGGCCGCATTTTTATCAGACAGCCTGGTTTTATGCTTTGCTGCTGACGGCGTCAGCAGGCCTGGTTCTGCTGCTGCTGCGTCTCCGATTGCGGCGGGCTGAGGGCGAATTCCGCGCCGTGCTAGGCGAGCGCAATCGCATCGCGCGTGAGATCCATGACACGCTTGCGCAGGGCTACGTGGGCATCTCGGTGCAGTTGGAGGTGCTGGCAGAATTATTGCGGCACAAGAAGACCGAAGCCGCGGAGAAGCACCTCGACCTGACTCGCGGTTACGTTCGCGAAGGTCTGGCCGACGCGCGACAGTCAATTTGGGCGCTACGCTCGCAGGATTCGGACGAGACCACGCTGCCGGTGCGTATGCGCCGCATTGTTGAATCCGAAGGCAGTCACGGGCTGGAGGCTAAATTCAGCATCTTCGGCGCATACCGGCCCATTCTTCCAGAGACAGAGCGCGAATTCCTGCGTGTCGCGCAGGAAGCCGTCCATAATGTGAAGAAGCATGCGGGCGCGCGACACTTGTTTGTCCAGTTGGAGTACGGGCCGGAAGAGATTGCGCTTGAGGTGCGCGACGACGGGCGCGGCTTTACCGCCGAGCGTGAGCTGTCGCCGGGTCACTTTGGACTGACCGGAATGAGAGAGCGTGCGGCGGCCATCGGCGGAAGGCTTGAGGTTACGAGCGAGCCGGGGACTGGAACAACGGTGCGGTTGCGAGCAACGCCGCCGAGAGATGCGCGAGGCGGCTGAGGTTCGTGGTTTCCCACCCTAGCCGCAAGAACAAAAGCGCGGCGAGGATGGGGCACCCAGCTTTGAAATGAACAAGCAAACCAAGGAGCAACCGTGACCAAGGAATCGATTCGCGTGCTGGTTATTGAAGACCACCACGTGGTGCGCCAGGGGTTGGTGGCGCTGCTGAATGTAGTGGACGGCCTGGAGGTGGTGGGCGAGGCAGCGGACGGCGTCGAGGCTATCGCGCAGTTTCGCAAGCATCAGCCGGACATTACTCTGGTTGACTTGCGGTTGCCGCGGCTCAGCGGCGTCGAGGTCATCGAACGCGTCCGCATGGAGACGCCGCAGGCGCGCTTTATCGTGCTGACCACCTATGACGGCGACGAGGACATCTATCGAGCTTTGCAAGCAGGCGCACGCGCCTATCTGCTCAAGGGCATGACTTCGGAAGAGTTGATTGCGACGATTCGCGCGGTTCATGCGGGCCGGTCGCATATTCCTCCGGCCATCGCGGAAAAACTCGCAGAGCGGATGGGTACCGAGGAGTTGACGCCACGCGAGTTCGACGTCCTGGAACAGATTGTGCACGGCAAAAGCAACAAGGAAATCGCAACCGAGCTGGAAATTTCAGAGGCCACGGTGAAGACCCACATCAACAGCCTGCTGAGCAAGCTGGGAGTGACCGACCGCACGCAGGCGGCAACAGCCGCGATCCAGCGCGGTTTAGTCACCCTTGAATCTCTGAGAAAGCCGAAGCTATGAATCAAAACCTGACACGAAAGCTGATCTCCTGCGGATGTTGTCTGCTGTTTCTATCTCCGCTTGTCCAGGCGCAAAAGACCGCGTGGCGGCAGGCGACGGATGCCGAGCTTGCTTCGCTTTTGCCCGCGCGGGCGCAGGTGGAAAAGGAACACATCGAAACCGAGATGCGAACCGCTTCAGGCATCGTCAGCAGCCGCGGCCACTTCATCGCCGGCGTTGTGTTACTTACAGCAGGCTACTCCGCGGAGGGAAAATACTCGCACTACCTGATCGTGCAGACGCCGGTTCGTGCCGGCGGAGTTGAATTGAAGCCAGGAGAATATGTCTTCGGATGGACGCGGTCGAAGTCAGGCGATGCGCTGAACGTGCACTTCTATAAAGCCGCAACAGGTGCGCTCATGGGCACGACTGAGGCGCGTTATATCGCCGGCCCGAGCCGCGTGGAAAGCCTGCACATCTGGCCTCCCACCGACAAGGCGCTGATTCAGATTGGGCGGTTCGGGATCTCTTACGAATTAGGAGAAGAGTAGCCGTATGCCGTATAGATCAGTCGTGTCTGTCCGGTTCGCCGGTGGGCAGAAAAGCGATGCCAGAGATCGCATCTCCTGAGGCCAACACATCACGAAGCCGTTCAGCATTCGCTCCGCTGCGAAGTTCAGCCGCTTTGAGCAGACCAATCGCAGCTTCTGGTGTTGTCTCCGGCGGCAGGCGAAAGATCCAAGGAATGTTGGTCGAAGTCAGCTTCCTGTCACTGCTCAGCGCGATCACTGGCACAAAAGCCTTGAGCGCCAGTTGCTCGGCGAGGTGAGCCGAATCGCGGTCGAGAGCAACGATCGCCAGAGCATGATCGTCCATCAGCGCATGAACAAGCTGAGTTGAGGCCGCACCCCAATTCTGGTCGCTTGCAATTGGCTCCAGCTTCCACTCACGGCCCTTTGCAACCGCAGTTGCCAGCGCCGCCCGCACTTCGGGTGACCGCGCGACCTCCGCGGCACGTGGTCCAAAGAGAACCACGCGCACGGGGCCCGCGGGAACATCGCTCGGACGCGGACCGGCATAGTCCACGCCGCCTTCGCCCACACGCGCATAGGGCACCTGCGGTGCGACAGACGCCGCTGGTGCGGCCGTAGGCAGTAGCGCTGGAGAGGTCTTTTCCATTGTCGCGACGCGATAAGTCACCACTCCGTTATGCACCGTACCCAAATACATTGGAGCCACATTCTTCTGGTTCGGATCGAAGATCATGTGTCCGGTCACGCCATCGTACTGCTCGATGTTAGCCAGCGCGTCGTGAATCCGTGCGCGATTCAGGCCAGCCTTGCAGATCGAGTCCAGCAGCGCATTCATTGCGTCGTAGGCCAGCGAGGCAAACTGTTCCGGTTTCTCATGGAAGCGAGCCTCGAAGCGCTGGTTGAACTCCAGCCACTTCGGATCGTTGCGCGTGGGATCGTATGGAAAGACAGCCTCAAATCCTTCCGCCGCATTGCCAGCCTCGGCCAGCAACTCCGGCCCAAGCGTGCGATATGCGCCAAAGACGCGTTGTTTCATACCTGCGGCGCGCATCTGTTTGAGGATCGCCGCTGCTTGAGTTTCGTCGGCCCACAGCACAATGGCGTCGGCGCGCGAGGAGCGAATTACATTCAATGGTTTTGTAAAATCCGTATCGCCGGGAAGGTATTTTTGTTCGATGACGATCGGATGGCCAAGCCTTCGCGAAGCGTCGCGCAACTTGAGAACGCCAAAACGTCCGTAGCGACTGTTGACCCTAAGAATCGCAACACGTTTCATGCCGAGTTCGGTAAAGATATGGCGAGCCAGCGTCAGGCACTGTACGCGGTCATCCTGTAGAACTTCAAAGTACCACGGGATGTAGGTCTCTGGAATCGTGGGATCGGTCGAGGCCGAGTTGACGATGGGAATCTCCGCGCGCAGGGCCACGCGCAGAGCGATGTGCGTCGACTCGGAACTGATCGAACCGAAGATCGCCCAATCGCGATCGTCGTAGACCATCTTCACAACTTCGTTCGAAGCCGAACCCCAGATGGTCGGATCGGTGGGCCGGTCCTCGCCATAGACGGTCTTCGCCTGCCAGTTGTCGTAGTCGTTATGCAGCATCAGACGGAATGGCTTGCCGCCGTAGCCGCCATGCGCGTTGGCATCCTCGATCGCCAGTTGCGCGCCGTGCAACATGCGCAAGCCAAATACCGATTCGGGATTGTGCTCGATAGGTCCAAAGAAACCGATGCGAATCTCGCTCAGATTCTTCGGCTCAGGGATATCCCGCGCCGCACCGGAGTAGACGTTCGGATGGGTGTAGTTTAGGTCGTAAGGCGCGGCAAACTTCGCGTACGGGCTCAGATCGGCGGGCTCACCGGCGTAAGGCGTGACTTCGCGGTCCCTCGCCGGTCCCGGCGGATGCGCGCCACATTCGCACGTGCCCTTGCCGGTGACTGCGACAGGGCTGTCACTCTGCACCGCGGCCTGACTCGAATACTGGCTCGAATCCTGCGCGGCAAGATTGGCAGTTCCCATCGCACAGGCCACAGCCAACAACCATCCCTTACGCATCGCGACTACTCCTTGTTGGCCGAGCCCTTATCCGTGTGGAACATGGCAATGGCCTCGATTTCAATGAGCAACTCGGGGCGGCAGAGATGCGCTTGAATGCCGGTCGAAGCGGGCAACGGATCGAGCCCCTGCTCCTTGAAGAAGGCCGTGCGCCCCGCATTGAAGACATCGTAATCGCGATCGATGTCGCGCAAGTAGCAACTGGTTCGCACGATGTCGTGCCAGGTGCAGCCTTCAGCCTGGAGCAGGCCAGTGATATTGTCAAAGGTCCGCCGCAGTTGCGCGGGAAAGTCGCCGATGTGGACACTGACGCCATTCTCGTCGATCGATGCAGTACCCGAGATCAGCAGAATGGAGACTCCGCCAATATCGATTCTCATGCCGCGCGAGAACGAACTCGGCTTGGCGTAGGCATATGCCTCGTTGAGCACGCCGTGATTGGTGATCGCCCGCTTTTCGATCGGCGCGTGCGCGATGGCTTCCAGAATATCCGCAAATGCATTCATGATTGCTGCTCCTTATTGATTTTGACGAATTCCGTGGCTCAAGCCCTTCGCCGTCGCGACCCAGATGTCGTCGCCGGCGAAGTCGATGCCGAGAATATAGTTGTGGGCCGGCGCTGTTGTGACCTCGACCGGTGTTACCTTGCCTTGCGCGTCGCGTACCGCCATCTCCGGCTTGCCGTCTTTGAGCGAGGGCCGATAAACGGTCCAATTCACGCCGTCGTAATAGGCCAACCCCTTGTCGGTACAAAACCAAGCGCGATTGGCATCCACGCCCTTAATAAAGTTGATGAAGTTCGAGGGCAGCCCGCTGTCTTTGGTGAGGAAGTTGTGCCAGTAGCGGCCGTCGTAGCGGCTTGCACCAAAGTAAGTTGCCGCCCAAACAATATTGTCTACGTAACTCACCGAGGTGACAATCTCGTGGATCAGGCCCTGATCCTTGAAGAGCACAATTTCGTTCTCACCATCGGGATCTTCATATTTATCCCATCGCTCAGTCTTCTGGGAGTATTCGAGGAGCCCGCTGCCCCACACAGCGTAATAAACTTTGTCGGGAGCGGCGGAGACGCCATAGACCCAGATCTCGATCATGGGCGTGTTGCGCTCGTTGTAGAGCGTCCACTGACCGGTGCGAGTATTCAGGCGGCAGCCTCCCGCGGCCGTCGCTACCCACACGTTTTCGCCTTCCACCGCAACGCCGTAGACCACATCGTTGCTCAGGCCTGAATTCAACTGCGTATAACTGTCGATGCGCCCGCCGGAGATGCGGCTTAAACCGCCCATCGTGCCGGCCCACACATCGCCGGTACGCTTGTCCAGCGCCAACGAGAGCACGGCGCGATGAGCCAGGCCATCCTTGGTGTTGTAGGTCTTCCACGCATGATTCTCGTAGACCGCAAGCCCGTCTTCCGTTCCGGCCCAGATGCGGTCACCATCCACCAGCACCGAGAACACATGATCATTGGGCAGGCCGTTCGCGGTGGTGAAACTCTCAAAGCGAAAATGCGGTGCCTGCGGTGGCGCAGCCAAGGCCAGCGACGAAGCAATCGCCAGCACTGCAATCATGAATAGTTTCTTCATCGCGTCCTCAGGTACTCGATTAAGTCGTTCAGTTCATCTTTGGTCAGGTCGTTGGTGCGTCCGTGCTTGTCTTCCGGGTTGTAAATCGTCCAGATCTCCTCAAGCGTGTGCGCCGAACCGTCGTGCAAATAGGGGGCAGTCAGCACGATGTTGATCAGCGGAGCCGATTTCAGCCTGCCTGAGTTGTCAGTGGGCTTGCGCGTCCCCACATCGAAGAGCCTCTGGTTGGTACCCTTGGGGCCGCTGTGGCAATACGAGCAGCGATTGCTCTCGGGAATCGCGTTGCCGAATTTGTCTGTGTCGCGCTCAAAGATCGCCTTGCCGCGCTCCTGCGCCGGTGTAAGCTCTCCATTCGGCAGTTGCCAGCGATTGGGCCGCGGATCGAGACTGCGCACGTAGACTGCGAGATCGGCAAGTGTCAGATTGTCATACTGTTCCGAGCGCCAGAAGTACTTCTCCGTTCTCGGTCCGCACTCCGTAGGAATGTTGGGATTGCCGCCATTCCACTTGTAGGGCTCCGTGTCTTTGATGCCCTCGAGCATTTTGTTGTCGACAATGTCGCGGCCAAATCCATCCGGCTCCAAATCCCATGTGAGACCGTCAAAAGTGGAGTCGATGTGGCAACTGGCGCAGCCAATCTGCCCTTGAAAGCTGTAGCGCGCGGTATAGAAAGTCTGCTCGCCGTGGCGAAGCGCGGAGACTTTCTTCGGTCCGGCCAACGTGATGGTCGAGGAAACGCGATTGGTGCGGGTGTCGATCACGCTGATCGTGTCTTCCAGTCGATTGGCCACAAAGAGCCTGCGTCCATCGCGTGTGAGCACAAGGCCGCGCGGGTTATGGCCGACAGGAATGCGCGCGATCACGTAGTTGCCGCTGGCCGAGAGATCCTGCGCAAAGGAGCCGGATTCAGGACGCGAACGCGCGTGAACGAAGCGCAGCAGCCGTTGAACGTCGATTACAACAACGGACTCCGAACCGCCGATGGTCACAAAAAGCCGCGATTTATCCGGCGCAATCGCCAAGCCGAATGGCTGCGCAGCGTACCGTTCAAGCTCGTCCAGCGGCACCTCAACCGGCTTGCCCACGTCAGCACCAAAGAGCGTTAGCGTGTGCGCGAATGCGCCGCCATGCTCGAGATGCGCCAATGGCACAAGATTTTTGGGGTGGTACTCGACGACTACACCCAGGCGGCCATCGGCAGAGAACGCAAGATGAAAGACGCCCGCGATCGAGTGCAGCGGCATGCGATCCACAACCACTGCACGTGCCACGTCGATCACGGTAATCTCCGACTCCGGCGCGATGCGATTGTCCAACTCAGTGCGCACGCGGGGCGGATTCGGATAGATGTGAGTCGCATAGATGCGGCCTCCATCGGGAGACATCGTCAGATAGCTTGCACCCCGACCCGCCAGCAGACGCTTTTCTTCAACGCCTGTTTCCGCATCGAGCACAGCTACATCGTTCGAGATGCGATTGGCCACGAAGAGACGCTTGCCCATCCGATCCTCGACCACGCTAGAGGGCTCCGCGCCCACGGGCCAGGTAGCCGTTACCGCAAGCGCACGCGTATCAATCACCGAGAGCGTATCGTCCCATGCGTTGGTTACGAATAACCGCGCGCCGTCGGGCGAAAGCGAGAAGCCGCGCGGCACGCGGCCCACCGCGATGTTCTTGATGACCGCAAAGCTCGCCGCATCCAGCACCCTCACCTCTTCGCTCTGCTGGCAGAGCACGTAAAGCCGCGCGCCGTCGGGCGAGAGCAACACCTCAAGCGGCGATGCGTAATCCTGTGCTTCAGCCTGCTCCGCGCGCACAGGACGATCGATGGCGGGCCAGAGGGCACACATGAACAACGCCGCGCCAAGGGCTGCAAGCCCTGCACCTGTCGCGGTTCTGAGGCGTCGGCTCACTTCGCGTCTCCGAATTTCGGTTCTTCGACGGTGAGAACGCGGTCCACGTTCAACTCCTCCAGCGTCTGTTCGCGGCCGCTGGGCCAATGAACGATCAGTTTGTCCACTGTTGTTGCAGCACCAAGACCGAAGTGCAAGCGGGCGTCATCTTGCGAGAGATAACCCGAGGCCGCCACGCGCTCGGCAGTCTGCCGCTTGCCCGCGGCGAAGACTTCGACGCGCGCTCCGATGCCGTCGCGATTGCTTCCTGTTCCGGCTTTCCCAGTCCTTGCGCCAACAAGCTTGATCGCGATCCAGTGGCCGGTATTCGTCGAAACATTGTGCACCAGCGTCCCCCGGCCACCGAGATTGACCGCGAATGCATCGACTTTGCCGTCGTTGTCATAGTCGCCAAAACAGGCGCCGCGCGCCGTTGTGCGCTCGCTCAATACCGGACCGGCTTCGCGCGAGACATCGGCGAACTTCCCGTTTCCAAGTCCGCGAAAGAGCGTGTGCTCTTGCGGAATCAGATGAATCAGCCCGCCGTGAAAGATGAGAATGTCGAGCTGCCCATCATTGTCGAAGTCGTAAACACCCGTGCCCCAACTGACGTATTGCGCGTTGGTCTGCGAAATGCCGTTGGAGGCCCCCATGTCTTCAAAGCCCAGCTTGCCTGTATTTCGCAGGTAACGGTTGTAATGGCCGTCCGTAACCCAGAGGTCGAGCATTCCTCTGCCCTCGAAGTCGGCAAAGACCGGACCCATCGACGAGGTTGACTCGCCATTCTGTCCAAAGGCTGTGCCGGTATCGTTGCCAATCTCTTCGAAGGTGCCGTCGTGCTTGTTATGAAACAAGAAGTTCTCAGTCCGGTCGTTGGCTACGTAGATATCTGGCCAGCCATCGTTGTCAAAGTCCGCCGCGGTCACGCCCATAGTGCGGCCAACATACGCGCCGATGCCCGATTTGTCCGTCACGTCGGTAAACGTCCCGTCGCAATTGTTGTGGTAGAGTTTGTTGGTTTCGCCTTCGTAGTCCAACGGGCCAGGGTAGTTATCCGCAGCATAAAAAGCACGGTATTTCGGATCGAACTTGACGTAACGGCCAACGAAGAGATCGACGCATCCATCCTTGTCGTAGTCGAGCCATGTGGAGCTGATCGCCCAGCCATCGACTTTGATTCCGGCCTTCTCGGTCACATCGGTAAAAGTACCATTGCCGTTATTGTGATAGAGAATCGTCTTGCCATAACCAGTCACGAGCAGATCGACGAAGCCATCGTTGTCATAGTCCGCTGCTGTCACTGCCATGCCGTACATATCTGGATTAAGGCCCGCCTGCTCGGTCACGTCGGTGAAGGTGCCGTTGCCGTTGTTGCGGTAAAGATGATTGTGCGGCGGCGTTGCGGGCTTCACCTTGAGCGGATAAGGATGCATGGAGTCGTCAAGCGGGCGGCCATTGACCACGTAAAGCGATTCAAGGCCGGAGTTGTTGTAGTCGAACCAGATACAGCCAGCGCCGGTGCCCTCAAGCAGCGAACCCAGTTGCCGCGAGCCAAAGCTATGCGTGAAGTTGACGCCTGCCTTGTCGCTGGCGTCTTCAAAACGAATGGCAGGCATCTGCGGTGCGGCAGACAGTGCCTTTGGAGCAGCAACAACGGGGACTGGAGGAGCAGTCTGCGCAGCCGCCATCGAGACAACGCCGAGCAAAAAAAGAGAACGAGCTATCATTATCAATTTCCTCCCGGCGTTTTCGTTTTTGGCGCTTCGGCCTGTGCCGATCCTGTCAGATCAACCGGCGTTGTCGAGCGCAACAGCACCGCTGGCACTCGATTCTCCGATGCGTGCTCTGGTCCCACATGACATCCCACGCAAATCCTCTGCTCGCCCCGGCGAATCCAGAACCATCCATGCTCCTGCCGTAGCACCGCGCCCTTGTCATCGAGCAGCGAAAAACGAATAGGCTTGTCGGCGGGAGCTTTCACAAAAAATGAACCGTCCGGCTCGACCGGCGCAGTGCCCATGACGACGGCGTGACCGGCGTCGAGCGTCTCCATCCGAACCGTTGCGGGCGTCGTCTTGAGAGTGCCCTCGCGTGACTGCCGCGCATCGAGCGCAAGCATGTTTGCATAGTTCCAGTCATGCAGCCCTGAAGGATGACGCTTAGGCCGGTTGCGCGGAGACACCAGCACGGGATCGATAAGATTTTCGCCGGTCTCGTCCAGCACAGTCTGCATAGCGGCCGCACCTGGCTTCCACAGCCTCAATGTAAAGTGCGCGCCGGCCGCAGCCCTCGTGCTCACCAACCATGCGCCCGATGTTGTCTCAGCAAGCGCACCTGCATACTCGGCATGAGGTGCTGCGATCAACGCTTCATGCGCCAGCGGCGAGGTGAAGCGCGCCAGCGAGGCTCCGTGCGTAAAGACTACGTCGCCGTTGGCCAACTGCCGTCCGCCCCAACGTGCCTTGCCGTGGTCGCAGCGGTACGACTCCACGCCCGAGCCATCGGAGTAAACCAGAAACAACTCCGGAGTAGTACCGGAGCCCAGCGGAAAATCGGCCTCAAAAAGAATGCGCCCGTCGGCCAACACATCGGTTGGAATCGCGCTGGCCGGAAGATAAGAGAGCGGCAGCAAAGTCGAGCCTGCATCTGAAGCGATGGGCTCAAAAACATCGACGGCATCTTTACCTGCGGACTCCAATTGAAAACCCCAAGGCGCTCGCAGTGCATAAACGAGGCGGCCTGAGGGCAGATAGAAGGGGCGAATGGCGTCATTCGAGCCAGCGATCAGCTTGCGCAGAGAGCGATCCGCCAGCGTCAGTTCCCAAATCTGCCACGGATCGGTCGCAGTCTGTTTGCCCGCAAACAAAACTCGTTTGCCATCGAAGGAAACGTTCGCATCCGCGGAGGCCGCAAAGCCCGTCAACAGAGGCTCCGCCTTGCCCGCGTGAAGCAGCAGCAATTGCGCGCCCTGGGAAAATCTTTCTCCACCCCGAAGCGCGGCAAGCGGCTCATAAACTGGCGCGGCAGTCACGATGACATCGGCGCCAATCGCAGCGCCGGCTACGGGTGCCGCGTTCGGCGCAGACCCGCAGACCGGAATCAGTAATGCAACCGTTGCCGCAATCGAAAGCACTCTGGAAACAGGAATCATCCCACTGCCACCAGTGTGCGCAAACGAGCCGTCGTCCACCGCGAGGCACCACGGTCGCGCACAGCGAGCCAGGGCTCGAGATCGGCCATCATATCGTCGAATGCGGCGAAGTCCAGCGACTGCTCGCCGTCGCTCCAGGCCTTGGCGGGACTGGGGTGCACCTCGACCAGCAGACCGTCTGCACCGGCAGCAACCGCAATGCGCGCCAACGCGGGGACCAAGTCGCTATGCCCTGCAGCGTGGCTCGGATCGGCGATCACTGGAAGATGCGAGACCTGCTTGAGCAGGGCAATCGCGGCCACATCGAATGTGTTGCGCAGCGCTGTCTCAAAGGTGCGAATGCCGCGCTCGCAGAGAATGACATTGGGATTTCCGTTGTCTAGAATCACCTGCGCCGAACGCAGCCATTCGGCCACCGTGGCCACCATTCCGCGCTTCAGCAGCACGGGCCGCATCGACCGCGCCGCCGCTTCCAGCAGCGCATAGTTTTCCATGTTGCGCGAGCCAATTTGCAGGATGTCGGCGTACTCGGCAACGATCGGCACGTGCTCCTCCGACATGACCTCGGTGACGATGGCAAGGCCACTCTCCTGGCGCGCGCGGGCCAGCATCTTGAGCCCTTCCAGGCCCAGCCCTTGAAATGAGTAAGGAGAACTGCGCGGCTTGAAAGCGCCTCCGCGCAGAATGCGCGCCCCGGCACTGCGCACATGGTTGGCCGTAGCCATCAGTTGAAACTCCGTCTCAACCGAGCAGGGCCCAGCCATGGTGACAAACTCGCCGCCTCCTATCTCCAGATCCAGCACCGGCACCACAGTCTGCGGGCGATGTGCGCTCTTCAGGCAATCGGGAGTTTCGGCAAATCGTTCCTGCCAGTTCTCGGGCACTTTCCGCGCTCCATTCCGGGAAACTTCAGGCTACCGGAACCCGCCTAGCAGCGCCTCCATCTAAAGGTGGAGATGGCGGTACCCAAAGCGCGCGACCGGCTAGACTACCTCGGGAGTAAACGCTTGTTTTTCTGCGACGTATAGCCGAAGGAATCGGAGCTACACTGGTCGCGCGATCGGAGGCTGCTTGTAACCGAAGGCCGCATCGACAATCGCTGCGATGCCCAGCGCCGTCTCATCGTGGAAAGGCCGGGCCGCAATTTGCACGCCGATGGGCAAACCCTCGGGTGAACGGCCGACGGGAACCACTGCCGCGGGCGCGGCCAACGCGTTGAACCACTGCGTATGCCGCACTGCATCGAGATACTCCACTGCCCGGCCCTCGACAGTCCACTCGCGCTCGCCATGACGAAAAGCGGAAATGCTGGCAACCGGACAAACAAGCACCGGATACGCGCTCATTTCTTCGAGCGCCTTCGCCCTCAGCAGATCCAACTCAGCCCATGCGTTGAGCAACTCGGTGGCCGTCAAAGGCGGCACAGCCTCCGAGAAGCTCAGAAACTCTTTGAAGATGGGAGATAACAACTGCTCCCGTCCGCGAACCGTGGACTCATAGAACATCGCCCCGCACTGCACAAAGAACTTCCACCAGAGTTGGCGCAGCGATTCCAGCGTGCGCGGCCTGAATGGCTCAACACGAAAGCCCGCATCGCGGAGCGCAGCGGCAGCGGCCCGCACCGCCGCGCGAGTCTCCGGCGTTACGGGAACAAGCCCGTCATCCTCAAAAACGCCAATCCTGTTCGACCGCAGCTCGGTCAGCTTTGGCTCGCGCAATTCAATCGGCGGACTCGCCGGATCGCGCGGGTCCTGGCCGCTGAGCGCGCGAAACATCAGCGCGACGTCGCCGATCGTCCGCGCCATCGGCCCAATCGCGCCGAGAATCGAGAATGGCCCCACGCACGGCGGCAGATGCCCTCGTCCGGGAATGCGTCCCGGCGTCGGTTTGAGCGAACATATGCCGGTAAAGTGCGCGGGCACCCGCACCGAGCCTCCACTATCCGAGCCAAGCCCCGCAGCCGACATGCCCGACGCAATCGCCGCGGACTCGCCGCCGCTCGACCCGCCCGGCGTGCGCTCAAGATCCCATGGGTTCCGCGTTTGTCCGTGCAGCAGATTCGCAGTTTCGTAGGCCATCAGGAACTCCGGGCAGTTGGTCGTGCCCAGAATCAATGCACCTGCCGAGCAAAGGCGCGCAACGACTACTGCCTCCTCGTGTGGAATATCGCCCTTGTGCAGCAAGCTGCCGATCTCGCACTTGAATCCTCGCGTTGCAATCGATGATTTAACAGTCACCGGCAATCCAAACAACGGCCTGCGCGATCGGGTGCCTTGCCACGCATCGTGCATCCGCGCCCGCTCGCGGACACGATCCGCATCGAAGTCGGCGAAGACATTCAACTGCGGATTCAGACGGGCAATCTGTTCAATGTGCGCTGCGGCCAACTCCGCGACCGAGATTTCTCCTGACCGCAGAAGTTCCAGTTGCCGAACCGCCGGTTCCAGCACGACATCGTTCATGGATGAACCGTCTCTATGCTCGCAGGAGCCTTGTCGTCGGAGGGAGTCGATGGCATCGTCTTGTAGTCGAAACGATACGACCGCACCGGCTCGCCTGAGTCGAAGCGATCGTTCCAATTCAATTGATAGCCGAGCGCGTTGGCATCGTCGGGGAACTTCTCGTTCGACGGATACGGATAAGTGCTCATCGCATGGAAGGGCAGTTGCGCCACGGTAAACGGCGATGCATCCCACCAGTCCATATCCTTGACGAACCCGTTGGCATAGAAGAAGTAGTCGCGCTTCCAGTGCGGAGCGAGCGCAGGCAGCCCGGTTGCGTCGAACTCCGCCGCAATCTCCTCGCCGCTGCCGAAGATGACATAGCGGTCGTCGATGTTCTTTAGGAGCGCCGTTACATCGCCCATGCGCGTGTAGCTGCCACGCTGATGCTGGAAGGGCCCGGTCAGACTCACGCGGTCATAGTCGTAGTCGAGATCGCCGGGGCTTGCGCCTTCAATCTGCGTTGGGTAGCCGCGGAGATGCAGGCGGGCGTTGCTGAGCGGAACCTCGACAGTGCGCGACTCGGCCTCGGCGTTGTTGTCGGTCAGCACCTGATCCCAATAAATTTCGAGATTCGTCACCAATCGGATTTTGTGCGCGCCCGCAGGGAGCTTGCCGGTGAGATCCACAACGATTGTGCGCTCAAGACCCGCTGGAAAGCCGACGTCGTCTGCGATGCGCCGCCATTCGCCATCCGGCATTTGCGCCTCGACATATGGCGAGATGGGCTTGATCCCCGCCTGCCACGCGGCATAAAGCGAAGTCGCGCTGAAGTAATTCACATAGCCGGTCATCAAAAGACGCAACGGCGCCTGCGAGTCCACCGCTCCAAATTCGAGTGTCAGCGCGTGCAGATTCGCAAAGCCGTCATAAGGCAGCGGCGTGAATCCGCTCGCAAATGCGTGATCGCGACGACTCACCTGTTCCAATACATCGCGACCCTCGCCGTCCCACGCGCCGACGGGCAGCCGCGCGCCTTGTGTAGCGACGACGCGCCCCGATGCAAACGGCGGATCGTCGAGGAAGCGCTCGTCGGGATTGACCTCGACATCTTCGGGATGGTCGACCGCAACCAGACGCAACTGATCGATGTAATTGACCTCCTCCATCGGCTCTATAAAGCGTAGGCTCAGTTTGCCATTCACTGGCGCAAGCTGCGCGCCGTCCACCTTGATCCACTCACCGGGATTGGGCGTGTTGCGCCGCGTAGGCGTGAACCAGTGACCCACGACCGCCGCGCCGATGACGTCGGTGACCAGCTTGTATTTGTGCCCGTTCCAGGCAAAGAGCACCGGGCAGGAACTGCCGCGCCGATCGGCCTCCTTCATCGCAATCGCTGGCTGATGCGGCAGGTCGATCTCATCCTGCAAGACACCTGTCGGCCAGAGAATGCGCAGCAGATCGATTCCCTCGGCATCGCCCAGACCTACGAGAAGCTGTGGCGGATTCTGCGTTTGGTATCCCGAAGCTCCGGCTATCTCCCACTTCTGCCACAGGCCGTTGGCAAAGATCTCAACCTTCGCGCCCAGCGCCGTCTTGTTGTCTGCAAACCCGGTAAGGTCGAGGCGAACGGAGTGGTTCTTGTTGCCACCCACGTTGCGCAACAGCACCGGCGGCGCGTTCAACTGAGTCACAATCAGATCTGCCGCGCCGCTGTCATCGACGGCAATCAGCCCGCGCGGAGCGGTCAATTTCACGCTATCCAGGCCGAGCGCGTGGCTCACATCTTCAAACGTCCCATCGCCGCGATTGCGCAACACGCGCACCTGCGGCCCTGCCTTGGTCTCGACAATCGCCGCCAGGTCGATCCAGCCATCGTTGTCGATATCGACTGGAGTGAGCCCCCATCCGCGCAGCGCGTCGTGCAGCGGCAGATCCACTCTCTCAAACCGTCGGCCAATATTTTCCGGCCCTGCAACATTGCGCCAAAGCGTCAGCCCCGGCGCGCCAGCGTGCGTAACGGCGATGTCCATCCAGCCGTCCTTGTTGTAGTCAAGCACGGCGATGCCCGCGGTTGGCGGCAGTTTTACACCTTCAAAAAGCGGCTGCGTCGGATACTTCCCTTCCCTCGGATTGACGTAAATCGAAGGCGTTGCACCATCGCTAGTCACAGCAATGTCCACAGCTTTATCGTTGTTGAAGTCGGTAAGAATCGCAGCGTTTGTGTTATCGCTACCGCCCAATCCTGTCGGCTCGGTCCATTCCGTGAAGGTCTTGTTACCGTTATTGCGCCACAATACGTTCGACGTGCCACCATTTTTCAGCGGAGCCCCTGTCAGGAAGAGATCCAGATCCCCGTCGTGGTCATAATCGATAAAGGTGATTCCGGTCGGCCTGTTCTTCGGTGTAAGCCCAGCCTCAGCCGTCACATCCTGAAACTTGCCTTTGCCCAAATTCCTGAAGAGCAACACCGCATCGTCCAGCGCGACGGCGAGGTCGTTCAGCCCATCGCCGTCATAATCGCCCACGGCGCACGCCACGGCGTTGCCCTTGGCCTTCAACCCTGTCGCTGCCGCGTCGAAATCCTCGTAGTTGCCGTTACCGGCGTTGTGCAGCACGCGAATCGCCTGCGCGCCCGACTGCATCAGTACCAGATCCATCGTTCCAGCGCCGGTCACGTCCATCATGCAAGCGCCGCCGGTCGTCGTCCATTTCGCGCTTGCCGCCCCAGTTCCGGATATTAGGACCTTGGAGTCCAGAAAACTCGCTAAAAGCTTGATCGGAATCATCGTCCGCTTACCGGCTTGCGCTTCGACAACCGTCGTAACAGTCGAGTAGTGGCCCTGCTCACCATAGGAGAGCCCAAGCGGCGTTCCAACCTTGGTGCCGGTCAGATGCTGGAATCGCTTGAAGTGTTCCTTGGCCTCTTCGACGTGACCGCTGCGCTGCAAGGCCCGCGCCAGCGCAAACTCTGAGGAGGCGTGCAGCGGATTGATCTCCAATGCCTTGCGCAGAATTTCGATGGCCTTGTCGAACTGTTTCAGATCCTGATAGCAGACACCCTCAAAATAGTAGGAGTCGGTGTCCCTTGGATCGATCTCTGCAGCCTGCTGGAAACTGGCCAGAGCCGCTTCGATTTCATTGCCCGCGTGTTGTGCGAGACCGAGGTTGTACCAGGCTTGTGCACTCTTCGGATCTAGAGCGAGCGCCGTTTGCAGGGCCTTTTTCGCTTCATCCAGCTTTTGCAGCGCCATCAGCGCAATGCCCTCGTTGACCTCGGCCTGCGCAAGCTTTGGGTCCTTCTGGAAGGCCTCGGCAAACGACGCGGCTGCTCGCTCGGTAAACTGCTGACCCATCTGTGCAACACCGCGATTGTTCGTCCGCACCGCATCGGCGTCGAAGCGCGACTGGGCAACCGACACCGCCCCAGATGCCACAAAAAGAACAAGGGCCATTGGCCCGACCGTCTTCATGATTCTCTTGCCCAATTCACTCTCCAAAGCGGCCAGAGCCAGACGGCTCCCTTAATCCGCGGAACCCTAACAGTGTATGCGAGCGACCACCCGAGCCGCATCCACCCGAAACGGAGCCGATGAGCCAGCGGATTTATACTCCTCGTGTGAATCCTTCGCACCAAAACAAGCGTCGCATCGGCGTGGTGACCACCTCGCGCGCAGATTATAGCCACCTTTACTGGCCGCTGCGCGAGTTGGCCGCGCAACCTGACGTTGAACTGGGCGTCTTCGCGCTCGGCGCGCATCTCGCGCCTCAGTTTGGCAACACCGTTCACGAGATTGAGCGCGACGGCTTTCCAATCATCTCGCGCATCGAGTGCCTGCTCAGCTCCGACACAGACACCGGCATGGCCAAGACCATCGGCGTTGCCATTCTCGGCCTGGCCGACGCGCTCACAGCATGGCGTCCTGACCTGCTGCTGCTCATCGCCGACCGCTACGAGATGCTCGCGCCCGCCTCGGTCGCGCTTGCGCTGCGCATCCCCATCGCACATATCGAAGGCGGCGAGGTGAGCCAGGGCGCCATCGACGACGCCGTTCGCAACGCGCTCACCAAGCTCGCCCACATACACTTCACGTCCACTGAAACTGCACGGCGTCGCGTGGTCGCGATGGGCGAGGAGCCATCGCGCGTCCATCATGCCGGGGCCCCTTCGCTCGACCACGTGCACCGCTCCGCGCTACTTGACCGCAATGCTCTTGAGGCACGACTCGGTCTTGCGCTCATACCGCCAACGCTGCTAGTCGCATGGCACCCGGTCACCATTCTCCGCGACACCAACTCAGAGGCCGATGCTCTTTTCGAAGCGTTATCGCGGCAATCCGGTCAGCTCATCTTCGTCTATCCCAACTCCGATGCCGGCAGTCACGCGCTCATAGAACGGACCAAGACTCTGGCAGCCGCGAGGCCTCACACGCACATTTTTGTCAACCTCGATCCCATCACCTACTGGAGCCTCCTGGGCAATGTGGACGCGATGGCCGGCAACTCATCCAGTGGAATCATGGAAGCCGCCTCCTTCGCGCTGCCCACGGTCAATGTCGGAATGCGCCAACAGGGCCGCGAGCGCGCCCGCAACCTGATCGACGCCCCAGCCGAATCACCCGCAATTCTCGCCGCCATCACACAAGCCCTCAGCCCCGAATTCCGCGACTCACTGCGCGGAATGGCGAACCCTTATGGCAACGGCACGGCGGCCCAGACCATTGCGCGCGTTCTTACCACCGTCGAGTTGGAGGGCCTGCTGATCAAGCAGCCCGCGCCGCTGGCCGATGAAGCCAGCCCGGAGCGGCCATGAGCTTCAGAATCCCATTGTCCGCGCCAGACATTACTGAAGCGGAAATCAACGCCGTCACGGCAGTCCTGCGCACACCGCATCTCAGTCTGGGTCCAGAACTGGCAGCCTTTGAAGCCGCATTAGCCGAGTATCATTCCGTGCCTGTCGCCCTCGCTGTCAGCTCCGGCACCGCCGGACTGCATCTGGCTTTGCTTGCCTTAGGCATCGCTGAGGGCGACGAGGTAATCCTGCCGTCCTTTGCCTTCGTCGCCGTTGCCAACGCCGTCCTTCAGCTCCGCGTCGCGCCCGTTTTTGCAGAGATCGATCCAGTCACTCTCAATCTCGATCCGGCAGCCGTCGAGCAGGCCATTTCACCGCGCACGAAGGCTATCGTTGTCGTTCACACGTTTGGCGTCCCGGCCAAAATGGACGCGCTCCTGAACATTGCCCGCCGTCATAATCTTTTTGTAGTCGAAGACGCCTGCGAGGCCATCGGCGCGGAGTTTCAAGGCTGTCGCGTCGGCAGTTTCGGCGATCTGGCCGTCCTCGGTTTCTATCCCAACAAGCAGATAACCACCGGCGAAGGCGGCGCAGTGCTGGCCCGCGACTCGGCGCACGCATCGCGACTGCGCAGCCTGCGCAATCAAGGCAGAAATCCCAACGGCGAGTGGCTAGACCTCGTCGAATCCGGCTACAACTATCGGCTCTCGGATCTGGCCTGCGCACTGGGCCGCGTGCAGCTAGGCCGCATCGGTGATATCCTAGCGATGCGCAAGGCCGCCGCTGAGCGTTACGACGTACTGCTCAGAGGAATCCCCGGCCTCGATCTGCCACCGCTCACTCTTCCCGACCGCACCATCAGTTGGTTCGTCTATGTCGTACGCCTGCCCGAAGACACAGACCGCAATCGTGTGCAGGCCGCTCTTGCAAGCCGCGGCATCGCCACCGGACGCTACTTCGGCCCGATTCATCTGCAACCCGCCTTGCGCACGCATTCCTGTGCGAGCGAGTTCAAGCTCCCCATCACAGAGGCTATTGCGCGGCGCACGCTGGCGCTGCCTTTCTTCAATCGGATCACGCTGAGCCAGCAGCAAGAGGTCGCTAATGCACTGCGCGATGCGATCGAATCGGAGCGGCAAAGCGTCCGCAATTAAAGTCGCGGACGCCTCTTCACAGCAGCTTTCCAAACGGGCGCTTGCGTCTTTTGAGGCAGCGTATCATCTAAGAGGAACGGGAGATGATCATGTCTGATTTCACTCTGCGCATCGATGGAATGCACTGCGGCAGCTGCGTTCGTCGCGTCGCACAAGCGCTGGCCTCGGTTGAGGGCGCGGTGGCCAAAGATGTACAGATTGGAACGGCGAAACTTGTCTCCGAACTCAACCCTCCGCCCGTCGATCTTGCCATCGCCGCTCTGGCCAAAGCCGGCTACGCGGCACGCCTGGAACCATAGGTTCGCCGATGGCCGCATCCGCAACCGAGTCGATCACGCTGCCCATCCTGGGCATGACCTGCGCATCCTGCCAGCATCACGTTGAAGAAGCTCTGCGCGCGACGGCCGGTGTCGAATCCGCGCGCGTCGATCTGATGGCCAATCGCGCCAGCATCATCTTCGATCCGGCAATCGCGCAGCCCGGCGCACTGGTCGAGGCCGTTCGCTCGGCGGGATACGACGCTGTGCTTCCCCGCCTTGATGCATCTTCAGCGGAGTCCGCCTCCGATGCGCTTGCAGCCGGAGCCGACCGCAAGGCTGTGTTTACAATCGTCGCCGGCGCTGCCGCCATGCTGTTTGCCATGCCGCTTGGATCGGAGATGGGCTCGCTCGACCACGTACTGATGCGTCTCTTCCCCTGGCTTTATGTCATACCGCCGGATCAGCTTCGCTGGTCGCTGCTGATTCTCACAGCGATTCTGCTCGCCTGGGCCGGTCGCGGAATCTACTCGAACGCGATCAGCGCTGCGCGTCACGGAACGACCAACATGAATACGTTGGTGAGCCTGGGAACGGGCGTGGCCTTTGCGTACTCCGCTTATGCCACCGTCCGGCCCGCGAACAACCGCCAGGTTTACTTCGATGCGGTCCTGCTCATCGTCGGCTTTCTGCTTTTAGGCAAGAGTCTCGAAGGCCGCGCCAAGCGCCGCGCACTCGCCGCTCTAGACTCGCTCTCCCGCCTTCGGCCCGTGACGGCTCGCCGTATTCGAAACGGCGTCCAGACCATCGTCCCGCTCAATAAAATCGAGGTCGGCGACAGCGTGGTCGTGCTGCCCGGCGAACGCTTCCCGGTCGATGCGACGATCATTGAAGGCCGCACTACCGTCGATGAATCGATGCTCACTGGCGAGTCCACCCCGCTCGACCGCACGGTCGGCGGGCGAGTGCTGGCCGGGTCTTTGAATTACGAGGGCGCTGTCACCTGCCGGGCTGAGTCGCTGGGCGAAGCCACAGTGCTGGCACAGATTACGCGCATGGTCGAGCAGGCGCAGGGCTCGCGTGCGCCCATGGAACGGCTGGCCGACCGCGCAAGCAAAATTTTCGTGCCAGTGGTGCTTGCGCTGGCCGCGTTCACGTTCGTCATCTGGCTAATCGCCACCCACTCGATTCAGATGGCTCTCGCCTCCACCGTCGCCGTGCTGGTAGTCGCCTGCCCCTGCGCCATGGGACTGGCAGTGCCCGCGGCTCTCACTGTAGCCGTCGGACGCGGCGCACAGCTTGGCGTGCTCTTCAAGGGAGGCGAGGCTCTGGAACGCCTTGCCCACCTTGATGTGGTGGTTCTCGACAAGACCGGCACTCTCACCGTGGGCCGCCCGGTGCTGGAGTCCGTTCGCTCGCTTGGAAGCTTTACTGAAATCGATCTGCTGCGCCTCGCTGCCGCAGCCGAAGAGAGATCCAATCATCCTCTGGCGCACGCTGTGATCGACGTCGCGCGGGCTCGCAATCTGAGTTGGAAGCCGGCGGAAGAGGCACAGGTTCTCCCCGGCCGCGGACTCACCGCAAAGGTGGAAAGCCACGACTGCATGCTCGGCAATGAAGCGCTCTTCAAGGAGTTTTTCCTTCCGCTGCCCGCGGGGATCGCACCTCCGGAGCCGGGCGTGACGCGGCTCTGGATGGCTCTGGACAAGAAGCCAGTGGGCTGCTTCGACGCTCGCGACGCCCTGCGCCCCGATGCGGCCGGGGCTGTTGCCGCGCTTCGCCGCGCCGGTCTGCGAGTCGTAATGCTGACTGGCGACTCGGCGGCAGCCGCAGCGCCCATCGCCCAACAGGCAGGAATCACGGAGATTGACGCAGGCCTCGATCCCGCCGGCAAGCTGGCGCGCATCCGCGCACTGCAAGCAAGCGGTCTGCGCGTAGCCATGGTTGGCGACGGCATCAACGATGCAGCCGCGCTTGCACAGGCCGATGCCGGCATCGCCATGGGCACCGGCGCCGACCTGGCTCAGGAGGCCGGCGATGTGCTGCTGCTGCGCGCGCTTCCCTCCGCCATTCCCGCGGCCATCAACCTCTCACGCTCGACACTGCGCGTCATGCGTCAGAACCTCATCTGGGCTGCAGGCTACAATCTGCTCGGCATTCCGCTGGCCGCAGGCGCGCTCTACCCCAGCTTTCACATTCTGCTCAGCCCATGGCTGGCCGCCGCCGCCATGGCGCTCAGTTCGGTGAGCGTGCTGGCCAACAGCCTGCGCCTGCGAGGCTGGGCACCCGTAATGCGGTAGGCGCTCGCTATACGCTCGCAGAGATGACTCTCTCGCCGAATAGAACCTAAATCCATTGTGCGGCCTTTCGTTACGATCCCACTTGTAGTTTCTTCCCCGGTACCCCGACGCGATAAACTTGCCCTAGAGCCCGCATGTGCGCACACTGACCCGCTACATCCTCGGCGAAATCCTCTCCCACGGCCTCATCGGCGGCGTGATCTTCACCTTCATTCTCTTCATGAAGGAACTGCCCCGCATTCTCGAGATGGTGGTCCACAACAGCTCGACCTTCACGAGCGTTGTCCAGGTTTTTCTTTTTACCCTGCCCAATTTCTTTATGGTCACTATCCCCATGGCGGTGCTGGTGGGGGTGCTGCTCGGATTCAGCCGCCTGGCCGCCGACAGCGAAATCATCGCCATGCGCGCCTCGGGCCTGGGCATCGGCTACTTTGTGCGCGTAGCGAGTATCGTGGCCATTGGCGGCACTTTAATCGGACTGATCAACTCATTGGTGATCGCGCCGCGCGCCAATCAAGCCATCCTGGCGATGGACAAGGCCCTCGCCATGCAGGCCTCCTACGCAATCGAGCCGCGCGTATTTGACGAAGACTTCCACAACTTCGTTCTCTATGTGCAAAACGTGCGCTCGGGAACCGGTGCGGCGCACTGGGATCAGGTCTTCATGGCCGACACCACCGATCCGACCACGCCGATGATCACCACCGCCGCTTCGGCCGTCGTGGCCAACGACAGCAGCAGCGACTCCAGCCCCCTTTTGCTCATGCGGCTGCGCGACGGTTCGCGCCACGAGACGGTGGCCGGCCAGCCGCAACAGTACAACATCTCCACCTTCAACTTCACCGATATGCCCCTGACCTCGGGCCAGCAGAGCGAGACTCACATCGGCCGCCTCGATACAGACATCTTTGCCATGCCCATGAGCCAACTGTGGCAACGCAGCCACGGCCCCGATGGCAAGCGGTTCATGATCGAGATTCACAAGCGATTCGCCTATCCGGCGGCGTGTCTTGTGCTGATGCTGGTCGGCGTTCCGCTAGGCGTCACCTCGCGGCGCGGCGGCAAAAGCTTTGCCTGGGTCTTCACCATTATTCTTGTCTTCGTCTACTACCTGCTCTCCTCCACTGGCATCGCCCTAGGCAAACACAACTGGATCTCTGCATTCTTTGCGGTCTGGTCGGCCAACCTGCTCTTCGCCGCTGGCGGACTCTTCCTGCTCTGGCAGATGGCATCCGGCGGACGCGTACTGAGCACCTTGACGAGTTGGACCTCGCGCTTTCAAAGCTCCGATACCACGTGCGCAGCCAAACAGGCAGGCAACCCGCTGCGGGTTCTGCTGAACAGGATTCAGGCGCGCCCCAAGCGCAGAAAGGCCCGCAACGTTTTTCCCCGCATTCTCGACGAGTACGTGGTACGCGAGTTCCTTGGCGTCTTCCTGCTCGTGCTCTCGGGCTTTGTCATGCTGATGCTGGTCTTCACCTTCTTCGAGTTAATCGGGGACATTCTGAAGAATCACATTCCGCTCTCGATGATCGGCGAGTACTTGGTCAACTTGACGCCCAGCATGCTTTACCAGATCACTCCCCTGGCAGTACTGATCGCTGTGCTGGTCACCTTCGGCGTGCTCAACCGCAACTCTGAGATCGTGGCCATGAAGGCCACCGGCATCAGCCTCTACCGGCTGGTAATCCCCATCGTCTCCATCGCCGCAATGCTGGCCGTCGGCCTCTTTCTCTTTGACCAGTTCTATCTGCCGCAGGCCAACCGGAGGCAGGAAGCTCTGCACAATGTCATCAAGGGCCGTCCGCCGCAAACCGTTCTGCACCCCGAGCAGAACTGGATCTTCGGCCAGCCACGCCATGGCGAGCCCGGACACATCTTCTACTACCAGTTCTTCGATCCCGATCGCAACGAGTTTGCTAATCTCTCCATCTTTGAATTCGACCCGTCAACCTTCGCCCTCTCGCGGCGCATCTTCGCCGCTCGTGCGGTCTGGGACGCAGAGTCCGGCGCCTGGATCTTCCTCAACGGATGGCAGCGCGATATTTCCGGCGCAAACGTCACCGACTATCGGCAGTTTTTGAAGACATCGTTTGCCGAGATCCACGAGGATCCAGGCTATTTCAAAAAAGAGAGCCGCCAAGCTCAGGAGATGAACTTTGGCCAGCTCGACCACTATATCGACGATCTGAGCCAGAGCGGCTTTGACACTGTTCGGCTGCGCGTCGAGCTCTGGCACAAGCTGGCCGATCCGCTGACCGCCGTGCTAATGGCTGTGCTAGCTATTCCTTTTGCACTCATGATGGGCCGCCGCGACTCACTCACCGGTATCGCCGTAGCAATCGCGGTGGCGCTTCTCTATTGGGTCGTCGATGGCCTCTTTGGGGCCATGGGCAACGTCAGCTATCTGCCCGCCGCCATGGCTGCCTGGTCCGCCGATCTGCTCTTCGGACTGGTGGGCGGCTATCTGCTGCTGAAGACGCCGACGTAAACCGGCTCATGGTAATCTGTGCAAACGGTAGTGCCGATGAAGAAGAACTTCCCCTTGCTCTTCCTCATGCTCATGCTGACCATCCCCAGGCTGTGGGCACAGGCTGGGCCTCCATTTCAAACCGACGACCCAACCCCGGTCGACCTGAGGCATTACGAATTCTACGTCTTCGGCACGGTGGATGGCACGCCAGCGGAGCTTGATCCGACAGGACCGGCCTTCGAATTCAACTGGGGAGCCGTCCCCAATATTCAGCTTCATGCGATTCTTCCCTTCGGAGCTGTATTGCCCTCGGACAATCCGGTGTACGCTCCGGGCGGAACGGGCTCGAGCGCCTTCGGACTGACCGACACGGAATTGGGCGTGAAATACGGATTCATCAAGCAGACGAAGAGCCGTCCGCAGATCGGCTCCTTCACAATGTTCGAGCTTCCAACGGGCAATTCAAACAAAGGCCTCGGGGTCGGCAAACCATGGTACAAGCTGCCCATCTGGGCCGAGAAGGAGTTTGGCCCTTGGAGCCTCTGTGGTGGCATGGGCTACACAGTCGTCCCGCAGACCGGCTATGACAATTATCTCTACGGAGGTTTCCTCGTGAAGCGCGAGATGAACAAGAAGCTGGAGATGTCGGCCGAGATCTTTTCGCACGCGCGCGAGGGATTCGCCGCCGCCCAGACGCAGGCCTCAACGATGATCGACGCGGGAGGGTATTACCACTTCAAGTCTCCCGGTTTGCAACTGCTCTTTGCCTACGGCCACTCGATTGCCGGGCAAACCGAGAACTACGGCTATCTCGGCCTTTACAAGACCTGGGGCAAGGATCGAGGCGCCAACGCAAAGAGCGCCTCCGATGCCATGCCCTCCACGCAGCTGCAGTAGTCCCATCGCAAAGAGCGGGCCCACACCCGTCCCCGTACAATAGAACCATGCTTCGCGACCTGGCCCCACTCTTCGGGTACATGCGCCGCTACCGCTGGGGATACCTGTGGGGCACGCTCTCCTGCGTCTGCACGAACGCCATCTGGGTTCTCTTTCCGCAAGTCATCCAACGAGCAATCGACGAGATGGGTCGAGGGGCGAGCCGCCAGAGAATCCTCCTCTACGCCGGACTTCTGGTCGGCATCGCCATGATCAAGGGCGTCTTTCTCTACTCGCAGAGATGGATTCTCATCGGCATCTCGCGCGAGATCGAGTTCGACCTGCGCAACGACCTCTTTCGCAAACTGGAACAACAGGACTCGGGCTTTTATCAGCGTTATCGCACGGGCGACATCATGGCCCGGCTGACCAACGATCTGAATGCCGTGCGCATGTTGCTCGGCCCCGCCCTGATGTACAGCGCAAACACCATCTTTTTCACCGTCGGCGCACTGTTCTTCCTGTTGCGCATTAGCCCCTGGCTTACGCTCGTGGCTTGGGCGCCCATGCCCCTCGCCAGCATTCTCGTGCAGTACTTCGGTAGCCGGATTCACGATCGCTTCGAGCGCATTCAAGCCAGCTTCTCTGAGATCAGCTCGCAGGCCCAGGAGAACTACTCCGGCGCCCGCCTGGTCCGCGCCTTCGCCCGCGAGGAGTCGCAGATCGGTCTCTTTGAGCGACTCAACCAACAGTACATCGCCCGCTCGCTCAAGCTGGTTCAGCTCATGGGCATGTTGTGGCCCACGCTCGAATTCATCCTCGGCGTCTCGATGATCATTACCCTGCTGGCCGGCGGCCACGAGGTCATCGCCCATCGCATCAGCGTCGGCCAGTTCGTAGCCTTCAACACCTACATGGTGATGCTCATCTGGCCGATCATCGCAGTGGGTTGGGTGGTGAACCTCTTCGAACGCGGCACGGCTTCGGTGAAACGTATCGACGAGCTGCTGCAAGCCAAGCCAACCATCGACGACAGCACCGCCGATCCAGCGATCGCAGCCGACACCCTGCTTCGCGGCGAGATCGAATTCCGCGATCTGAACTTCAGCTATAACGGAACACAGGTTCTGCGCGGCATCTCGCTCAGGGTTCCCGCCGGTTCGAGCCTTGCCATCGTTGGCCCCACCGGCTCGGGCAAGACCACACTGGTGAACCTGATCTCAAGGTTGTACGAGGCGCCCGAGGGTTCGCTCCTGATCGACGAACGGCCAGTGCGCGACTATCCCCTGGCCGTGCTGCGGCACAACATCGGCATGGTTCCTCAGGAGACCTTTCTCTTCAGTTCCACAATTCGCGAGAACCTCACCTTTGGCGCGCCCTATGCCAGCCCGGAACAGATGCTTGAGGCGGCCGAAGCAGCTCACATTCGCAAGGAGTTTGAAGAGTTCCCGCAGGGCTTCGAAACAATCGTTGGAGAGCGAGGAGTTACGCTGTCCGGCGGACAAAAACAACGCTCGGCCATTGCCCGCGCACTGCTGCGCCGCCCGGCCATTCTGATCCTCGACGACGCGCTGGCCAGCGTGGACACCTACACCGAAGAGCGCATCCTGGGCGGGTTGCGCAGCCATGCAGCAACCTCGACCACGATCCTCATCTCCCACCGCGTCTCCACCGTGCGCGATGCGGACCAGATCGCCGTACTCGTCCACGGCACGATCGTCGAGTTAGGCTGTCACGAAGAGTTGCTGGCCCGCGACGGCTACTATGCCAGTCTCTACCGCAAGCAACAACTTGAAGAAGAACTAACCGTCGCCGGGGACTAAAACAGCGACTGAGGAACTAGTGACTTGGAGAATCTCTCCACAAGATGCTTCGTTTAATGACGAGCACCGTGGCTCCAAGCCCTGGCAGCGGAGATGAACCGCAGAGCGCAGGTTCATGTCCGCGCAAGGCCGTTCCTTTCCCTATTCCCTTAGTCCCTAGTCCCTGCTCCTAAGCATTCCATCGAGAACCCGCTGCGGCATCCTCACCATAGTCAGCGCCATCGAATCCGCCCTGCCTGCCTCGGGAGTTCAACGCGGCCACCTGGGCCGGAGCTGGATTGACCTCGGGGTCTCTCGCCACCTGGCGCCAGGCATCGCGCACGGTTTTGACGCAACCGATCGCATGCTCGAACTTCTGTAGCGATGCCGATTGCGAGGCCTGCAGTATCTGCGCAAAGATCGATGCGTAGAACTCGCTAAGCACTTGCGCGGGCCGTCCCCCCACGTCCATGCGCAGCCGCGCCTGCAGGTGGATGATGATATCGAGAGCCCGCTTGACCGACGTCCGGCGAGCCGACTCGTCGCCCCGCTCGACGGCCGAGGCAGCCGAGTAAAGAAAACGAAGAATTCCGTCGTAAAGCGCCACGACCAGATCGACCGCCGAAGCGCTGTCCAGTGCATGTTCCTGATAACTTCCCATGAAAATTGAACTCCTTAGCCGTTCGTGTTCTGGTTATAGCCGGTAATCGCCGAGTAGAGCTCGTTGACCCCTTCCAACTGCGTGGGCAGCTCCTGCATGATCTCGTTTGCGCTGTTCAGTTCCGCGGTCAAGCTGGTCTGCTGTGCCGAAATCAGCATCTCTTCCTTTGAAACATTCGCATTCAGGGTGGATTCGATGCTGCTGTCTGTGCCTGTGGCGAGCGAGAGAATGCCGGTCGGCGAACTGGTCCCGGCATTGGTCAACATGGTGCTGAAGCTCTGGCCCCAACTGCTGGCATTCTGGAAAAACCCCACCACGCCGCTGTAATCCGTGTTCAACACTGAATCCATGCTCGTTGCGTCGAAAGTCAGCGAGCCATCGTTGTTCACACTGATGCCCAGCCCTGTCAGGCTGTTGATATCCGATGAATTGGTGTAGGCGAGAGTTGTGCGGTTGGTGTTGGTGGCATCCAGAATATTCGACGTCACCGTCAGATCGCCGTCGCTCCCTGCGATCGACGAAGTGAGCGACAGTCCATACGATCCGTCCGCGTTCTGAACCACCGATGCCGTCACTCCCAAGGGAACCTCGCCAATCATCTCGGCAAGACCGCTGAGGTTATTGTTGGGGGATGACGGAACACTGATTGTCATTGTCGACCCGCTGCCCACCTGAATGGAGATCGTTCCAGAGAGCACATCGTTCTCGCCGGCGACTTCGCTTGAACCCGCGCTGGAGTACGCCGAGTCGGTGGTCGCCGCTGTTGTGGTAAAGCTCAAGGGCGTGTCACTGGTCGCCACAATGCCCGAGGTTACCGTCAACCCTCCGCCGGACGAGCCCGCGGTTTGCGACGCCAGCGTCAGGGTGGACTGGCCGTCCGCGGTTACCACTCCTGCCGTGACGCCAAAACCGGCGGCAAAAACATTGGGGGTCACCGTCAATGTCCCGCCGCTTCCAGTCGTCCCCGAGGTCAACTCCAGAGTCGCCACTCCATCCGAGGCTGTCGTCACATTGGCCGAGACCCCGATGTCCGCCGAAGTGATGGCGCTGGCCAGCCCGGAGAGCGTATTGATGCCGCTCCCCGTATAGTACGTGTCGGCCGCCGGCGAGGCTGGCTTGGCGCCGATTACGATCGTCTGCGCGTCACCGCTTCCAACTTGAATGGTGATAGAACCGGAGAGCGGATCGCTACCACTGGCAACCGGCGTCAAAGTGGCCGTGGAGGCTGTCATTCCGCTGCCTGCAGCGACGGTTGAACTCAGCATGGTCCCGGCGCCGGCTGCATTGATCGCGGCCGCCAGCCCGGAGAGCGTGTTCGAGCCGCTTCCCGATCCCGTGTAGATGGTGTTCGCTGTATTGGTACCGGAACCGACAATCACCTGGACCGCCGTGCCGCTACCTACCGTGATACTCATCGAACCGCTCAGCGTCGTGTTGGTATCGGCGGAGATCCCCGTCATCGTGCCATTCGGGTTCTGGAGATTCAGGCTGCTCATCAACTGCTGCTGCAGCAGCGAGAGTGTGGGAGAGCCGAAGAGCGGTTCGGGATTGCCCGAGCTGTCGTTGCCTTCCTGAGTGTTCATGGCGCTGACGAGCGAGTTGTAATCGCTGACCATCTGGCTGACGGTGCTTTCGACTCCAGAGTTGTTGTTGGCGATCACTACCTGCACCTGCTCGCCGGTCGTGCTAGGCGCGAGCAACTGAAAAGTCACTCCGGGAATCAGATTGGCCACCGTGTTCGAGGCGCTGGTCAGGGCCACCCCGTCGACGGTCAGATTGGCGTCCTTGCCCTGCACCGGGTTGTTATAGGTCAACGAAGTCGTACCGGTAATATCGTTGATGCTCGAAACCACATTCAGCGTCCCGCTGGAGGAGGAATTGGAGGTCAGCGAGAGACTTTGCGCTCCGCTCGAACTTGCCACAATCGAAGCCGTGACGCCGAGAACGGTGGGATTCAACTTGATGGTGTTTTCCAGGCCGGTCAGCGTGTTGTTGCCGCTTCCGGTGTAGATCGTATGTGCCGCCTGGCCGCTAGCCGGCACGCCGCCGATCACAATTGTCTCTGTCGCACCGCTGCCGGACTGAATCGTAAGGGAGCCGGAAAGAGTATCGCTTGTATTGGCCAGAGCGGCCAGAGAACCGGACGCTGGTGTGGTGCCGCTGCCCGCCGTGCCGGTATATGCAAGCGTTGTGCTGTTGGTTGCGCTAATCGAGATCGAGGGTACGGAGATGTCTCCGGCTGCCCCCGAAGTTGCCGAAACCAGGCTCAGCATCGATCCCGAGGAGTCGGTCAGCACGCTGGCGTTGATGCCCAATCCAGAGGAGCTGATCGTCGACGCCAGCCCGGCCAGCGTATTGTCCGAGGAGTTCAGCGTGATGTTCAACTGCGTCCCGCTGGCCCCCTGCACAGTGATCGAGCCGGTCAGCGGGGCATCAGCGTTAGCGATCTGCGTCAGATACCCGCTCGAGGTCTGAGCCAGATTGGCTACCTCAACCGTGTAGGTTCCGGAAACCGCCGTCGAGTCGGCCGCCGTCAGCGTCAGAACATTCTCGTCCGAACTGGAGCCCCCTTTTAACGCCAACACTCCCTGAAAGTCGGTCAGAGAGCTCATATCGTTGGAGAGATTTGAAAACAGCGTCCCCAGGCTGGAGATCGCCGTGTCCTGGCTTTGCAGAGACGTTAACTGACTCTTCCACGGCGTCTCCACATTCTTGAGATTGCCGACAATCTCGGCTACCGTCGAGCTCACATTGAAGCCGGCGCCGCTAGTCGGCGATCCGAAACTCAGTCCTACTGTGCCCATCGCGCCCTCAATAGGTGCCTTTAGCAGCCACAGAACCGCTAAAGCGCCAGCCAGATTGAAAAAAGCTCATGAATCTCGCTTCTCCCCGCACAGCCCTATTGACCGCGCAACTCCATGGCGGTCTGACCGTTCATCGGCGCGGGGACCGCACTGCATGAGCGGTCCGCTCGTGAAATTCGCGCGCCATTCCGCCGTTTTCCCCGCACACGCAGAAAAGGGCGCCCTTGCGGACGCCCTTCTCTGATTGCGGCATTGCGCCGGATTGCTTCACCCGGCAAACAGGATCGGCAGCCCGGAAGCCCGACTCGCTTCACCCGGCGGCGAAGACCTGCCGCCGGGAGCCGCCCATTGCCACCCCAGCGACAACGACCCGTCGCTGGGGGCCCCGTTTTATTCCACCCCAACGACGATGCCCCGTCACTGGGAGCTGCTCACTACTGCAGCAGCTTGGTCACCTCCTGCTGGATGCTGTTGGCCTGCGCCAGGGCCGCGATGCCGGTCTGACTCAGAATTTCATACTTGGACATGTTGGAGGTTGCCGACGCATAGTCGGTGGCCTGCACTGCGTTTTGCGCCGCTTGCACGTTCTCCTGCTGCGTGCTGAGCACCTGGCTGACTGCATTCAGCGTGTTGATCTGCGCGCCGATGTAGCCGTCCTGCGCCGCAACCGCGGTAATAGCGGAGTTGAGGCTGTTCAGCGAACCCTCAGCATCTGTCTGGTTGGACAGATCCGTGGCTTGCAGAGAGACTCCTGCTCCATCCGAGTAGCTGATGGTGGCGATCCCGCTTCCGCCGGTTGCATTGGCGACGAAGCTCGATGTCCCCGACCCGTTCGGATTGCTCTGGCCGCTCGACTTGTCGTAGAGTGCGGTCCCCAGCGCATTCGAGTTACTGATTCCCGTGTTATACGCGTTTGCGCCGACATAGCTCACGGTAGCTGCGGCGGTTGTGTCGGTGATCGAGGTTAAGGTCGCGTCGGTGATGTTTCCGTCCGTGCCATAGGTGTTCGAGGTCAGAACCAGATTTCCATAGCCGCCGGGATTGGCGCCATTGCTCGGTGCGTAGCTGGCCGTTACTCCGATGTCGGCTGTGGTGTTGATAGCATTCACCAGGTTCGTGATGCTCTGGTTCGTGAAGCTGTAGGTTTGCAGCGCTCCGCCGTCATTGCCATCCTTGAAGCTGATCATGCCGGAAACCGAGTTGCCCTCGCTCGCAAAGGTCCCCAAAGTAGCGGACGATTGTGTGGGAGCTGCTCCGAAGTCCTGCAACGAACCCGTGCCTGTAATGACGATGGAAGCGTTGTTGGGGGTTGAGAGCACCAGGCTGCCGTTCGCGTATTGGGTGTCGACGCCAAGGGCCGATTGCATTGCGCCCTCCAGATCGGAGAGTGTGCTGCCAACGACGTTAATCTGCGAAGCGGTATTGTTTGCAGCGGCATAAGCTGCAGTTGCGCCCATGGTAAAATTCACTGCATTGCCGCCATTGACTCCTGCTTCGGTGACAGCAATACTGCCCACCAGGACATCGTTCGATGAGAGCGTTGTAAGCGAACCAGCGCCCAGGGTGAAGGTTGCTGTTGAATGACTCCCGCCGGAGGTCGCTGAGCCTGGCGTCCCAGAGAGATTGGTGCCCTCACTCACCGTGGCCGCCAGAGAGTCGGTTCCGATTGTGATGCTGGTGTCGGTAGCCGAAGCTTGCAAGTTCAGCACGCCGTTGGCGACCGTGGCGCTCAGGCCCAGATTCGAGGCTGAGTCGATTGCCTGGGCCAGGCCACCCAGAGTCTCGCTGCCGGTGGTAAAGGTATAGCCGTTCGTCGAGCCGGCGTTGGTGCCCATGGTGAAGGTGTCTGTGACGTTGTTGTTGGTGATGACCACGGCGCCTGTAACCGCGTTGCTCGATGTGAGGTTATCTGTGCCGTTGGCTACGCCGGTGCCAAGTGTGGCGACGGCTTGGGTGGCCTGCCCCGGCGCATTGCCGCCGCTGTTCACGGTTGCCGGGTTGATGGTGTACTGATCGACCAGAGCACTAGCCGCGGTGATGGTGCTGCCCGCGTCCTGTGAGGCGATCGACAGAGCGCCGTTGCTGATGGTGGCGCTCAGGCTGAGGCCGGCGTTGTCGATTGCGGTCATCAGACTGTTGAGCGTCGTGCCGCCGACCGAGACATTCTGCGTCCCATATCCGGTCGCGCCGCCCGTTCCACCCATGGTGAAGGTTGTATTCTCGTTGCTGCCCGTGCCGGTGTTGGAAACGACGATATCGCCGGTCACAGTATCGCCCGCTAGATTGCTGCTGCCGGTATTGGAGATGACGATGTCTGCGGGCCCTGCGTTATGCCCTCCTGTAGTCGCTGCGGCAGCTCCCGCAGCGTTATCCGTCAGAGCTGTTGTGACCGCCGACAGAGCAGAGTCATTGTCGTTTAGCGATTGGACGAAGATGCCACCGCTGGCAGTGTCGGTCGACGCGGTTACGTCGAGGGCAGCTGCCACGCCCGCTCCCGCGCCAACGAATACGCCGTTCGCGCCGGACTCGTCGGTGCCGTTGATGGCTGCCTCGAGGCCGGCGATGTTGCTGTCGGCGGTTTTGAGGCCCCAGGTGGTGGCGTTGATTTGCGAATCGGTGGCCTGACCCATGACGAAGGTTGCGGTGTAGCCGCCCACGTTAGCGGCGGTATCGGAAGTTAGGGTGAGGGTTCCGGCAAGCGTACCGGCATCAGTGCTCATCTTGCCGCCGTTGTCGAGCGTCAACAGGCCGCCCTGATACTGTGCGCCTTGATCGGTGCTGCCCGATGCTGGCGTGGTGAACTGCGTCCCGTAGTTGTCGCTGATGTTGTTCGCACCGGTCACGCTGATGCTGGTGCCGTCGGCGGCGGTTGACAGCTGAATACCCGTGCCCAGAGAGTCGATCGCTGCTGTGATGCCGAGGGTGCTTCCGTTAATCGCCGTCAGCAAAGAGTTGAGGTTTAGGCCGCCGGTGGTGACCGTGGTATGTCCGCCGCTGGTGCTGGTTCCGGCCGTCGTGCCCAGGGCAAAGGTCACCGTCGAGATCCCGTTTCCAATTACCATGTTGCCGGTCGATGTGAGCGCATCGTTGGTCGCCACACCGCCAACAGCGTAATCGAGTGTGCCGGAACCGCCGAAGGTGATCGTGCCGTCCGTACTGGCCGTTCCAGCCGCATAACCCGTCGCTGAGCCGCCCGTCACCTGTCCTTGCGTTCCGCTAACGCCAACTTCCGCGACATTCTCAGTCAAAGCGCTGGTGGTTGCCGCAAGCGTGGTGTCAGTGGTGGTATCTGACTTCAAGATAATTCCACCTCCGCCAGATAACGTTGCGGTCATATCCAGATTGGAAGAGACATTCGTGTTGGTTGCGCCGCCCGCGTTGTTGATCGCGGTCATCAGGGCGGAGACTGTACCGCCATTGACATCCCAGGTGTTGCCGGTCGTATCGCCCGTCAAACCGCCGCTATTGTTCATGACGAAGGTATCGGAGACGGGGTTGGTTCCACCGATGTCACTGGAGACAACCAGCGTGCCGCTCAATATGCCGCCGGCAGTATTCAGGTCGTTGCCTGCGCCATTCATGGTGATTGTTGCGAATTGGCCCACGCCTGCGTTTTCCGGTGTGACAGCCGACAGCGTGGTTCCATAGTTGTCCGTCAGCGTGCTTCCCGAGACGCTGATCGAACTGCCATACGCGGTTCCGCTGGTCATTGCCAGGCTGAGACCAACCGTTCCGTCGGCGGAGGCAGTGATGCCCAGGTTGTTATTGGCGTTGTCACTGATGGCATTGATCAAGTTCGTCATGGTATCGCCATCGACTGTGTACGTATTGGCGGTGGCGCCGGTACCTTGCACCCCGTAAACCGTCCCCAGACCGGTATGTACCCCGGAGCCCATGACAAAGGTATCCGCCGCGCCGCCCATGCCGTTGCCGATCACAACTTTGCCGGACAGAATATCGGTGCCCGCGCTGGTCAATCCTGCAATGGAGATTGTGGCATCGCCGCCCACTGTTTCCGCATTCGCAGTTCCCGAGTTCGCCGACATCGCCTGCTGATCTGCAAGATTGGTGGTCGAACCCATGGTGATGGTGCTGCCCACAGCAGACGAGGTCAACACGATCTGCCCGGAAGCATTCACTGTCGCGCTGCTGATGCCGGTTGTGTTGTGGACGGAAGCTGTTTGGATCGCGGTAAGCAGTGTATTCAGCGTGTCGTTGGCCGTGGTAATCGTATTGCCGCTAGCCCCGCCGTTGGTGCCGTTCCCGACGATAAACGTCGTCGAGGTACCCGGTGAGTCCGCCGTGCCATTCGAGAGTACGAGACTGGTTCCGGCGGTCAGCGTGTCATTGTTGCCGTACGTGGGCGGGTTGCCGCTGACATAGCCGAATCCGCTGCCGCCAAGCATCGAGAGCGTGGTGCTTCCCGCTGAACCGACCGTGGCAGAGATGCCGTTCACAGTATTGAAGACGTTCACATTCGGGTTAACAGTCAAGTTGGGGGTTGAATCACTTCCCAGCGAGATGGTTGTGCCGACGGTGTCGGAGGTCAATGAGATGCCGTTGGAATTGACCGTGGCGGTAACCCCGAGCGCCGTACTGATGGCCGCAGCCAGTGAGCCCAGCGTGGTGCCGCCGGCGATTGTGCCGTTTCCAGTCTGTCCTCCCATGACAAAAGTGTCGGTCGTTGGGCTGGCCCCTGTGCCGTTGCTGAGCACGATGGTGCCACTGAGCACTGTGTTGCTGGTTGCCGAATAGCCGGAGGTAAAGGCCAGTGAGGCGGTAGCCGGAGCTCCGGGATTACCCGCTCCGTCAGCCGCACCGGTCTGATACTGCTGGAAGTTCAGAGACGTGGGCGTTGTGGGATCCGCGGATGTCGGGTTCGACAGCGATTGCGCGCCCTGCCCGCCCGTTGCGGACACAGACAGCAATCCGCCTCCTGTGGCATCCGAGAGTGCGATGCTCTGAGAGCCGTCGCCATTGGTGATAACGTTGGCAGTCACCGAACCTGCCGCCAATGTGCCGCCGGTTCCGTTGCTGATCGCGGCTGCAAGGCCGGCAAGTGTGTTGGTGGAGGAACCGACCACGAACGAAGCCGCCGTGGCGCCGCCTGACATTACGGTCACCGTCTGGCCAAGGTTGAAATCTTCGTTGGTGATTCCGCCCGGATTGATCACGCCGCTGGTGCTGACCGAATTCGGGTCCGCGCCCACAGAGACGAGTCCGCCGGCGATCTGAATACCGGTCTGCGTGGTGCCGCCGGCAACTCCGGCCTGCGCCGCGGTGGTAAAGCTGGCAGTCAAGCCCAGACCCGCGTTATTGATCGCGCTGATCAAGCCACCCGCGGTGTTCTGGTATCCGCTCGTGCCGCCGACTGAGATCGTTGCCACGGCCGATGTTTCCGTGCCGTTGGCGCCCTTCACAAGATAGTTCGCCACGATGGAGGTCTGGCCGCTGGCATTCAGCGAATCGGTCTCCTGAGCATTCGTCGCGCCGGAGAGATTGATGAAGACATTGTTCTGGCCGCTGCTATAGGCCATGACGCCGCCCGAGTCGCCCACGTTGGAGGCTGACAGCGAGCGAATATTCAAGTTATCGATTGACGAGCCGGCCACCGAAGAGTCGCCGGTGTAGATGTCGGTTTTGGTGCCAAAGACCTGTTCGGCGTTGTAAGTGGTGGTCGAGCCGATGTTCGATATTTCCGACAGAATCGACTGGTATTCCTGGTTCGCAGCCGTATCCTGCGAAGAGTTGAGGGTGCCGTTCGAGGCTTCGGTAGCCAACGTAACGGCCCGGTTGAGCAGGCTTGTCACTTGCGAGAGTGCGCCATCGGCGACTTGAAGAAGACCCACGCCTTCGGTCGCATTGGTCACCGACTGGGTAAGAGCCGTCTGGTTGGCCTGCAAGCCGTCGACCAGCGAAAGACCGGCCGCGTCGTCGGCGCCGGAATTGATTTTCGATCCGGACGACAACTGTTGCAGCACGGTGTTCAGGCTGTTATTGCTGTTATTCAGGTTATTCTCTGCGTAGACGGCAGAGAGGTTATTCAAGACACCCAGGGACATGGGGTTCTCCTTTGGATGCGTGGAATTGCGGCCCTCCCCGGAAGCGCTCCCACTTTTTTAGTTACCATGGGTCGCTGCGTCCAGTTCGGCTGCCGCCGCATCTTGGCCCTTCTTCGGCTTGCGAGAGCGCGGCTTTATGTACCCCTCCCTTATGTCCTGACTGGGACACTTACTGTTCAACTTCGCTAATCTTTTATCCTTTCTCACTGACAGCCGATGACTTGTGCAAAGGAGGGATAAGTCGATGATCGAACTGACCCGCCTCAACGGCAACCCCATGGTGCTGAACAGTGATCTGATCAAGACCGCCGAGGCATCTCCAGACACCATGCTGACATTGATCACCGGAGAGAAGCTGATTGTGCGCGAAGACACGGCTGAGGTCCTCGAACGCATCCTCGCCTACCGCTCGCGCCTGTTGGCCGCGGTCGCCAAGCGGCTTTCACCCAATGGCGAACTGCAGCGCGTCGTCTCACTCACCAGCCTGGACGTCTCCGGCCAGCCGCAACTGGTGCCGGCATCGCCCAAAGGCAACTCGCAGAATGGCCGTTGAACGATAGACCACCGTTTTCGCGTTTGACTTTTCGAGGAGCTTTCCATGGACAAAGGCAGTGTTGGCGGAGTTCTCCTCGCTGTCGTAGGCATCTTGGCTGGGTTGCTCATCGAAGGCGGCAACCTGGGCCAGATCTTGCAGCCGACCGCGGCCCTGATCGTCTTTGGCGGCACCATGGGCGCGGTGTTTCTTCAGTTTCCGCTGCCCACGGTGCTGGCCGCATTCGGAAGCCTGGCTCACGTCTTCTCTGCGCCGCGCAAACAAAGCGATGAGTTCATGCACCTCCTGGTCGCCTTTGCCAACAAAGCGCGCCGCAACGGAGTCGTCTCGCTGGACAACGATCTGCAATCCATCAAGGATCCATTTCTCAAGCAGGCCCTCACGCTGGCCATCGACGGCACCGAGCCCAACGAGTTGCGCAAGATCATGCAGGTCGCCATGGACTCGATCACGGAAAACGAAGAACGCCTCCCCGCGGTCTTCGAATCGGCCGGAGGATTTTCGCCTACCATCGGTATTCTCGGCGCGGTGCTGGGACTGATTCAGGTCATGCAGCATCTGGACAATATCAACGAAGTGGGCCGCGGAATTGCTGTCGCCTTCGTCGCGACCATTTACGGAGTTGGGGTCGCAAACCTCTTCTTCCTCCCCTTCGCCGGCAAGATGCGCATCCGTCTGCACGATGCCCAGCAGCGCCGCGAGATGATGCTGGAGGGCGTGATCTCTATCCTCGAAGGCATGAACCCGCGCATGCTCGAAGTCAAGCTGGCCGGCTTTTTGAACGTCCCCGAACAAAAGAAGGAGAAAGCCGCATGATGCGGGAACGACGCAAGAACCATCTCAGCCGCGATCGCTGGCTGGTCTCCTACGCCGATTTCATTACCTTGCTTTTCGGTCTCTTCGTCGTTCTCTTCGCTTTTGCCAAGGCGGACCAGAAGAAGCAAGCCCAGGTCTCGACGGCCATCAACACGGCATTCCGCTCTCTGGGCATCTTTCCCGACGCCTCCCGCCGGCCTTCCAAGGGTGCCAGCGGCACAGCCGGCACTGATCCGGCGGCCATTCCCATGAACATCGTGATGGGAGAAGAAGTGCTGTCGCCCGCCCGAGTGAAAGATGAACTTGGCGCACTTGGACGCGACTTGGAACAGAAACTTTCAAATCAAGTCGCCACGCATACGGTCTCAATTCAGATGGGCCGCGATGGCTTGGTAATCAGCTTGCGGGATGCCGGATTCTTCGACTCCGGCTCTGCAACTCCCAAGCCGGAGACGCTGCCCACGCTCCGTCAGATCGCCGCATCGCTGGGTAGCTCACCTTATGATCTGCGCATTGAGGGCCACACAGACAACATCCCCATCCACACGGCGGAGTTCGACTCCAACTGGGAGCTCTCCTCGGCCCGCGCAACGCGCATCGCGCGCCTCCTTGTCGACATGAATGCCATTCCTCCCGAGCGCATCTCAGCCGCCGGCTACGCCGAGTTCCACCCTGTTGCGAGCAATGACACTGCCGAGGGTCGTGCCGAAAACCGGCGCATCGATCTGGTCGTGCAACCTCGCACCAAGATCGACTTCCGTGTGCCTGGATTTGTTCGATCAGGCGGCGAATGGCGCCAGATCACGGATGACGATGTGACGGCCCAGCATTAGCCGAGCAGCGCAGTTAGCGCGGTTAGCGGAGCGAGCGTTGTTAGCCGACAGGTTTTCTAATTCCGCTGACGCGCGTGAAGCGGCTAACTCTGCCAACGCCGCTGCCCGGCTATTCCACCCCCAGCACTTTCACAATCAGGCGCTTCTTCCGCTGCCCGTCAAACTCGGCATAGAAAACCCGCTGCCAGGGTCCCAGATCCAACCGGCCGTTAGTCACCGGCAAGGTCGTCTCGTGATGCAGTAGCAGCGACTTCAAATGCGCGTCACCGTTGTCCTCGCCCGTCTGGTGATGCTTGTAATCGGGCCGCGCAGGAGCCAGTTCCTCCAGCCACTTTCCGATGTCTTCGATCAAGCCACTCTCCAGGTCATTCACGTAGACGGCGGCTGTAATATGCATCGGCGAGACGAAGCACAGTCCGTCTTTCACGCCGCTGCGCCGCACAATCTGCTCCACTTGGTCGGTGATGTGCACCATCTCCCGCCGCTTCTTCGTTTCAAAAACCAGATACTCTGTATGACTCTTCATCTCCGCCTCCACATTTGAAAAACTGCCAGAAGTTTGCAACGGCAGCCCTTTCTAGGCGGCCATTGGTCGCCGAAATAGACGCAACGAGCTTCTCACTCAATGAGTTTTTTCACGATATCCGCCGCCCGTATCGCGTTCTCCCCCTCCGCATTGATTTCGACAGCCGAGATACCGCGTACGTCAAAGCGGTCAAACACCTGTGCGACCGCCAGTCGCAATGTTGCGATCGATACTCCGCCTCGTGCAGGGCACCCTACCCAGGGAAATTCTTCTGGCGCAAGAACGTCGAAGTCGATATGGATATAGGCGTTGCTGATGCCTTGTGAGGCGCTGGCGTCGAGGGCTGCAAGCCATGCTGGTTGGTCGAGGGCATCAGGTGAAATGAGAGTTATGGCCTCCGATGCGATGTAGTCACGCTCCTCCGGGTCGAGCTCGCGCACTCCGGCCAGAACGATCTGTGAAGGCGCAATGGGGGGACTCAAGTAGTTGGATAACCCGAATGCGGCATGACCAGTCAACGCACGCAGGACCATTCCATGAAAATGACCCGAGGGAGAACCTCCTAAAGGTGACGCAGGCGCATTAAGATCCGCGTGTGCATCGAACCATACCACCAGCAAGTTTTCCCGATGCTGGGAAAGCAAATGCGCAATCGGGGCAAACTCGGCGCCGCAATCGCAACCCAGATTTCTCAAGCGAATGGGCTGCTTCTCTTTCAAAACAGCTCCCACTTTCACAATCTGCGCAGCAATCTCATCGTACCAATCGATTCCATTCCGACGGCTCGCCAATTTTTCATGGGGGATGCATGTGAAACACAGCATATGGGATGCTTCGAGCCTGTCTGCAATTGCTGCAAGGGCCGGCAAATACTCTCTTGGTATCGCTGCTCCGAGCCAATTCATATTTACAAGCGTTAAGGCATCCTGCATAGATACACCGATCCTTTTAGCTGAGGCCTTCGAAATCCATTACAGGAACCATCCGTTCGTATGCCTGGCGTCTATGAGACTGGCGCCACCCATTATCCTAAGCTTAGCCGTGGCCGCTCCTAAACCTACCCCCGCCCAGCGACTTCGCTGGATGCACGATCTACTCTTTGAGGCTTACGGCCCACAACGCTGGTGGCCGGCCAAGACTCCCTTTGAGGTGATTCTCGGTGCCTATCTTACGCAGAACACCGCATGGAAGGCCGTTGAGCGCTCGCTCGACAACCTGCGCGCTGCCGGAGCCCTCACCGTTGATGGCCTACGCTCGCTGCCTCTGGAAACGTTGAAGCGCCTGATCCAGCCCTCCGGTTTTTTCACCCGCAAGGCGCCCGCGCTGAAAGCCTTCGTCGCAATGCTCGATGAGGAGTTCTCGGGTTCGCTCGATCGCTTTGCCGCGGACCCCACGGCCAACCTCCGCGCCCGCCTCCTGGCTCTTCCCGGCGTCGGGCCAGAGACAGCCGACGCAATACTTCTTTACGCCCTCGGCCATGCCGTCCCGGTTGCTGACGAATATCTGCGCCGCATCACCGATCGCCATCGGCTCATCGCGCCATCGCCCAGCCATGATCGCAAAGGATATGAGTCCATGGCCACTCTCACACGTTTGGCCTTTGTTGCCGATAATCAGGAGAACCAGGCCCGGCTTTTCAATGAGTTTCATGCCTTGACGATTGCCGTGGGCAAGGCCCATTGCCGCCGGACTGCCCAATGCGAAGGCTGTCCACTCGCTGAGGATTTGAAAGTTGCCCGCAGACCACGCGCATAGGCCACTGCGTTGCCGTAGGATAAAAGGAAAGGTACCCTCCAAGATGGCTCAAACCGGTTCGACGATGCAACTGACGCGGGCTGCCGACTATGCGGTTCGCGTAATGATTCATCTGGCTACCCTGCCAACCCAGGAGCGCGCTTTGCTGCCCGCACTGGCCGCCGCAACCGGAGCCCCCAAGAGCTTTCTCTCCAAAGTCTTGCAAGCCCTGTGCCGCAGCGCGTTCATCGTCTCCCGGCGAGGTCAAACGGGTGGCTTTGAGATTCTCGACTCCGGCCGCAAGGCAACCATCCGCGCAGTCATCGAGGCCATCGACGGCCCCATCTGCTTGAACCTTTGCATGAACACCGGAGCCTCCTGCAACAGAAGCTCCTATTGCCCAGCCCATTCCATCTGGGAGAAGGCGCAGGAGGCAATGCTGCAAGTGCTCGATGAAGCAACTGTCGCAGAGCTCGCCGTTGAGGCCGCCTCTCCAAAGGTGCGACTCGCCTCCCGAAACCATTGATCGGCCTGGCAGCATGCAGCCTTCCGGCTTTGCTAAAAGACTGCGATTTTCGACTGGATTTTTAGGCAGACCCCGTCAATGCGGTGCGCTCACTCCTCTGCGGCGCTCATGACTTCCTTCTCTCCCCTCGGCGGGAGTTGTCCAATCCACGCACGCTCGATGCGCCCGCTGGAGTCGAGAAGCAGCAGGGTCGGTGTTCCGGAGACGTCGAGAGCGTCAAGGTCTTGACTGAAGATTCCTTGAACCTCCAGATTATCCTTGCTCAGGAAGCTGCTTCCGGAGGCTGCGTCATTCGGCATGACTACGAGAAGATGAGCGCGGAGTACACTGATTTTTTCCTGCTCGCCGAGCCTCCTGTAAAAAGGCATGCTTGCATCGCAGTAGGGACATCCTCTGCGGATGGCGATCACGAGTGTCTTTCGATAACTACTCCAACTGTATCCCGGAAGCGGCGCAAGAATCTGGCCCACGAGGCCGTCCTCCTCCTCATTCCCGCGCGTCTGCCGCTTTGGGGTCTGGGCCGGGGTGTACGAGTTGATAATCTGAATTTGGGATAGCGACCCGCCCCGTTCGGCCAGAGCATCCTTGGGCCTATCAAGCCCCGAGCACAGAACATATCCAAATCTCGACGAACCGTCCTGACTCGCGATGTTGCACCAGTTCCCTTCGTCGCCGCTCACCGTAAGGAGAATGCGGACCACGGTCCCCTGTGGCAATGTCTGGACTTCATCGCTCTCGACCGACATCTTTGAGTAAACCGCAAGAGAATCGACTTTGACAGTGCCCTGCTTGACCTGCGGAAAGGCTGGAGAAGGCGTAAGCAAGAACAGAGAAACGAGAGCGCACCACACGTTCGCCGATGGGGTCTTCACCAGAATCTCCCTTTTCGACTGAGAGTTTCCCCAATTGTACCTATCCTGAGACCGATGGCACCGCAAAGAATCGATCCAAGGATTGGTTTAGAACGCCTATTGTTGCTTTTTGGGCAAAAGCTGCCTCAGCCCAGAAGCTGCTTTGCCACCTTGATAAAAAGCTCGACCGCCTCCAGCAACTCCTTCTTCGCCAGCTTCTCAAACGGCGTATGGGCTACGTGAATCGAACCCGGCCCCAGCAGCAGCGGCTCGCCCCAATTGCTCAATTGCGGAATATCGGTGGAAAACTTCGCCACCATCGTCGGCAGCCCCTCGACGGCGCGCATGCGGATGAAGGGGGTGTCGAGCGTGAACTCCACCTCCGCCAGACCGCCGGCGATCTCAGTCAATTGCTTCCGTACCGGCCCGGAGTCGGTCACCGTTCGAACCAGCACCTGCGCCTCAGCCTTGTCGGCAATCACATTGGGAGCGTAACCGCCCTGAATCTGGCCGATGTTGAGCGTGCTCGGCCCAACGCCCTCCAACTCCGGCAGCGGCATCGCCAGCAACCTGCCCAGCACCTCGACCAGCTTGTGAACCGCGCTCTCTCCCAGTTCGGGATAGGCCGAGTGGGCCATCTTTCCCGTCGCCTTGAAGGCTGCCCGCAGCGCGCCCTTCGAGGCCAAGGCGAGGCGATTGTCGGTCGGTTCGCCATTGATCAGGAAGCGGCTTCCCTTGGGTGTCTTGTTGGCAGCCACCGCGCCGGCCGAGTCGCGCTCCTCCCCGCTGACAAACAGCAGCCCTATCTTGAAGCCCTCCGCGCGCAGCGCCTCGGCGGCGGCTACCTGGGCCGCCAGGATGCCCTTGGCATCGCACACTCCGCGGCCATAGAGAAACTCATCATCCTCACGAAAGGGAATGTACGGCGGAACGGTGTCCATGTGCGTGGAAAAGACAAGATCTGGTTTCTCGTCCGCCGCGCCCGCATAGATATTCCAGCGCGGTCCCCCTCCCGGGTTCTCGCTGGGCTGCTCGACAGCAGTCTTCTCCACCTGCCAGCCCCGCGCAGCCAGAAAACGGTCGAGAAAATCGCCAATCGCGCCCTCGTGATACGTGGTCGACTCGATCTCGCAGAGTTGGCGGGTAAACCGAATGGGGTCAATTGAAACGGCGGGCAAATCGGCGAACAAACGATCACTCATGATGCAGCAAGAATATCGTATGGGGCGTCTTGTCCCATTACTTGAAACATTTGATCTTTTCCTGGACAGTTGCGGTGGCCCCGGCTCACTGATCCTCCGCAAAGCGGCCAGTTTGGATAAATTGTACCCTCGAAAATGCGCGTAGAATACAGATGAGAACACTCTCACCCCCGCGCCAGTCCAGTTCAGCATTAGTTAGGTTGGCTGAAGGAGCAACTGCGATGACCCCCGTCAGCGATTCCGCCCTCGACTCTCTGCACGCCACCGCAACCGGGATCTTTACCGGCGCTATCAAGGCAAGCAGCATTGCCTCTGCCTTCGACCGTCGAATTCGCATCGAGGGCAACATTCTCCACCGTCTTTTGCCCGACGGCAGCGGCCCCGAGACCATCGACATCGCGAGTTACAAGCGCATTCTGGTCATCGCACTGGGCAAGGCCGCAACCCCCATGCTCGAGGTCCTGCTCAGCCGCATCAAGCGCCGCAAGGGAATGCGGGGCATCTGCTGCTCCAACCTGCTTCCAAAAAAACGCAACTGGCGTTTCCGCTACTTCGAGGGCGGCCATCCCCTGCCCAATGAAGACTCCTTCGCCGCGGCCCGGGCAGCGCTGGTCATGCTCAGAAAGGCCCGCAAAGACACGCTGGTCTTCTTCCTGATCTCCGGCGGCGGCTCGGCCATCTTTGATCTGCCTCTTGACCCGCGCATTTCGCTCGACGACACCATCGCCTTCCATCAGTTGCTGCTGGCCTCGGGCGCGCCGATCAGCGAGGTCAACACCCTGCGCAAGCACTTCTCGGCAGTCAAGGGCGGGCGTCTGGCCATCGCCGCGCCCGACGCCGCCAAGGTCAGCCTGCTGGTTCCTGATGTGCCTCTGCGCTCGCTCGATGCGCTCTCCTCCGGCCCCACCTCGCCCGACCACTCGACCGTCGTCGAGGTCCGCCAACTGCTCGACAAGTACAATCTCGCGCCCAAGCTGCCAGCCTCCATCCGCGACTTCTTCGAGCGCGCCGACCTGCCCGAGTCGCCCGGCAGCAAGGGATGGCGCGCGCCATTCTTTCCAAAGCTCTCCATGCCCGGCTTTGTGCCCGCGCGACGCATCACCGCGGCCGCCAGCATGTCGGGCGAGGAGACTGCCTTCCGCGATTCGGTTTTCGAGATTCTGCTCTCCAGCCTCGACCTTGCAGAGAACGCCAAAGCCCTGGCCGAGAATGCCGGCTTTCATGTCGTGATCGACAACACCTGCGACGACTGGGACTACGCTGATGCCGCCCGATATCTGATGGAGAGATTCGATGCCCTGCGCGCCATCCACCCCCGGCTCTGCCTCATCTCCGTCGGTGAGGTCACGGTGACGCTCGACCGCACTCCTGGCGCCGGTGGCCGCAATCAGCAATTCGTCATGGCCTGCGCACTTGAGCTTGAGAGCTATCCCGGCCAACGGCTCACCGTGCTTAGCGCCGGCTCCGACGGCATCGATGGAAACACCCGGTCGGCTGGGGCCATCGCCGACCCCACCACCGTCGCCCGCGCCCACGCCTTCGGTTTCCACCTCAAATCGTCGCTGGCCGCCTTCGACGCCTGCCCGATGTTTACGGCTCTGGGCGACGCCGTCGTCACCGGTCCTACCGGCCAAAATCTTCGCGATCTGCGCCTGCTGTTGGCCGATAATTCATAACGCCCCATGGCGAAAAAGGATGGTTTCGTGGCTCGAAAAGAAACCCGCAAGACAGTCGCCAAGTCTCCCGACATTCGCACCGTAGCCTCTCTGGCCAAGGTTTCCATCGCTACGGTCTCCCGCACCGTCAATGGTTCCTCGGCGGTCAGCGATAAGCTGCAAAAGCGCGTCTGGCGCGCCATCCACCAGCTCAACTATTTTCCCAACATACATGCGCGCACGCTTGTCTCGGGCCGCAGCCGCCTGCTGGGCATCATCGTTGAAAACATCACCAACCCCTTCTTCCCCGAGCTGATCCAGAGCTTTGAAGAGGTGGCCGTCGCGGGCGGCTACGAGATTCTAGTCAGCAGCACCAACAGCGATCCGGCGGTGCTCACTCGCTGCGTCCGCCGCATGTTAGAGCGCAAAGTGGATGGCGTTGCCGTGCTTACATTTGGCGAAGAGGAGCCGGTCCTCGACCAGTTGATGGACAACAACATTCCCATGGTCCTGGCCGAGTTTCACCTGGACAATCCCAAGACCGCCACCATCCTCCTCGACTACCGGACAGGGATCTGCACCGCAGTCGATCACCTCAAGGCTTTAGGTCACTCCAGGATCGCCTTCCTTGCCGGCCCGCATAAGCTGCACTCGGCCATCACCCGCGAAAACGACTTCCGCGCGGCGATGAAAGCCGCCCGCCTGCCCGCCCAGAAAAAGTGGATCGTCGAGTGCGACCACACCCTTAAGGGCGGAGTCACCGGCTTTGGTAAGTTGCGGGCCCTGGCTGCACCGCCCACCGCCGTCGTCTGCTCCAACGACATGACCGCCATCGGCGTACTGCGCGCGGCCTACATGGAGGGCCTGCGCGTGCCCCAGGATCTCTCAGTCATTGGTCTCGACGACATCTCTTTCGCCGAATACACGCTGCCGCCCCTGACCACCATCCGCTTGTCGCGCGTCGAGTTGGCTCGCGCCGCCTTTGAAGCACTCCGACAGCAAGCCGAAGACCCCGCCAGCCCCAAAAAACAGCGCGAATTCCTCGTCTCAACCAGCCTGGTCGTAAGAGCCTCGACAGCTCCGCCAGCTTCAGGCGATCAATAGCCTACAACCGGGAATCATTCGACGCGATGACTCCCAACCTCGCGGTCGAAGCGATTGCACATCACCATCATCCAACCCGCCTTCCGGCTTCGATTGCACAGTGGCTGACTATCTTGCCGACCTTTTGGCCGGCCAGCTTGATGCCGATCCGCAGGGTTCAAGAAAAACCGGTATCGACGAGCGCGATCGCGCCAACCTTGAGACCCTGGGTGTTCTCTCGCGGCTTCCGGAATTCCTCGAACTGGCTCTCAAATGTCGCAATTGAGGTTTGCTCGATTTCACTGTTGAGGCGGATTCGCTGTCCCAGACGGCTGATTCTGCGACTGAGTTCCGGGAGCGCTTTCCTGGACGCCAATCGAAGCTCCTGAAACGACCATCTCCACGCGCCTGTTCTGTGCCCGGCCCGAGTTGCTACTGTTGTCGGCAACCGGATCGGATTTGCCATAGCCCGCCGCTGAAATGTTGCCGTCAGGGACACTCTGCGACACCAGAAATTCGCGAACAGCGTCAGCCCTCTCCTGCGACAGCTTTTGGTTGTATTCGTCAGAGCCAATGTTGTCGGTGTAGCCCTCCACCTGAAGCTTGAGATTCGGGTAGGCAAGCAGAATTCCGGAGACCTTGGCCAGCTTTTCCCGGGCATCGGGTTTCAACGTGTATTTGTTGAAATCAAACAGGACATCGGACATGTTGACGATCAGACCGCGGGCTGTCTCTGTGGTTTGCAGCACCTGGTTCAATTGCTGCTTGAGCCGTTCGCGCATTTGCTCGGCCTGCTGAGTTGCCTGTTGCGCGCTTTGCTCGGCGGCCGCTTGCTCCTGGCGGGCTTTTTGCGCGCTGGCTTCGGCCTCGGCGGCGGCGGCCTCGGCCTGCGCGCGCTGCGCGGCCTGTTGCTGCTCCGCCAATTTCGCCTGGTCAGCGTCCATTTTCGATTGCCGAGCTGCTTGCTCGGCGTCTTGGCGAGCCTTCAACTGCGCCGCTTCGTCTTCAGCCTTGATCTTGCGGATGGTGATAATGCGCGCGTCTTCCGCGGACTGCACGGCTTCGCGGGCGAAGGTAATCGTCTCCTTGCGATTGCTCTTTTTGCTATCCAGATCTTCCGCATTCTTGAGAGCGGTTTTCGCGGTCGCCATCGTGTCGGCCGCATACTGATCCGCGCCCGCGGCTTCGGCGATCTGCATGGCGTTCTGCGCCTCGTAAAGCTCCAACGGCGAGCGCTCGTTGCGGGTGATCGGATGCAGCACGGTGTGGCGGCCCGCGGTCTCGGCATAGGCTCCACGGGGCAGCAATGTGTAGTGCGCGTTCACTTGCTCCAGCACTCCCTGCGTCTTGTCCTCCAGCACCACGTTCTGCATCACGACAAGGTCGCTGGGCATGGTGACGGCAAAGTATGGCTCGGCAGTCACGATCAGGCCGAATGACTGCAGATTGGTAGTTACCGTGATCTCGTTCTTGTCTTTGGAGCCGGATGGGAGCACTTCACCGAGGTTGACAGGCCGCCCTTCGGGCGTGATAGCCCACAACACGTAGGTGAGATATTCCGCTCCGAAGCCATTGGCGGGAGATAGTCCTTCGAAATGCGCTGTGATCGAGGTCCGGCCAGCCGCTGCGTCGACTTTTGCCTCGCCTTTCCCGGCGGGCAATAGCGATGTCCCCTGAAAACCTATTCTGGTCGACCCACTGCGATGGAAGTAGTTGATTGCGGGGATCTCTCGCGCCACTACCTGGATCTTGTAGATCGGCACGCCTTCACGCACTTCACTCGGGCCCGTGGGCGTATTGGACGAGGGAGGCGTTGTGGTCGGGTTCGTTTCTTGGGCGCCCATCACCGCCGACGAGACGGAAAAGACTACTGCGAGCGCCACGCTTCGAGAAAATCCAAACATAAAACCTCCGCTGCATCCGCGTGAACATCGCGCAAATGAGATTCGTGACTCGCACCTCAAACCAGTTCCTTGGGCGAGCTACAGTCTTTGGATAGATGCTTTGGAGAATGGCAGAGTTGTCCTTTCTCGTTAAGTCCGGGCAAGGCCAGAACCCAGTAGAATGCAGAAAATTCTCTCAGAGCTTCCTGCCAATACCACCCGCTCGGGTATTCGCGAATCTAACAAACTTTAATTGAACAGAGTTCGCGGACGCGCAGCATGGTTCGTGCACTGAGTTCGAAGAAGATTCTGCTCAAACCATCTAAGAGGAAATCCCTATGGAAACCGGTCGGCAACTGCGGCAGCATCTCGTTAAACTTCTCAAGGGGGGCGATGCTCATGCCGACTTTGATAGTGCGGTGGAGAATTTCCCGGTCATCCTGCGCGGCAAGAAGCCCGGAAACGTTGAGCATTCCGCCTGGGAACTGTTGGAACATCTGCGAATCGCCCAATGGGACATCCTGGAGTTCTCGCGAAATCCACTCCACAAGTCCCCCGAATTTCCAGCCGGGTATTGGCCTTCCACCGAGGCCCCTCCGGATGCTGAGGCGTGGGACAACAGCGTGGAGGCATTTCGCAGAGATCTTCAGGCACTGTGCGATCTGGTCAGCGATAACTCGACGGATCTCTTCGCCAGAATTCCGCATGGCGATGGGCAGACCATCCTGAGAGAAGTATTGGTCGTCGCCGACCATTCCTCTTATCATCTAGGCCAAATGATTCTGCTTCGCCGGCTCCTTGGCGCATGGCAATAAATTCGCAACTGGAGACGGGGCCGGAACTGCCCCCAATCTGAAACCTTCACTTCAGAGGCATCTGCGTTCGCATGGCGGTGATCTCCGCACGGGTTGCATCAGCCGCGGTCCGGCGGTCTGGGTACACTTTCGGCTCGCCAAAGCGAACTCGAGCCGTGAAGCCAGGCGTGCCAAGCGCCTTGAAGAGATGAGTCACGAAAAGCGCGTCGCCAAACCAGCAAAGCTCCCGTTCAGGCGTGCCGTCCTCAATGACATATCGAATGGCGGCTGCGGTGATCGGCGCTCCTGCCGTGGTGGCCGGATCGATCAGCCGCGAGTGGAAGCGCAACACCTGACTGCCATCAGTGCTCGTGCCTTCGGGAAAAAGCAGCACGGGAATCGACAGCTTGAGCTTCTCGCCGATCATCTCGGCCACCGTCATGGCGCTTGCCAGGCTTGTGCGGTCGAGGAAGATCGTCCCTCCGGCCCGTGCGGCCTTGCCAAAGATCGGCCAACCGTCGATCTCCATCTTGGCCACAAAAAAACACGGCATGGCCGCCGAAAGAATCAGCACATCGAGATAACTGAGGTGATTGGCGACAACCAGGCCATGCGTGGGCGCCTGGCCTTCAATCTCGTAGCGAATGCCCGCCCCGGCCATGATCGCCTTCGAGGTTCGCTGCACCCATATCACGCGTTCGCTGTCCGTCAGGGGGCCACGTACCCGGCGGAGCCAGTAGCGTAGAATCCCGAATGCCAGAGCCGATCCCAGCGCCACAGCGCGCCGGATCGAGCGAAAGTTCAACTGGTGAGCGGAGCCAGAAAGCGATTGCGCGCCGAGGGCGAAATCAATCTCAGATCGAGCAGAGTAAGGAAATCGATGGTGCCAAAATCACGATCCCATGCCGGCGGTCCACAGATGCGCGCCCCAATGGCCACGTAGGTCTTCAAAAGCTTTGGAATTTTGACCTGGGTGGGAGGCGGATTGTTCAGCGCCGGGTCTTCTGGTTGGGGCGACGGCTGTGCGTGTCTGCCCTCTGGCTCGCTGGGGCAGAGATAAGCGGTGGCCGGCATCGTCTCAAACTCGGGAGAAACCCGGTAGTGCTCAAGCTGGCTATAAACCTGCCAGCCTTCCGCCGGATCATTCGAATTTAGTGATGAGCAGCCGACAAGGTAACGTAGCCCCATGTCGGAAGCATACTGGGCGATGCCCCTCCACAACAAGGTCAGCACCTCCGGCGTCCGATGCTCGCGATCGATTGAGGCGCGGCCAAGTTCGAGAATGTCAGGCCGCAAAGGCTCATAAGGCGCGAAGTTGAATTCCTGCGCGGAGTAGTACCCCAGGTTGCTCGCGGCGGTGGCGCCGGACTGCATCCGGTAAGTGCCCACCACGCGCCTAATCGGATCGGATTCCATCTTGTCCTCCACCAGCAGATGCTCGCAGAAGATGTCGAAGTGGTCGGCATCCAATCCCGTCTGGTAGGAACTCTCCAGCCCCTCGCCCAGTTCAATATTGAAGACCTTGAAACGCAGCCGGCAGGCAGCGTCACGATCTTCCTGGGTCTCGGCCATTCGCAGGCGGTATCGGCCGACCTCTGCGTGGATGCGAGGCCTAGCCTGCGCGGGAGGCGCGGATGGAACCAGAGCTGGATAAGTAACTTCCACGTGAGTGGAACCAAGGGCCAGTTCCAATGGAACCGTTTGCAAAGTTGGCTGAGTCACAGAGGAAGTATCCGCCGGGTCGTGTAAAAGGACTGTCAACCCCATGCGAATACCGTGCAAATACTTTATTCAGTTTGTAACTCGGTTGTAACGCTAAGAAACTTTGATTAAGTCGATGTCTTGAAAGGGCGCGGCTTGAGCCGTGCCGCAAGTTGGTGGCGCCGACCTCCAGGTCGACTGTCCTGTGGGTCTCCAGACCCACAGGCGACCCCCTCAAGCAGACTTGCTCAAGATCGCATCAATGCGGGCAAGCTCGTCGGCGGCGAAACCAAGGTTCGCTAGCGTTGCCACATTCTGCTCGATCTGCTCGACACGGCTTGCTCCGATCAGCGCCGAAGTCATGCGCGAGTCGCGCAGCACCCAGGCCAGCGACAGTTGCGCCAGCGATTGCCCGCGCGCCGCGGCGACCTCGCCGAGAGCGCGAATCTGCGCCAATCGATGGTCGTCGATGTCGGCCTTCTTGAGAAATCCATGCGGCTTGGAGGCGCGCGAGCCCTCGGGAATGCCTTTGAGGTAGCGGTCAGTCAGTAGTCCCTGCGCCAGCGGACAGAAGGCTATGCCGCCGACGCCTTCTTTGCCCAGCACATCCAGCAAGCCATCTTCGACCCAGCGGTCGAACAACGAATACCTCGGCTGATGAATCAGGCAAGGTGTGCCAAGTTCGCGCAGAATCTTGGCAGCTGCAGCGGTTTGAGTCGCGCTGTAACTGGAGATACCGGCGTATAGCGCCTTGCCCGAGCGGACAGCCTGATCGAGCGCACCCATCGTCTCCTCGATTGGAGTCTCGGGATCGGGGCGGTGGGAGTAGAAGATGTCGACATACTCCAAGCCCATACGTTCGAGACTTTGGTCCAGACTCGCGATTAAATATTTGCGCGAACCCCAATCGCCGTAAGGCCCCGGCCACATGCCCCAGCCAGCCTTGGTGCTGATGATCAGTTCATCGCGATACGGTTTGAGATCGAGGCGCAGAATTTCGCCAAAGGCACTCTCGGCGCTGCCCGGCGGGGGCCCGTAGTTGTTGGCCAGATCGAAGTGCGTGATTCCGAGATCGAATGCCCGGCGCACCATGGCGCGGCTGTTCTCAAAAACATCGACTCCGCCGAAGTTGTGCCAGAGGCCAAGAGAGATAGCCGGCAGACGCACGCCGCTCTTCCCGCAGCGGCGATATTGCATGGCGTCGTAACGCTGTTCGTTCGCGATGTACACAGTGTGCTCCTTAGGATCGAGACAATTGCTATCCCAGGTTCCAGAATCTTGACCTGGGGCGCGCAGAGTTGGTTGTCAAACTCAGAATACCCTCCACCGCAGCTTCCTTGCGACTATCGGTAGGGGGAAGCACCACGTTTCATTCGATCTGCGCGCCGTCTACGGTCTGACGATCCACTGCGCACTGGCATAGTACCTTTGTATATTGTGATTCATGAGTCTGATCGCGCCGCCAAGGCGAAGGAGAGGCCGAAAAAAGATGAAAGGCCCAATGGAAGCACAGGGCGCGTCCGATCCATCGGGCGACAAGCAACCAGGAATAGCTGTCACGCAAATCTCCTGGCATGGCTGGCCGGATTGCTATCTCATGGCCAATGGCAGCATTGAGGCAATCGTTGTCCCGGCTATTGGCCGCGTAATGCAACTGCGCCTCAAGGACGAGGCAGATGGCCCTTTTTGGGAGAACCGGGCACTGGATGGCCAACTGTCCAACCCTGCCTCAACCGAATGGATCAACTTTGGCGGCGACAAGTCCTGGCCTTCTCCACAGACCGAATGGCCGCTGCATCAAGGCCGCGAGTGGCCGCCGCCGGTTGGCTTTGATTTGGGACCGGTGGAGGCAGTCGCCGGAGCGAGCGGCGTGGTGCTGACCTCACCGGTCGATCCTAATTACGGCATCCAGGTCGTGCGCCATGTGGAACTGGACCCAGAACAGCCAGCGATGCGGATCAGGTCCGAGTTTCGCAAACTTCTCGGGGCCCCGGTCACTGTCGGCGTGTGGACCATCACCCAGTTGCAGGAGCCGGAGCGGGTCTTTCTCCCGCTGCTCCAGGAGTCGAAGATGCCCGGCGGTTTCATCCGGTTGATCGAGGCCGAGCCGGAAGGCCTGCGCGTCGAGGGCGGCTTGCTTTCGCTGTTGCGGCATAAGAGCCAGTACATAAAAATTGGCGCGGATACAAGCAGCATGGTTTGGGTGGGTCCGGCAGCGGTGCTTCGAATCGATGCTGAAGACGGGCCGGGAGAGTATCCCGATGGCGGCAGCGTTACCCAGATATTCACCAATCCTGACCCCATCCCTTATGTCGAATTGGAGACTCATGGTCCTCTGGCGAAAATGAGCGCCGGTGACCGGATCGAACGCACCACGATTTATACGATCATGCGCCGGTCAGCGGCAGAACCAGATGCCGAGGCACGAAAAGTCTTATCCCAGTGATCGGAATCAGGTGATTCGTCGTACTATGAGCAGCCCTTTTTGCAACGTGCCATGATTGCGGCGTGGAGGCGGTCGCGAAGGCCTGCGGGCAGTTCGTAGATCTCGTGCGAGCGATAAATCTCGATGGTCTTTCGGGTGGTATTGAAGACGACCTCACAATGTCCGCAGCGGCCCAGGTGAGCTTCGAGCTCGGTGCGCGTCTCAGCGGTCACCGTACCGTCGATCAGATCGTCAAGGAGGGCGAGAAACTCTTTACAGGTCACTTCTCACTGCCCCCAATTAATTCAGGATTCGTTTCTTTGGCGCTTGCTTTGCTGGCTCTGGCACTCTTAGAAGCTCTGGAAGCCCTCTTCCTGTGGAAGTAGCGGCTGAGACGCTCACGCAGTTGCAAGCGGGCGCGCAGGAGGCGCGATTTGACGGCTGGAATGCTCAGCCCCAGTGTCTCCGCCGTCTCCTCGGTCGAAAGTCCTTCAACGTCTCTAAGTACAAACACGATACGAAACCCCTGCGGTAGCCCCTGAATGGTCTTGCGCAGAATCTCGGCCAACTCGGCCTGGCCGTAGTTCTGCTCAGGGTCTGGAGCCCAATCGGCCAGGTCGCGCGGCACACTGCCCTCGTCGGTAACGATGTCCTCATCGATCGAAACCATCTTGCCGGTGCGCCGCTTGCGCAGGCGCATGAGGCTCTCGTTGACCGCAATCCGAACCAGCCATGTATAAAACTTCGAATTACCCTGAAACTGATCGAGCTTCTCGTACGCCTTCAGGAAGGCGTCCTGCACGACATCTTCCGCATCCTCCCGGTTCTGCGTAATGTGCTGGGCGATGCGAAAGACCTGGCGCTCATATTTGCGCACGAGAGCATCATAGGCCGCAACATCTCCCGCGCGTACCCTTTCAACAAGGGCTACGTCTGGATGCGGCTCGAGTTCTCCTGCAATCGGTTGGATGATCGCCATGGGGCTTGGATGCTAGAAATACTCTGGACCTGATCTGGGTTGCGCTGGGGGTCCTATCTGTTGAGTGTAACGGACGGCGGTGGGGTGAACCAAACGGAAGCGGAAGGGTGGTAGTGGTCCCCGTCCTGTTCAGCCAGCCAGTCGCCGAGCGCTCCAAACCACACAGCATCTATACTGGTTCTGTGACTTCCCCGGCCAGTCAGGAACCGCCGAGCCTCAGCTATTGGACAGCATTCCGGGGGCTCTACGAACATTTCTACGCATGGCTCTTGCGCCGCATGCCCAACGAGCCTCAACGCCTCCTGGCCGTCACCATTCTGGCCGGCGGGCTTTGCGGGCTCGCTGCCGTGGCCTTTCACCTCAGCATCATGGGGCTTGAGGCTCTGCTCATTGACAGTGCCAATAGTGCAGGCGGCCATGGCTGGATATGGTGGACCGTTGTTTCCCCCACCATCGGCGGCCTGGTCGCTGGATTGGGCCTCACCTACCTTGCCCCCGCCGCCGCGGGCAGCGGCATCCCGCAGGTGAAAGTGGCATACGCTCTGCGAAGCGGCATGGTGACCGTCCGCGAAACCATCGGCAAATTCGTGCTCTGCGCTCTGCAAATCGGCTCTGGCGCATCGCTGGGCCTTGAGGGGCCCACGGTGCAGGTTTGCGCGGGTGTCAGCAGCATGCTTGCCCGCGTGGCCCGGCTCGGCCCCAGGAACTCCCGCCGCATGGCATCGGTGGGCATGGCGGCAGGCATCGCCGCTGCCTTTAATGCGCCCATTGCCGCTGTCACCTTCACCCTTGAGGAGCTGATCGGCGACCTCGACCAGACCATGCTCTCCGGCGTCATTGTCGCTGCCGCTCTGGCTGCCGTTGTCGAACACTCGATCATGGGCTCAACCCCCGTATTCCACGTGCAGGGCAATTACACGCTCACCAAGTCCTCTTCGCTGGTGTGGTACGCGCTGCTGGGCCTGTTGGCAGCTTTAGTTTCTGTCGCATTCACCGATTCGTTACTGGGGCTTCGCGCCTGGTTCCGGCGGCTCACCGGCGTGCCTCGCTGGGTGCACCCGGCAATCGGAGGTGCGGCCACAGGCGGCATGGCGGTGGCCGCGCTGGCGCTCTTTCACCTCAACGGCATCGCAGGCGACCCGTACAAAACTCTCACGTTGGCACTCACAGGCAAAATGACGGTGACCGCGATGCTCGTGTTTTGTGTGCTCAAGCTCGCCGCCACGGTCAGTTCCTACTCCAGCGGCGGCTCGGGCGGCATCTTTGCACCGGCTCTCTTCATGGGTGCAATGTTGGGCGGCGCAGTTGGCTACCTGGACGTGATCGTCTTTCATCACTCAGCGGATTCCGTAGGAGCATTTGCCGTGGTTGGCATGGGAGCCGTCTTCGCCGGCATAGTTCGCGCGCCCATGACATCGGTGCTCATCATCTTTGAAATGACGGGCGGTTATGGGCTGGTTCTCCCATTGATGATCGCCAACATGAGTGCCTTCGCCCTGGCACGTCACTGGCGGCACACGCCCGTCTACGAAGCGTTGCTGGCCCAGGACGGGATCTTCCTGCCGCACGGAAGCGGCCCGCTTGATCCGGGTGACAACGAATCTCTGCCGGGCTCGGATGTCGATCGAGAAGGGGAAGACCGCGAAAGCAGCTAAAGTGTTAAAGTGGAAAGCTTCTGCTTTCTGGGGCCACTATCAGGCCGTACGGCATGGGCCTTCAATGAGCGGGCCGTGATCTAGTCGCATGGCCCGCTCTTTGAAGGCCTATTTGACGATCTTCACAATCGATACCTGATCGCTGACCGTGAGCTGGAGCGTGTCGCCCTCCATCGTCGCGTTGTACCAATTCATATTGCCGTTGGTGTCCCAGTTAAGCACTTGCCTGGCATCGGGCGCCGCAAGTGTCAGGGTGATTTGTTGCGGAGTGACTGGGATTGGTTGGTCGTTCGCGGGATTGAAGCTTGGTTCTTCAAGCCAGAGTATCAGCCAATAGGATCCATCCCGCTTTTGTAGCAGCAGGTGGTTCAAACTAGACCCCCCTCCCTCGATCGAGTAGGCGAGCTTTCCCGGCGTGAAGGAGCTTCCCCGGTCAGAGAGGTTCGCAATCAGGTTTTTGATGGCAGTATAAGCCGGCTTGGGCGTTAGATCGCTGTGCAGAATTCCATATCCCGGTGACGAAACCTCGTCGAGCAACTCATACAAGATGGTGCGCTTGATTCCATGTTGAAAGGACAATAATAGAGTCCGCGGAGTGTATGACGCTTCAACGCTTTCAGGGATGGTGTAGGGCGTGGTCGTCGTCGGATAAGCCATATACCCTGTCTCAGTGATTTCGACCGGCTTGTTGGGGCCATCGATATTTGCTTGATCGAGCCACCAGAGAAAGCTTCCATAGCTGTTCCCTTCGGGATCAAAATCGCCCCATCCGGCACTTCCAGGATTCCGTCCGCCAAAGTAGACGTGAAGATTGTTGTAGGTCATTTCATTGGAAATGTTGCCCGCGCTCACGTAGGAAAACTGTTGGGTGAATGATGGTCCCACAACCGGAATCCCCAAGTCTTCTCCGGCCGCATCGATGGCCGGCAAGAAGGCGAGCATATTGTCGATTCCCGCCTGAGGCGTTGCGCCGCAGTTGCCTGCTAAATCGCACTCGTTCGGAGCTTCAAGCGCCTCCATGTCCCCGACCTCGGGACTAAACTGCTCGATGCTTTCCGGTACCCCGGTTGAAGTGATCGGCACAACGTAAGTGCAGCGTATGCCCGCGGCAGCCAGGGCCCTATGCTCGCTAATGTAAGGCGAAGAAGGATCCCACGTCCAGAAGCCATCGCGAATATGGCGCACACCCAGCGTTTCGAGTGCACTCAGCACCTGGGGCCAGGCCGTAAAGTACGGAGTGTTGTTGTAGCTGAGATGAGTCCCAACGCCAATCGAGTCTACGAACACGTCGGCCTGTGCGGCTTGCTCTTCCGGCAAAGGTTCGCTTACCGTGAACTCTGTGCTGGTGGCCGCGGTCAAACCTGCGCTGGTGGCCTTGACGGTATATCCATTTGCGACCGAATTGACGCTCAACGCGCTGAAGGTGGCAAAACCAGCGACAGCAGCCGCCGAGGTCGTTCCCTGCAGCGTCCCATGGCCTGGGTTGGCCTGAAGACTCAGCTTGATCGTATTGGAAGCCGTCGTTGCCAAGTTGCCTTGCGCGTCGAGAATCGAGACGCTAATCGCGGGCGCAATGGTTGCTCCGGCAGCCGCACCTGTTGGCTGTATCGCAAACTGCAGTTTTGCGGGAATGCCCGCTACAGAGGAGTTGGATGTGCTGCTAGGTGTGCTGGTTGTGCTGGCTGACGCTGAAATAGCGCTTCTGCTTATCGACGAACAAGCGCTCAGCAAGATCACCAAAGACCCGACCAGTGCTATGAGAGAAAAGGTCGAGAACTTCGAAGCGCACCGGACTGTCTTAGACCGAAAGAAACAGTTCAGGTGGGGCGAAGCAAAGATCGGCGCACCAACAGCATAGAACCGGTTTACAAGAAACACGGGAATCGCCCTTCAGGCAGCAGACAACCTAAACCTGGAGACCGAGCACCCCGGAGAACAAAAGGAATCTGCAACCACGAGTTGAGTGGATAATGCTTGGATCGAAACTACCAAAACAGAAGGGCGGGAGGAGTGACGCGCGTCACTCTGCGGCAAGCCGCACACTTGTCTGGTCTTGCAGAGCGTGGTCGCGCCGAATCGGTACTGATCTTCTCGGGGAGTCGAAAGATCTCGTTCCGTAACTGGTCGGCAAACAGCACTGGACACCGCACCACCGCCGAACAAGCCCGTCCCATCTTGCGAGGGTTTCGGTAACGCGAGTGGTTCCCTGATCTCAACCGACCGCAAAATCGGCTTAAAGTGGAAGGATGAAGGTCGCTCTCCTCCCAACTTGTGTTTTGCGCCAGTCCGCAAGTTATCTTGCTGGTTTTCTTTCTGTGCTCATGGTTTTGCAACCTGTTGCGGGGCAATCCTCCGGCGGCTCTGCGACCACGCCCGCTGGGCCCGCTTCGACCACAACAACCAAAAAACCCGCCGCGAAATCGACGGCAAAGACGGTTGCGAAGACCAAGAGCACAGCCGGGAAAAGAGCTCGAAGGCCGAAGCCAAGGGCAAGCAGAGCGGTGCGCCGGGCGCGCACGGCTCGTATCAAGCTAGCATTTGTCGCTTCGACCGAGTTGCGCCCCATGGCACAACAACTGGCGACTCTGCGCACTCCGGCGGCCTATGCGGGAGTGTCCAAGTACGCGCAACAGCATACCGGTGAGGCTGCGGCGGCGGCCTATCTGGCGCTCGGCCATGCCTATTGGCTCGACAGGCGTTTCGGGGAGGCGATCTCAGACTTTCGCTTGGCCCGGAAGAGCGGCGAAGAACTGGCCGACTATGCGGACTTTCTGGCCGCGCGCGCAAATCACGAAGCGGGCAATGAGGAAGCAGCCGAGGCGCTGTTGAATGGCTTTTCCGAGCGCTATCCGGACAGCATTTTCGTCGATCAAGCGCCGGAACTAGAAGCCAACGCCTTGCTCGCCCTGAAAAACGCCGAAGGCGCGCAGCGTGTGCTGACGGCCGCCGCGGATACCGACGCGGCCGATCGCGCGGGATATCAGCTTGCGTCAGGGCAGGTTGCGTTCATGCTGGGACGGGAGGAGGATGCGGTGGCCATCTTCAAGCGGCTGCTGCTGGCTCATCCACTCAGCTCCGAGTCGGAGGTCGCGCGGGCGAAGCTCACCTCGCTGGGCGTCGAGACGAGCCTGACGACAACGGAATTGCGCAGTCTGGGTGATTCCTACTTCAACGCAGGCCGTTATGAGGAGGCGAGCGAACAGTACCGCGCGCTGGCCCGGCGGTCGACCCTGGATGCTGCAAGCCGCAACAGCTTTGCCGTAGCTGCCGCGGCCTGCGACCTGAAGCTTAAGCGGCTGACCAAGCCCGAAGCTGAAGCCCTGCCCGATACAAACGATGAAAGCGGCGCGCGGCGGCTCTATCTGCTGATGGAGTTGGCAAGAAACCGCGATGCCCTCGACGAACAGAAGCAGATTGTGGCTCAGATGGAGTCGAGATTTCCGCAAAGCCCGTGGCTGGCCGAGGCGCTTTTTTCCAGCGGCAATATGTATATGCTGCGCCGCGATTATGGGCAGGCAGTTGGGTATTACAGCACACTGGCTACACGTTTTCCGTCGGCCAAGAACACTGCGGCGGCGCACTGGCGCGCGGGCTGGCTGAGCTACCGGCAGGGGCTTTATCCCGAGGCGACGCGCATTTTCGATGAGCAGATCCGGCTCTATCCCGAGGCCAAGGAGACGGTGAGCGCGCTCTATTGGCGGGGACGCCTCTATGAGACTCAGGATCACAAGCCGGAGCGGGCCGCGGCCAACTACCGGGCCATCGTACGCGCCTACCAGCACTACTTTTATGCCCAGATGGCCCGGCAACGGCTGGCCGCGTTGGGGGATGCGCCCGTCACCGTTGAGCCGCAACTGGACCGCTTCCAAGCTCAGTCGGTACCAGTGCTTGTGGAGAGCTTTCCGACTGAGAGCCCACACCTGGCCAAGGCGCGCCTGCTGGCCAATGCGGGTTTAAACGACTACATCGCGCAGGAGATCGCCGCCGATCCGGACTCAGCCTCCTGGAGCGCTCTGGCCGAGGCGCAGATCTATGCCTCATATGGCGAAACGTTTCGCGCGATGCGTTCGCTGAAGAAGGCTCTGCCTTACGCCTCCACGGCATCTATTCAGTCGATCCCGCTGGCCTACTGGCGCATTCTCTTCCCCGAGCCCTATTGGGAGACGATCAAGGCCGAGTCGGCCAAGAACAATCTGGATCCTTATCTCGTGGCATCGCTGATTCGGCAGGAGTCGGAGTTCAACCCGTCGGCCATCTCACCGGCCAATGCCTACGGCCTCATGCAGATGCTGCCTTCGGTGGGCAAATCGATGGCCCGGGAAGAAGGAATGAGCAACTTCCAGACCTTCCAGTTGCTTGATCCGGCAACCAACATCCGGCTGGGCACCCGTTATCTGCGCAAGACCCTGGATCGCTTCGGGGGCGTGAAGGAGTATGCGCTGGCGGCCTATAACGCCGGGGATGAACGCGTGGTGGACTGGCAGGCCGCAGGGCCTTATCAGGGCATCGACGAGTTTGTCGAATCGATTCCCTTCTCCGAGACCCGTGAGTATGTCGAGGCCATCCTGCGGAATGTCGAAACCTACAGAGCCATCGACGCGGTTGCGGCGGCGCAAGGCACGGCTTCGCCAGGAACTGGAACGGGACGATAGGACAGAGATTCTCCCGCGCAGGGCTGAGGAGTCCCGTTCGATAATTCGGGCTTTCGATTCCAGTTGACTTATGTTATCGCTTGCAAGCACACTAATTTCGACCGGAGGAGTCTAAACCTCCGGACAAGCCATTCGCACCATTCGCAGTCTGCTGTTGTTGCACAACAAAGCTGACCGGGTTTACGGAATCGGCTTTGTAGCTTCGACCAACCGGAGGGCACTATGTCAGCCGATTTGCAGTTTCTGGAAGAATGGATTCCCGAAAGAATGGACCCCGGAACAATCTTCGTGCTGGAGAACCAGGCGAAGATGGGTCAAGCCCAAAACCCCTATGTTGCAGTCATGTCGTGCCCGCGCTGCGGGACGATGGGACTGATCACACGCCGCCAGCTTTGCGCCGGTGATCCGATGATCTGCGGCGGCGACGTCTGCTCCGCCGAGTACCGGCTCGACGGCGAGACGATTAACTACCGCAGGGCGCAATAAGCGGCAGCCAGCGACGGAAGGGCGCGGCAAGTCACAGGATTGAAAGGCGAGATCCCGACAGCTTCGCAGGCTGCTCGATGAGTGTGTTGATTTGCTCATGAGTCCATTTGATCTTGAAACGCAAGATCCAGTGAAGTTCGCACCTGCGCCTGAGATGGTCGCGACTTGATACCCCTTCAGCCACCAGGTCTCAATCAGTCCCGTCGTTTCTTTCCTTGGCGGGCGCAACTTCTTTGAGCTCGCCGGGTATTATCAAGTACAGTTGCACAAACAATCAATCCACCCCTTGGAGAGTAGAAGACATGCGCAAGAGTTTCCGTGGAGTATTTCTGGCAGTTGGAGTTTTGGCGGTGTTTGTACCCACTACGGTGAAAGCACAGGAAGTTCCGGGGCCACATCCCCACTATCTGCACGCGCTGAGCGATCTGCGCGCCGCTCGGCACTACCTCAACGATGGTTGGGTGTGGGGCCCGGTGAAGCACGAGGACAATGATGCTATTCGCGAAATTGACGCCGCCATAGGCGAGATCAAGCGCGCGGCCATCGACGACGGAAAATCGCTGAACGATCCGTTCCCCATCGACACCCACCTGAGCCCCCATGACCGCTTCCGCAAGGCTAACGAACTGCTGTGGTCGGCCCATAACGATCTTTCCAAAGCCGAAGATGTTCCCGAGTCGCGTGGGTTGCGGGATCGTGCGATCAAGCACATCGACGAAGCGCATCGCATCGTTGATGATGCCGAACGCACGGCACACTGGGAGTAAACGTCGGCTTTGAAACTTGGCGGATTTTTTGCCACAATTGGAAAGGGCTCCGGGGCGATCCTCGGAGCCTTTTCCCCGTCTGCCCCCATCGAGTTGCGAAGACATTCTCGCGAGTATCTGACGGTCAAAGATCTTCGAGGTCTTGAGGGACCTGGAGTACGCCATTGGATTCGGGCAGGTTGCTGCGTACACCTCAGACGATGCCTTGCGAAGGTTAAATCAATTTCACGAGAGACAGCTGAACAATTCTCGCTCTTTCAACGTCCATTACGCAGGGGATCGACAGAATCGATTGCGACGATCCTCAGGTAGATTATTTCGGAGAGCCAGCCATTGAACTCACAAGTGCATGAGGTGCAGTTGGATGTCCAGTTCCAGGCTGACGTTTCGCGGAATCACGCGCGTAGTTTTTGCGCGCTTACGAAAAAAGGCAACGCAGAATGGCATTCCCATCGCCCGCCCATCGGGAGAAGCCGTCAAAGATGGGGTTAGGATTCAGTGGAAGTACGATCCTGACACAGAATTGTTGGAGGTGGAATGCGTGAAGACGCCGTTCTGGATCGATGCGGCGCGAGTTAACCAGAGGCTGAGCCTGGAAATTCAAGCCACGCTTGGGTCTGACCGAACCGCCTGAGTTTTTTCGTCCAGCAACGACCGCGCGCCTTGCACCCGCTCGATGACAAGAGTCTGAAACCTCTCAGAGGTCGCAACCTTCTCCCGTAGCTGCTAAGGAGCCGTTCGCGCGGTCGTAGAGCGCGGTCATGGATCGGAGTCTCGCAGACACTTCGCGGCTCAATACGCCCGGACGATAACGCCATTTCCAGTTTCCGCTCATCGTGCCGGGGAGATTCATGCGGGCCGTACTGCCCATCCCTAGCACATCCTGCAATGGGACAATCACAAGGTCGGCGACGGAGGCCGCCAACGTGCGGATCAGGATCCAGTTGATCTCCGCATCGTCAACGAAGTTGAGATAGGCGCGCGCGAATTCACGCTCCTTGCGAATATCCTCCAGTGATCGAGTGCTATCGGCCGCGCCTCCACTCGACCACCACCCTATTGCGGTGTCGTTGTCGTGGCTGCCGGTAAAGGCGACCAGGTCGCGGCTGTAATTATGCGGACGAAAGGATGGTCCCTGGGGGTCCGTCCCGAATGCAAATTGCAAAATGCTCATCCCCGGAAAGCCGAATTTCTTTCGCAGTTCCTCGACCGCCGATGTGATGACTCCCAGGTTCTCTGCAACAATCGGCAGCTTGCCAAAGACGTCTTCGAGCGTCGAGAGAAGTCCGTCTCCTGGCGCCTTAACCCATCGCCCGTGAATGGCGGTCGGCTCTCCGGCCGGAACCTCCCAATAGGATTCAAAGCCGCGGAAATGATCGAGCCGCACCAGATCGAAGTGTGCGAGCGAGGCGCGGAAACGCTCAATCCACCATCTATATCCGTCGGCCCTCAGTACGTCCCAGCGATAGATTGGATTGCCCCAAAGTTGTCCAGTCGAGCTGAAGTAGTCGGGGGGCACGCCGGAAACCACGGTCGGATTGCCCCGATCGTCGAGATAAAAGAGTTCCGGGTGAGACCAGACATCCGCGCTGTCGTGCGCGACGTAAATGGGGATATCGCCCATCAGGTGGATGCCGCGCTGCCGGCAATAGGCCCTGATGCCGCTCCACTGGCGTGAAAACTCGAATTGCCAGTACTTGATGACGTTCAACTCGGGTGCAAGCCGGAGCGTCCACTCGCTGATGGCGTCCGCGTCGCGTTGGCGAATTCCTGCATCCCAGTTGGTCCAGGCCGTTCCATTGTGCGCGTCTTTCAGGGCCATGAAGAGCGCGAAGTCATCAAGCCACGGCCGTGCGTTTTCACAAAAAAGATCGAAGGCCGCGAGATCCGAATGCGCCGCATCGGCAAAGAACGCTCGTGCCGCCCGGCGCAACATCGGCATCTTGAACTGAATCGCCGCCCCGAAGTCGACCGAGTCTTCAGGAAAGATAGGCGCCTGAGCCAAATCCGACTCCTGGAGCAGCCCCTGATCCCGCAGACTCTCAAGGCCTAGCAATAGCGGGTTGCCGGCAAAAGCAGAGAAGCATTGGTAAGGGGAGTCACCGTATCCGGTCGGATTCAACGGCAGCACCTGCCACAACGTCTGCCCGGCGGCGAAAAGGAAGTCGGCGAATTCGCAGGCACACGGCCCAAAATCGCCAATGCCAAAGCGGCCTGGCAGAGAAGTGCAATGCAGTAAGATTCCGCTGCTTCGAGGAAAGTTCACGCCTCAACCTACCTTGGCCATCCTTGGCCGGTCAATCTCAGTGCTGAAGTTCCGATGTACCTCGCTCGAGCCATCCAACTACGCGCAGCCAAATCTAGACGCGTTAATCAGAAATGCCGGATAGACTCACCGGCGCCCGTGGTTGGGGTATTTGGCGGTACGGCGCTGGAATCTCCGGAGCGTTCAGTATGGCTTTCAAGCGAGCGGCTCACCAGGTCGCGGGAGCCAAGACCCACGGCGAGAGCAAGCGTAAGGACAATGCCGCCGAAGAGGATGCCGAATGCCAACTCAACGACGTTGCCGCCCATCTGAAGATGGTCCAGGACCATGGCCGCGGTAAGCACGAGCACAAGCCACTTTACACCGAGCGAGAGGAATCTCGCGTATTGGAGCTGCTCATTGACGGCTCCGATAAGAACCGAACGGGCAAGGAACCGCGCGAGGAGAGTACCGGCGATGAGCAGAAACGTGGCCCCAATAAATCGCGTCAGGTAGGGAACCAGCGAACTGGTGAGCGTTGTCGCCGTTGCGTAGGAGGCGTCGATGGCCGAAACGCCAATGACGAGTCCCAGCAGGACGCAGCCCCAGAAGGAGATCCGGGCCATAAGCGCCGTCGGAGAAGTGGATGGCGCCCAGTCGATGTTGCCGCGGCTGCGTGAGAGGCGATCATCAAACTTGGCCGCCGTAAGCCCCCGCCGCAACAGCGCAGAGAGAGCCATGCCGATCAAGGTAAATATGACCAGGGCAACAACGAAGGCCAGGATACCGGGCAAGATGGCGACGAGCAGCGAGAGCACGCGGTAGACCGACTGATAAAGCGCGTCGGACATATGGTGCCAGATGGACGTGTTATCCGAATACAAGGGCTGCAAAGTCGGGTTTTGGCTTGTCTGCACCGTAGTGGCAAGAATTGTTTGCATAGGAATCACCCCTTGAATCGACTCACTTGCTTCGTGCCGGAAATGGCTTCGCGGAACCTCATGGATTGAACCTGTCTGGCCATCGCCAGCGTGAAACCAGGTAGGCTTTGTCGGCCTCGAAAGCAGCGGCAACGGCCTCGATATGGCTTTCAGGGGAGGTGCCGGAGGCGGTGATGTTGATGTGGCTTGCAACCCATGCGAGGTAAAGCGGGATAAGCGCGCCCAGCAGATGTCCGCGGTTAATGGTGCGGAGCCGGTGGGCGAGGAGGAAGTCGAAGACAATGCGCGCCCAAAGGCTATCGGGCATGCGGAATTCTAAAGCGTCCATTGCCGCGAGCCGCTTGAGTCCGAGCAGCGAGTTCGGCGGCAGCACGAGCGACCAGATCTCATGAAGGTTGGTATAGCCAAGCCGAAAAGCCTGGAGCATAGGGGCGATATCCGCAGCCGCATCGGTGGAGGCCGCTTGCTCCATGGCCAACGGCACGCGCGCGGGCGGCAACTGGCGGAAACGCTGCCAGTATGCTGCCTTGGCGTCGATGTCTGAGAAAAGAGATCCGATAACCAGGGGAAGAATGGTGTTGAGGTCGGGCCCGGCGGGTTGGGGTTGGATGCGAGGTCCGACATCGAACTGGTCGATGGTAAAGCCGGCTACCGCAGCCTCGTTGACCGGCCAAAGAGGCGCTTCGCCCTGGTTCAGCGTGGCAAAACGATGGGCGGAGCCCGCTAGCCGTTCGGCCATGCGAAGCGAGAGGCCGAGATCGATGGCGAGGGGAAATCGCACGTCTGAGGCGAACAGCGCGCGGGTAAGCGGATAAATAATTGCGGAGTTGACAAGACCGACGTTCGGCGGCAGATCGTAGCAGGAAACTGCGAGGTCGGTGGGGGTAGTGCGAATGGCGTTACCGAGGGCTTGGATCGCGGATGATGCGAGTGAGCCTGACTCCGGACCCAGCATCAGAACGGCAGGCGCATTGTTCTTGCTGGCAAGTTGGTAAGCGCTGACGAAATCAGCGGCAGTAAGGGTCCAGGATGCGTTGGCCGCCGGAGCAGTGACAATCCGAAGTGAGGGGTGGGAGTCCGCCAGGGGCGCATCGGAGGCCGCGTCTGGAGAAGCGATCAGCAGGTCATCCGCCGGGAAGGACAAGGCCAGCTTGGCGAGGACCCGCTCGAGTTGTTCGGGCGTCATGGCGGCGAGCAGGACGAAGAGTCCATTCTCGGAACGTGCAATAGGAGTGGTGGCGTCGGAAATTGGGTCAGTGGTTGTCATCGTCATGCGGGAAGTTGATCTTAAAGCAGTTGTGGGCTATCTACAGTCCCCAATTGACCGGTCTCCATGCGGCTGGACCTTTTACAAGTTTAGGATGCGGACAAACTGGATGAGGATCACCCTGGCTTCACGCCCGGGGGCTGGAGCTCGAGCCAGAAAAAGGAGTACGGAGCGAGGGTAAGTACGTAAGGAGCTTCGGTGATGACGGGGAACGGTACATAGCCCAGCATCTCGACGGGCTCGGCGCCTTTATAGTCGGCGAGGTCCAGGGAGACCGGCTGGGCAAAGCGGCTGAGATTGGCCACGCAGAGCACGATCTCGTGCGAACCATCGCCGCGCTCAAGATCGCGGACGTAGGCAAGGATCTTGCGATTCACCGGGCTCAAAAAGCTGAGGGTTCCACGGCCGAATACCTGGAAGAGCTTGCGTAAGGCGATCATGTTTCGTGTCCAGTGCAGCAGGCTGGACTGATCGCTTAGCTGAGCTTCCACATTGACGACCTGGTAGCCGTAGATGGGATCCATAATCAGGGGAAAGTAGAGCCGCGCGGGATTGCAATTTGAGAAACCGGCATTGCGGTCCGAGTTCCACTGCATGGGAGTTCGAACACTGTTGCGGTCGCCGAGGTAGATGTTGTCGCCCATGCCAATTTCGTCGCCGTAGTAAAGAATAGGCGTACCCGGAAAGCTGAGAAGGAGGGAGTTCAACAGTTCGATGCGCCGGCGATTGTTGTCGACCAAGGGTGCCAGCCGGCGCCGGATACCGACGTTGACGCGCATGCGCGGGTCTGCCGAGTAGGCCAGGTACATGTAGTCGCGCTCGTCGTCGGTAACCATTTCAAGCGTGAGTTCGTCGTGATTGCGGAGGAACAGGCCCCACTGGCAGTTGTCGGGGATCGATGGCGTCTGGGCCATGATGTCTGTTATTGGCAGACGATCCTCCTGGCGAAGAGCCATATAGATGCGCGGCATCAGTGGAAAGTGGAAGGCCATTTGGCACTCGTCCCCGTCGCCGAAGTAAGGACGGACATCGGCAGGCCACTGGTTGGCTTCGGCCAGGATCAGACGATTGGCGTATTCGGCGTCGATGGCGGCGCGGATGGTCTTGATGACGGCGTGGGTCTCAGGCAGGTTTTCGCAGGAGGTGCCATCACGCTCGACCAGGTAGGGGATGGCGTCCATGCGCAGTGCGTCGACACCCATGTCGAGCCAGAAGCGCATGGCCTTGAGAACTTCCTCGATCACCACCGGGTTATTGAAGTTAAGGTCAGGTTGATGCGAAAAAAAGCGGTGCCAGTAAAAGGCCTTGGCCGACTCGTCCCAGGTCCAGTTGGATTTTTCAGTGTCGGTGAAGATAATGCGGGCGTCCTGGAAGAGCTGGTTTGTTGGGGACCAGACATACATCTCGCGCGCCGGTGAGCCGGCTGGCGCCAGGCGGGCGGCCTTGAACCAGGGGTGCTGATCGCTCGTGTGATTGATGACCAGTTCGATCATGACCTGCATGTTGCGCTGGTGGGCCGCGAGGAGAACCTGCTTGAAATCGTCCAGGGTTCCGTAGGACGGGTTGACGTCGAGGTAATTGGCGATGTCATAGCCGTCATCGCGCTGGGGCGAGGGGAAGAAGGGCAAAAGCCAGATGCAAGTGACGCCGAGGTCCTGGAGGTAATCGAGCCTCGAGAGCAACCCGGGGAAGTCCCCAATGCCGTCGCCATTCGAATCGGCGAAGGCGCGGACATGGAGTTCGTAGATGATCGCATCTTTGTACCAGAGAGGATCGTTTGCGCTCGCCAGCTTTCTCACTCTTCAGTCCTCCGAATCGCCTGGATGCGCGTTTTCTTACTATTTACTTTCGGTATAGCACCCGCGATGGAATTCTTCGACAACAATAAGCACACCTATAAACTTCCAAAAGCCATCCACGATCGGCATCGCGCACGTTCAACTCGCGTGGCCCTCAAACCAAAGCCCCGGTAGACTGCCTGCCCGTCCCTCTGCCAGCAGGGTCGTTCCGGCCAGACTCAATAGAGTTTGAAGCTCACCTCGATATTTACCGTCGCCTCGACCAGTTGGCCATCTTTCATTGCCGGCTGGAAACTGTATTCCTCGACCGCCGTTTTGGCCGGCTTCCAGAAGACCTCCGGCCCTTCGACGCCGAGCACCGTGGGCTGGCCAGAGGCGTCGATCTTCGTCTTCACAATAACAACCTCCTCTTGGTGCGCGGTCTTGGCCTCGGGCGGATATGTGGCGTCGACTAACTTGATCACACTGGGCGGGCTCGCTGCCCCCCTTTCTCTTCGGGCTGCTATCCGCTCTTTTCCGGATGCTTTGCGCCAAGCGAATAGATTACCTGGATCTGCGCTTCCACCTCGACCGGATTGCAGGGGCGAACAAATCACGTAAATCAGATCCTCAAGGGGCAAGCGTGAGATGTTTATCAGCTAGTAACATTTGTCTGTCAGTCGGATAACCGGCCTCGCAGGCGATCCGCCCCAAGAGTATTCGATATGGAGACGAAATTAGAGATTCTTGTCGGCCACCGGCCGAGTCCAAAAGAATCTGCAATTTTTGGAAACAGGCAACCGTTTGCCGTTTCGGCAATCCTTTGGTTGTTTTTGCAGCACCCGTTTCGGATAGTATGATGAAAGATTAGTTGCAACCCTGCGCAAGCCCAACGACTGGTCATGGACACCGGACGCCTGTTGCTGGGCTATTTCTATGGTTTGGGAGCCACCGATGGGCCGTGTTGTTGAGATTACCGAACTTGTTCTGCGCGACGCGCATCAGAGCCTGCTGGCCACCCGCATGGCCCTGGACGACATGATTCCGGCCTGCGAAGAGATCGACAATGCCGGCTACTGGTCGGTGGAGTGCTGGGGCGGGGCAACCTTCGACTCCTGCATCCGCTTTCTCAATGAAGACCCATGGGAGCGGCTGCGGACTTTCCGCAAGCTGATGCCCAAGTCGCGGCTGCAGATGTTGCTGCGCGGGCAAAACCTGCTCGGCTACCGGCACTATGAAGACAGCGTGGTCGAGCGCTTCGTCGAGAAATCGGCCGCGAACGGCATCGACGTCTTCCGCATCTTCGATGCTCTGAACGACCCGCGCAACCTGAAGACCAGCATTGCCGCTGTGAAGAAGACGGGCAAGCACGCGCAAGGGACGATTTCCTATACGGTGAGCCCGTTGCATACGGTCGAAGCCTTCGCCGAGATGGCTTATCAGTTGCGCGAGATGGGGTGCGACTCCGTTTGTATTAAGGACATGGCCGCGCTGCTGAGGCCGCAGCCAGCCTTTAATCTGGTGAAGGCGATCAAGCAAAAGTGCGGCGCGGAGATGCTAGTTCATCTTCATACGCACGCGACGACTGGCGTGACGATGGTTTCGCTGATGAAGGCCATCGAGGCCGGGTGCGACATCGTGGATACGGCAGTCAGTTCTCTCTCGCTTGGGCCGGGACACAACCCGACCGAGAGCCTGATTGAGATGCTGGAAGGAACGGGCTACGAGACGCGCGTGGATCTGGAGCGGGTGCTGAAGATCTCGAACCACTTTGCGACCATTCGACCGCGGTATAAAGAGTTTTTCAGCGAGAACACGGGCGTCGACACGGAGATCTTCAAAAGCCAGATTCCGGGCGGCATGATTTCGAACATGGAAAGCCAGCTCAAAGGCCAGGGCGCGGGCGACCGACTGCAAGAGGTGCTGGCCGAGGTGCCGCGCGTTCGCAAGGACGCAGGCTATCCGCCGCTGGTGACACCGACCAGCCAGATCGTCGGCTCGCAGGCCGTCTTCAATGTGCTGATGGGCAAGTACAAGGTGCTGACCGGCGAGTTTGCCGACTTGATGTTGGGTTATTACGGCGCGACGATTGGCCCGAAAGATCCCGATGTGTTGAAAAAGGCCGAGGTTCATGCAAAGAAGCCGGCGATCACAGCGCGCCCCGCCGATCTGCAAAAGCCGGAGTGGGAAGCCCTAGGCACGGCTGCCAAGGCGCTGAAGGGTTCGGATGGCAGCGATGAGGATGTGCTGACTTATGCGATGTTCCCGCAGGTTGCTCCGAAGTTTTTTGAGAGCCGCAGCCAGGGGCGGAAGAATCTGGGCAAGGCTCCGATGAAGGCTGACGCCGCACCTGCGCCGGTAGCGAAGGCTGAACCGGCGGCGAATGGCGGAGATCCACTGAAAGCAAAAGTGAGTTATGTGATTACGCTGAATGGTAAAGAGCACCGGGTGACCGTGGCTCCCCAGAAATAGAGGCATTTTCTACATAGCTGGAGTGCGGGTTCGTCGTATCCCACCCTTGCGGCAAAAACAGAAACGCCGCAAGGATGGGGTACCCAAACATTATCGGAATTATGAGAATGCGATAGAAGAGATTTGCAGCGAGGGATTCAGGAGCAAGGATGGCGAAGCTAGCAGAGAGCACGGCGAAGACCATGGCTGAGAAGCTCGATAGCCTGAGCGCAAAGCGCGCAGAACTGGTTGAGGGCGGCGGTCAGGAACGCATCGATAAACAGCACGCGAGCGGCAAGCTGACGGCGCGGGAGCGGGTGGCGAGACTGGTCGACACGGGCAGCTTCCAGGAGATCGGGCTCTTTGCCCAGCATCGGTCCACATACTTTGGCATGGCCGGAAAAGAGATGCCCGCCGACGGCGTGGTCACCGGATGCGCACAGATCGACGGACGGCTGGTGCACTTGGCAAGTCAGGACTTCACAGTGGGCGGCGGATCGGCCGGCGAGACGCACAACGACAAATGCGTCGACATGATGAAGCTCTCGTTGAAGACAGGCAGCCCGTTCGTCTTCATCAACGACTCGGGCGGCGCGCGCGTGCAGGAGGGCATCGACAGCCTGGCTGGCTATGGCCGGGTCTTCTATAACAACGTCATGCTATCCGGAGTTGTCCCGCAAATTTCGCTGATCTGCGGGCCGTGTGCCGGCGGCGCGGTCTATAGCCCGGCGCTCACCGACTTCATCATTCAGACGGCGCAGGCGCGCATGTTCATCACCGGGCCGAAGGTGATCAAGCAGGTCACCGGCGAGGTGGTCAGCGATGAAGAACTCGGCGGTCCTCACGCGCAGATGAGCTCAGGCGTGGTACATCTGGTTGCGCAGAATGACGAAGACGCGGCTCAGCTCTGCCGGCGGCTGCTGAGCTTCATGCCTTCGAACAATTTGGAAGACCCGCCGCGGCTGGCCTACAATCTGCCGCTTGAGTCCGACCCCGAGTTGAACGGAATCGTGCCGGTCGATAACAAGGCCGTCTATGACGTGCGAGATGTGATCACGCGCGTGGTGGACTATCAGGATTTTCTTGAGATTCAGCCAGAGTTCGCGGGCAATATTGTAATTGGCTTTGGGCGCTTGCAAGGCCGGCCGGTGGGCATCATCGCTAGCCAGCCGAATTGCATGGCCGGAGTGCTGGACATCAACGCCTCCGATAAGTCGGCGCGATTTGTGCGCTTCTGCAATGCGTTCAATATTCCGCTGGTTACGTTTGTCGACGTACCGGGCTTTCTTCCCGGCGTCGAGCAGGAACGCGGCGGGATTATTCGCCATGGCGCGAAGCTGCTCTTTGCCTATTCGTCGGCGACTGTGCCGAAGATCACCGTGGTCCTGCGCAAGGCTTACGGAGGTGCGTATATCGCGATGTGCTGCAAAGATCTGGGCGCGGATCGCGTGGTTGCGTGGCCCACCGCAGAGATCGCTGTGATGGGCGCGGAAGGTGCGGCCGAGATCGTCTTTCGGCGCGAGATCGATGCCGCCGCGGACAAGTCGGCCCGCCGCCAGGAACTGGTCAGCGAATATCGCGAGACGTTTTCGAATCCCTATGTCGCGGCAGGCCGTCGGCTGGTGGACGACATCATCGAGCCTTCGGAAACAAGGAAGTATCTCATCGACGCGCTTGAATCGCTGCACACCAAGCGGGAGATGCGCCCGGGGAAGAAGCACGGATTGATTCCGCTGTAATGAGGAGCCGCGCGTGGGATTGGGACTAGCGGATTTTATCGTGATCGTGGTGCTGGTGGCGTCGGGCTGCTTGGTGTGCTCGATAGGCTTGTGGGTCATGATGCGCCAGGCTGCCTCAGCGCAACAACATGCGATGGAAGGCCGGTTGAATGAGCTGACCGTCGCGCTTAAGGCTCTGGAGGCCAAGGTGGCGGAACTTGGCAAAATCCAGGAAAAGCCTGCTGCGCCGGTTGCTGCAATCGAAGCCTCTGCTCCGTATGCTGCCGCCCCACAAGCAGCGGAACCGGCAGAAGAAGTGACCCCTGAGATGCTGGTGGTCATTGCCGCGGCGGTCACTGCATTTCTGGGCAAAAGGGTTCGCATACGCTCGGCAAAGATGGTGCGGCCGCCGCGCGAAGCGGTGAGCGCCTGGTCGCAGCATGGACGTGCGCTGGTCCACTCCTCGCATAATCCGCGTGCGAGAGCCTGAGACTCGAAAGTCTGTTGAAGGAAGGAAATTGCAACTTGAAGCTTCAGATTTCAATTGACGGAAAGACGTACGAGGCTGAAGTCGAAGTCTTGGAAGATGACGCGATGCCGCGTCAGATGAACTACGGGCCCACCCAGCCAGCTCCCGTCGCGGCCCAGCCAGTAAAGGCTGCCCCCGCGCAAAGTCAGGCCCCGGCGGCCGAGGAAAGAGCCGACGAGAACAAGGTCTGCCGCAGTCCTGTGACGGGAATCGTTATCAAAGTGAACGTCGAGCCGGGACAGGCGGTCGAGGCCAACGATCCGATCATGGTGCTTGAGGCGATGAAGATGGAGACGAACGTCACGGCGCACGCGGCGGGCAAGGTGAAAACGGTGCGCGTGGCCAAGGGCGATTCCGTCAAGGTGAATCAGGTCGTCGTCGAGTTCGAGTAGAGACGCGCTCTTGTGCACGGGCCGCAAGTTTCGAAGAATGCGCCCTCGCTTTAATGTTATGGGCGCAGAGCGTATGGGCGCTGCACTCTGTGCGATGTCATCGCGATGCATAATGACGCGTCGGCTGTGTTAAATTCAATAAGACAGCCCCCGAGTGGAGAGATGGCCGAGTGGCTGAAGGCGCACGCTTGGAAAGCGTGTTTAGGGGAAACTCTAACCTGGGTTCGAATCCCAGTCTCTCCGCCACGATTTTACGTATCTTATTGATAACATAGGCAAACATAAGAAAAATATATATTTAACGTCATAGAGTTCATGTCGCCATTGTCTCATTAGTCGGGCAAATCCCTTCGATTCACTTGATTTGCATGTCAACTGTATCTGGGAGGCAATTCAGTAGTTGGCGCACATTCGTTGTCTAAAGAACCTCTTCTGTTTTGGGGGTAGGGTGATGAATGCCGCTGCTCAACATGTGGAGATTTGTGCCGGAAACCAAGGGCCGTTCCCTGAAGCAGATGCGGAAGTTGTGGCACGCAGACAAGGAATAGCCGCACGCGGAAATACAGGGTTGAACTTGCGATCCTGTTGCCACTCATTGTGAGATTCGTCCGCTCCAGGCCGCATTCAGAGGAAACTCGCAGGTTTCTTTGGGCCTGCGAATGGTACCTGGAGTGACTTAGAAAACAATCACTGCCGCTCCATCGTCTATTTCGTCCTACCACCCCGCCGAAGTCTTTTGACGCGTGCCGCAGGATCGTGGACCGCAGTTTTCGCCTCAGAATACGCTAGTAAAGCACTAAGATAAATGCAGCAGGCTACTTTGACTCACGACGCCATCACAATTTCCCCGGGTCCACGCCTTCGCGCCGCGATGATACTCGCCATCATCGCGGACCTGGTGCAGATTATTGTTTTTCCTCTTTTTGTTGCGGGCGCTGAATCGCCCGCAGACGACATAGTCGACTTAGGAATGGGAGCTGTGCTGACTTACCTTCTCGGTTGGCACTGGGAGTTCCTGCCATCGTTTTTTGGCAAGCTGGTTCCGGGGATTGATCTGGCTCCTCTCTGGACTTTGGCAGTTGCAAACGTCTATCGCAAGTCGAAGCAACGAGTGGTCGCCCAAGAAGGAATCAGAGAGGAGCGTCCTGTGAGAGAAGACCCGCGAAGTAAGCAAACATCAGGCATCGCATCAGCCTCAAGAGGGTCTCTTCCACCCTGGAGCCTCCTCATGCCCTGGCCCGGGAACACAGCGCTGAAGCCTTTCGCAAGCGTCTTCAGGCACTGAACGCAAAGATCTTGCAGGCGATGGGCGAACCAGCATTGAATGCAGCAGTCGCAACGCGGACAACAGAGCGATTCAGATCTGAGGCATCTTTTCACTCTTACTCCCATTCAAACTGTGCACAGGCAACCGCTTGACCGGCACTTTGCCGATTAGAGCGGCTTGACACGGTTCCTTGCCAGCCTTGAAACTTCCTTCTAGGCTGATGTGGAGCGCAAAAGGGGTTAAGAGAGCATCTTAGCGCCGGAAGAGGCGGGGTTCGAGATCCGGTGAGCGGAGCAATGGCAGGACGTCTGACCCTCTCGCTGAAATCGACCATGGAGAGCGTCTCCGAGGTGGAGGCGGCAGCCGAGCGGCTGGCGGCCGAGGCTGGCCTCGATGAAGACGAGCAATTCCACGTGGCCATGGCGGCGCGCGAGGCGGCCGTCAACGCCGTACTGCACGGCAATGAATACGACCCTGCCAAGCAAGTGACCGCAAGCTTTGAGAATACCCCGGAGGCGCTCGTCATCAAGATCGCCGACCAGGGCAAGGGCCTGGACCCGGCGACGCTACCCGACCCCCTGGCCCCGGAAAACCTCCTGCGCGGAACAGGGCGCGGCATCTTTCTCATCCGGTCCTTCATGGATGAGGTACACTTTCGTCAACTGCAACCCGGGACGGAGTTGACGCTGGTCAAACATCTGCCGCCCTCCGCGGGAAAGAATTGATGCAAGCGCAGATTGGCCCGCCTGCGAAGAGAAGCCTGAGCTTTTTGCTCCGAAGTCTATGGCAAGGTTGGGGATTCCCCGCCGCCAACGTTATAATTGCAATACCAAACGAGGAGGAACACCTGTGGCGCTGACAATTGCAAGCCGTGAAGTGGATGGCGTAATCGTTCTGGACCTTAGCGGGCGAATCACACTGGGCGAGGGCAGCGTGCAGCTGCGCGACGCCATTCGCAGCCTGATCAGCAAGGGATCGAAGAACATCCTGCTGAACATGGGCGACGTTAGCTACATCGATAGTTCTGGGTTGGGCGAGCTTGTGAGCGCCTTTACCACAGCCAAGAATCAGCAGGCGGACGTGAAGCTGCTGAATCTGACCAAGAAAGTGCACGATCTGCTGCAACTGACCAAGCTCTACACCGTCTTCGACATCAAGGACGACGAGGCCAGCGCCATCGCCTCCTTCAAGTAGACGAGGCCGGGCAGCGCCCCCGCAATGACTCATGGGAACAAGGCCATCCTGCCGGGCGGGATGGCCTTTTCTTGTTTGCGTGCTCGAAAATGTCCTTGAGCGCAACGAGCCCCGGCTGAGGCCGGAGCTCATTGCGAGATCTGAACGATGGCCGAGGGGCTCAGGCCATCGCGGGGACTGCCTCTGGGATGTGGACCGCCGGACCGGACGTCGCTGCTGGAACGGTGACCGCATGCTGCTGCGGGTGTGCGTGAGCGCCGCGCGTCAGGCTGTGTACAAAGTGGTAGGGCGGCCAGGGACCCGAAAGCTGCATCTGGTATTGCCGCATCGCGGCGCAAGTCGTCGAGAACTTGCTCAGATAGCGCTCTACACTCTTGCGATCGATCAGGTGCGCGATGTCCAGCATCATCTTGCCGCTCTCGGTGAGCCGGCAGCTTACCTCTTCGTCCAAGGGCATAAAGAGCCGGTGCATCTGGAAGCTCACGGCGCGGGCACGCGTCTGGCGCTCGCGCTGCCGGCCGGCGTTTTCGCGCAGGCTGGTGAAGTAATCCCGTCCCTGCCCTTCCGCCGCCTGGTGCTTGTCGGCCGGACCGGAGCAGTCGTCGACAAAGACCTTGAGATGCATCTCGGTCTTGCCGCGCAGCTTGTCGATGTTGTTCTGGAACTGGCGCTGGTTTGAGCGGATGGACTTGCGCAGGCTATCGTCGTCGTTGAAGACGGTTCCAAAGCGGAAGGGCAGCACTGTCGAGTGCTGAAAGCAGTCGGCGATCACCCGGGCGTGGTCAACTCCGGACTTCTGGTTGAGGGCATCCTGGGGGTTATGTTCGCTGACGATCACCGCAAGTTCGCTCGTGGGATAAACAAATACCTGGTTTCCACTGACTCCCAGGACCGATTCCATCGGTATGGGTTTGCGATGACGAGCTAATTCAGGAAATGCGAGTCTTTCACCGATGCAGTAGGCATACCATGCCATAAAGAGACACTCCGTCTGCGTGCGCCGGAAAGCGCCACTCGTTGGTGAAGCACTGTGAACGTGGGAACGACTGCATAGCGGTCATAAAGGCCGGGGGGATTGAAGCTAACCCGGATGAGCTATGGCAAATATTAGCCCTCACGAAACATAACTGGCAATATCCCGCATAACGAGAGCGAACAAACTTAACGCAGTCTTAATATCTCTATTCATCTAGATTCAAATCTGATTGATATCGTGAATTTCTATTGTTTCTGGTAGAGATGAGACGTTCAATTATGGATGGTGAGACTCCAAAAAGCCCAGTTTTTGGGGCAGTCTTAAGGCGCCTCATGACGCGAATTCAGGGCAGAATATGTAGCGCATGAAGCAGCAAGACCAAGCTGAGCAAGACTGACAGAGTCAGCAGGCCCAGAGCCATCCGTGAAATGGCCTTGGCCTTGCGGCCAGCGACAGTGAGTTCTTGCACTCGGTTGCCAACGGCCCTCAACTCTTCCAGCAACTCCTGCTGCGAGATTGCGGCGCGGTCTGCAACCTCCACCATCGTCTCCAAACGGCCCTCTAGCCGTTTCAACGAGTGATCCAGCTCCGACACCTGAAGGCGCAAAGCACCTTGTTCTGCCTTGAGCTCTGCCAAAGCGCCTTCAACGGGCTCTAAGTCTACAGGAGGCAGCGGCGGAGGCGCTGCTTGAGGCGGGACCAGAAGATTTGAGACCGCCGAGCCGATATTGCCATCCAGCAGCGGAAGCAGCCGAAGCAGATGCGGAAGAACTGTGCGTAGTGCGCTTGTTGTGCGCTGAAAACCGGTGGCTGGCCGGCCTGGAGTTTGCGACGCCGATGAGCCGGTAAGAACACGCCCCGGCGTTGGATTGAATGGTTCGTTCATAGCCTTCCTTCATTCCCACTATATAGTGCAACGCCCAATGGCCTCAGGGGTTGAGCGGCCAGGCTACGCAGTGGCGTGGCCGGATTCTCACAACCGTGTGCAAGCTGTTTCGGGTATCCTCATCCACAGGAGAAGCACGTGAATCGAGTTTTTGCACGTCCCCTGCGCAGCCTGCAACGCAATATTCTGGCCGGCATCATCACCATCGGACCGCTGTTTGTTACTTATCTGATCTTCAGTTTTCTTCTTGGCACTCTGGCCAAGGCCGGCTTGCCGGTGGTGCAGTTGTTTGCAACGGTCTTTCCCGAAGGATGGCTCGGCAGGCCCTGGATGCAATCCGTTCTGGCCGTTGTGCTCACTCTGGTGGTGTTATGGATCGTAGGCCGGGTGACCAGCCTGGTGATCGGCCGCCAAGCATTTGAACTCTTCGAGGCTGTGCTGGAACGGCTGCCATTTGTGGCCAAGATATATACGTCGGTACGCCAACTGCTGGATACCATGATGGCCAAAAAGGAATCCAGCCAGCGCGTTGTGCTGGTGGATTTTCCCATCCAGGGTCAAAAGTCGATCGGGTTTCTCACCCGCACCATGATCGACTCAGTGACTGGCGAGGCTTTGGCCGCCGTTTTGCTGCCGAACGCGATCAACCCCACGTCGGCCTTCCTGCAGATTCTGCCGCTTCAGCGAGTCACAGACACCGACCTGACGATGGAACAGGCGATGAGCATGATCATGACCGGCGGGGCTGTGGGGCCGGATAACATCCGGTTCTCACAGGTGGCGATTGCGGCAGGGGTGCCCGCAGCTGCACTAGCCGGGACAGTCACGCCGCCTGCGCCCTCGGTTTGACCTTGGCGAGGGATTTGTTTTTCGCGGCAAGCCATAGGTCATGGTCCATCTGCAGCCCAAGCCAGAGATGTGCCGACGTATTGAAATATGCGCCGAGGCGCATTGCCGTATCCGCCGCGATGCCACGCTTGCCGAGGACAATATCGTTGATACGCGGAGCAGAGACGTGCAGGTCCTTGGCGAGCCGGTAACTGGAAAGATCGAGCGGCTCCATAAACTCGGTCTTGAGAATCTCGCCGGGATGAATCGAGTATCCGAACGGAATCTTCTGCATTGTGTCTCCTAACTGGCGGGCTCATTCGCGACTAGAGCCTCTTCGGCATGTTCGCTCTCTGCGGCCACCTTGCGCAGGCTGACGTGGTCGATGCGCGCCCAGATGAGGCCCACGGGAACAACGCCGAGGAACGACACTGCCAGCAGCGTTGCGGCGCATGCGGTGGCTGGCTCGGCTGCTACGCCAAAGAAGCCGGACATGGCGGCGGCTACTATGCCAATCTGAGTAAACCAACCGATGATGGGCAACTGGAATCCGCTGGCAGCCATGCTCGATGCCATCAGCAACATGCACTTGGCCAGCGTTAACTGCGCCAGTTGCGGGCTGGCGACAAAGGCCGTGGTGATCTCAAGGTAGGTCAGCGAAATCAGCACCCACATGCTCAGCGAGAGCGAACTGGCGATCGCGAAGTCGGAGAAGGACCGGAGCGTATCCAGACCGGCGCGGAAGGTGCGGATCTTCTCGCCTACCGCGCGCCCAAAACCCTTCGAGACGATTCCGAAGACGCTCTGGAAAAACGACGCCACGATGCCGCCCGAGAGGCGCACAACCACCAGGAACAGCGCGCCCGCCAAGGTTGTGGCCAGCGCGCCGTAGCTGACCTTTTTCATAATCTCGGGATGGGGCAATGCGCCCGCGGGAGCAAGCAGGATGACCGTGCAGAAGATCAATGCCATCGAACCGGCGTCGAAGAGCCGTTCGACAATGTAGACGGCGATCTGGTTGCTGATCGGCAGGCCGGTTTTCTTTGAGACGAGATAGGGGCGCACCGGATCGGCGATACGGCCAATCAACGCCACTGCGGTGAAGCCGATAACTTGTGTTCCAAGGAGCGAAAACAGGCCGACCTTTTTGTTATGGCGAAGCAGCAGCGCCCAACGCACGGAACGGAAGACATAGCAGATGTAGATGCAGCCGAAGGCGATGCCGATCTTGCGCCAGTCGGCCAGCGCCAACTGGGAGCGGAAGACGCCGAAGTCGAAGTGAATCCTGTCGCGTCCCCAAATAACCAGCGCTGCCAGCGCCGCCACCACAATCAAACCAAGGATCAGCTGCTTTTTCTTCAAAACCGCTCCGTTCCAGTTGCCAACTCTCTCCAGTCCAGTGTCTCATCTGAGAGCCGGGTGTCTCGTATTCGGGTAGCGGCAGGCCACTCTCCATACTCCATCCAAGCCGTCCTTAGCGGCAGCATCCCTGCCGACCGCAGGAAAGCCCCCGCGCGTGCCCAGTGGTCCATCTGTCCGTCGCGTCATCGCGAACAGGCACCACTCGCCAGGTGTGGTAGAATCGGGGCGCGATGTTCCACGAGCTATTTGAGCGCCTGTACGGCTATGACAAGTGGACCCGAGTAGTGGCGACCGTACAATCGACAAAACTTTCCGCTGCGGGAGGGTTCAGCGATTGCGTCTGCGAGATCGGATGGCGCGACCAGAATCGTGTTGAATACACTACAGAATTTCGAGCGTACGAAGAGTCACCACTTTTCCAACTGTGCGATGGCGACGAAGTTGAGATCCGGACGAATCCCGCGAGGCCATCCGAATATTACCCACCGGGATTGATCGATTCGAAACTCAGAAGGTTCTGGAAACAGGCAATCTTTGGCTCAATGCTCGCGATCGTGTGCATCGGGTTGATCGCGATATTGCTCGTTCATTAGAAAATCGGCCGGCTCCCCTTCGGGCGGTAGGAAGACTTGAAACCTAAGGCGCAAACTCCTCGGATGTCTGGAGGAAGAACTACCGCGAGTGGACAGCCGCGCGTTTCGCCTCGGCTTCCCGCGCCAGCACGCGGCGATTGAACTCGTGAATCACGCGCGCCACGTAGGCCTGTGTCTCGTGGTAGGGCGGAATGCCGTGATACTTCGCCACCGCCTCCGGGCCCGCGTTATAAGCGGCCAGCGCCAGCGCCAGATTGTCGTGATAATTGGTGAGCAGCGCATCAAGATATGTAGACCCTCCGCGCAGATTCTCGTCAGGCTTGAAGCTGTCTTCTACGCCCAGGTTTTTTGCGGTGCCCGGCATCAGTTGCATCAATCCGCGGGCTCCGGCGCGGCTGACGGCGTGTGCGTTGCCGCCACTCTCGGCCTTCACCAAGCTCGCCAGCAGATCCACGTCGAGGTTATGCGCGTGGCCGGCCTCAGCGAGCATCTCGCCCAGGTCCGCGGAAGAGAGCCTTCCATCCGTATTGACCTTGGCGGGCGTCGCAGGCGCTGTCTGCCTCAGGGCGGGCGGTGCGGGCAGATCGGGAACCGTCTCGATGCTGGCTATATCCTCGGGATGACGCTCGATATAGCTGTCCTCTCCGGCGCTCAAATACAGACGAACCTGATTCTCGACCTGAACGTGGTGATGGCACTCGATCTCAAAGCCATTGCTCAGCGTCACTCGCTCACCAGCCCGTGCCGCCGGGGTCAAAGTCACAACCGCCATCGCCGCGATGAGAAGAGTTGTGCGCATTCCGAGTCCCGTGTGCACGATTTACCGTCCGCTCAAACTTTAGCAGAAGCGCGCCCGGCAAGCATCCGTTCCAGCACAACTGCCACGCCGTCCTGCTCGTTGGTCGGGGCCTGTTTCCAACCGCGCATCTTAGCCATGGTCCGCAACTCCAGATCGGCATTGCCCATGATCACGCCTTGTCCGGCCCACTCCAGCATATTCACATCGTTCCAGTTGTCGCCGATAGCCATGGTCTGATTGCGGTCGACGCCGAGCCGAGCTGCAAGCCGCTCCAGCGCCCAGCCCTTCGATACCCCCGGCGGCAGCAGGTCCAGAATCGACAAGTCGCGCGCCGGATACTCCGTCCGTACGCACTCGCAGCAGTTGGCCCACTGGCTGGCCTTGACTGCCTTTTCCGCCTTGCGCATCTCGCTTACCGAGCCCGCCGCCATGCCCTGAATGGGGTCTTCGCCGTCCATTAAAGCGTCTTCCAGCGGCGCGATCACTTCGATGGCCTTGCGATTGGCCTCAACCCAAACGGCGACCCGGCCCTGCGCCACCTCGAGATCTTCCAGCACCAGTTCGCCACGCCCCGGCCGGTCAAATGTGAATACCATCGCGCCGAAATGCCTGAGCAGCCCGCACAACCCGCGCGCCACCCTCGACTCCATCTGGCAGCGGTCGATCGAATCTCCACCTAAACTTCGAACCACTGCTCCATTGGACGCGATCAGAGGCATATCCGCTCGAAGGCCGAGACCTTCGAGCAGTGGCGTAGTGTAGGCCGGCCGCCGCCCCGTAGCGATCGCAACGGTGATGCCCGCCTGCTGCACAGCCCGAAGCGCCCGTGCCACGCGCTGCGTGATCGCCTGCCCGATGGCCGGCACAAGCGTTCCATCAACATCAATCGCTACCAGGCGGACCGGAGGGTGCATATCCATAGTGTATCGGGCACCAGCGGCGCGGCCATCTGTTAGCGTGGAAGACCCTCAGGTTCCGCAGCGACCCAATCCGGTAAGCTCATGGATATGGAATGGATTTGCAGCAATTGTCGGGCCGCGCTCGCCGAGTGGATGATCGCAGACTGGTGTCCGGCGTGCGGCGGGGCGTTGGTGGAGCGGGCTGCCCTCCCTGTCGAGGATCAACCCACGCCAGCCCCACCGCAGGTGGTCGATCATCGCGGCATCGTGTTGCCCCGGCGTCACGCGCTAGGCGGAATCATTACGCCGCAGTAGACTCAGACTGCCAGATCCGCATGAGCTTCAGCCTCTGGTTGCTTCCCTGATGCAAGAGCAGGAAGAGGAAGCCGGCCAGTCCAGTTGGCCCATCCCCAGAAGATTGCAGTCGTCGAACTCAAGAGGCCGGCAACGGTCCCGATGAGGCGCGGGCTGTAATGCATGGATGCAATACCCGCGCCCATCATCGAAACCATCATCATCGACCACGTGAAGGTGTCGATCGTGGCGAATACACGTCCCCGAAAGCGGTTCTCAACGGTGCGCAGCAGATACGAGTAGTTGAGAACCGAATTGACGGCCATGCCGAAGCGCGAGAGGAAGATGAAAAGCAGCGCCAGGTCAAAACGCTGCGCGCGCGCAAACAAGACGTACGTCGCGCCATGCATCACAAAGTCGATGAAGACAACCAGCTTGTAGCCATTGAACGAGAGCCGCTTGCCTAGCCAGTTGGCCGCGACTCCACCGAAGAGCAGGCCCAGTCCGGCGCAACCCCAGATAAGGCCGATGCCCCCGGCCCCCCGGTTGAAGACTACTTCACCAAAGAGCGTGAAGAGGATCTGCGCAGCGCCGCCCCCAGTGGCCCATCCCACCGAGAGCAGTGCGATTGCAAAGACCAGCGGCACAGAGCGCATGTAGCGCAGGCCTTCGCGATACTCGCGCATAGGTCGGATCTCGTCGTTGGCCCGCACTTTGCGCGGAGCGCGAAAGCCCGCTGCATCCGGCGCGCGCAAATGGCCGATGCACCACGCGGAGAAAACGAACGAGAGTGCGTTGAAGACGAAGGCCCACTTGTAGCCGATAGCAATGACGGTTGCGCCGAGAAAAGTCCCGATCGTCAGCGTCATCCACTGCGTGGTCTGCGTCAGCGAATTCGCAGTGTGGATCTCCTCGGGCGTGACGATCGTGGGCAGGATCGCGGCGCGCCCCGCGGTAAAGAACGGCGAGGCGGCCATCAACAGCGCGCTGAAAACATAAAGCACCCAGACGCGATGTGAAACAGCGGCAGAGATAAAGCCCAGCGCAACCACGGCGCGGACAAGATCGCTGGCAATCATGATCCGCTTGCGATCAAACCGATCGAGCAGCACGCCGGCAAGCGAGCCCATCGTAATGGCTGGGATACCCCGCGCCAGCAGCACTCCAGTGACGACCAGGCCCGAGTGCGTCAGTTCCATGGCCAGCGCAAAGACCGCAATGTTGTTGAAGTTGTCGCCGATTTCGCTGACGATCTGGCCTGCCCAAGTGTAGCGATAGTTGCGATTCTGGCGCAGCAGTTGGAGAAGGTCGCCCATCAACCAGCCAGAGTCCGCGGTGGTTGGAATCGACCAGTCTGGGCAGGGTCCCTCATCTCTCTGAGAGTATCAAAGGCAGGAATACGCGTGCGACGGTTCACAAAATCCGAAAAATGTCCGGTCGCGCAGTTTTCCGGTCAGGGATTCGTATCGAGCCCCACCGCATCAGCCAGCCGAGCCTGTCGTTCATCGAAGGTCCAGAATTTTTGGGCCTTTAACTCCATGGCGCAGGCGACGTGCAGCGAGTCGAGAGTGCGCACGCCGAGGGTCGGTCCGTAACGCCTGGCGAGATCAATGCTGGTCTCCCAGGTTCGTTCCGGCAAATTGATTGCATTCCAAATGCCGTTGGCGCAATCCTGCTCGAAGTTGTTCCAGGCAAGCTGGGCCTCAAGCGCCGAGAGGCGCGCTCGAAAGACTTGCCGGTAAAGAGCATTGGCGAGCTCAGCCCGGTTGAAGGGAGTCAGCCAAACGGCTGGAGCGGTACTCATGCGTCGATCAGCTTCACGAGAGTGTGCGTCATCGACATAGCTGGAGACAAGGACGCTCGAATCCGCATAAACCGTCAAAAGCGATCCTCCCTATCCCTGATCAGGTCTTCCACGATGGGGATGATGCGGTCGCCAAAAATTGCACGGCGGCGCGCAGCGAAGTCCGGCCACTCGACGTTCTGGATTCTCGGAGATTCCGGAACGATCCTGGCCACAACCTTGTTGCGCTTGCGCAGCTCGACGACTTCACCGGCTTCGAGCCAGGTGAGCAGTTGGCGGGTGTCGCGGAGTTGGCGAAGGTTTACGCTCGGCATGGATACAATGTGGCACAAAATGTGTCACATTGTCAATAACCGGAGCGAGGATCGTCGAACAGTGCCGGCTTCAGTGTTCCCCGCAAATAGAGGGGATGGGACGGTGTGCCATCGTTGCAGAGCTTCAGCACATGCAGTTTGTGCCCTGCGCGACGGAGCAAATCAGCTACATCTCGTCCGCGTTGACAGAGGTTTTTGTGCGGCTTTCCGTAGGCCAGCACAATGATTCCTGCCTGTGCGGCCATCTTGAGCAGCCACTTGTCATTCCGGGGCCCGACCGGGTCGGCCACCTGCAACAATTGCTTCTGGTCTGTCGCGCGATAAGCAAAGGTGTTGCCAACCCAGAGGGTGCCATATCCCCAAGCCCGTGCGTAGCGCTGACACTTCGCAACCGTCGGATCGTCAACAAACGGATCGGCCGTGCTGGGGTTCATCATGACAAAAAGAACAGAGCTGAGCGAACCGTTCCACACACGCCGCAGAGCATACCTGTATTCGTTATTCCTGCCACCAAACTCGGCCCAGCTTACAACATCGTCAGAGAGTGCAAGCCTGACCTTTCCGCCCGGATCGTGCATTTCAACTCCAAAACTTTCGGCGGTGAACTGATCCTGTGTTCATCGAATGTTGCGCCTTCGCTTCTGTTATTCGTACCGCAGCGCCTCGGCTGGCAGGATGCTGGCGGCGGTGGATGAGGGGTAGAGAGTCGCAAGTAGCGAAATGCCGACCGAAACCACGGCCACAATCAGGCCGTCAAGCGGTCGCGGGGCAAAGGGCAGCGTGTCGATCGAATAGACCTCGGCCGAGAGATGGATGAAGTGATAGTGCCCGCCGGCCCACGCTGCCAAATAGCCGAGCGCCAGGCCGAGCACTGTTCCGATGAGGCTGATGAGCAGGCCCTGCATCAGGAAGATGCGGCGGACCTGCGCGGGCTCGACGCCGAAACTCATCATTACCGCGATGTCGCGGGTCTTCTCCATCACCATCATCGTGAGAGCGATGAGGATGTTGAGCGCGGCCACAATCACGATGAGCGCGATGACGATGAACGTGACCACCTGTTCGAGCTTGAGTGCGCGGAAGAGTTCGCGGTTCACTTCCATCCAGTTCGTGGTCATGAAACCTTTGCCTGCGGCCTCTTCGATGGCGCGGCCGATCTGGGGGGCACGGTAAAGATCGTCCACCTTGAAGCTGATCACCGAGAGCAGGTCGGGCTCGCTGAATAACTGCTGCGCGTCGCTGAGGCGCATGAAGGCCATCGCCGAGTCGTACTGATAAAAGCCCGATTGAAAGATGGCGGCAACGCGGAAGCGCTGGTATTTGGGTGCGAGGCCGAGCGGGGTCAGTTCGCCCTGGGGGCTCGTGACGAGCACGCTGTCGCCGACCTGTGCGCCGATGGTCTCTGCCAGATCTTTGCCGAGCACGAGCGGCGGATAAGCCGAGTCGATGGAGCCCTGGCCGGGGAAGAGTTGTGCATCGCGGGAGGGTGCCTCGGGATCGAGATCTTTGGCAGAGCCGGACGTAATGGTGTCGAGCAGGCTGCTCACCGTGCTTTCGTCGGCGGGAATGATGCCTTTGATGAGCGCGAATCCAGCTCGCGGGCCGCGGGAGACGAGGACCTGGCCGTAGATTCCCGGCGCGGCAGCCTTGACGTGAGGAACGCGGCGCAGGCGTTCGAGCAGTGGCTGCCAGTCGCGAATGCCGTCGGACTGGACGCGCATAAGATCGACGTGCGCCGAGGAGCCGAGCAGCCGGTCCTGCAGATCGCGCCTCATGCCGTTGGTGATGGCCAGCGCGATGATGAGCGCGGCAACTCCGGCGGCAACTCCGGCGATGGAGATGGCGGTGACCACGCCCACTACGGCTTGCCGCCGCTTGGCCTTGAGGTACCGCGCCGCTACATAAAGCTCAAATCGCATTGCGCCTGCTTGCCTGATTCACGTCCTGTGGTGCTATTTCGCCTCAGCGGGAATCACCGTCTTGGCCACGCCAACATTGTCATGCCGATCATAGACGCGAACCGCAATCAGGTGCTCGGCCTTCGCAGCATCGGCGGGCGCGGGAATGACCGCATCATAGTGCTCACGTTTTGCGTCCGAGAGTCCGCCGACCGGCTCGATATACTGCCAAGGGCCTGCGTCGAGCGAGTACTCGGCAAGGCTGATGGGCGAGAAAGCATCCTCTGCATCGAAGGTGATGTGAATCTGCCCACAAGGTGATTTCTTACAGGCGATCGCTCCGAGAGAAGCCTTCAGATCTGAGACGACAGGGGGCGTGGTGTCCACCTCAAATCGCTCGCTGACTTTTTCGCCGGTCAAGGCTTCGGCGGGAGTGTGCGACGGTGCATCGGAGGCAACAACCTTGATCTGGTAGCCGCCATCGGGGATCAAGGCTGCGTCGAAACTGTAAGCTTTGTCACTGATGTCATCCTTGAGCAACCGCCAGACGCTCTCGCCGTCTCCCCGCAAAAACAGCGAATAGGTCAAATCGTCACCGTTATCGTCGTGCGCAGCCCAGCGGACGGTGACGGTGGTCCGATCCTTGACAGCCTGCAGGGGCGAGGCAGAGCCGCTGTCAAAGGTTATTCCGGTGTTCTGGTTTGCGGAAGGAAAGGTGATGTTGACCGTCTGCGACTGCCCGCCGGTTTGGGCCAGATTCTGTGTGTTCAACCGCGCGCCCGGAACGACCACCATATCGTCCACCACCGGAGCCGCGTTAACGGGCAGGTAGTTGACGCCTACCGAGCCCAGCGAACCCTTCGCGTGCAGCACGGCCTTCCACTGCAGGTAGCGGCCGGCGGGCGAGGCCACAGCGCCGCTCGTGAGCGGCTGCCACTCTGACCAGCCGCGTACAGGCTGTTCGACATTGCCGGTGCGGGTGAGCAACTCATAATCGGCCGAGCCAGGCTCGACCTCGACGCGTCCGAAGCGGGCCAGCGCGCCGGCATCCAGCACATCGCTGGCGTACTCGTGTTTCTCTGCCCGCCCAAGCTCAACCAGCTTGCCGGTGTTGCCGGTGCCGATGAGAACGCCGTTTGCGCCCTGCACTGCGAGACTCAGGCCCTGCTGCGCATCGAGGTGCCCGATGTCGGCGTAGCTGCCATCGTCGACGATCTTGAAGATCCGTCCACGGTTACCGGTGAGTGCGAGCAGACCGTCGGCTTGCGCGGCCAGAGCATAGACGATCTCGTCCTTTCCGGACCAGAGCTTGCGCGGTGCTTGACCTTCAGTGAGGGCATAGATCTCGCTGCCTTCGGGGATCGAAGCGCTCGAGTTTGCCGCCTGGAGCGATCCCGGCTGGACGATGGTGATGCTGATCGCGCCAATGCCCTGCACTGGCAGCGGCGGTAGTGGGTTGCGGCTCTTGTCCCCCACGCAGGCGGCGTAGATCGTTCCGTTGGCTGCGACGGCGACCGAGGTGATTTCGCGCCGGGGAGCCTCGAAGAGCACGTAGCCCTTGCCGTCCGGGCTGATGCGGTAGACGAGCCCTGAGCCATCGGAGCCGGCGATCAGGTTGCCCTTCGCGTCCCAAGTCAGCGAGCGGATGTGCGCTTCATCGCTCTTGAAGAAGAGCTCCGGCTGCGCGGCGGGCTTGGCAACATTGACGCGGTAGATGGCTCCCGGTCCACCGGTGGCGATGTAGAGCCGTCCGGCTGCGTCGAAGCTCATCTCCCAGATGTAATGAGATTTGGCCTCCGGCTTTTCGGTTCCCTTTCCTGAGTCTGCGGCCTTCTTGTCGGTAATGTCCATTTTGACCGCGTCGAAGACAACTGTTGCATTGGCCTCATCTTGTTTGGTGGTCGCGTCGGGCTTAAGGCGATAAACCTTTCCGCTGGGCAGAGTAGCCGCGTAAAGCGCGCCATCCGGGCCGAGGCGGACGACCTGCACCGAGAGGTCCTTGGCCTCGAAGAGCGTGAATGACTTTCCGTCTGGCGTCACGCGCAGCACGGTTGCGGGCGAAGCTGTTCCCAGGTATGCTGTGCCGCTCTTGTCCGCAGCCACCGACCAGACGGTTGTCGAGGGCGTGGTCAGCAACTCCGTCAGGCCCGGCCCCGTGCGCAGCGTGCCGTCGCTTGAGAGCGCGACCCCTTGCGGAGTGCCTTTTTCGAACTCCTCCAGGCGCGACTGGGTCCAGAGGTGCGTACCCTGCGCGGAGGACGCAAAGGAGGCAACAGCCATCGTCGCTGCGGCGAGCGCGATAGAACGAAAGAAAAAACGCGAACGGGGATTGCTAAGAAGAAGAAACATCTTGGGCTTGAGTTTACTAAAGTTGGCTCAGGATCAGCAGATTACCGGCGGAGGTAACGATTGGGTGCTTGGTTCAAATGTGATTGCCTACCGAACCAACGAGCGGCTGAGATCCCTGGTTTCCCACCCTTCCGCAAAAGAAACGGAAAGGATGGGGTACGGGGATTGTTCATGAATCAGACCGCTGCACTTTGAATCAGCAACACCTCAATGCCGGAAGTGGCGCACTCCGGTGAAGACCATGGCTACGCCCAGTTTGTCGGCGGCGGCGATCACTTCCTGATCCCTCACCGAGCCCCCCGGCTGGATGACAGCGGTGGCCCCGGCCTGGACTACAGCTTCGAGGCCGTCGGGAAATGGAAAGAATGCGTCCGACGCAGCAACGCAATCGTTAAGCGGCAAGACGGCCTTCATCGCGCCGAAACGGGCGGCGTCCACACGGCTCATCTGGCCCGCACCGACGCCAAGGGTCTGGCCGTCGCGGGCGTAGACGATGGCATTCGATTTGACGTGTTTGCAGACGCGCCATGCAAAGAGCAGGCTACGCAGTTCTTCCTCGCTGGGCAGCCGCTGAGTGACGACCTTAAGCTCGGCCGCACCGACGCGGCCAGTGTCGGCGTCCTGCACCAAAAAACCTCCCGACACGTGCTTGACAACGGGTCTCGCCAGAGCGGCGTGAACCTCGACCAGGCGCAGATTCTTTTTGGCGCCAAAGCGTTCTCGGGCCCCGGCGCTGAACCCAGGAGCGGCGATGGCCTCAACAAAGAGTTTGGCGATCTCATCTGCGGCCTCGGCGTCGACCTCGCGATTGATGCCGATAACTCCGCCATAGGCCGATACCGGGTCGCAGGCGTAAGCCTTTTGATAAGCCTCGACGAGGTTAGCACCAGTAGCTGCGCCGCACGGATTTGTGTGCTTGACGATGATGACCGCGGGCTCGTCGAACTCCTGCGCCAGTTCCCAGCAGGCCTCGAGGTCGACGAGGTTGTTAAAGCTCAATTCCTTGCCCTGCAGTTGAGTCGCGCCAGCGATGCCCTTGCCGGAGCCATCTGCATAGAGGGCGGCGCGCTGATGGGGATTTTCGCCGTAGCGCAGAGACTGGGCGAGCGGCACGCTGATGCGCAGAGATTTCGGGAAGCTCGCCGCATCCAGTTCAATTGGTGCTGCGGGCTCGGGAGCCTCGGCGATCCTGTCGAGTGTGTTGGCGATCGCCGTATCGTACGCGGCGGTGAGCGCGAATGCCTGTTTGGCCAGCCGCCAGCGGGTTGCGCGAGACAAACTACCACCGCTCGCCTTCAGTTCCTCGGTCAACGCGGGGTATTCAGCAACGCCGGTGACGATGGCCACATCCTCAAAGTTTTTCGCCGCCGAGCGCACCATCGAAGGGCCGCCGATGTCGATGTTTTCGATGACATGTCCAAAAGCCACTCCCGGCTGAGCCGCCGTCTTCTCAAAGGCGTAGAGGTTCACCACCACCATATCGATGGGCTCGATGCCGTGCGCAGCGACTGCGGCCTCATGCTCGGCGTTGCCGCGAATGTAGAGCAGCCCGCCATGAACCTTGGGGTGCAGAGTCTTGACCCGGCCATCGAGCATCTCGGGAAAGCCAGTCAGCTCGCTGATGTCTTTGACCGTGAGACCGGCCTCGCGCAGCGCGCGCGCCGTTCCGCCGGTTGAAACCAGTTCCACGCCAAAGCCAGTCAGCGCCTGCGCAAATTCCATCAGGCCGGTCTTGTCTGTCACACTCAGCAACGCACGCCGAATCCGCTTCTCTGCACTCACTGCTGCACTCCTTGTTGGCAGTCTTCGCCCTCGGCACGAATGGTTCCGCGCCGAGGCTGCGATCTCCAAAGAACAGAGTACATCGTGGGGCGTCGCGACGGGTCAATTCACATGTTGGTATCGTGTGATGCCCAGCGCCCTGCGAGGTTTTTACAAATGCATTAGAGTTAGGATATGGGTTCTTCCCCCTCCAATTCACCTTCTGGCGAATACAGCCCTGTTCGCAATGATATTGGCCCCACGCCGGAGATTCTTTCGCCGGAGAGCGCTTACGCGCCGCCGCAACAGCCGGTGCGCAAGCAGCGCCCATCGTGGTCCTATGCGCCGGCCACTTACGTGCTGCTGGCGATCAACTGCCTGGTTTTTTTGGTGATGACGGTGCGCGGGGTAAGCATCTGGGGTCCCACCACCGATCAACTGAAATTCTGGGGTGCTGACAACGCCGGCAATGTGCTGGTTGCGGGCCAATGGTGGCGCATCGTCACGGCCATGTTTGTGCATGTGGGTTGGATTCACCTGGCGACCAACATGTGGTGCCTGTGGAATCTCGGATTGCTGGCCGAACCGCTGATGGGTTCGGCGGGCGTTCTGGCTGTCTACATCCTCACCGGCGCAGCAGGCAACCTGCTGTCGACCTTCTACAACTGGTGGACGAACAATCCCGACTGGGTCAAGTATCACGACCTCGCCGTTTTTCCAGTAGGGGCAGGCGCTTCGGGAGCCGTCTTCGGCATCGCAGGGGCGCTGATCGTACTGCTCAAGTCCCACCGCCTGCCGGTGCCCCCAGTTGAACTGAACAAGCTGCGCAGATCGGTGATCTACTTTGCCGCGATCAACCTATTGATCGGCTTCACCATCAGCTTTGGCACACGCGTCATAGGCTCAGGGTTGCAGATCGACAACATGGCCCACCTCGGCGGATGCACCTGCGGGTTGCTCTTCGCGGCCCCAATGGTGCCTCGGCCTGGCTCGCCGCGCGAACAGTTTCTAATTCGCCGGCGCGTTGCAACCGTGATGGTGGTGGGGATCCTGGTGCTGTTTGCGTTCTACCTGGCCAAGCTGCCGGGTTAAGGCGCATTGCACAGACCCGTGCGAAAATATGAGTCGGAAGCACGCCGTCAAATTCCAACCCCGGGAGGCCGACCATGGAACGCCGCGATTTCCTCAAGCAGGCCGCGATCACCGCCGCAGCCGTCGCATCCTCCAACTCGGCAAACGCATCGGCTCCGACGCCAACCTATCCTATCGCCCGCCGCGCGCTCGGCAAGACAGGCGAACAGCTCTCCATCATCGGCTTCGGCGGAATTGTCGTGATGAATGAGGAGACCGGCACAGCAGCGAATATCGTCTCTGAGGCCGTCGATCGCGGCGTCAACTACTTCGACGTTGCGCCAAGCTACGGCAACGCACAGGAGCGACTGGGTCCGGCGCTTGCGCCCTATCGCAACAAGAGTTTCTTAGCCTGCAAGACAGACGGCCTGACCAAAGAAGCAGCGAGCGCGGACCTCGATAACTCCCTCAAGCTGCTCAAGACCGACCATTTTGACCTCTACCAATTTCACGCGCTGACCAAAATGACGGACCTGGATAAGGTGCTCGGCCCCGGCGGCTCCATCGAGACCATGGAAAAGGCGAAGAAGGAAGGCAAAATTCGCTTTGTCGGTTTCTCCGTCCATTCCGCCGAGACTGCGCTGGCCGCCATGGACCGCTACAACTTCGACACGATCCTCTTCCCCATCAACTGGGTACTCTTCACACAGGCCAACTTTGGACCACAGATTCTGAAGCACGCACTGGACAAGAAGATCGGCATTCTCGCTCTGAAAGCGATGGCCAAGACCGTGTGGCCGGACGGCGAGAGGCAGCATCACCCTACGCCCAAGTGCTGGTATCAGCCGGCAGCTTTTCCCGAAGAGGCCTCGCTCGGCCTGCGCTGGACGCTGGGACACCCCATCACAGCCGCCATTCCGCCGGGAGACGAACGATACTTCCGTCTGGCGATGGATGTGGCGCAGAGCTTCACGCCGCTGAGTGCGGCCGAGGAGCAGACTCTGCTCGCCAGCGGAAACGGCGCAGAGCCTATCTTCCACCTCGGAAACCAGGGATAAAAGGGAAGCTAACTTGGTCTCTGACCGTTTGTTCTTGTACCTGTACCGTGTCCCATCCAGTCGCCTTTTTCCTGGCGAATGGGTGCGAAACCGCGAACCCTGAAGTGCGAAATACACGGTCAAAGGCCTAGTGGTGTCCGCCACACAGAAGGTCGCTTATGTTTTGAAAGGGCACGACTTCACAGGCTGCGGAACAACTCAATCAGACTCACGTGCAGCGTCAGGGCACGACTTCAGTCGTGCCGCAAAGGCCGCAAAATCAGCTTGGGCTTTAGCCCTGAGGGAAGCTTCTTCTACGAACTCAGCCCATTTACCGGAACTGGAAATGGTCCTGGTTGCGGCGGTCTACACTACCGCGTCGACGTGGCTGCAAACTTCTTGACCATTGCCAGCAGCAGCTTGCGGTCGCTGTCATTCAGATTGGTTGAGTAGCGCCGGATCTGGGTGAGGAAGCGCAGTTCCTCGTCAGAGAGCTTCTGAAGCGTCGTCTGACGCCCCAGCGTCTCGTCCGCAAAGAACTGGGTAATGGGCAGGTCGAGTGCGCGGGCGATCTTCGATAGCGTGTCGAGAGACGGGACTGTGTGGCCGTTTTCAACGCGCGAGAGATAGCAGCGCAGCAGACCGGTCTTCTTTTCGATGTCTCCCTGTGAGAGTCCCTTTTGCAGCCGGTGGGCGCGGATTGCGGTGCCTATCTTGATCATGGGCAAAGTCCTGTCGGGTAGCTGCCCCTGGATTTACTCAAAAGGTATCAACCAGGAGATTATTAACTTAATAGTTAACACGGCCCGCGCGAAAATGCAAGAAGATTTATTGACCCCTGCAACCGAAGCCCCGAGTTGCCGAAGGCCCGTCCAGCGTCCGGCGAAACCGGCGAAAAACGGCCCAAACCGTAAACCTTCGCGGCACAAGGGCCGTCTGAACTATTACGAGCCTAAAATGGCAGGGCGTGACCATGCGGCGAGCAACCATGCGGTGGGCAGTTGTAGCGGAATTCTTTGTGGCCGGCGGCCTTGCCGTCCTGGCCCAGTCGCCTGCTGCGCCTCCAACCCAGGCCGCTGAGCCCGCGTCGTCCGCCAACGCGCCGGCCCCTCCGATACCTCAGACACCAGCCGTAACCGGCGGAAAGCTGCATGGGGTAGTCAAGAGCGGTAACATCCCGCTGCCCGGAGTCACCGTCACGGCACAGAACACCCTGACCGGCAAGCGTTTCCAAACCACCACAGACATCACCGGCGCCTGGCAGTTGAATCTCCCGCAGAATGGCCGCTACGTGGTTCGCACGCAGTTCGCGGCATTTGCGCCCGGTGCTGAGGAAGCGGTGCTTAACGCCTCTAGCCACGACCAGACGGTCAACTTTGAACTGATGCTTGCCTCGCGTGCTGCTCAGCAGGCCCAGCGCGAAAATCAAGGCACGCAGGCCACGAACGAGGCGATCCGGCAACTGGCTGCGAATGGCGCTCAGAACCTGAGCCTGATGAGCGCGCTTGGTGCCGACACCGATACGCAGGTCGGCGGCTCAGGCGTGGCAGGTGCGGCCCTGCCCTCGATCGCTGGAAACTCCGACTTTGGCGGCGACTCAGTGGCCATAAGTGGTCAGGCAGGCGCGGTGAGCCCCATGGCCGGCCTCGACATGGATCGTGTTCGCGACGCGGTCGAGTCGCTTCGCGCCCAGGGAGCTCTGCCGGGCGGACTAAACGGACCGGCTGGGCAAAATGGGCAAGGCGGCGGGAACTTCGGCGGCCTCGGCGGTGGAGGCGGCGGCCTCTTTGGCGGACAGGGTGGATTTGGTGGGCCTAGTGGATTTGGAGGCGGTGGTTTTGGCGGAGTTGGCGGAGGAGGAGGCGGGCGCGGCAACTTCCGCGGCTTCAACCCAGGCCAGCCGCACGGAGCTATCTTCTGGATCGGCAGTAACTCGGCGCTGAATGCGGAACCGTTCTTTCTCAGCAACCAATCGCAGGCGCAGCCCGCCTCGGGCAGCAATCGCTTTGGAATTACTTTCATGAGCGCACCTTACCTGCCGCATGTGACCAAGCCCAGCGGCAAGGACACCGTCTTCCTCACACTCTCCGGCACGCGCAGTTCAAGTCCGCTGGACGAGTATGCGACTGTGCCCACGGATGCGGAGCGGGCAGGCGATTTCTCCGCTCCAGGCTTGCCGCCGATTTATGACCCGACAACGGGCCTTCAATTCCCTGTTAACATGATTCCCAACGGCATCAATGGAGCAAACAGGATTGCGCCGGCCGCCGCAGCGGCGCTAGCTTACTTTCCCGAACCAACTCCAGGGTTGGCCACCGATCTGCAAAACTATCATCTGCTGACTACCTCGCAGTCTAACTCGACACAGGCGGGCATGCGTTACATGCGCGCCCTGGGCAACAATGCCTCACTCGCCGGCATGGGCGGACGAGGTGGCGGCGGAGGTCGCCGTTCGCAGAATCAGGGCCTGCGCCAGAGCATCAATCTCAACTACAACTGGGCCGACTCGGCCTCGGATAACGTAAATATCTTTCCGCAGTTAGGCGGGAAAACTTCCTCGCATTCTAACTCGTTGCAGGCTGGTTATACCGTGGGTTACCACAAAGTTACCAGTATCTTCAACACCAACTGGAATCGCAGCGCAAGTCAGGCGACTAACATCTTTACCAATGTGACCGATGTTGCCAACGGTGTCGGCATCGCGGGCACCGACAGTTCGCCGCTTAACTACGGTTTGCCCAACGTCGTACTCAGTAACATCCAGGGGCTCAATGAACAGCAACCGAGCTTTTCACTCTCACAGACGATATCAGCTTCAGAGACACTGAGTTGGATTCACGGCAAACACAACCTGCGCTTTGGCGGTGACTATCGCCGCGTGCACCGCGACTTCCTGGGCGGATCGAACGCCACGGGCACCTTCACCTTCACAGGCTTCGCCACCGAGGACTCCGCGCACGACTCAACGACAGGCTCGGCGCTGGCGGATTTTCTTCTCGGTCTGCCGCAGGAGACCACCATCGACGCGACGGCAGGCAAAACCTATCTCCGCGACAACGTGATGGATGTCTATGCCCAGGACGACTGGCGGGCCCGGTCCAACCTCACCCTGAACTATGGACTGCGCTATGAGTTCTTCGCGCCTTACACGGAAAAGTTTGGCCGGTTGGCCTTTGTGGATACGAATCCTCTGGCGAATGCGAGTTATCCAACACAGTTTGGCGTAACCGACGAAGTGCAGGCCGGAGGCGCGGGGAGTTACAACGGAAACCTGCCGAATTCACTCGTCTTTCCGTTCCGGACCGCCTTTGCACCGCGTCTTGGCATGGCATTGCGACTGCCTAAGCAAACTGTACTGCGAGCCGGCTATGGCATCAACTACACGGTCAGTCAGTACGCCGGCTTTGCCTCAACGATGGCTCGCCAACCGATGGTCAATGAACCAACTTTCGTGAATGAACAGACCAATGAGGCTGTCAAAGCGGGAGACCTGACCCTGGCCAATGGATTCAGCGCGCCCGAGACCGTGGGTAACTACGCGCTCGATCCGCACTACCATCTACCCTATGTGCAGGTTTGGAATCTGGATATTCAAAAGAGGCTGCCCTGGAACGTCGTGTTAAATGCGGGCTATAACGGCTCGAAAGGCAGCGATCTTGATGTCACCAGCGCTCCACTGCCCACACCGGCCAGCCATCTTTTCAACTATGAGCAGGACGGTGCTTTCTCTCGCTTCAATGCCGGTACTCTGCGGGTAAATAAGCAACTGAGCAGCGGCATTGCGCTGGGCGCGAATTATCAGTATTCGCACTCAATCGACGACGCCGGCTCGGTGGGCGGAACCTCGACCGTCGTGGCGCAAAACTGGCAAGATCTGGTTGCCGAGGAAGGTAACTCCAGTTTTGATGTGCGTCACAAAGTTAGCGGAACCTATCTTTATGAGTTACCCTTTGGCAAAGATAAGTTCTGGGTCAACAGCGGCGTCGGATCGCATATTCTTGAGGGGTTTTCTGTTTCCGGCAGTTTTACTTTTGCCACGGGAACACCGCTCACGCCGAGTTATCAGGCAGCGGTCGAGGATGTGGCGCGCGGCACGGCCGGAACGCTGCGCCCGGATCGCGTGCCCGGCACTTCGCTCACATCCGGAGCAGGCACGCAGAAGGAGTGGTTTAACACCTCAGCCTTTGTGAAGCCTGCCGGATCATTCGGTACAGCGTCGCGTAACTCGATCGCCGGACCGGGAACGATCCAGAACAATATGTCGCTTTCGAAGACCATGCAATTGGGCGACACGCGCAGCATGGAGTTTCGCGCGACAGCCAGCAATGTCTTCAATACTGTGCAATACTCGGGCGTGGATACCAACGTGTCCTCCCCAACCTTTGGGCAGGTGACTTCGGCTGGTTCCATGCGGGCATTTCAATTCACCGGGAGATTCAGGTTTTGAAGATGCGGCAGAGTTAGCAGCGCCGCGTATGTGTTAGCGGAGTCTGAGGAGTTAGGAAGTCAGCACTGGAAGGTAGTTCATGACGCGGTTCACACAAAGGCTCGGGGGAGCGATTGCGGCGCTGGCGCTATTGTTTGCGGGCGCACTGGTCGCGCCGGTCTTTGCTCAGGTTGCTGCCCAAACTCCTCAGGCTGCGCCGGGTCAGGTATCGAACACGCCGCAGGGTGGCCTGGTGCTCAAGATGACCGGCGAACTGGTGCTGACCAACGTGGTGGCCCGCGATGCTAAGACGGGTCAGTTTGTCAACGGGCTAAAGCAGAGCGACTTCACGATCTATGAGAATGGAAAGCAGCAGCAGATCCTGACCTTCGATTTTCAAAGTGTTGAGATGGCCAAGCCCCTCAACGAGGCCACCGTCAGCGGGCTCGCCGCGGGCAGCAGTGGGAGCAAGGCCGTCGTCGTCGCGCGACCTGAGGATTTGCGCAACCATCGCTTGATTGTCATGTTCTTTGACCTGACCTCGATGCAGCCTGAGGATGTTGACCGCAGTGTCGAGGCAGCACAGGAATTTCTACGCACCAAAATGCAACCCGCGGACTTGGTGGCTTTGGTCTCGCTGGGCGACACGCTCAAGGTCGACCAGGACTTTACCGCCGATAGGAATGCGCTGATCCGCGAGGTCGGTGTTTACAACGGCACTGAAGGTCAGGGCTTTGAGCAGGGCGCAAACGCAAATTCAAATCAGGTTGAAGATACCACCGGCTATACGCCCGACGAGAGCGAATACAATGACCTCAACACCGATCGGGAGTTATTCGCGCTCAGGGCCGTATCTAAGTCGCTTGAAAGAATTGGCGAAAAGAAATCTCTGCTCTATTTTTCCGGTGGCATCTCCCGCGACGGCATTGAGAATCAGGCCTCTCTCAGAGCCGCAATCAACGCGGCGGTGCGCGCCAACCTCGCCATCTACAGCGTCGACACGCGCGGTTTGCAGGCCATTTCGCCGCTCGGCGACGCCTCCACCGGCAGTCTGCGGGGAACCGGCGCCTACAACGGCGGCGCATTGATGAATAACATGAACGCCAATTTTGCCACGCAGGAGGTGATGGCCACGCTCAGCTCCGACACGGGCGGCAAGGCTTTTTTTGACTCCAACGACTTCGCTCCAGCCTTTGCGCGGATGCAGCGCGATAACTCGGCCTACTACGCAATCGGCTTTCACAGCACGAATCCCGCGCGCGACGGCCGTTACCGCAAGCTGACCATCAAGATCAACCGGCCTGGAATTAAGCTCGAATACCGACCCGGATATTACGCTCCAGCGGATTTCAGACACTCCGGCAAAGAAGACCGCGAGCGCGAGTTAGAAGACGAGTTATCCAGTGACTTACCAGCAACAGATATAGCAGTTTATCTCGACGCCATGTATTTCCGCCTGGATGACAATCGCCTTTTTGTGCCGGTTTCTTTGATTGTTCCCGGCTCGCAAATCCCCTTTGTCAAAGGTGGAGACAAGGACAAGGCCACGCTTGACATTATCGGCACGGTAATCGACGAGGCCAAACGGCCCATCGGCCAGGCGCGCGAGACGGTCAAGTTGAATCTCGACCCATCGTTGCAGGCGCGGCAGAGAAACATTCAATACACCACCAGCTTCAATCTACCGCCGGGCAAGTACCACCTTAAATTCGTGGTTCGCGAAAACCAGACCGGGCGCATGGGCTCGTTTGAGGCCGACATCGTGCTGCCTGAAATGAAGAAGGCTCCGCTGAAGATGAGTTCGATCGTCCTTGCTTCGATGCGCCAGCCAAGCAAGAAAAGCACTCCGCTGATTCGCAACGGCCAGGAGTACGTGCCCAACATCAGCCATGTATTTCGCCAGGATCAGCATCTGTATTTGCTCTATGAGATTTATGCTCCCGCGCGTGAGAAACCCTCTGAAAATCAGCCCAAAGGAACCAAGCCGGGCGTGAATCTGCTCAGCAGCCTGGAACTGATTCAAGGATCGACCAAGGTTTACGAGACGCCGCTGGTGCGAGCCAAAGCTGCGAATGTGGAGGGCCGCGATGCGGTGGCCATCGAGCTCGATGTGCCGCTCAGCGGACTGAAACCGGGGCAGTATCTCTGCCAGTTGAATGTGGTCGACGACGCGCAAGGCAGCTTTGCCTTTCCGCGTTTCGCCGTGCTGGTGAAGGATGCCGCCACTGCGACTGCCTCAGCACCTGGTGCCGCGGTTCAATGAATCGTCAACCGTGACGTGGCCGAATCCAACTCCGGCATGTGAACCCCGCAGGGTCAGAACTGGGAACTCAAACTGAATGAGACCGACCTCCCTCGCCCTGTTAGCGGCTTGATTTGGCCCATCCACATTTCGCCCATAAAGTCGTCGAGGTTCACACCTCCAAGCGGCAGCTCGTAGTTTCGATTCAACAGATTGTCTGCACCTGCGTTCGCGAGAAGATGACTGTGCCGGTAGCCTGCATGAACATTGAAGAGCGTATAGCCCGGCGTCTTCTGTTCAAAGCGACGTGGGTCGACCTTTGATTTGCGATCCACCGCCTGGATGCCGATACCTGCATTCAATCCCTTCTGTTCCTCGTCAAACGCTATTCTCAAATTGAGCGGCATCATCTGATAGAGACCGGTTGCGGTATCGGTTCTCTCTCCATGCAGCCAACCGGCAACTGCACCGATCTTTGCCTGTCCAAAAGTGAGGTTATTCCAGGCCACGGCGCTGCTGGAGAGATCGGTTCCGTAAATTTTGGCATTGTGATTAGCAAATTGCAATTGGGCAAAGTTACTCATCCCGATCATCGTAGTCTTTAGCGTGTCCACGTCCACATAGTCCTGCACGCAGGTTATATAGGGCGCAAGTTTGATCGCCCACTGCGCAGTAGATCCGCCGTGCCAGTTTGCCGTGCTGCTCACGGTGTTGGCGGTCTCCGGCTTGAGGGCGACGTTGCCCACATAATAGTTGCCATCGCCAAACCATCCGATCATGCCACTGGCCATCATGTTAGTCGACCACGCGTAGCGCTCATATAGATTCGGCGACCGCGTCTTGCGCGCGTATCCGAACTCATAGTTGCCGGAAGCTTTTGGTTCGTAGCGGGCCGTGCCGGTCAGATCGAATTTCACGTCGGTCTTGGCGCGGTTAAGCGCGTTGAAAGCGTCGGCGTCTGCGCTGTACATACTGGAATAGCCTTGCACCGGGCCAGCGCTGGAACCAACCGTATCGTTGCGCAGACCGACGAGTGTGATCCACTTCGGGTTCCATCTCCTGGCAACCTCAGCATATGTTCCCACGCGCATCCGGCGGCCATTGTCGATGTTCACAAAGGTGTTGGGACCCATGTACGGCGCTGTGCCCGGAACTGCGGGCCACTTATCGTCGAGGACAAAGCGGTGCAGTTCGTTTCCCACCCGCAGCGTGTTTCGATCGGCGAGCTGGATTTCATAGTTAAGGGTATAGCCAATGTCTCTTCCGTGCGTGTTCATTGGCATCCACATCGGCATGGGGAAGGTTGACTTGTCGCGTCCGATGTTCATCGAGTGCCACGTGCCCTGCCAGAAGACATGAGCGTCAAGTCCTCCCCCCTCAAAGCTACGGTGATAATGCAGATTGAGCGACTCGGCAAAGTTGCGCACCATATCCATCTGCGCGTTCGGGAAACCCTGGTACGGGGTGTGATGCAAGTCCGCCTCAACGGTAAGGAAATTCCTCGTTCCTGAAGCCGCGAGTGTAACTGCGTGATCGGTGCTCTGCGCATAGGTTGATGTAACTCTGTGTCCGTTCCCGTCGGTGTAATCATCATTGGTAGTCCACGATCCCGCATAGCCCGTGGCCAGATTGCGGCCCGACACCCAGCCGGTCAGCGAGCCGCCATAGTTCTTGCCGTTGCTGCGATAGAAGCTCGTAAATGCACTATCTTCGTGCAGTTGTCTTCCGGTACTGACGAAGACGGGACGGTGAGAATCGACTGCGATCGTTCCACCAAGGCTGTCGCCTCCTATGCTCACCGGTGTGATTCCCGCCATCACTGTCAGCTCTGAAACATTCGATGGAGCCACATAAGACAGCGGCGGATTCATGTGATTGGCGCATGCGGAGGAGACCGTCATGCCATTGACCACCAGCTTGGCGCGCTCATCTCCCAGCCCGTGCAGCATCGGAACCGAGGCGAGTTGTCCGTTATCGCGCAGGCTTACCCCTGGCGCATCGCCGGCCAGTTCGGCTGTGTTGTGAACTCGCGCTTGATCGCCGGATTCGATCCTGATCTCCGTAGCAGCACTCGCACTTCGGGATTCGACCACCTCAACAGAGGTCTTTACCGTGGCGATCTTCAGGACCACAGTTACTGCCGTTTCGTTCTGAGCCGTCACCGCTACGTCATGCAGAATTGCGCGCTCGAAGCCATTGGCGGTAATTGTAACCGTATAGCTCCCTGCGGGAAGACTCTCAAATACAAATCGGCCTTCCCCGTTCGTCAGGATGGTTTGATCAAATCCCGACGACGGGTTCTGGACATCAATCCTGGCTTCTGAGACAACCGCTCCAAAGGGGTCCTTCAATACACCCACGATGCGCCCGGCTGCGATTGTGCCGCCAGGCTCGGGCTGGCTCAGCGTCGATGAAAACCGGTCTGAGGCTGCTAAACGCGAGTTATTCTGGGCTTCAATTTGCAGACCCAGCGAGCACAGGTAGACGACCGGCAACAATGCCAGCAAATACCTGAATCTCATGGGACTCTCCTCTCGTTCTATGAGCACATGAAATGTCAGGAGGGATCGACCACACCGATCCTCTCTGCAACAGATACAAGAGTTCAGGCGAGTGGAGAAGGAGGACCACGCTTTGGATGGCTGCGGAGAAATGAAGCTCCAAAACTAACCGTGGAGCGAGCCACAGAGACCGGTTGGCAGACTACCGTAGAGTGGAACTGCCGTACCGCTTCCGGCATGAACTTCGCGGATTGAATGGCGCCAGTGCCGCCCGGCAATCGGGGGCACCTCTCAGAGACTGAGGCGAGGCCGGTTCCTTTGCCGCCGAGCCGCTCCATTCCACGCATCATGCAGTGATGCTTGCCATTTCTGCGGCAACATGCGGGAAGATTTGCGTCGGCGTTCCCGGCAATGAAGGGCGCAAACAGCATCCAGCTGAAGATTAGTAATAGCGAATGTGTGATTGCGCGACGCATCGATCTTAAGTGACCTTCCCCGTCTCTTATCCGAGTAATTCTGGAATTGCCGGGGGTATTCGGGCTCAGTTAAATGAGCTGCGATTATCTTTTCATATGGGCTCGAGCCTGGCCATTGAAATCAAGCAAATTCAGTCTTCCTACCAGCTAATGCGCAGACTGCTCAAATAGGCTGGCCTTATTCTGTAGGAAAAGCCCTACAATGGATTCGGAAAAACCCCACGCCCCAAACAGTTTTCACTGACTTGAATTCTTCAGGGCCCGTGTATGATGGCTTCATAAACGCCATCAATTGCCGGTACCCCCACTGACAAGACGATTGGCAGCGAGTTCCTTTGATCGTCTATGCCGAGCGTAGATCCGTGGAGAGCTGTATGTCGGAGAGTCGGGCAAGGGTGCCTTTAGTTGTTCCGTTTGACCGTTCCCCAGTCTCCAGGGCCAGCGCCGGTGCGGCGACCGAAGAGTCGCCGGATCGGCGCACCAATCCTCTTTCAATTGCCTGCGCGCAAAACCTGCGAGATCGCACACAATCATGAACATCCTGATAGCAGACGACCACGCCGCGGTGCGACATGGCCTGAGAGAAATCTTGGCTGACGCGCTTCCCGACGCACAGTTTTCTGAAGCCGCCGACGGGAATGAGGTGTTCGGCTACCTGGCGGAATCCAGATATGCCCTACTGCTGCTGGATATTAATATGCCCGGGCGCAACGGGCTCGACGTGTTGCATGATGTCAAACGCGATTACCCAGAGACGCAAGTCATCATCGTGAGTGTCCAGCCCGAAGACCAATATGCAATGCGCTGTTTGTGCGTCGGCGCGGCCGCTTATCTTAACAAGGACAGGGCTAACGAAGAGCTGGCTCAAGTGGTCGGTAAGCTACTGGCCGGCTGCGTCTGCCGCGATTCTCGCAGCTAACTTCTGTTGATGCAGACGGACCATCTCTGCCCGTAGGAATAACCCTACAACTCCTCCGCGAAAAGACCTACATAAAATCCAGTTTTTACCTATGGCAACAGGCTATCTGCTCCTTTATTTTCGATCCAGAATTACCAGAGCGATTGACGGTATGGCACCGCCGTCTGGCGTTTCGACGGGCATTAGAGTCGGACTCAAACAATGCAGATCGAACCAAAGGCAAGGTGTAATTATGGCGACAGCAATTCTGCAGACGGTGCGGCAAGGTCCCGCATCGACAAGTCTAACGGCAGCTAGCCTCGCGGAGCGTGTCAACCTGATTCGCACTTCCCCGCTCTTCTCCGATCTAACGACGGATCAGTGCGCGGACATCGCCCGGCAGGCACGTCCAAAAGTATTCGCTCGCGATGAGATGCTGTTCATGCAAGGACAGCCTGTCCGCGACCTGGCGCTGATTCGCACGGGAAGCGTAAAGATCATGCAACTCGGCCCGAACGGCAATGAAGCCATTCTCTGGATTCACGGCGTAGGCAATGTTGTCGGCGGGCTCTCAGAGCCCATCTCCAGTTACCATAGCTGTTCGGCCCGCGCCATGGAGCAGAGCACGGCATTGGTCTGGGAGTATGCGGCGCTTCAGGACCTCATGCAGAAGTATCCGCAAATCAGAAGGAATATTAGCCAGATTCTCTTCTCCCGACTCAATGAGCTGGAAGAGCGCTTTCGCGAAGTGGCGACAGAAAAGGTTGCTAAGCGCGTTGCTCTCGCCCTGCTGAGGTTAGTCAAGCATATCGGCAAAAAGGTGCATGGAGGAGTTGAGATTTCGCTCTCGCGCGAAGAGTTGGCCCAGATGACCGGCACAACTCTGTTCACGACAAGCCGGTTGCTCTCGAAGTGGGGCGAGATGGGATTTCTTTCACCCGGCAGAGAGTCGGTTCTTGTGCGCGATCCCAGCCGTCTTGAACTCGTGAGTGACGATCTCTAAAAGCCCGCTGAACTATCCGTTTGCCCGCCGGGCCTGTTCCTCGATCACACGTTTTATATTTGCGGGTGAGTAGGTCTGCGCTTTGATAACCTTACCGTCCGGCCGCTTGTGAATCTTCAGCATCGCGCTCCACTCGCCATTGTGGGCGTTTGCGTCTTCCGGATGCGCGAACTCCGCGTCGCTGCCTTGCACCAGAATAGCGTCGCAAACGCTGCAGTGCGGCCACGCCTTGCTCATGTTACTGCGCTGCACCTCATCCCAGGCAGACTCGACCTTCACACCGGCCGCATTGAGAGCGCCGTAAGTCACGACAAGCTGGTCGACGCACCCGTCCACATATTCAACAAGGTCGGGCGTTCCGCCGGGATCGAGTACGACTCCAATCTCATCAATGACCGCTGTCTCTTTATCGCCGTTCGATCCTGCAACGGTCATCGTCACGGTGCAACCGCAGCCCTTGACAAATTCGAGTGCCTCTTCAAAGACCAGCCGCGCGCGAAGCAGCCGTGTAGCCGGCTCTGGCATCTCGGGCGAATCCTTGACCTGCTGGTCAAACTGCTTCATTAAAGTCACGATGTCTTCTTGCGGGCGATAGAGCTTGTCGGTCATTGAATTCTCGATTCGAAGCGAACAAATATTTGCCGTAAGCGTCTGCGCAATTGTAATCGATGCGGAGTTGCTGTTGGAATGACTCAGACTGACAAGGCATCCAACGTCCACCGGGTCGCGCCAAAGTGCAAGCGCCGCACATGCAGTTGACCAAATTCTCAAAGCTTGTCCGCAAAGTGAGGCAGGAATGGAGCGCCGGTCTCCAGACCGGGGTCTTCTGCGAGCGATTTGTGCTCGCAGGGGTGGGAGACCGGCTGTACTGGCGGCGTCCACGCCGCCAGACGCGGCAAGTGAGCCTGGTAAGCCACAGAGCATCCGACCAAAGGGTTACTACCAATTTGCAGATCGGCTCTTAGAAGTTAGAAGTCGTGCCGATCCTCAACCAGAGCGACGATTGTGCGCGACTCGTCAGTCGATGGCGTTGCATTGTCTGATGGCGAACTGGCAGCCTCGGTCTGCGCCCGCAATCTGGCCACGGCGAGCCAATTATCCTTGTGCGGCTGGTCGGCGATCCACGGAGGCAGCGGCATGTGAAGGTACCGGCCCAACGCCTCGGCGTAGCCTTCGTAGAGCACGCGCAATTCTCGAAGCCTCTCGATTGAATGCCCGTCGCGGCAGACACTAACGCCGCTCTGGCACAACAGATTGTAGAGCCGTTCGTAGCGCTCGGCGGGAAGCCGGTCAGGGGCGTCGTTGATGGGAGCGAGGGAGAATATCTGAGCCAGATCGACCATCGCATGACGCGCCATTGCAAACGTCAACTGCGCCTGGCGCGCCTCGTGACCTTGCACGCCGGCGATGAGCAGCGCACACGTATCCAGCACGGAGGTGAGACCGCTGATCCAGCTCTGATTGTTGTGCTGTGAGCGGAAGTAGCAGAGCAGCGGATACGAGATATGGCTCTCCAGCAGTTCCGCCGACCAGCGTTCCCATTCTTCGAGCAGCAGTGTCAGTGCGTGTTCAGCGCCCTTGTAAGAATGGCGGCGCATCAACTCGGCAGCCGTCGGCGGCGACCCCGCCCGCGCATCCAGCAGAGAGATGCTGACCTCGCGGCGCGAAAACGCGCTGTAGAGCACGGGAAAGTACCCCATCACAACGGCCAGAAAACCGAAGCCGGTGCCTGCCTCAAGAATGATCAGTTCGCGCGCCCATGCGCTGCGCGGCGTCACATCGCCCAATCCCAGCGTGAAGATCGTGGTTCCGCTCACGTAAAGATCCGAGCGAAGACCGGGCCGTTGAGTGCTGTCTATGAACGGGCTTCCCAATGCATAGAAGATCAGCGCAAAGCCGGCCACCATCGCGCCCGCCCAAACCACCAGAAGAAAGATCAGCGACAACGGCCCATAGTAGCTGAAGGCGGACTCTCGTCTGCGAGGATCATGAAGCCGCTTGGCAAAGAAGGCCCATGGCTTCCAGGTCAAGATATAGAAAATGCGCGTAAGCCGGAAACGTCCCGAAGCGCGGCGCGGCAAAATGATGGTCTGGAAGGCATCGAGCAGCACTGTGAACAGACAAGCAATGCCTGCGAAAAAGATGAAAGTCCGCATCGATCCTCCTTCTCCCGGAGAGTTCTTACTGGCCCGCCAATGGATTGAATTCCAGTCGAGAGCGTAAAGAGGTCATTGCGCGAAGACCGCCGGCCGCACGACTCGACCGGGCAGTTCACCTCTTGAATCCCGGCAAGTCTACGCGTCGGGCTATGTGGTCCTGAATCCAGTGGCTGTCCCACCATTCCTTGGGATCGATCTGCACGCCGTCGAGCTGCATGGCAAAGTGAATGTGATCGCCACCTGCCATTCCTGTCATGCCGCTCTGACCCATTGCCTGGCCCCGCTTGACTATGTCGCCCTCATGCACATCGATATGGCTGAGATGCCCATAGATCGTTTGCAATCCATAGCCGTGATCGACGACGATGCAATTGCCGTAGATGCCAAGCGGCGCAGCGTAGACCACCTTGCCGTCGTTGGATGCTTCCACGCCCACGTGCTGAGTCACCGCTAGATCGTACCCGAGATGAACCTGCTGATCGATCTTTTTTCCCTGATAGATATAGTTCCGCACATCGGCAAAAGTCGCCTCGGCCTGCGAATGAGATTGCCGTGCGAACGGCTGCGAAAACAAGAATTTGTCGGCGGTCTTGAAGCGAAGGTCGGACAGCGTTTTATTATTTGCCCGGCGCATCTCGCTATTGATCCTAAGAAAGCGCGTCACCGGATCGCCCGAACCGTTTGGATCAAGCTCGTTGACAACTTTTTGCATGAAGGCATCGCTCACCTGCAAGTCGTGAACGGCATACTTCGGCTGCTCTTTTTTGGGGAACTGGATTACGAGCGGGCTGGTTACGTCGTTGCCCGTGCCATTGCCGACGAAAACTTGCGGAACTGTGAGAGGAGGCATATTCCACGCGAAGGCAAAGAGCGAAAACAATCCGGGTTTGCCGCCCGGCATTGGCCAGGCCCGAAATGTCTGATCACCGACTCGCACACCCGCTTCTGTCCAATTGCCGGAGACACTGAAGGTTGCCAGATCGGCCATGCCGAGATAGAGATAGTGCTGCTCTGAGTCGACGCTCACAGTTGGAGGTTGCGTGACCACCAAAACATCGCGCTCCAATTGAGTTGTCTTCCGGAGCAGGTCATTCGAGGTAGCCTCGATGATCAGCTTCGCCTTGCCATCCCGAAGCTGCGGCGTGGACTTGACGCCGGCCACAAAGCTCCATGTGCTGTCGGCCGCCGAGGACGCTTGAGCTTGCTCACCCACTGAAAACCGCGCGCCATTCTGCTCAACGAACGCTGCGACCTTGCGGACGCCGTGCGGGTCGCTGACGTGTACGGTAATCGGTGTTGCCTGCCCCAGGGACGAGAGTGAAAGAGGCAGCTCCACCACAGGCGTTGCCGATCGCGCCAATAGAATGGCAACCGGCACCAGCACGACGATGACGATCACGACAACAACGGCTCTTCGCACACCTCATTGTAGCCTGCAAACTGAATTACGGCACAACCCAGAATTGATTTCCTCGCGCATCAAGCAAGGAAAGTGATGAACGCCGGGCTCCCGGCAGCCGCGTAACGGCCCGTAAATGTAAGCCGCCCGCTCTCTCGATGAACATTGAACGACACGATGGAGTCGCTGCGCTGGTTGCAAACATAAAGGAAATCTCCACCGGGACTGAATTGAAAATGTCTGGGGTAGTCTCCCATGGTCGATACCTCATCGATCAATTTAGGCGAGCCGTCGGCGGCAATTGAGCAGATGGAAATTGAGTCATGCAGCCGATTTGCCGAGTAGAGGAATCTCCCGTCAGGCGACAGTTGAATCTCCGACGCAAAGTTTGTGCCGGCGAACCCCGCGGGCAGCGCGGAGATCGTCTTCTGCTCCGTCATCGATCCGCGAGCGGAATCATAAAGAAAAAATGTAATTGTGGATGACTCTTCCTCAAGTGAATAGAACCAATAGCTATTCGGATGAAAGGCGAAATGGCGAGGACCGTCACCCGAGGGCAGCGACACAAACGGCGCAGCTTCCGATGGCGTTAACTTTCCGGTTGCAGCGTCGAAGCGATAGACATAAATCCTGTCCTGGCCGAGGTCCGTACACACTACGAATTTGTTGTATGGGTCGGGCGCTATCATGTGGGCATGCGGCGAATCGTGACCGCTTATCGCAAAACTGCCTGCCGGCGCATCATACGCGCGTTTGGAGCCAATCGAACCTGTATCGCGATGAACGTCGACCGCAGCGCCCAGCATGCCGCCGGCGAGTATCGGCAGTACGGCAATGCTTCCCGCGGCGTAGTTTGCAACAAAGGCAAATCTCCCAGAAGCGTCGAGACTCATGTGCGCAGGACCCGCGCCCTCTGAGCTGACGGAATTGAGCAGAGTCAGTTCCCCGCTTTCATGATCGATCGAAAAGGCGCTCACCGAACCGCTCGAGCCATTGAAATCGCTAATCTCGTTGATTGCATACAAATACTTCCTGAAAGGGTGAATACATATCCACGATGGGTTGCGCGTTTTTGCGGCAAGCTTGGACTCCAATAACTCACCGGTGCGTGAGTCCATCTTGAACAGGTAGATTCCCTCTCCATTCGCGCCTCCATCCACTGCGCTTGTGTACGAGCCCACATAGGCGCGGATGTTACCGCTGCTATGTGAGTCGGCGACGGCGGCGGTCGCTCTCCCGACCGAACACGCGCATGCAAGTGAAGCTGCGCCCTTCAGGAAACGCCGGCGCGAATGAATCAACTGCGTGGCTGCCTTTGTCATCAGGTTCCTTTTCGATCTGTCGATTGATTCCGAATCCTCTGGCGAGATCGCTTCCACACAAATGTCGCAATCCAGAATTCTTACCGGACAAAAACCGCGCTTCGGGGACCGTGAATAGTAAGGATAATTTTTATTGGGAATGTCAGACAAGTACTTCTGGAGCGGGAGACGGGGATCGAACCCGCAACCAACGGCTTGGGAAGCCGCTACTCTACCATTGAGCTACTCCCGCTCAATAACGGATTATATCCTGTTCCGGCTTCCATGCGGAAACCCAAGTGACGGGGCTCCTTTGGCAACGGAGCCGAGGGCTTCCTTGCATATGACCAGTCATGAATGAATCGCCTACAATGAATGCGTCTGATCCGAAACCACTCGTCAGAGCCGCACACCAAGGGATGACGCGAGCCTTTTCCGCTACGCAATAGCCTGGGTTGATGCGGCTTCCTCGGCGTCGAGCTTGCTGCCCACCTCAGCCGCGGCCGCGGCCAGCACGCGGTGGTGGATGGTGAAGAGCGCGAGTTCGAGCCGGTCGCTGACGCCCGTCTTGTCGTAGACCGATCGCAGATAGTTTTTGATGACCTGCTCAGTTGTCTTGAGGCGGAGCGCAATCTCGCGATTCTTGCAGCCCTGGACGATCAACGCAACGATGCGCATCTCCTTGGGAGTGAGCCGGTCGCGGACCCGCTTGCCCACCATGTCTTCCTCGGGGGAGTCGGCCACCATCAGTTGCGGAGGCAACCACGTGTCGCCGCCCGCCACAGCGCGCACGCACTCCACCAGTGCCCCACCGGTAACGTTGCGGAAGACCACGCCACGAAAGCCCTGCTGAAGGTATCCGCTCGCAATCTCGTTGTTCTCTGCAATCACGATGCCGCGACTGCCCACGGTCTCCAACAGAGCGTGCAGCTTCTCCATGTCGGGCCGCAGCGAAGCGGCAAAGACCACAATGGAGCCCGGGAATGTAGTGACGGCATGTTGCATGCGGTCGAGGTCGGTGCACTGAGCAATAATGCGTACGTCCTCGTCCATGGCCAGCACCTTGGCTGTGCCTGCCCGAAATATCGCCTGTGAATCGGCCAGGATGATCTTATTCATGATGCGCGCCCCATCCCCACAGAACTCCAGAAGCCCCAGGTACCCCGTCCGGACCCCAATTCCAGCATCGCCGGAAACGGGCCCATCCTCGGGTCAGGGATTCTGTCCTTTGCAATACTATCGGCAGATTACCGCAAGTGTCTCAAAGTGTCTCATTCTGCAACGCCTAGGTCGTGCCGCATTTATTCCGTGTCAGGTCCCGGTACAAAAAAATCTTCTCTGTCGCAGTTTTCCTACCAATGAGATTACAGCCTGTTGACGATTCCGGTCACGGAATTTTGTGGGTAGCAGCTACGGCTTATGTTTACTGATGAGGGTCCTGCCCCCCGGCAGATGGGCGCAGACCATCGCCAATACCGTTTCGACTTTCGCCATGCCCGCGATGGAGCCGCCTTCCCGTTGCTGTTTTTCAACCGCTACCACGCCGCAAGGCGGTCAAGTTGGCCAGCGCCGCGCCGATGAAGCAATACAGAGGCGGCATGGATGACAGATCGGATGGAACTGCTTGAAGCCGCGCTGGATAGCCTCCCGGAGGGCGTCGCCCTGATTGATGGCGAGGGGAAGGTTGCCTTTTGGAACCGTTCCGCAGAGGCCATTACCGGATACGCCGGCGTAGATCTCCTGGCCCATCCCTCCTCGGTAGTCCTCGAGCCATTGCTGATCAGCCAGAAGCCGGGGGAGCAGGAACCGTGCCTAGGAGTGCAGCCGGGAACCGGAGCACTGGTGCATCTGAGGCACAAGCTGGGCCACGAAGTTCCCACCATGATGCGTGCCCTGGTGCTGCGCGACGGTCTGGGAGGGCGCATCGGTCTGGCTGCCGTCTTTCATCCGGCCGAGAGCCTGGATGAATTACCTCACGGAGAGTGCAGCGAGGGCTCAGCAGTGGAGGCGAGCCAGGCTGAGTTCGAAGACCGGTTGCAATCGGCCTTTGAGAGCTTTCAAAAGGGTGGCGAGCCCTTCGGCGTGTTATGGCTCACCATCGACCAGGCACATGACCTGCGCAAAACCCACGGCGCACGCGCCTGTGACGCAATGCTCGAGAAGGTGGAGCACGTGTTGGTAAACGGGCTGCGGCCAGCCGAGAGAATGGGGCGCTGGGGCGACGACGAATACCTGGTACTTTCGCACGAGCGCACGCCCGAGATGCTGGCGGCTCATGCCCACGTACTGGCCGGCCTGGCGCGCACTGCGGATTTCCGCTGGTGGGGCGATAGGGTTTCGATTACTGTGAGCGCCGGCGCGGCGCAAGCGGAGCGGGAGGGCAGCTTAATCGGGCTGCTCGAGAGGGCAAAGGCCGCGATGTTTACCAGTTTTCATGCGGGCGGGAATCAAATCACATCCGCGCCGGGGGGAAAATAATGTTTGCCATCATAGGCATTGTGGTAGTTTTTGGCTCGGTCATTGGCGGTTTCCTGATGGAAAAAGGCCATATGGCAGTGTTGATCCAGCCGGCCGAACTGCTGATCCTGGGCGGCGCGGCCCTGGGCACGCTGCTGGTCGCCAATCCGATCCACATTATCAAGGCGATCATGGCCGCATTGTTGGGGATTCTCAAAGGCTCTCCGTTTGGAAAGGCACGCTACCTCAGCACGCTGAGGATGATGTACATGTTTCTCAACAAGGTGCGCAAAGAAGGATTGCTGAGCGTGGAAATGGACGTCGAGAAGCCAAAGGAGAGCACAATCTTCAAAGAGTTTCCCGACTTTATCGCCGACCATCATGCCCGGGATTTTGTCTGCGATACGCTGCGCATGGCCATCACCGGCGGCGTCGATCCGTTCGACATGGATCAGATGATGGAGTTGGATATGGAGGTGCATCATCACGAAGCGACACAGCCGATCGGTTCGCTCAGCACAGTAGCCGACGCCCTGCCGGGATTGGGAATTGTGGCCGCAGTTTTGGGTGTGGTGATCACGATGGGTTCGCTGGGCGGTCCGCCAGAGGAGATTGGCGAGCACGTCGCGGCGGCGCTGGTGGGGACCTTTCTGGGTATTCTGGCCTGCTATGGCCTGGTTGGCCCGCTCAGCTCGAATATGGCCAAGACGGCCGACGCGCACAACGAGTACCTGCATGTGCTGCGGGTGTTGATTCTTTCCTTCTTGAAAGGCTCGGCTCCCATGATCGCAATCGAGATGGGACGGCGCGCAATTCCTGCGCATGTGCGGCCCACATTCGACGAGATGGAGAAGAACTGCAAGAGCCAGGCTGCGGCTGCTGAACCGGCCGCTGCCGCGGCCGCATAGAGCGCGCAAAATAACCCCGCAGGAGAGAGCAGATCATGGCCGCCAAAACGATACAACCGATCATTATCAAACGGAAGGGCGGCCACGCCGGCCATCATGGCGGCGCCTGGAAAGTGGCCTACGCGGACTTTGTCACCGCCATGATGTCGCTGTTCATCGTGTTGTGGCTGATGGGCTCCAGCGAAAAGGTCAAACAGGCGGTCTCCGGCTACTTCAACGATCCCAAAGGAACCGGCAAGTTGCTGGGCACCGTAATGAGCGGAACCGGCACTGGCGTGACTATGGCGCAAGTGAGCACCGATCAACTGCAAAAGCTCAAAGACAAGCTCGAAGCGGAGATCAAGGCGCGAAAAGATCTGGAGAAACTTTCCAAACAAATCGAAATCACCATCACACCCGAGGGACTGCGCATTGAGCTTATCGAGGGCAAGGATGGAACTTTTTACGAATTGGGAAGCGCCAAGCTGAGCGCGAACGGCCAGACGCTGCTGGCCTTGCTGGGATCCGAGCTAAAGACTCTGCCCAATTCCCTGCTCATCGAAGGCCATACCGATTCGACACCGTATTCGAGCGATAACGGCTACAGCAACTGGGACCTGTCGGCCGACCGCGCAAACTCGGCTCGTCGCCTGTTGCAGCAGGATGGAGTTCGAGTCAATCAAGTCACGCAGGTGCGCGGCTACGCCGATCAAATGCCGCGCGTTAAGAACAATCCCGCTGACCCATCCAACCGCAGGATCTCGATTCTGGTGAAGAACGACAATGAATCGGTGCCGACGGTCCTTGCGGCTAATGTCGTCAACGGAAGCGCACCGTTGCCGGGAACCGAAAAGGCCGCCATTCCAGCAGCGAAGGGAGCCAAGCCGCAAATCGCGCAATCTGCCTCGCCGCCCGCCCCGCAATCCGCCAGCCCAGCCGCCACTCCCGCTCCAGCCCCCAAACCTCCTGCCGGAACTCCGGCAGTCAAGCCCGGCATCATGGACCGTCTCAAGAAGATGCTGCCGGGAGGGAAGAAGTAAGAACTTCTCCTTGATCTGAGAAAGATATACAGCGCTGGTCTCCAGACCGAGGTCCTCTACTGAGACCCACAGGGCAGCCGGTCTGGAGGTCGGCGCTAATAACTTGCCCAGACTCCAAACATCCTATTTCTTAACCCAAACATGGGTGATTTCTCCGAATACTAACTTGCGATAATCGCTCGTATCTTTGTAGGCCTCGGCTATATAGTTCTTAGCCTCTTGTGAGTAAAAATCATTGGGATTGGCGGTCGTAATTTCCGTCAACTTACATTCAACAATCAGCCTGGCTTCTTTAAAAGAGATATTTGCTGCTGGAGTTTGAATGCTTGTCAATTCAACCTCTTTCATTTTCTCACTGTCTCTTCCCGATTCACTTCCCAAAAAGAGTGCCCGTGCCCTATATTCATCCGGGAAGTAAGACAGCGTATAGGTTTGCTCTCTTTGAATTATTTCAAGCGTGTAACGGTCTGATCGAAGAAGAGACCAGGTGGTGGGCTTTTTGAAAAGAAGCCCAAAGCCGCCCCCACTGCCTATCATGGAGTTATAATAATCTTCCTTGCCGGCAGTAATCACCGTAAAATCCAATGTAAACACATTGTCGCTGATCTGTTCCGGAGAAATTTGCTTAAATAATTGATCGAACTTCACCTCTTTGACCTTTACTTCGCTCATCTGAGTCTCCTTGCAAGAGGTGTGGGATAGGAATCGGTAACATTACGGCATTCAAGCAATATACGCCCAAGTAGGCTCATATGGCCAGCGGATATCGCCATATCACCCACCATAACTCCTCCAGAAGCACTTAACAGATGGACCAAGAAAGACCAAGGCCCCGACCATGCGGAGACGGGCCTCGGGGTTGCGGCGCTGCATTTGGCTATTGCTGTACGACCTGCACGCTTGGCGAAGGATCGGTCTGCGATGTGCAGACGAACCTTGTCGCGTTAATGGTCGCACAGCTTGCTCCTCCCTGCGCGCCATTAGCGACCAGGAAAGTCCCCGTGCCTGGAATTGTCGCGTCCCAGTTATAGGTCGTGCTCGCCGCCTGATCCCAGGTGAGGACTCCATCACCCGCGGTCGTGATTGCTTCGTTGATCGCGCCGCTCGCAGTCAGAGTGAACTCTCCAACGCTGCCGTTCGATTTTCCGTTAAACAGCGGCAATTCACCGAATAGGTAACTGCGGGCCATCGCCGCGCTTGTGAATGCGCCTTGCGACTGCGGCACCTGTTCTTCCATCCAGCCGGAACTGAGCGAGCCATTGACCCCCACGCTCATTTCGATAGCGCTGCTTGTGTTATAGAGGTAGAGATACGTTGTCCCATTGGCCGATGAGAACGTGGCGCGGCCCGGATAAGTTGAGTCGAAGTCGAGCACGATGGGTCCGCCGTTCGAGTAGCCTGCCGAGTAGACGCCATTGTCGTTTGAATAACTCTGGCTGATCGCGATGTTGCCGTTTCCGTCGCCGGCGCCTTCAAAGACTTCCGCATAATAGCCCGAGGGTGTGTTGCCGCTACCGTTGAATTCGGCCCCGAGCATATAGAGAACGAAAGGACCGGTCATGTTCGCGGCGGAGTTGGAGTTCTGCTGCTGTTTGTGCATGCTACCGGCCTCTTCACCGTTGTTCGACGTGTTATCGAGAATGAACATGCGGTTGGCATCGATGATGTAAACCGTCAATCCGGTAAATTTGCCGACGGGATTGAGAGCGATTTTGAACCGTCCCGTTGTTGGGTCCGGCGCGTTGTAAGTCCCGGTGAGAGCCAGGCTCTGTACCGTCGAACTGCCGCCCTGTGCCTGATCGATGCTGCCGCTTACTGTCATTCCTGCAGCCGCGCTAAGAACCCCAGCTGCCACCTTCAGATTCCCGCCGCCGTCCTCGCCCTCAAGGCCAAAAGCAAAGCTCGATCCACTCACGGTGTTGGCATTAAAGGCGCTAGAGGTAGCCAAGAAGCAGTCAGCAGTTCCCTGCTCGCCGGACGGTCTTTCGCCCAGATCGTCCGCTTCGACCATCCGGAACTCCTGCGCTGGCTGAGAGAATCCGGTCAGCGCGATCGCCCACTGCGTTGTCTGGATTCCAGCGGCACCGACGTTCAGAATCGTGCGCAGGCTGGCCAGGCCGTTCAAGTCGGAGCCAATGTTGTATGTGCCAGTGATCGTGCCCGATGCCGAGCCGATGTCCTTGCTGTTGGTGTCGAAGACGCCGGCGCTGAAGTGCCCCTCGCCATCTGCCTGAAAGCTGGCCAGAGAAGCCCAGCGCGTACTGTCATCGTCGACAAAGCCCTGGAGCCGGCAAACGTAACTCCCGCCGAGGCTGCCGTTATTGGCCCCGTTGGGTCCGCTCCCAACGTTGACGACGTAAGAGACCGGTCCCGCCGTTGCGCCACTATTGTCGGTTGCTGAGACCTGGAAGTTCACCGTGCCCGGTTCGGCGGGCGTACCGGCGATTATCAGCGTGCTTCCGCTTGTATTGGAGAAAGACATGGTGCTGGGCAAGCCTGTGACCGTCCAGGTATATCCAGGCACACCCCCCGTAACCTGGATCGCTCCGGAATAAGCGCTGCCCGCAGTTGCTCCGGGCAGCGTGGTTGTTGTGATCTTGGGTGCCGCGTAGATCGTGAAGCCGGCGGGAGCCGATGTGCCCACCGAAGTGGTGACGGTGATGTTGGCCGTCCCGGCGCTGGCGATCAGCCCGGCTGGAACCGCTGCCGTCAATTGCGATTCACTGACATACGCCGTCGTCAATGCGGTCGATCCCCATTTCGCGGTTGTGGCCGACGTAAAGTATTCACCGCTGATCGTCATTGCGAATGCCGCGCCGCCCGCGGTGGCCACACCGGGGTTGAGGCCGCTGATCTCCGGAGGTGCGGCCTTGATCGGCAAGCTGGCCGCGGCCGATGTGCCTGCCGTCGTTGTTACTGTGATGCTTACCGTACCGGACTCCACGATCAGACTGGCAGGAACGGCGGCAATCAATTGCGTTGGACTGACATAAACCGTTCCCAGAGGGGTTGTGCCCCACATCGATGTCGAAGCTGGAGTGAATGCCGTGCCATTGATGGTCAGCATGAAACCCGCGCCGCCCGCAGTCACCGTGATGGGATTCAGGCTGGTGATGGCAGGCGGCGCGGGGTTGATCCTGAGTAGAGTCGCGGGCGAGAAGCCGATGCCGCTTATGTAGGCCACAACGTCGATCACACCGGCGCTGGCGATCAAGCTGGATGGAACTGTAACTGTCAGTCGCGTGTTGCTGACGTACGTTACATGCAACCATGTCGACCCCACGCCTACCTGTGCGGCTGTGGTGAAGTTGTCTCCATTGATAGTCAGTGTAAAGTTGCCTCCGCCGGCTGCGACCGAGGATGGGCTGAGGCTGGTGACGCTGGGTATCGGCTGAACAACTCTGAAGGCAACCGGGGATGACGTCCCCCCGGCGTTGGTCACTGTTACGTTGAATGTACCGATGGATGCAACCAGGCTGGCTGGAACCGTGGCCACCATAGTTCCCCCCCCCTGAGGTATAGTGACGAGCGGCGTGGCGCCCCAATTGACGATTGCGGTCGAGGAGAAATTCGTGCCGTAAACATCGATCGTGAACGCGCCGTAACCAGCGGGAACCAAACCTGGAGAGATGGCCGTGATAACCGGCGGAGCGGGATTGGTGGTGAAGGTGAGACCTGAGGAGATTCCCGCGGTCGTGACGACACTGATGGCGGCCACGCCAGGGTTGTTGATCAAACTGGCCGGAATGACCGCAGTGAGTTGGTTGCAATTGACAAACGTCGTCCCCAGCGCAGTAGAGTTCCACCTCACCACTGTTGCCCCTGCTCCCGGCAAAAAATTGGCTCCATTGATTGTGACAGTTAGGTTCGGCCCACCCGCCACAACCGAGTTGGGACTCAGGCTGCTGACCACCGGCGCGGGCTGGCTGACGACCAGCGGGGCGGCAGGCGAAGTTCCCACCGCGGTGCTGACCGTAACAAAGGCCTTGCTCCCGGCAGTGACCAATCCCGCCGGAACCGCGGCCGTGAGTTGTGTTCCGCTGACGTAGGTTGTTGCCAGCGGCGCGGATCCCCACTTTGCGGTGGCAAGCGGAGCGAAGTTCCGGCCATTAATCGTCACGGTGAAAGCGTGACCCGCCGTTGCCGTGGCTGGATTCAGACTGGTAATGGCAGGCAACGGCAGGGTGATGGTGAACGCTGCGGCGGACGAGACGCCGGCGGCCGTGGTCACTGTGACCCCGGCCGTGCCGGCGGTGGCAATCAAGCTGGCAGGAACGACTGCCGTCAAAGTCGTCTCACAGACAAACGTCGTCTTCAGCAGGGCAGAGCCCCATTTCGATGTCGAGGTGGGGGTGAAATTGCCTCCGCCTATGGTCAACGTAAATGCCGCGCCGCCGGCAGTGGCCGAGACCGGACTCAGGCTTGTGATCGCGGGCGGTTGGGAAGCGATCGAGGCTCTGACCGGGAGACCAGTCACTATCCGGCGGAGACTGAGGTTGTTGCCGGAGAGAGTTTCCGCCAGCGCCGGCGGGAGAAATACAAGTGCCAGACTTACAGAGACCGGAACCTTCAACCTTCGCAAGAATGAGTGCGCTCGTTGCATTTGGACCCCCTTTGAACCGTGAAGCTCCTTATCGCCTGCCGCTGCCCACCAAAAACCCTTTCGCCGGGGGGAATACTTTGGACCACGCAGGTTGACGTGCAGCTTCGACAGTGCCGCCTCGTTAAGCAATCGTCGAAAGTCAAAGGCTCAAGAGGTTACTTTCGTCAGATTTCCTGGCAGGCCATTACTTGTTAATTCCAAAAGGGATAATCGGGAGAACAGTGCGTCATTATTGATGAGTTTCTTCCCATCTATGAAAATTGGAAATGAGCCGTATTTTCGCCTTGCCCTGCGGCGGGTGGTGGTCTCTGACCTGCCAGCCCGCGGAAGGACGGAGTCTCTGGCCCGCGCCTGCGGTTTCCCAGTGCCCCATTCCCGCCGAGCCTTCAGGCTCAGGCTTCAACGCTATAATCAGCCTGTCGTGAAAACAGCATCTTCATCTCGTCCAGACCGGGTTGGCCAAATCGCCGTTTCTCTGGGATTGTCACTGGCCTTCTTCTTTTTCCTCGCGTTTTCTGCTATTGCCCAGGCCCCTGCCGAGAATGGCCCCACGGCCGCCGGTCATGGCCGCATCCTGCTGGTGCTGCCTTTTGACAACCGCACCGGACAGCCCAGTCTGGAATGGATTCGCGAGGCCTCGGCGGAGCTTTTAAGCAGCCGACTGGCTGCGGCGGGCTTCGCTCCCATGAGCCGCGCCGACCGCTTGTACGCTTTGGATCACCTGGGACTGCCGCAGGGTTTTCATCCTTCGCGCGCCAGTTCGCTCAAGCTGGCTGAGACTCTCGACGCCGATTCGATCGTCGTGGGCAGCTACGTAACAGACGGAACCGGCATTGTCGCCGAGGCGCAATTGGTGGACGTACCCCATTTGCGCATGAGCCAGCCGGTTACCGTGCGCGGCGAGATGCGCGATCTGGCGTCGGTCTTCGGCTCACTGGCCTGGAAGCTCACCCGCCAGCTCGATCCGGCCTTCAATGTGCCCGAGGAGAGTTTTGTAGCCGCCGGCCCGAGTCTGCGCCTCGACGCCTTTGAGCAATACATTCGCGGCATCTCGGAACCCGACCAGGCCGAGCGCCTGCGCCACCTCAACCAATCGGTCCTGCTCAGCCCGGAGTTTTCGCCGGCCTGGATGGCGCTGGGCCGCGAGGAGTATGTGGGACAACAGTACCAGCAGGCTGCGCAGGCCTTCGCAAAAGTAGGTGATCCCGGCGACGCACTCGAAGCCGGCTTCTTTCGCGGCCTTTCACTTCTCTTCTCCGGCAACTATCCCCGCGCCGAAGAGGCCTTCGCCGGCGTGGCGCACCAACTGCCGCTGGCCGAGGTTCTGAATAATGAGGGTGTCGCGCTGGCCCGCAGCGGCAAGGACGGTGCCGGCCTCTTTCGCCAGGCCGTGGCCGCCGATCCCAATCAGGCGGACTACCACTTCAATCTGGCAGTGAGCTTGCATCGCCGCGACGGCAACGACGCCGAGGCCTTGGCGGAACTCGCCCAGTGCATGCGCTTGCGGCCCAACGACAGCGAGGCCCTGGCGGTTCAGAAAGCGTGGACGAGATCAGACAAGCCCGCAGCCGCCAAAACCATGCCGATTGCTTTGCCTGCCGCGAGCCAGCCGGGAGAAGAGGCCGATGCCAAGCCCGATCCATTGGAGCGTATCGAGCGCAACTTCGACGCCGCGGCCTTCCACCAGGCCGCAACTATGCTCGATCAGGTCGCGGCATCCAAGCAGGCCGCGCTTCCGCCAACCGAGCGCGCTCAAAAGCTCTCAGCCCAGGCCCATGACTATCTGGATCGAGGACTCCTGGCCGAGGCCGAGCGGATCTATCGGTCCGCCCTGGCCATCGACCCCAAATCTGCAGAAGCCCACGCCGGCCTGGCCGAACTGCACGAGCGCGCCGGAGATGCCCAGGCTGCCCGAAAAGAGGCCGTCGCCTCGCTGGAACTGATGCCCTCGGTCGATGCGTACCTGGTAGTGGCCCGGCTCGACTTCGCGGCCGGACATATGGATCAAGTCGCCTACGAGATCGGCGAGGCCCTCAAAATCGACCCAAAGAGCAAGACGGCTCTCGATTTGCAGCAACAGGTCGCGGCAAAAGATGGCGCGAAGAAGTAAAGTGTTGGAGCTGCAGCATGTTTCAAGAACCTGCTTTGTGTCAGGGCACGACTTTAGTCGTGCCGCATGAATCGCCGGAATAGTTTTTGGGCTTTAGCCCCTGAATAATGTTCATTGGCTGACTTGGATTGTTTATTTAAACAGCATTGCTCGATACGGCAACGGTTGATCCAAAAGCGAGGAGCGAGCCATGTTTCAGCGCATACACGGGTTCACGGTATTGATAGCCGCGGTCTGCGGGCTGGGTGTCTCGGCCCCAGCTCAGCAATCGCCCCGGCAATCATTGGTCGACAAGTTCATCCTTTCCGACACCATTCAGCCGATCACACAGAGTGAGCTCAATCGCGCTATCGCCCGCGCCAACTCCGACGGCGCTCACGCTCTGCTGATCGAGCTCGACACGCCGGGCGGCCTGCTCGACTCAACCCGCGCCATGACAGGGGCAATCCTCTCCTCAAGGGTTCCCATCATCGTTTATGTAGCTCCCGCGGGCGCGCGCGCCGGTTCGGCGGGCTTCTTTCTGCTCGAGTCGGCTGACATCGCCGCCATGACTCCAGGCACCAACGCCGGAGCAGCACACCCGGTGATCGAGATCGGCCCCCAGCCCGATGCCGTCATGAGCCAGAAGATCGAGAACGACGCCGAAGCCTTCCTGCGTTCGTATGTGACCAAACGGAACAGGAACGCCGAAGCCGCCGAGGCCGCCGTCCACTCTTCGCGCTCCTACACAGCGCAGGAGGCGCTCGACCAGCATCTCATCGACCTCACTGCCCCCAACGAATGGGAACTGCTGCGCGAGCTCGATGGCCGCGAGATCACCCGCATGGACGGCACAAAGATGACTCTGCATCTCGCCAATCCAAGCATCGAAACGCTGCGTCCTACTTTGCGCGAAGAGCTTCTCGGCTGGCTCGTCAATCCCAACATCGCTCTCTTGTTTCTCGTCTGCGGCGCGCTGCTGATCTATCTTGAATTCAACTCGCCCGGTACGATCGTTCCCGGCGCGCTCGGGACTCTGATGGTGCTATTAGCCATCTTTGCCCTCGACCTGTTGCCCATTCGATTCACCTCCGTACTCTTGCTCCTTGCGGCCTTGATCCTGTTGCTGCTGGAGGCCAAAGTCGGCGGCCACGGCGTATTGGCCATCGCCGGAATCATTTGCCTCACATTTGGCACGCTCACGCTCGTCGCCGCGCCCATTCCGGAGATGGCCGTCAGCCCCTGGGTAGCCTCCGCCCTCGGCATTGCCTTTGCGGGCATCACTCTCTTCCTCATACGAATAGCGTTTCGAGCCCGCCGTCAGAAATCCCGCCTGGGCCCAGCAGCTCTTGTCGGCTGCCGCGCCTCGGCGATGGAGCCACTGAACCCCGAAGGCCACGTGCTGGTCGAGGGCGAGATCTGGCGTGCCATTTCCACCGCACCTGTTTCAGCCGGCACGCCTTTGCGCGTCGTGAGTCTGGAGCAATATCTGCTCCATGTCGAGCCCGCCCAATCTGTCGCGCCTCCCCAGTCCACCACATAACCCGGCAGGAGTACAATCCGTCGTAAGTGAGGAAAGCCCAATGCCTGATGTCCTAACCACGCTCCTGATCATTTTTGCCATCGTCGCCCTTTATGCGCTCAACTGCATCAAGATTCTCCGCGAATACGAGCGCGGAGTCATCTTCACTCTGGGCCGCGTCTCACCGCAGCCCTATGGGCCAGGCATCATCTTTGTATTCCGGCCTTTTCAACAGATGGTGCGTATCTCGCTGCGCCAGGATGTGCTCGAAGTTCCGGCCCAGGATGTAATCACCCGCGACAACGTCACCATCAAGGTGAACGCGGTCGTCACTCTCTATGTGGTCAGTCCCAACGACGCCGCCATCAAAGTGGCCAACTACGTCTACCAGACCTCGCAGTTGGCCCAGACCACTCTGCGCACGGTGCTCGGTGAGGTCGAACTCGACGAGTTGCTCAGCCATCGCGACAAGCTGAACGTGCGAATCCAATCGATCATGGACCAGCGGACCGAACCTTTTGGCGTCAAGGTCGTCTCAGTTGAAGTCAAGCAGGTTGACCTGCCCGATCAGATGCAGCGCGCCATGGCCAAGCAAGCCGAGGCCGAGCGCGAAAAGCGCGCCAAGGTCATCCATGCCGGTGGCGAGTTCGACGCCGCACAGAAACTGGTGGACGCCGCCCATCTGCTGGCCTCCGAGCCCATGACCCTCCAGTTGCGCTATCTGCAAACCCTCACCGAGATCGGCGTCGAGAAGAACACCACCATCGTCTTCCCGCTGCCAATGGAACTGATGACCTTGTTGAACAGGATGAACTGAACGCCGCTCTGCCTGCCCTGCCGCCTGCTGAAAAGAAGTAGGGCAGGGCGTTTTTTGATTCGCATGTCGTTCGGAAGTTGGGTGCCCCATCCATCCGCGGCATCATCGCGGATGGATGGGGAACTACGAACCCCAACTAGCCCTCATTAAAACGAACACCGGAGCAAGACGATAGCCGTCAATCAGAGGACGGATATGGACGACGACTTTAATCCTGACGATCTCAGGCCGGTCCCGTACGAGCCTGATACCGAACTGACACTGGGTTGGGGAACGCTGTCGGGCGTGTTCTTGTGCCTCTTGGCGCTCTGCGGCCTCTGCTTCTGGCAGGGCTACTCGATGGGCAGCCACAGCGCACACGTTACCCCAACCACCGGCCAGCAATCCGGGCCAAAAACCGCCACGCCTGCGACCGGCTCTGCTCCCAAGCCTTCAGCCGGGCCGCAGGGCGTCAACAGGCCGCGAGCCGCCATCGACGCTCAGCCTTCAAGTGACTCCGTGCCAAGCTCCAACCCAACGGGATTTGTGGGCGGTAGCACCGTACAGGCAGCCGTCAGGCCCGCCCTGCCTGATACGACGCCCGCTCTCATGGTTCAGATCGCCGCCGTCTCTCACCAGGAGGATGCGGACGTTCTGGTCGCCGCGCTACGGAAACGCGGCTACACGGTCAGCATGAGCCGCGATCCTGCCGATGGCCTGATCCATGTGCGCATCGGCCCCTTCGCCAGCCGCAGCGACGCCAACGCCGCCCGCCAGAAGCTGCTCAACGACGGCTACAACGCCAGCGTCCAGCCATAGAGCTCATCCCCGCAACCACTCCAAAGGATGAAGCCGGGCGTTCCACATCTGACTCCGGGTGCCCCATATCTGGCGCAGTCTCATCGCGCCAGATGTGGGAAACGACGAACCTCAAGCCAGCCCTCTACCCCCGCATCCACTCCGGCAGTCCCGAGGCAATCGCCGCTCTCACCGCCGCCGACAGCTCCTCGCGCGTCGCATAGTCCTGCGGCTTCACCGGAGCATGAAAGACGATGTGCGCCGTTCCCGGTTTGATGCGCAGGCTGCCCTTGGCCATCATCGTCTCGGTTCCATGGATCGAGACAGGAATGCACGGAGCGCCCGTCTGCATGGCCAGATAAAACGGGCCTTTTTTGAACGGCAGCAGGCGTCCGTCCTTCGAGCGCGTCCCCTCGACAAACGTAGTAATGTGAATGCCCTTATCCAACAGCCGTTGCGCTGCGGCCACGCTCTCCTGCGCGCTGGATGCCGAGCCCTTGCGGTCGACCGGGATAAACTCGCCCAGCCGGAAGCCGTAGCCGACGATGGGGATACTCATCAGCGAGCGCTTCAAAAATGCCGAGGTGCGGCCGGGAATCTCCGGAATCAGCGCCTGCGGATCGAGATTCGAGACGTGGTTGGCCATGAAGATGCACGCCGTTCCTGGCGGTATGCGCTCCCTGCCCTCGACTGCGATGCGGATTCCGGCAACCCAATAGGCCGTCCGCACCAGCCAATTCGTACCGCGATAGAGCGGCACCACATTGCCTGTAATGAGCGTCCAGGGAATGAAGATCGCCCCGACGATAGGGATAAGAACAACCAGCGTAGCCAGCAACAGTAAAGCGGAGATCATGCATTTCCTTCTAAGCGCGTATCTCTAGGATAATCTCTGTGCCGCTCATCCACCGTCTTCGCCGGCCCGCGATGCATGAAGCATCCGGCGTTCATTCTCCCGGAGGGAAAAACGAGAATAGCCCAGGACAAGCGCAGCGCAGCCCTGGGTAAGCGTCAATATGTGGTCCCAGTCCCGCAGGGACGGCGCGAAATCGCTACCGGAGCATATTTCGATTCAGCCAGCAACTTACATCCCAGCCAACTCGGCCAGCCGCTTGGCGATGCGGTCTGCTGCGTCGGGATGCGCCTGCGTGCGCGCGGCAGAACCCATGGCGCTTAGTTGAACAGGCGAGGCGAGCAGGCTGGTGAGCGCAGCGAGGAGCTTCCCCGGAACGTCTAGATCGCCCTCGTCGAGCAACAAAGCCGCTCCAGCCTTGACCATCTCCTCTGCATTGCGGCGCTGATGGTCGTCGGCGGCAGCGGCAAATGGAACCAGCAGGGCGGGCTTGCCGGCTGCGGCCAACTCAGCCACCGTCGAGGCTCCGCTTCGCGCCATCACCAGCGTGGCCTGGCCAAAGCGAGCGGGCATATCGTCGAGGAAGGCGCGAACCTGCCAGCAGCTTGGGTCCGCTCCGCTGGCGGCGTAAGCGGCTTGGGTCGTCTCGGCATGGCGCGCACCGCTCTGATGCAAAACGGTGAGCCCCGGCACCGCATCGAGCAGTGCTCGGATGATCTGCGGCAGATGCGTATTGAAAAGCCGCGCGCCCTGCGAGCCGCCGAAGACAAGCAGATGGGGCGGAGCACCGGCGGGCGGCGGAGCGAGTTTGAAGAACTCCGGGCGGACCGGGATGCCGGTGACCTCGGCGTTCTCGAACCACTTCGCCGCCGAAGCAAAGTTGACGGCAGCAGCCTGGACGCGTTTGCCGACGAGGCGGTTGGCGAGCCCGGGCATCGCGTTGGGCTCAAAGGCCATGGCTGGAATTTTGAGTTGCAGGGCCGCAGCCATCGCCGGACCGGAGGCGTATCCACCAACGCCGAAGACGACGCTGGGCTGAAACTCGCGGATCAGTTTACGACAGGCAAAGATGCTGCGAGGCAGGTCCATCAGCGTGCGCAGGCGCGTGACCAGGGAGACATTTTTGAGCTGGCCGACATCGACAAGTTTCAGATCGAAGCCGGCCTCGGGGACCAGCCGCGACTCCATGCCGCGCGCCGTGCCGACGAAGAGTAGCTCGGCGGCGTGGTGGGCGGCGAGTTCGCGAGCCACGGCCAGGGCCGGGATGATGTGGCCTCCGGTGCCGCCGCCGGCTATGAGTACGCGCAGGTTGGACAAGCTAGGGCCTTTCAATTGGAGTTGGGTTCCGGTTTAGGATCGTCTGACTTTGGCTTTATCTCGATGCGGCGCGAGAACGCGACCAGCCCAACTGTTCCTATGGCCAACTCGACACCGAATACCCCCAAAATAGATTTAGGGTCGTGGATGACGAACCAGAGGGGAACCAGAAAAAAGGTCAAGCTCGCGGCAATTCCCCAGCCTCTCGCTGAGATCGTTCCCCTCCAATTGGTCCACCACGCAACCCCGAAGGTGATGTTACAAAGTGGGGGAATCGCACTGCAGAAAAGGACAAGTAACCATGTCCTAAGATTCCAAGAAGTATATGCATGTTGTTTTAGAATTTGAATTGCAGTCAGGACGAATTGATATTCTCCCAAAATGCATAATATTAACGATATTCCGAAAACCCAGCCCATGACCGTTCTGAGAACGCGCATACACTTTGCCGCCTTTCCGTGACTGTACGGTCTACTAGATCCGCTAAGACTCTCTTGTCATTCACATCTGCGCTTCAGGGGCTAAAGCCCCGCCTCATTTTGCTGCGCTCGCGGCACGACTGAAGTCGTGCCCTGACACAAAGCGGGCTCGATCCTGTGCCTTTTCGCAGGCTGCGAGGCCGGACCCGCCACTTTTCCTAATCCCTATTCCTTAATCCCTAGTCCCAGTTCCTAGTCCACTTTCCTGCTGATATTGAGCAGCACGCCTATACTCGCCAGCGTCACAAAGAGCGACGTTCCTCCCGAAGAGATCAGCGGCAGCGGAATGCCCTTCGTCGGCAGCAGCGAAAGCACCACGCTCATATTGAAGAAGGCTTGCAGGACCAGCGCCGTCGTGATGCCAAAAGCAGTGAGGCGGGCAAAGGGATCCTGAGAGCGGAAGACCGTCCGCAGTCCGCGAAAGGCGAAGACCGTGAACAACAAAAGAATGATAACCGAGCCGATAAAGCCCCACTCCTCGGCGATGTTGGCAAAGATGAAGTCGGTATGAGCCTCTGGCAGGAAGAAGAGCTTCTGCACACCCTCCATGTAGCCGCGGCCTGTCAGCCCGCCAGTCCCAACGGCGATCAGCGACTGGCAGACGTGGTAGGCCGCGCCGCCTGCGTCCTTCGCATCGCAGTTGGGATGCAGAAAGACCAGTACGCGCCGCAGGCGCCAGGGAACGAAGATGAGAAGGCCAATCAGAACAGGCAGCGCCACGCCGACGAGGCCGGCTAGGTACTTCCAGTTCAACCCGGCGAGAAAAAGCATCATCGCGGTTACGCCGGCCAACACCAGCGCGGTGCCCAGATCCGGCTCAACCACAATCAACAGGATGAAAAACAGGGGGATGACGAGGGCGCGGAGGAGGGTGCTCTTCCAGTCGTTGATCGTGTCGAGCCGCGTCGATAAAAACCAGGCCAGGAAGACGATCAGCACGGGCTTGGCAATCTCGGAGGGCTGCAGAGTAAAGAATCCCCCAAAGCGAATCCAGCGGTGAGTGTTGTGCGAGCCGGGCATGAAGAAGGTCAGCACCAGCAGAAACGTTGTGACGCAGAGCGCGGGATAAATGAAGCGCGGCGACTTGTAAAGGTTATAGTCGATGCGCGAGAGCAGCAGCAGCACCGCAACACCGAGCACGGCCCAGATGGCCTGCTTGACGACAAAGGTGTACGGGGAGTGATACCGCTCCTGCGCCATGATGGCCGAGGCAGAGAATACCATCGCCAGCCCGACCACGATCAGCAACAAGGTGACGAAAAAAAGCCACTTGTCTCCACCGACTCGCTTTGCCATCGTTCTCAGTCCTCGAGTTCTTTGACCAGTTGCTTGAAGACGCGCCCGCGCTGCTCGTAGTTATCAAACTGATCGAAGCTTGAGCAAGCCGGAGCCAGCAGGACCACATCGCGAGGCTGCGCGGCAGAGGCGGCCGCCACAACGGCCTTCTCCAATGTCTCGCAAGAGTAGATCGAGACGACGCCGCGCAAGTCGGACTCGATCTTGGGCGCGGCGACGCCGATCGTGTAGACAGCGCGCACACGTTCGCGCAGCAAAGGAGCGAGCACGGTGTAAGGAGAGCCCTTGTCTTTGCCGCCGAGAATGAGGTGAATGCCGCCAGAGAAGGCCTCGATAGCTTTGGCCGTGGCATCAACATTCGTCGCCTTTGAATCGTTGTAGAACTCAACTCCGTGGCGGGTGGCAACGTATTCAAGACGATGTTCGACGGCCTTGAAGCACTCGATAGACTTGCGGATTGCTTCACCAGGAACACCGGCGAGCCGCGCTGCAACGACCGCAGCCAGCACGTTCTCGACGTTATGTGCGCCCTTGAGCGGAATGGCCTTAAGCGGCATGATCGTCTCGACTGCTTCGCCGGCAGCAGCGCGATAAACGACGAAGCCCTGATCGAGCCAAGCTCCTTGCTCGACCGGATGTTCAATCGAGAACCAGTAGACCCTGGCCTTCGATCGGCCAGCGGCGTCGGCGGCGCGGGCGTTGTCCGCGTTCAGCACCAGAAAATCCTCGCCGGTCTGCCGGGCAAAGATCCGCTCCTTGGCCGCGGAATACTTTTCAATGCTGCCGTGCCGGTCGAGGTGATCTGGCGTGATGTTGAGAATAACGGCGATCTTTGGGTGAAACTCCACGGTACTTTCAAGCTGGAAGCTCGAAACCTCGAGGACCGACCAGCCTTCGTCTGTGCTCTGGTCAATCAGGGAGACAACCGGCACTCCGATATTGCCCCCGACGAGCGTGGGCAGGCCGCCCGCCTCGAGGATCTCGCCCAGCAGCGTCGTGGTAGTCGTCTTGCCGTTGGAGCCGGTGACGGCCAGAGTTTGGCCTTTGAGGAAGCGCGCAGCCAGTTCCAGTTCGCCGATCACGGGCAGGCCAAAGCTCTTCGCCTGCACCAGTTCTGGAGTGTCGAGCGGCACGCCGGGCGAAACGACAATCAGATCCTGGCGTCGGAAGGTGAGCAACCCGTGACCGCCGGCCTCGACCATGATGCCGGCTTCGATCAGCGCGGGAATTTCCTTTGCCAACTGATCGGCCGAGCGTATGTCGGAAACCGTGACCTGCGCGCCTCGTTGGCGCAGAAACAACGCCGCCGCCAGGCCGGATTTACCGAGTCCGACGACCAAAACTTTTTTGCCTTTGAGTTCCAACATACGAACTGTCCTCAAAAAGTCGTTTTGAAAGGGCACGACTTCAGTCGTGCCGAAAGATCACAATCAGTCAAAGATTGGGCCTTAGCCCCTGAGAGATATTGAGTTCAATCATCGCATTCCCTCTGCGGCTAAAGCAGAAGCCGTTTGGGACCCCATTTACGGCACGGCTGAAGCCGAGCCCCTTCAATGCAACCAACTCGCCGGACTACTTGTGACTTCCTATATTGTGCACTGAAACTCGTGCCTGGCGGGTTTTGTCTAACGCAATTTCAGCGTGGTGAGAGCAAACAATGCAAACACGAGCGCGCCGATCCAGAAGCGGGCGATGACCTTGGACTCCTGCCAGCCCAACTGTTCAAAATGATGATGCAGCGGAGCCATCTTGAAGATGCGCTTTTTGTTGCGCAGCTTGTAGCTGCCCACCTGAAGAATGACCGAGCCCGCCTCGATAATGAAGATGCCACCAATGAACGGCAGCAGTAGCTCCTGGCGGATGATGATGGCCACTGTACCGATGGCCCCGCCTAGCGCCAGCGAGCCCACGTCGCCCATAAAGATCTCGGCCGGATGCGCGTTGTACCAGAGAAACCCGATAGACGCGCCAAGCATGGAGCCGCAAAAGACGGTGAGCTCGCCCACCATGGGCATCCGCTGCAGTTCGAGATAGTCGGCAAAGACCACATGGCCACTGACGTAGGTGAGCACAGCCAGCGCGCCCGCGGCGATGATAGTGCAGCCGATGGCTAGGCCGTCCAACCCATCGGTGAGGTTCACAGCGTTCGACGAGCCCATCAGGACAATGATGATGAATACAACAAAGGGCAGAAAAGCAAGCAGGCCGAGATGTGGGATTGCGCCAAGCCAGTGCCATTCGAGATCAGGCCGCCAGCTCTTGATAAACGGAACAGTCAACTGCGTCGAGAAGAGCTTGAACTGATCGAGAACAACCAGCGCGATTGCAATCGCGGCTCCGACCAGACCCTGATAGAGCAGCTTGGCGCGCGCCGTCAGACCCAGGCTGCGCTTCTGCACGACCTTGATGTAGTCGTCTGCAAATCCAATGGCCCCGAAGGCCAGTGTGGACGCAACGGTGATCCATACAAACGGATTGGCAGGATCAGACCAAAGCACCGTCGGCAGCAGAATTGCAATGCCGATCAGCACGCCGCCCATCGTCGGAGTGCCCGTCTTCTTCAGATGCGACTGCGGGCCGTCGTCGCGGACATACTGGCCGATCTGAAACTCGCGCAGCTTCTGAATCACCCAGGGGCCGATGAAAAGCGCGATCAGCAGGGCCGTCAGAGAGGCAAACGCAGTCCGGAACGTGAGGTAGCGGAAGATGCGAAAAGGATGAAAGAACGGAAAAAGCTTTTCGTAGAGCAGCCAGTAAAGCAAGTGGCCTCCAAAGCCGGCGTGAGGCGGGATTAAGGTTGATTTTACTAGGCCGGGGCGCGCAAAAAGGTTGTGAATGCCGCCGCTGTTACTTTCTCGATTCCTGCCGTTTCAACTCCGCCTCGAATGCCCTCTCCCGGTCTGCAATGTATTCTTTATAGCCCTCGGGATCGATAAACGCATCTCGGTCTCCTGTCTTCCATCGCGCGTACTTCTCTTTGAGCCCGAAGTAACTGCCGTGCGCGCCGAGAAACACGTCGCAGGGCAAGCTCTTCATTACCCGGAAACCATTGTGAAAGTCGGTGGCAATCTGCGGGTATGCCTTATTGTCCACCAGTTTGTAGCCCGGATTCACGTTCGGCCCGCCGACGATAACCACGCGCAGCGTTTTGCCGTTTTCGATTTCATCCATCGTCCAGGTCGTGGTCCCCTTGTTGTGGCCGGCAGTCAAATGCGCGGTCAGAACTGCGTCGCCCAGCCGGACCGTGTCACCGTCGTGCAGCACCCGGTCCACCTTCACCGGCGGATACCGCATTGCCGCCTGCTTGCCGTATTGAAAGTCCGCCCTGCCACCCGACTCAACCACGGGCACGTCAGCATCCATCACGAGGTACTGCGCTCCCGTCAGCTTCTTGATCAGTGCAGCACCAGCGCAATGATCGTTGTGCCCCTGACTGATAAGCAATATTGTGGTGTCGCTGAATCGAAAACCCAACTGCTCCACACTCTTCTGGATCAGTGGGACGTTGGCCTCAAAGCTGCTGTTGATGAGAATGTTTCCCTTGGGCGTAACAACCAAGTAAGAGGCAAGCTCTTCACTGCCCACGTAATAGAGATTGCCCGCAATGTGAAAGGGCGGAAACGGCCCGGTCCAGGACGGATCTTGCCCTGTCACTCGACCCGCAAGAACAAGCGCCGCGAGGAGCATTGCGCAGCCGAAAGCGCTTCGAAGCTTCACTTTCCCTCCGGCGCATTCACTCCGACCCTGACCGCCTCAATCGCCCGCTCCAAATGCACGCCGCGTGAGCCTTTCACCAGTACCAGATCGCCGGGCTGCAGATTCATCAGCAGCCAGCGGCCCGCAGCTTCGGCATCGGGCAAAAAGAGCGCGGCCACTCCGCCCGTGCATGCGGCGGAAGCAAGATGAACAGCATTGCCCTGAACGCCCGCAACCAGGTCGAGACCAGCCTCGGCGGCGGCCTTGCCGCAGGCCGTGTGCAACGCTGGGCCGTGTTCGCCCATCTCCAGCATCTCGCCGGCCACAAGAATCCTGCGCCGGGCAGGTCGCGCGGCCAGTGTGCGAATCATCGAGCGCAGCGCCTCGGGGTTGGAGTTGTAGCAGTCATTCAAGATCGTCGCCCCGCCAATCTCCATCACTTCGCCGCGCTTGTCCCCGGCGGTGAGAGTCTTCAGTGCGGAGATCGCAGCCTCCATATCGACGCCCGCCTCGAGAGCGACGGCAAGGCCGGCCATAATATTCGAAGCATTGTGCGCGCCGAGCAAATTGAGCGTGAGCTGGCCTTCGCGCTCTCCTGCCCGATAGCGAATATGCAGGCCGGCCATGTCTTCGGTGGCCTCAATAATCTGCGGGTCAGCGCAAGGTCCTGCGCCAAAGTAGACGGCACGGCCGAGAAAATCTCGGCCAAATTGAGAGACGTAGGCATCATCGCAGTTGAGAAAGGCGATGCCATTCGCGGGCAGCGCGTCGATCAATTCAAACTTCGCGCGAGCAATGCCAGCCTGGCCATCTGCGAAGTTCTCGATATGCGCCGTGCCGACGTTGGTGATGACTCCCCAATCGGGTGAGGCGATGCGGGCCAGCGCGGCGATCTCGCCGGAGTGGTTCATGCCCATCTCGATCACCGCGATCTCGTGCTCGGGATGGAGACGCAGCAGTTGCAGGGGAAGTCCAAAGGCGTTGTTGAGATTGCCTTGAGATTTGAGCACGTTGAACTTCGCGCCGAGGGCCGCGGCGATTGCCTCTTTGGTCGTTGTCTTTCCCGCGGACCCGGTAACTGCCACCACGCGCTTGCCCCACCGGCGGCGCAGATGCGCGGCCAGAGCCTGCAAAGCAATCAGTGGATCTTCAGCAATGAGCAGCGGCACGGCCAGCACGGCATCGGGCAAGGTGGCTGCACGCGCGCGCGAAACCACAGCGGCCACGGCTCCGCGGTCGATTGCAGCGGCGATAAAGTCATGGCCGTCGAGCCGCTCGCCGCGCACTGCAAAGAAAAGCTCGCCCGCGGCCACGGTGCGTGAGTCGATCGAGTAGCCGCAGACGACCAGCGCTCCGGCGTTGGGCACGCTGGCCGGAGCTTCCAGCACTGCGCCCGCGCCGATTGCGGCCTCTGCAAGTGTGAGTTTCATTTCACACCACCATACCCCATTTCGCCGAGCGCGGAAAGTGCAATCTCAACGTCGTCAAAAGGAACCGCGGTGAAGCCGATGATCTGCTCCTTTTCGTGGCCTTTGCCGGCAAGCAAGACCACATCGCCGGACTTGCCCTCCGTGAGCGCAAGACGAATGGCAGCAGCGCGGTCCGGCTCGACCGTGTATTGAGTTCCGCTTGCCTTCAGCGCCGGCTCGATCTCCGCAAGTATCGCAAGCGGCTCCTCCGAGCGTGGATTGTCGCTGGTCACCACCACGAAGTCGCTTCCCTCGCCTGCCGCCTGCCCCATCTTCGGCCGCTTGGTGCGGTCGCGATCGCCGCCGCAGCCGAAGAGCGTGATCACGCGGCCACCAGATGCGCCCGTGATCTGGCGAGCAAGAGCGGTCAGGTTGCGCAGGGCGTCGTCGGTGTGCGCATAGTCCACGATCACCGTGAAAGGCTGGCCGGCATCGACGGTTTGAAAGCGTCCGGGAACAGGCTTTAGGAAAGGAACAAAATCGACCAGATCGGCAAACGCAATGCCGCGCGCGTGAGCGGCCGCCAGCGCTGCCAGCAGATTCAGAATGTTCACTTCGCCCGCAAGCTGCGAATTGACTTTTGCCGTGCCGACCGGGGTTTCAAGGTCTATAACCGCTCCCGAGGGCGTGAGCTTGAACGAGGCTGCACGCCAGTCGCCCGCGCCGATTCCATAACTCCAAACTTCCGCCCCGGCCTTGCGCGCGGCCTCGGCCAACTGCTCGCTGTGCGGGTCGTGCGCATTGATCACGGCCACGCGCGGAGCCGCATAGACCGTACCATCGAAGAGAAGTTTTTTGGCGGCGAAGTACTTCTCCATCGTCTGGTGATAGTCGAGGTGATCGCGCGTCAGATTGGTAAAAACGGCCACATCAAATTTGACTCCGGCTGCGCGTCCCTGATCGAGAGCGTGGCTTGAAACCTCGGTCACCAGCTCAGTCGCGCCACGGCTGACGCCCTCGGCCATCAGTTCATAGAGATCGCGCGACTCAGGGGTTGTATGCACCGAGGGACGCATCTCGCCGGCGACATGATATTCAATCGTCCCGACCAGCACGGCCTTGCGCGCCGCGGCGTTGAGCAGCGCCTCGATCAGGTAGGCCGTCGTCGTCTTGCCGTTTGTGCCGGTGATTCCCGTTGCCGCGAGCTTGCGCTCAGGATGGCCGAAGAAAGCGGCCGAAGCCTCAGCCAGCGCGCGGCGTCCATGCTCGACCTCAAGCACCGGCAAGCCGGGCTCAAAAACGAGCAGATGGTCAAAGGCCGGCGCGGAGTCGGTGATAATGCCCAATGCTCCCGCAGCAATTGCCTTATCGACAAAGCGGTTCCCGTCCGCCGAGCCGCCTTTCATGGCGACAAATACGGAGCCTCGGCGCACGCGGCGCGAGTCATACTCGATGCCGGTGATCTGGCCGTCAGAGTCGCCGCCCGTGCCAACATTCGTTACTTCCGCAATCAGTTCTTTCCAGTTCATCACGGCTTCCATTGTAGATTGCTGCGCCCAACCGATTGGAATTGGCGATAAGATCGGTGCATGGACGAAGAAAGAAAAGGCTTCTATCACGACCTGAAGAGAGACTTGAATGGGTTCCCGGCAGAAGAGTTCGTCCGAGCGTATTTCAAAGCGTATCTGGAAGCGGATGTTGAGACAATTCGGAAACTACAGGAACTTCTGCTCGGCGATATCTCAGAGCGCGGCGAACCGGACTCCCCGCCAGACCCGCCTATTGGCTCTCCCATTAAGCCTCGACCTCATCTGAACTCTGGAGCAATCGCACTCCCGGAACCGGATAAGCCAAAACTGGAATGACCAAAGAAGGATCAACAAAAAACTTGCCAGTCCCGAGCTTGAGTCTCACAATCAGTGTATGGATAAATCTGTCCGCAAATACGCCAGCTTGAAGGAGATGAAAGCGGACGAGTATCGATATTGGCAGAACCGCCCGGCACATGAGCGCATGAGCGCTGTCTCGGAACTGACGCTTGCCGCCTACGCGATGAAGGAACCCGCCACCCATGTTCGACGACTTCAAAGAACTCTTGTCTGTCTTCAACGCCCACAACGTTAAATATCTCGTTGTTGGCGGGTACGCCGTCTCTTTTCACGCGCAACCCCGCGCCACCAAAGATCTGGACATCTTTATCAAGGCAGATCCGGCCAATGCTGATGCCGCATATGCGGCTCTCGCCGATTTCGGCGCTCCGCTCGCAGATATCGACAAAAGCGATCTCGCTGACCCACAGAAGTTCATCCGCTTCGGACAACCTCCCATCGCCATTGACATTCTTTCCGGAATCGATGGCGTGGATTTTGACCAGGCATGGGAGCGCCGGGTCGAAGGGGTCATCGATCCGGCGAGCGGTCTAACTGTTTTCATCATCTCTAAAGCAGACCTCATTACTTCGAAACTGGCAGCCGGGCGCTTGCGTGACCTCGCGGATGTAGAAGAGATTCGAGAGGCCGAATCGAGCCAACCGAGCGACGGACATGCAATCAGCAAGGGCTGAATTTAACGATAAGCACGAAGAACAAGCCATCTCATCTGGTATCTTTCCGCACCTCAGAAGTCACGCACGTACTTGACATGCAACCAAACAGTTGCCTATTATGACGGCAATGGGCGGCGATCTCGACAAGGTCTTCAAGGCCCTGGCGGCCCCGGAACGCAGGCTGCTTCTGGACCGGCTGCGCGCACACAACGGACAGACGCTCGGCGAGCTATGTCAGCACCTCGAGATGACGCGCCAGGCGGTGACCAAACACCTCAAGCTCCTCGAAGAGGCCACGCTCGTCGTCACCATCTGGCGTGGCCGCGAAAAGCTGCACTATCTGAATCCCGTGCCCATCCACGAGATCGCCGAGCGCTGGATCGGCAAATACGAGCGGGGACGCCTGCGCGTTCTCGCAGAACTAAAAGCAAAACTGGAGGGAGATAACGATGGCCGAATCTGAGTTCGTTTATGTAACGATGATCCGAACCACACCGGAGAAACTCTGGCGCGCGCTTACCGAGCCTGAGTTCACGCGCAAGTTCTGGGTCGCCACTGTGCAGGAATGCGAATGGAAGGTGGGCTCGCCGTGGAAGCTCCTGGCTCCAGACGGCCGCGTCGCCGATGCGGGCGAGGTATTGGAGATCGATCCGCCGCGCAAGCTGGTCCTCGCCTGGCAAAATCATCTCTTCCCCGAGATAACAGCGGAGGGCTTTTCGCGCATGACATACGAGCTCGAACCGATGGGCCCGTCCGTGAAGCTCACCGTAACGCACACGATGGACAAGAAGGATTCAAAGCTGGTGAACGCAGTATCGAAGGGATGGCCCGGCATTCTTTCCAGCCTGAAGAGCCTGCTCGAAACAGGCGAAGCACTCGAAGGAACCGACCGCTGGCCAGAAGGTATCTAACGTCCGCAGCGAACAACAATCCTTGTTCCGGGCGCGACCATGGTGCCGGCGGCGGGAGCTTGTTCTCGCACCGTACCGTTTCCGCCGATCTGGACTTCGAGGCCCGCGGCGGCCGCCTGCTCGATGACTTTGCGTACCGGCAAGCCGATCAGCGATGGAACGCGCAGAGTCTTTCCGTCGGCTATTGTGACGGTGGTTGTCGTTTGTGGCTGAGTCGCGGCGTGGCCGGCATCCGCGACTGGAGCCGCGGTTTGAGTGCCGGTCTGCGACTGCCCTGCCGTGGGATGTGCAGCAGGCGCAGGCTGGCTGGGAGGTGCGCGCAGAGGATCGTCAGCCGGCAAGTCGTTGACTGCGGAATAGAGAGCATTGATGTCGCCGGTATGTTCCGAGGCGTCCTCGACCACCGGCTTGTCGTGCTTGGCTGAGGGGCGCACCGTACGCAGATCGATGTCGTGAGGCACGGCGAGGTATTCAAGCACCTGCTGCGCCACCTCGGCAAAGACCGGCGCGGAGACGGCCGCTCCGTAGTAAGACCCGCCCTTGGGATTATCTAAAACCACAGCCACCGCGATCACCGGATTGTTGACCGGGGCGATACCGGCGAAAGACGCAATATGCATCGTCTTGGAATAGAGGTGCGTTGCCGGATCAACCTTTTGCGCCGTTCCGGTCTTGCCGCCAGAGGAATAGCCGTTGAGCTGCGCAGCTTTGCCAGTGCCGTAGAGGACCACACCCTCCATCATCTTGCGCATCTGCGCCGCGGTAAGCGTCGATAAAACACGGTGCGCGCCGGAAGGCAAAGGATTGGGAAGATCGCCGCCGGGCTTAAATGGCTGTGCCGCAGCCGGAGTCCTGCCGCTTCCATCCGTTTGCCCCGGCATCAGCACATGTGGCGGCAGATAGACGCCGCCATTGGCAATCGTCGAAACCATCGTCGCAAGCTGAATCGGCGTGACTCCGACCTCCTGACCGATCGCAATCGACCCGATCGACGAGCCTCCCCAACGGTTCACTGGCCGCAGCAGGCCGCGCGTCTCGCCGGGCATCTCCGCGCCTGTGCGCGAGCCAAAGCCGAAGTCGCGAATGTATTGATAGAAACGGTCCGGGCCCACTTTGAGCGCCAATTTGACTGCGGCAACGTCACTGGAGACCTCGAGCGCCTGATGCACCGTGACGACTCCATAGTGTTCGCCTTGATTGTCGTGAATCACGCGGCCAGCCAGCGTAATCTGGCCTCCCTGGCAGTCGATCATGTCGTCGGGCGCGGCCAGATGTTGATCGAGAGCAGCCGAGTAAGTGACCAGCTTGAAGACCGAGCCGGGCTCATAGACATCGCTGACCGCATGATTGCGCAGCAGCGCTGGCGTACTGCGGCGAAAGAGATTCGGATTAAAGGTGGGACGAATAGCCAGCGCCAATATCTGACCGGTGTGCACATCCTGCACGACCACGGTTCCGTTGTCGGCATGGTTGCTCTCCATCGCATGATCGAGAGCCCGCTCGGCAAGGAACTGAATGTTCTCGTCGATAGTGAGCACGAGATTCTGACCCGGCGCGGGTTCGCGCTCGCTTGAACCGAGCACGTGACGGCGCGCATCCATGGCAGTGAACATGCGTCCCGGCTCGCCGTGCAACTGCGGTTCAAACTTCAGCTCCAGGCCACCCAGCCCGTTGTCGTCAATGCCCACGTAGCCCAGCACCTGCGCGGCAATCTCGTTGTCCGGATAAAATCGCTGAAACTCTTTTTGAAAGTAAACGCCCTTGAGCGCGCCTGACGCGATGAGCGCCTTGACCTTGGCAGCGGTCTCCGGCGTGACGCGCCGTGCAACCCAGGCAAAATTGCGTCCTGCATCGAGACGCGAGGCGATCTGTTCCTCGCTCGTCTGCGCGTCTTCGGGATCGGTGTGGACGATCGCGGTAAGTGCGTGAGCCTCTGCCTGCTTGTCATCCATCTCGCTGGGCACCGCAAAGATGGAGTCCACCTGCACGGTCATCGCCAGCTCACGAAGGTTGCGGTCATAGAACACGCCGCGCCGCGGAGCTACCTCAAATGTGCGCTGTTGTTGCCGCTGGGCGCGCTCGACATATTCTTTGTGGCGCACGACCTGGAGCCAGAAGAGACGACAGCCGATCAGGCCGGCCCAGAGCAGAAAAAAGAGGCAGATAAGCCAGAAACGCGCCAGCTTAAGGGGCGTGGCGCGCGGAGTGGCAGTGCGGTTCCGGCTGGGTCGAACGGGTGTTCCCATCTAAAAATTGCTCCGCCTTTAGCTTATAGCTTCCAGCTCTCAGCTATGTAGCTCACGGCAGCGGGTGCCCCACCCTCGCCGCGCTTTTGATTTTGCGGCTAGGGTGGGATACCAGGAGGCTCGTACAACTGCAGCGTTGAAAATGCTCTAACTCTAAGCGTTCAGCTCGCAGCTTGCAGCTGGAGGCTAATAGCTGTTCCTCACGACCGAGGGAGGTGGCGTCGCTTGCGCCATCACTGGAGTTCCGCCTTCAGCGCCGGCATTCGGTTGAACCATTTGCCCCGGCTGCGGCTCGGCCAGTCCCATCTCTCGCGCCATCTTATCGATGCGCTCCGGCTGGGTGAGTTGCGCCTCGGATAAACGCAACTGGCGGTTCTCTTCGCGCAATTGCTCGCGTACCTGCTTCTCCGACTCAATCCGGTAGCCCTTCTCAATGGCGCTGAAGTGCTGCAAGCCATAGAGCATGGTGAGCGAAAACAGAACGGTAACTGCCATGGAGAATTGCCGAATCTGACGGGCGCGAACCGGATCGGGTGCTTTGACCAGGCGGCTGTTGTCAAAGCGCTTGGGAAAAGTAAACTCCGGCGTGCGCACACCGCGGCGGCGCTGCGCCTGCTGTGCCATCAGCTCGGCGTTCCGCTCGGCGATCCGCGCGCCCAGGCTTCTGCCCGCTTCAAAATAGGTTGTCGTGCATGCCGCCATAACTGCCTCCCGGAAGGGATCAGATATCAGGGGTCAGAACCAAGCGCTACGCGTCACCGCCTCTGATTCCCTGACATCTAAGCTCTATATCCCATTCCTTGTTGCTCAATCCCTGATCTCTGACCCCTGATCTCTGGTCCCTGTCTCTCCGCCGCTCTCAGTTTTGCGCTCCGCGAGCGCGGATTACGTTCCAACTCTTCTTCACCTGCCGTCACCGGCTTCCTGGTGAATATCTCCCAGATTCCCTGCCGCGCGCCCTCGCGCAGGCTGTCCTTGACGATTCGATCTTCCAGCGAGTGAAAGCTGATTACGGCCAGTCGCGCGGAGGGCTTCAGCAACTTGGGTGCGGCCTCCATCAAACTCCGAATCTCATCTAACTCGCGATTCACATAAATACGAAGAGCCTGAAAGGTTCTTGTCGCTGGATGAATGTGGGCCGATTTCATTGCCGGGGCGGCAGATGCAACGATCCGGGCTAACTGCCCCGTGGTTGTAACTGGCCGCCCTCGAACAATGGCTCTGGCGATTCTCCGCGACCTCCTTTCCTCTCCATATTCGTAAATGAGGTCTGCCAACTCTCGTTCGCTCGCCTCGTTTACCACTTGTTCGGCGGTCGGACCGGAACGCCTGTCAGTATGCCCATCCATGCGCATATTCAACGGTCCATCCGCCATAAAACTAAATCCTCTCGAAGCCTCGTCCAGTTGCATGCTGCTCACGCCAAAGTCGGCAAGCAAGCCATCCACTGAAGCCGGTTGCACATGACTGGCTATCGAGCTGAAGGCCTCGCCGATCAGAGTTACCTTCGGAGCCGCCGCGCCTAACTCCTCGCAAACTGCTTCTAGCTTCGGCTTGGCCAGTGCAAGTGCCTCGGGGTCGCGGTCAAAACCAATCAAGTGGCCCTGGCTTCCCAGCAACTTCGCAATGCCGGAGGAATGACCCGCAAGACCGAGCGTGCAATCCACCACCGTGGCTCCCGGTCGTACCCGGAGAAGATCGATCGCTTCATGAAAAAGAACTGGCGCATGGCGTTCCGTAGATTTGCTCATGCGCTCCCCCTGGGGGGAATCACTTGTCACTGCGCGGCCTGAGAACTGGTCCCAGGGTCTTGCGATTCTCTGCCGTCAACAGGCTGGCCGGCAGGCTCTCTTCGAGGTTCTTCAGGTTCTCCACAACGATGTAGTTCAACATCCCGCGAACTGAAACCTCCGCATCCAGGTTGGCCGTCCCCCGCAAAATCTGCGGCAGTTGAACCCGTGCCTGTTTGTCCATCTCTACCTGCGCGCCGTAGTAGCTGGTCAGATTCAGGTACTTCTCCGCCGAGTCGTCCTCGGCATTCAGCTCTGCCAAAAGCTCTTCCTGCTTTTCCCAGGCCGGAAGCGGCCAGATCTGCGCCTTCACTCCATCAATCGAAGTGATGTAGAACTGGGTGACGTTCGCGTCATCGAGCAGCTTTTTGAAGGGACCAGGGAGCTTGAGCCTCCCGCCCTCTTCAACCTTCGCCGTATGATTGCCGCGAAACGCTTCCATCGCCTACGTCCTCTGGCGGCTGAATCCAATCCGCCGCCTCTTTTGCTTTGCCCCTCCCCGCCCATTCCGGTTTGCAAAGCAGGTTCCTTCGCCTTTTTAGCTCCAAATCCTTCGTGAAACGGTGAACTTACGAGTAGACTTCTCTTGGAACCAGACCAGGAATTCGCCCGGATGGTTCCGATAGACTCCAATTTACTCGGATTTTTTCCGTTTCACTCCACAAACGCGATAGTAACTCGAATACGGCCTCGCGTCGAGAAAATAATTTGACAGGGCTTTGGAGATGGGTGTACGCCTGGAAGAAGTCCTTCTAATAGACAAGAAACTTTGACAACTACAAGATGTAGGGTTTACCTCTTTGGTACAGGCTCTGGACAGGAGCGGCGGTTTATGATAGCGAATAAAAGGCGAAAACGCTAAAGCCTCTCGGTATGACCGGCCTGATTCGCAATCTCAGACTCCGAGACGACTTTAGCTGACTCGCGGCGCTGCCTTCCCCGAGTCACGATCAGCTTCAATAGATAGATAAAGACCAGTGCGTTGAGAGTCAACAGGCCGACGCGGATCGCAGTAACCCGCCGAATGACCTCAAAGATCTCCCACGGCAGGAAAGACGCCGTAATGAACAGAGTGAGGTACTCGGCCCAGGCCTTTTCAAGATATAGCCCTGTTCCCTCAATGAGATCGAGGCCGGCATAGATAAAGACCACCGCGCCAATCCGGCGGAGCATCGTGTCATTGATGATGTCAGCTTTTTCTAGCAGGAAGTTGACGAGGCGAGATTCGGGATTGAAGCGAAGGTGGTTGACCAGCTTTTCGAGAGAATCGCCTATGTCTTTATGCAGCAGGTGAAACGCACCCACGCCGATGGCCATAAACAGCACGGCCTGCGCCAGTTTGAAGGCCGCGATCAGGATAAGCCCCGTGTTGTGGCGCCGATGCGGCGGGCCGAACTGCTTGGGAGAGTCGTTCATCATCTTGCTGGGTACGCGCAACGCTCCTGCCTCTACGTTAACCGATGGGAGGCGGTTCTGCTAACGGCAAACCGGCGATCTTATTTCGACGTCACCGCCTCGCCAGTCGGTCTTCATCTATTCGACGTTCCCCACGGCACTTTACAATCGATTTTGATGACTACCCCAACATACGCTCAGCAACTGCTCTCGATCCTCGCCCGCCAGAGCTTCCGCCTTGGCCAGTTCAAGCTTTCCTCCGGCGGCACCAGCGATTACTACGTTGACTGCCGCACCACCACGCTCAACGCCGAGGGTGGCCGGCTCACCGGCCACGCCATCCTTGAACTCTTGGAGCAAAAAGGCATTGAAGCCGAGGCCGTTGGCGGCCTGACGTTGGGCGCCGACCCTATCGTCTCCAACGTAGCAACGGCCAGCGCCTGGCGAGCCCAGTCCAAGCCCGGCGCGCCCCTGTTGCAGGGCTTCCTGGTCCGCAAGGCTGAGAAGGCCCACGGCACCGGCCGACGCATTGAAGGATTTAACAAGCCCGGCGCACGCGTTGTCATCGTCGACGATGTCTGCACCACCGGTGCCTCCACCATCAACGCGATCGAGGCCGCGAGGGAGGCTCAAATGACCGTCGCCGCGGTGGTCTGCATCGTCGAGCGCCAGGAAGCCAACGGACGGCCCGCCGTCGAAGATGCTGCAAACGGCGTTCCTTTTTTCAGCTTGTTCACAGCCGAAGAGGTACGCACCGAGCACTTAAAGCAGCTTTCAGCTGTGCCCCCTGAAAGCAAGTAGCACAAAATCAAAAGGACCGCCCGCAAAAACGGTTCGGCCCTGTTGATTTTTGTGCTGGTGTGCCGATCAGGGGAAGCTTTCCAGAATGCTATTGCACTGAGGCTGTTTGTCCGGGCATATCGCTCGTCGTATTCTCGAGCAGCCGAATCGCCACGCGCCGGTTCTGTTTGCGGCCCTCAGCCGTTGTGTTGGGAGCGACTTCCTGGTCTTTGCCGATCCCGATCAGATAAAACCGATGCGCCGGTATCTGGTACTTCGAAGCAAGATACTGCACCACCGCATCAGCTCGCCGCTGACTGAGGTCATAGTTATACTGCGCGGGTCCAGTCGAGTCCGTTCCGCCCGTCACTTCGAGGATAAAATTCTTGGCGGAGGCAAGCTGCCCCGCAAAATCGTCCAGTTGCTTGCGGTCGTCCGCACTCAGCACGGATTTGTCGAAGCCAAAGGTCACCGCAACATTTGCCACAGGGTGGTAGTTGTCCAACCCCTTCACTACGCTCTCCAGCGTGTCTGCGCGATGCACAACATTGTCTGCCGCCATCTGGGCATCGCTTGCAGCCTTTGAGGCCCCCTGGGCATTTTGATTGGCCGCGTCCGCCGCTCCCTGGGCCTGCTTGATTCCCGCCGTCGCCCGGTCGTCAACATCGTGCAGGTTCCTGTTATTTTCTGCCGTCTTCTGGTTCAGTTGATTCGTTTGGTCAATCAAAGGCGCTGTCTGGTTGCGCACATAGTTCTTGGATGCGCATCCAGTTGCGCCCGCCACGGCCAACCCAGCCGCCAAACTTAACGCTCCCAACCGGTATGCGATCATTTTGCTGCTCCTTTTTCTGCCGCCCTGTCTGCCAAAACCAATCCGCACCAGGTGCTGGCTCTTCTTCAACTTACGTGCATTGCATGTGCCGGTCCAAACTCTAAATTCCAGCACCACTTTGAAAATAAGCATCTTACGCGTTCATGCATTCAGATGCGCCCGGCCTTGCAATCGTTGTAATCGTGTACTTTTTACCACTCAGGGTAAGCATTGCTCTCTGATCCATGCCCCCTGATCTCTGCCCCCTGATCCTCAACCCGCTATCCTAGAAACAGGCGTCCGCCCATGGATCTCTACGAGAAAATCCGCACGCTCCCCACTCAGCCCGGCGTGTACCTCTACAAAAACGCCGAGGGCGAGATCATTTATGTGGGCAAGGCCAAGAACCTCCGCTCGCGCGTCCGGTCTTACCTTCTCGAGGCCGCGCAGGCCAACGCCAAGACCGGCTCGCTGATGCGCGAGGCCGTCGATCTCGACTACATTCTCGTCGCCAACGAACACGAAGCGCTGGCCCTTGAAAACAACCTCATCAAGCAGCGTCATCCGCGCTTCAACATTCTGCTGCGCGACGACAAGACCTACCCCTACGTGAAGCTGACGATGGCCGACCGTTTCCCCAAGGTCTTCGTCACCCGCCGCCTGCGCAAAGATGGCGCGGCCTACTATGGCCCATACTTTCCTGGCAACCTGGCCTATCGCATCGTCGAACTGATTCATCGCAGCTTTCTCATTCCCAGTTGCAAGGTCGATCTTTCGCGCTACCATCCACGCGCCTGTTTGCAGTACTACATTCACCGTTGCCTCGGCCCTTGCGTCGAGGGTTTCACTACGCCAGAGATCTACGCGAACGCCGTCCGCGACGCGCAGCTACTGCTCGAAGGCCGCGCCGCCGAACTGGAGCGCGCACTCACCGGGCGCATGATGGCCGCCGCCGAGGCCGAGCGGTTCGAAGCAGCAGCCCGCCTGCGCGACCAGCTCTCGACGGTTCACCAACTTCAGGAGAAGCAGCGCATCGCCACCACCGAGCAGGGTGATGATGCCGATGTCTTCGGTTATCACTTCGAGGCCGGATCGCTGGCCGTGAATCTCTTTCATCTCCGCGCCGGCAAGATCGTTGATCGCCGCGAGTTCTTCTGGGAAGACCTGCCGGACCTTCTCGAAGCGGCGAATTCCGAAGACGACGCGGCTTCTTCCCCAACGAATAGTGTCCGTGCCCCATCCATTCCGCTGTCCGGGGTCCCCGCGGACAGGTCTTCGTCCGTGGGGTGGCGTTCTGCGGAATGGGTGGGAAGCGACGAACCTCAAGTTCCCTTCCACGCAGGGGCAGTCTTTAGCGCGCTCCTCAAGCAGCTTTACATCGACCAGCATTATGTTCCGCGCACGATCCTCGTCCCAACCGACTTCGACGACCGCGAAACGCTGGCCGATCTGCTCTCAGAGCGCACCGGCCATCGCATCGAGATCGCCGTCCCGCAGCGCGGCGAGAAGCGCTCGCTCGTCGACCTCGCCAGTCAGAACGCCAAGCAGTCGTACACGCAGCGCTTCCGCGTTCTGGAGCCCTCGCGCAAAGCCATTCAGGAGGCCCTCGCCGACATCCTCATGCTTCCCGGGCTGCCCCGCCGCATCGAGTGCTTCGACATCTCGCACATTCAGGGCGCCGAGACCGTGGCCTCGCTCGTGGTCTGGGAAGACGGCAAGATGAACAAGCAAGCCTATCGCAAGTTCAAAGTAATGACCGTCGCCGGTGTCGACGACTTCGCCTCCATGCGCGAAGTCATCACCCGCCGCTACCGGCGACTACTCGACGAGCAAAAGTTGGGCGCCCCAGGTCCCGATTCTGGGACCTGGGATACCTCGAACGCCGATCAGGGAACCGATGCTTTGAATGGGCTCAACCGCCGTTTTGACAACGGGACCGATGCTTGGAAAGGGCCGGGGCCTCCGGGCGCCCCAGATCCCTCGCCTTCGGGGACTTGGGTTACATCGAATGCCGACCAAGAAACCGATGCTTTGAAAGGGCACGACTTCAGTCGTGCCGAAAACTCCCCAAATTCGACTCGGGCTTTAGCCCCTGAGGGAAGGCCTTCCAAGGAGCCCAAAACCCTCCCGTCTCTAATCCTCGTCGATGGTGGACTCGGCCAATTACATGCCGCCGCCGAAGCCCTGGAATCGCTTGGCCTCACTACGCAGCCTCTAGCTTCAATCGCAAAGAAAGAAGAGATCATCTACCTCTACGGCAACGAAGATGAACCGGTGGTCCTCGACCGCCACTCGCCGGTGCTCCATCTGATTCAGCTTATTCGCGACGAGAGCCATCGCTTCGCCATCGGCTATCATCGCCAGCGCCGAGCCATGCGCGACCGCGACTCCGAGTTACTGAATATTCCCGGCGTAGGCCCACAGACCAGACAGCGGTTACTAACTCACTTCGGCAGCCTCCGCGACGTGCAGCAAGCCACCGCCGAATCGCTAGCCGCAGTAGTCCCGCGCAAAGCGGCCGAGACGATTTGGCGGCATTTTCACCAAAGCCAACCCACACATTAGGTGGCTAGGTACGGTCGCGACTCTTTTGCCTTCTCAAAGCTATCTCGAGTGCCAAAAGCCCTGACGCTCGTCAAACAGATAAATCGTCCCACACTCATCACAAGGATCGGCCATGAGATTCGTCCCATTTGCTCTCTCGTTCGCGTTTGTGATCTCAATTTTCTCCCATGCGGAGGCCTCGCTCACCGCGAGACGAGATGAGGCGCTCGAACAGATCAAATCTTGTCTCCATCGCAATGAGGTCTCCAACCGCGAATGCAGCAGCCTCAACAGAAACGTGGAAACACTCGTCGAGGTATACCAGAAAGGGGACAAATCGGTCCTGCCCATCCTGTTCCAATTTACCTATCTGACTGACTTTTACGACGAAGCCTTGCTCGCCGATCCAGAGGGGTTTCTGGCGGCGGTTGCACGTTTATCCAAGAAGGAGCAGTTATCAGTTGCTCACGGTATTGCCGGTGGAATGTTTGGGCTTCATAGCAAAGAAAGATTCGATGCACTACGTGCGGTGCTGGCGGGTTTCCAAGAATCTTCGTCCCCCAAGGAAACTGCACAACAATGCTTGCAAGCGCTTGAATCTAATAATGTATCATTCTTCGTGAATTACTTCCCGCCGCATACATTCACAAGCCGCAGCACTGAATTCCAGATTCACCGGTACTCGTGTGATCTGTATGCCTTGGGTGAAAGACCTATCTGGCAGATGCGAGCAAACGGACAAACGATATATCGATTTACTCTTCTCAGTGCCTTTTCCGGACCGAGGGCGATTACTTTGAGCATAATGCCGGCTGGAACCGGAAACCTGACAATCAAATCTTTGAACAACTATGGCCTTGTATTTCTGATTGATGAGCAGAAGTCAGTTTCAGCAGAGCAAGTGGTGAGATTCCGTGCGTTTATCGATCAGGCCCAATATTGGGAGATGCCTGTAGAAACTCCATATCGAGGAATGGATGGCGCAGATTGGATACTGGAAGGCTTACAGAACGGAATGTACCACGTGGCGGTCCGGTGGTGCCCTGATACTTACTCGCATTCGGCGCGAGAGGCAGCATTCGCGAAGGCAGCGGGCATGCTATTCGAATTTGCTGGGCACAAGCTAGATTAGGGGCTATAGAAGAGAAAACTACTGGTTGTCCTGCTCGCCGGAAGCAGCAAACAACACAACAGGCCGCCCCAACGAGCCGCTTCATCAGACCTTAACGTGCAAATTCGCGCGGTTTGAAAGAGAATAGAGTCAGACGATTTTATCGATTGACGACAAGAGGAAACGTTTGACACCTGTGCAGACTGAAACTACCCGTTGGACGGCCGCCGAGTTTGAGCGGCAGGTCTTCGCAAGCAATCCCAAAGTTGCGATCTTCGATTGCGATGGAACGTTGTGGGGTGGCGACGCCGGCTACGGCTTTATGGCCTGGTCCCTTGAGCAGGGCCTGGTCTCGCGCTCGACCAGCGACTGGATCGACACGCGCTATCGCGGCTATCTCGCCGGCAAAGTCAGCGAACTGGAGATCTGCGGCGCGATGGTCGAGATGTATGCCGGGTTGCGCGAGCAGGAACTGCGCGAAGCCGCCGCGCGCTATGTCAGCGAATTCGTCAAGCCGCGCATTTTCGCCGAGATGGCCGCGCTGGTGTCCGCGCTCAAAAAAGCCGGCGTAGAAATATGGGCCGTGAGCTCGACCAACAAATGGGTGGTCGCCGAGGGGGTGCGCGATTTCGGCATTCCTGAAAACCGCATCCTTGCCGCCGAAGTGCGCGTCACCGATGGCCTCATTACGAGCGAGCTCATCGACGTGCCCACAGACGAGGGCAAGGCCGCGACACTGGCGCGGGTCGGAATGCCCCATCCCGATGCGGTCTTCGGCAACTCCATCCACGACCTGGCCATGCTCAAGATCGCGCGCAACGCCTTCCCGGTCAACCCTTCTCCGGCGTTGATCGATGCCGCGGCAAAGAACGGCTGGGGATACTTCCGCCCCGAGGCGGCCGAAGGCATCGAAGCGGCCGTCGGAGGCGAGTAAATCATTACTCGAATCGACTTGCACTTTCGCTGAGCGGAATGAGAATCTCCACCCCGCGTACCGCGATATGCGCGGCTCGGTCACTGTAACCGAAAGCATGCGGTTAAACTAATGGGGTGGAAGAACTCCAACCGAAGAACGATCCCCGGCCCGCTGGTCCCGCGTTGCGCTTTGTGGCCGCGGCCCTGATTGTTCGCGACGGTGAAGTGCTGATCGGCCAGCGCCGTCCCGATCAACCAATGGCGCTGATGTGGGAGTTTCCCGGCGGCAAGATCGAGGCCGGTGAGAGCCCTGAGCAGGCGCTGGCCCGCGAACTCGACGAAGAGCTTGGCATTCACGCCACGATTGGCCCCAAAGTTACCCATGTCCGCCATAACTACCGCCATGGCGGCGCTGTCGATCTCCAGTTCTTTGCCGTGCATGAGTTCGCAGGCGAGATCGAGAGCCGCATCTATCACCAGGTGCGCTGGGTCAAGCTGGAAGACCTCTCCGGCTACGACTTCCTCGCCGCCGACCGCGGACTCATCCGCGACTTGGCCTCGGGGAAACTGCTCTAAGCAAATTCTCCTGGATCGATGAGGGTCCGATTCATCCCGGTAGTTTGAGCTTCACGAGCGCATTTAATTACCTGGCCCGGATGCTCTCTTACAGCTCGAGCACATTGTCTTCGATGGCCAGGCGCACATTGCCGTCGGATTTGGCAAGGCGGCGGACAGCCTCGGGCTTGTCGACCCGGGCCTTGAGCATCACCAGAGCCACTGGTACGCTGCGGCCGGCGCTCTTGATAGTTTCGACGGCGGTCGGCCGGTCGATCTTGCAGGCGCACATCAGAATGCGTATGCCGCGCTCGACGAGCTTGGAGTTCTGCATGTGCACGTTGACCATCAGGTTTTCGTACACATAGCCCAGGCGTGTCATCGCGCCGGTGGTGATCATATTCAGCACCATCTTCTGCGCGGAGCCAGCCTTCATGCGGGTCGAGCCCGAGATGACCTCAGCGCCTACATCGGCGATGATCGTCGTATCGGCTGCAGCGGCGAGCGGTGTTTCGTGGTTGCAGGTGACGGCGGCGGTATGCGCTCCGCGGGCGCGCGCGTAGGCTACGGCGGCGACCACATAAGGAGTGCGGCCAGAGGCGGAGACGCCAACGACAACATCCTTGCGTGTAGGGCGGCGGCGTGCGATGTCACGCTGGCCCAGCTCTTCTGAGTCTTCGTTGACCTCGACGGCCGAGGCCAGAGCCTTGGGTCCGCCGGCCATGATGTACTGCACCTGTCCAGGCGCGGTCGAGTAAGTGGGCGGACATTCGGAGGCGTCGAGGGCAGCGATGCGCCCACTGGAACCCGCACCAACGTAAATCAGCCGTCCGCCTTCGCGCAGGCAACGTGCTACCTGATCGATAACCGCTGCAATCTCTGGAATCGCCTTTTTGACTGCTGCCGCGACCTTGGTATCCTCGTGGCTGATAATTCGGGCAATCTCAAGCGCGGACTTGGTGTCAAAACCTTGAGAGGCCTCGTTCTGGCTCTCGGTTGTCAGTTCCTGAAGGGAGGGGGCCGGGTGATGATTTCCGCCATTGTTCTGAGCGGTGGCCGTCTCTTGTGTCGTCGAGCTGGTTAGCATCGCGTCAATCCCCGAGTCTTTATTGTATCTTCAAATCGGTCAAATCCGGTCAGAATTCGTCTGGAATGGATGCGATCGGAGCGGCGCTGGTTGCACAAGCGTCAAAGCGCCTCGCGGATCGCGTCGTGAAAAGCAGGCCACACCCGGCGGATCAGGCGGCTCTTCCTGTCGGGCCAAGTGCGGTTACTGAGAAAAACCACGGCAACGCTGGCTTCGAGATCGATCCAAAGCGAGCAGCCGCTGAAGCCAAGGTGCCCGATCGATCGCTGCGAGAAATGCCGGCCAGAGGTGGAATCCGGTGAAGGCGTGTCCCAGCCGAGCGCGCGCGAGCTGCCCTCGGGGCCTTGCCGCCGGGCAAAGAGATCGATGGTCGCTCTATCGAAGAGGCGTGCCTCTGGCGAACTGGCTGCAGTTGCGAGGATTTCGCGAGCATAGCGCAGCAGATCCGCAACACAAGAGAAGACGCCTGCGTGGCCAGCTGCGCCACCGAGCAGCCAGGTGTTTTCATCTTGAACTTCGCCTTGAATGACGCGATGGCGAAAGGTCGTATCTTCTTCGGTTGGTGGGATTGATGCGCGGGCATCGGGAGGCGGGCGGAAGCAGGTGGCTGCGAGGCCCAGCGGCTGAAAGATCTCGCGCGGAGACCATGCGGCGAGAGCTTCGCCCGTCAGGACTTCAAGGGCTTTGCCCAGCAGGATGAAGCCGGGGTCGGAGTACTCGGCGCGGGCGCCTGGCTCGGCATCAAGGGCCAGTTGCAGACAGGCTTGAATGAGCGCATCGGGTGTGGTCGCGGTTCGAAAGAACTCGACGTAACCGGGCAGCCCGGAGTTGTGGGCCAACAGGTGGCGCAGCCTCACGCGTCGGGCTGGATCATCTGCAGCGCGATTCTCCACGAAGCCGGGAAGCAGACCGCCGAGCGGGGTTTCGAGGTCGAGCACACCGCGCTGATAGAGCAGCATGGCAGCGGCTGTGGTCGAGACGACCTTGGTGATGCTGGCGATGTCAAAAACAGTCTCCGGCTTGACGATGGGCGAGTCTTCGTCGTAGGTGAAGCGGCCCAGCGCGTCAGTGAGGACGACTTCGCCGTTGGCCAGCACTCCAAAGGCGCAGCCGGGGAAGCCATGCGCGGCGATCCCCTCTTCCAGAACGCGGTAGGCGGGGGCAAAGCGGCCCTCCGGGCCAACTATGGGGACAACAGGAGAGTTGATACCTTGCTCCATCGCTCTATTGCATCGTAACGCTGACCACGGCACGTTGTCGGAAAGCAAGCTCGCCTTTTGTGTTCTTTCGAAGTCGAGGGCTATCCTTGGAGACGGGTGGCAAGTCTATCTCTCGTCGGGATGAAATGGAGGGGATCGATGCATTTGGCGCAAGGAAGATGGATTGCGGCAATTCTGGTGTGCTCCGCGGCGGCGGCTTCAGGATTTGCCTGGGCTCAAGCTCCAACCGCTGCCCCGGATGCCGCGGTGGCGCCACCTGCCGCAGCGCCTGCGTCATCCACGGCGCAACCTGAAGCTACTCCGCAAAAGAAGACCTACACAGTGCCCACCGGAACCAAAGTGCTGTTGCAGTTACGCAGCGCCATCAACACCAGGAGCGCCAAGCCCGGTGACGGCGTTTACCTCTCCTCAACCTTTCCGGTGGTTGTCGGCAATCGTGTCATGATTCCTGCCGGGGTATACGTGCAGGGCGTGGTCGACCGCGTCGTCCGCGCCGGGCGCGGAAAGGGCAAGTCGCAGCTTGACATGCATTTTTCGTCGATCATCTTTCCCAACGGCACGGTGGTCGAGATTCCCGGCCTGGTGAACAACCTGCCGGGAGCGCACAAGCAAACTGTGAAGGACGATGGCGAAGGAACCATCGAGCAGGATCCAGACCGGAACCGCAATATGGGCAAGGTGGCTGAGGTCGCCATTCCCACCGGCGGCAGCGTCGGATCAATTGGGGGACTTGGTGCGGGCCATCCGGTCGAGGGCGGGCTGATCGGCATCGGCGCCGGGGTCGCCGCGATGGGCATCTCTTCGCTGTTTACCCGCGGCGCTGACGTGAATATCGAGAGCGGGACACAGGTGGAGATGGTTTTGCAGCGCCCGCTGATTCTTGAAGAAGAGAATCTGGCCGGCGTCAATTCGCCTGGTGCAGCTCCTATGCTGGTTCCGGCGGCCAACCAGCCGAGGCCGATGCAAAAGCCCAACCGTGCGCGTGTCCTCTGCCCCCTCGGCGGACTGGATTGCACGGAGTGATCGTCTAATCCCTAACCCCTAATCCCTGTTCTCTGTTCCCGTGCCGGGGTCCCCAGCGACAGGTCTTCGTCGCTGGGGTGGTCTACCACGCGCCTTCGATTCTGAAGGAACTCAGCTCCTCGGCCTCTTTTTCGTCGAGGTAGTGCTCGATCAGGTGATCGACGCGGCTGCCGCGCGGACCGCGGCGCAGGCTGGCGCGCAGTTCGGCAAGCTGTTCGACCGTGCCGGAGGCCACCACCTCGACCTCGCCCTCTTCGGTGTTGCGCACCCAGCCGCGCAGGTCAAGCTCGGCGGCTTCGCGGCTGACAAACCAGCGAAAACCGACGCCCTGCACACGGCCTTGAATCAAAAAGTGAAGAACCATCGTTAGGAGTTTTACAGATGCGGCGGCGCTGCGCAACCGGAACGGTCAGGAAGCGGCTAGTTCATTCCCCTCTGATTGCTGTTCGCACCTTTCGGATGATCTCATCCTTCCAATGACCTTCGCACATATGTCCGCCCCGCGTGACAAGAGGGGCATAAAGCGACTTGCCATACCTTTTGCCGTCCTTTCCAGGATCGAGGCCCCAAAACTGAGGAGAGCGAAGGCACACGACAACGCGTTCGCCTCTAAGGGCACGCGGAAAGAGTACGGTTTGGGCCCATTCGATCGACGCCCGACTGGATGGAAGCGCTGCTAGTAGCGGCCGGTCGCCAAAGCTCCTTGAGTGGTATGCGCCAATATTCAGGATTGCGACCTTATTCCGAAGCGATTCCCAGTTTTCATCGAAGCAAGAAGTGCGGGATTTCCACCACCGCCAACCGGCGGGATGGTCTTCCGGTCCTGGGAGTTGCTGTCCCCCTTTCCTGCATTCCATATAACGATCCCGGCCCCTGGACGTTCTCGCGTCCTTAAGATCATCCTCTTCGTCGAATCCTGGGGAAAGAAAGAGGAGAACAACCGGCGCGGTTTTCAAGGGCCCCACAAAACAATGGGGCAGACAGCGGAGGTCGAATAAGTGAGCGTCCTTCATGCGTGATAAAACATCGCGATCCTTCGGGTGATACTTATCTGTGGGACCTACATGGGACCAAAATTCAAAAATATCGACGGACATTTCATCCCTCCTTACATATCCTGGAATGACGACGGACCCATACTACAGCCGCTCGGTACTCGTAGTCTGCTTCGCCGTCAGGCGCTACACTGGAGTTCACCATGGTTTTCGTTCTCGACAACTACGATTCGTTCACTTACAACCTCGTCCAATATCTTGGCGAACTGGGCGCCGAGGTTGAGGTCCATCGCAACGACGAACTGACCGTCGACGAGGTCGAGGCGTTGAAGCCCGAACGCATTCTGCTCTCGCCCGGCCCCTGCACGCCGGGCGAGGCCGGCATTCTGGTTCCGCTGGTGCGGCACATGGCCGGGAAGGTGCCGATCCTGGGCGTCTGTCTGGGCCATCAGGCCATCGGCGAAGCCTTTGGTGGAGACGTGATTCGCGCCAGCCACCTGATGCACGGCAAAACCAGCCGCGTCGAGCACGACGGCAAAGGGATCTTCGCCGGCCTCGACTCGCCGCTGACTTGCACTCGCTATCATTCGCTGATTGTGGCCGAAGAGACGCTGCCCGCCGATCTCGTGGTCACGGCGCGCACGGCTCAGAATGGAAACGGCTCGGTCATCATGGGCCTGCGCCATCGCACGCTGCCGATCGAGGGCGTGCAGTTCCACCCGGAGAGCGTGCTGACCGAGGGCGGCCATCAGATGATCCGCAACTTTTTGGGAATGTAGCCGAACGAGACGCTCTGGGGGAAGGGATCACCGTTGTGAACTGCACGCGAATTACAGGCCGCGAATGGAGCCTAATTGAAGCCGGCCTTGTAACAGGGCACGACTTTAGTCGTGCCGCTAACGCGATCAGACAAAGTCGGGCTTTAGCCCCTGAGGGAAACCTTTTCCTTGCTCACAGGCCTCGGCTCAGGTTCATGGTTTCTCACCCTTGCGATAGAAAGAAATCGCAAGGATGGGGCACGGAGCATTTGTTGGCTTTCCTGCTTTGCGCTTCGTGGATGTCGCCATTCGTGTCCGCCCAGGCGCCCACAGAGCCACAGGCCACCGCCCCCCTGGCCGGTCCGATTGCCATCGTCACGCTCGACAACAAAAATCCTGACGCGGCAGCCTCCGTCACCGGAGCGCTGGAGGTTTCGGCCGGCAAGGCCATCATCGCAGCCAGCGGATCGGTGACCTCGGGCAGCCAGACCACCAATGTTATCCTGCCCCGACGCGGAGTGCTGCGCGTCTGCGCCTCGACCACCGTCAAGCTGGCCGCCGATTCCAGCGTGCCCGCGGGCGAGACGCCCGGCCTGATGATGGCCTTCGATCACGGCGCCGTCGAGGCCAGTTTTGCCACTGGGCGCAACTCCGACATTCTGCTGACGCCGGAGTTTCGCATCCTCATTGGCGGTCCCGGCGCGGCCGAGGTGAAGGTGCGCCTGGGCCAGCACGGCGACACCTGCGTGGATAACGCCGGGGTCCCCAGCGACAGGTCTTCGGCGCCGGGGTCGAACGCCGGCGTCAACGCGCCCTACGTGCTGGTCACGAGCGTCTTTGAGGGCGGCGACTACCGCGTGCAGTCCGGCCAGCGCGTGATGTTCCAGCATGGCAGCGTGCACGAGGTTGTGGACGACGAGAAGGAGCCCTGCGGTTGCCCGCCACCATTGAAGCCGGGAACGAATGAATTTCCGGTAGCGCAGAGCGCAGGTCTCGCGCCGCTTCCCAAGCCGTCTCCTGGCGTGCCCGTGCATAGCGCCGCGCAGCCGGCGGTGGTTGCACCGCTGATTTACAAGAGCGCCGATCAGACGCAGCAGCATGCGCCCGAGGCGCTACCGGCTGCCGATGCCGCGTCGCCGCCGGTGCCTGCTGCTGCTGAAACTCCGAGCGAGCCGGGTGACGCCAAGCAAGTGGCAAAGAAGAAGCACGGAGGCTTTCGCAAGATCGGCCACTTCTTCCGCCGCATCTTTGGCGCGGAGTAATTCGTTGAACCAGCGGGTAAATATGTAGCGCAGGTCTCCAGACCGGCTGTACTGGCGGCGTCCTCGCCGCCATACGTCTCGGGGCTGGAAACCCACGGAACAGCCAACCTGTAGTTCGCCGCTACCAATTTACTGATAGGCTTCTGGTCGTTTGTGTCCTACATCTCCCGCGCGCGCTCGATGGCGCGGATCACGGCCGACGCCTTGTTGATCGCTTCCTGGTGCTCAAGCTCGGGCACTGAATCGGCAACGATGCCTGCGCCGGCTTGGACGTAACCTTTGCCGCCGGTGGCCAGCATCGAACGGATCGCAATGCAGGAGTCGAGATTGCCGCTGAAGTCCGCATAGAGCACCGCGCCGCCATAGGTGCCGCGCCGCGATGGCTCCAGTTCCTCGATAATCTCCATAGCCCGCACCTTGGGCGCGCCGCTCAACGTGCCGGCGGGGAAGCAGGCGCGCAGCGCATCGACGGCAGTGAGTTCGGGCTTGAGCTTGCCCTCGATGGTGCTCACGATGTGCATCACGTGCGAGTAGCGCTCGACAAACATCAGCCGGTCCACCTTGACCGAGCCGAACTGGCTGACGCGGCCCACGTCGTTGCGGCCCAGATCGACAAGCATCACGTGCTCGGCACGTTCCTTCTCGTCGTTGATCATCTCATCGGCGAGCTTTGCATCTTCGGCCTCCGTCGCGCCGCGCGGGCGTGTTCCGGCGATGGGCCGGTATTCGACCTTGCCCTGATGCACGCGCACCAGAAGCTCAGGGGACGAGCCGGCCAACTCGATCGTCCCTGGCCGCTTCGACTTTTTCGAGTTGCCAATCTTATCTGGTGTCCCGCCCAGCGGACCGTCAGGCGAAAAGCGCAGGAAGTACATATATGGGCTGGGATTCACAGTGCGCAGCGCGCGATAGACCTGAAAGCTGTCGGCCTCGGGTTCGATGTCAAAGCGCTGCGACAAAACCGTCTGGAAAACGTCGCCCGCCTGTATGTACTGCTTGGTGCGCTCGACGGCGGCCAAATAATCTTTCTTCGCTGTGCGGTGCTTCACCTTCAGCTTTCCCCGAGCTTTGTTGCGGGGCAGTTTGGGCAGCGGCTTGGTGAGGAGCTTTTCGAGGCGGTCGAGGCGCGCAACGGCTTTGTCGTATTCGGCTCCGGGAGCGCGGGCGGCCTTGCCACGGGTTACGTCGGCGGTGACGATGAGCCAGATTTCCTTGCGCACATGGTCAAAGGCCAGCACCTCATCGAAGAAAAGCAGGCAGGCATCGGGAACGCCCAGTTCATCCTTGGCCGTCTCAGGCAGCCGCTCGATCTGCCGGACGGCGTCGTAAGCGAAGAAGCCCACGGCTCCGGCAGTAAACGGCGGCAGCCCGGGCAGGCGCGCGGGCTTGTGGCCGGTGAGAGCGCGGCGCAGCACGGCAAAGATATCGTCCTCGATGTCGACAACTTTTTTCCCCTCGGTGATGGTGATCTCGCGTCCGCGCGCCACGATCCGCTTGAAGGGCTGCAGGCCGATGAAAGTGTAGCGGCCCACCTGTTCGCCGTTCTCGACCGACTCGAGCATGAAGCACTCGCGCTCCGGCCACGCCGCGCGCAGAAAGGCCGAGACCGGCGTTTCGAGGTCGGCGGCGAGGGTGCGGCAGACCGGAACAAGCGTGTGCTCTTTGGCGAGCGCCAGGAACTCTTTGCGGCTGGGCTGAACGGATTGCGCTGAGGTTTTCACAGAACCAGTGTAATTGCTGGCTGCGCGGCGGGCCCGTCGCGGCTGCGTCTGTCGCAGACAACTCCGCCCGGATGCGGCGGGCGCATCAGGGGCGTAGTTTCAGTGAGGAGGCCTATTTTGCCAGGTTCGGTGCGGGGTTCGCCGGTATAACTGTGATGGTGATAGTGTTGGATTTGACTACTCCGTTTTTCTCATCATCACCAATATTGCGCGACAGTTGGATCTGATATTCGCCAGGCTCACTAAAGTCCACCCATCTTGCTACGTTGGTTATCTCCACTACGCTCTCGCCTGGTTTTAGGGTGCGCATTCTGGAACCTTGGGTTTCGGACGGCTTTGAGTTGTTATACAGGACTGGACTGCCAGCAGAGTCGCGGACGTCGTATCCGTAGGCTATGTCGATCGACTTGTCGTAAACCGATCCGGCGTCGATTTCCCGATCCCACGTGTTGGTCATAACAACTTTCAGTTCAACACGAGCACCCGCCTTATAGCTGGGCTTCATGGCGCTTATGGTAATCGTAAACGGCTGTTTGGGCTGCTCCTGGGCACCGAATGGCCGAGTTGCCACAGTCGCGGAGGTGAAAGCCAATAAGATTGTGCAAGTACGCAATATCCTCATGATTGCTCCTCTCTTTTGAGCGTTCTTAGTCACTTGTGGCTCCATTCCAAGTTAGTATGCCGTACTGTAGAGTGACATTGTCGACAGATGTTTGCGACGGCTCGCTCTTCTTGAATCCGCCTAACTTCCCAGTGGGCAGATTTGTATGAGCTGTCCATTGGGTCGCTAAGTCGCACGAGCTTTCACAATTTGCCGAGCCAGAGAAAGTCCATTGTTGGTAGCCAAGTGGAACCGGTATTGAAGGAGGCGGTGGTTGCCACATTAGGAAACTAGTTGCCGTCATTGTTCGTTGGATGTTTCGATAGCCAGGATGCAGAATCACAGATGGTGAATCGTTTATCTGTCCTAAAAATGCCGCATAGGGATCACTCGTGTCCAATAGGTCGACAAAGCTCTCGTTGTAATCCCCGCTTGTTACGTCGCTATTGATCAATTGGATCAGCGTGTAAAGACCATCGGAATCGCTTGAATAGCCTGTTGGCGGGTAGAAGGTTATCCCTGGAAGCCCTCCAGTTCTGCTCAAGCAGGTGCCTTTTGTCAGGCTTCCGTAAACCAACTGCACAGTAGCCGGATACGTCATACCCTTGATAACGCAAGGGCCAAAGTTGCCAATCTGCACCCTGTTATAAGCCATTACCTTCATCTCGCCTCCGGTTGGCCCGGTTACCTTGAATGCAGCCCTTGCTGATTCGCTGCATTGGTTCCCTGCGCCTGGGATAGTCGCACAGTATTTGTATTTCACTTGGATCGGGTCATCCTTCGGATAGTCCCAGTAGAAGGTGATGTCCGCTTGGTCGAGGGTTGTGTCCGCGACACTGGCTCCGTCAGTAGAATTAGGATAATCGCCGATGTTTGTTCCGCCCACGGTCCAAATTGTCTTGTAGGGCGTTATGTTCCCAGGAAGGTTGGGGTTCGTGGTCAGATGTATCTGCTGGCCGACGACAACGTTCTGCACGGGAGGGTCGGAGCCGTCGGTCTTGCTGATGACTTCTTGCGTGCAGCCCATGCTTGCGTCGCAATGAATCTCGTTGCCGAGGATCTGCGCCGGCGGCTGACCGGAGTATGACCCTGTACCAGAGCCATTCGCCGCAGTGACGGTGGCCTGTTCGGTGGTGGTGTTGGCGTCGGGCGAGATGGTCGCTGTGATCTTTGTTTTGTCGACGACATTCACATTGGACACCGTGACTGCGCTTCCGTCCGGTGTGGTCGCGGTGACCTGGGTTACCGGGCAGGTCGCGGTGGCCTTGGCCGATGTGATGAAGTTCGTTCCCTTGATGACAACATTGTCGTACGTGTTGCCCGCGAACCAGGTGCTGGGGGTGATGGACGTAATCGTTGGAACGCAGTGGGCCTTAATCTGGATTTGGGTTGGGACCTCGTTGGCACAGCCGCCATCAACGAAATCAACCACAAGCGTGACCGTTTCTGTAGGGTCGCTAACATCAACCGTGAAGGGAATTTGCAACTCGGTTGCTGTTTGGACTATGGGATCTCCCTGTGTGATTGTCGACGCATCGTTTGGCTCGGTGACCCACGCCGCTGCTGTGTCGAGGTTTGTTCCGGTGA
>JBEKCA010000002.1:0-134946 GCA_050015115.1 Occallatibacter sp.
CGGTGACAAATTTGCCCCGCTTTTCCATAGAGGTCAACTCTCTTCCATGGATAAATGAATATCCCGGGGGGAGAATTGAACAAATATTAAAAAACGAATGAAAACAAGCGCCGGGTTCCTAAGAGGTAAGCATCTCCCGGGGCTTGCTGGCTTCAAATGAGGATCCAGCCCTCCGGTTGCCGGATTAACTCGAACTTGAAGCCAAAACCTCGGGCATTGTCGATGTAACGGAGGAATTCCGGCTCCAAGGCAAATAGAACACTTTGACGGATTGCCAGACGAGGTACCCGCCCCAGCTTGAACCGCTCGCAATAGGCATCGATGACTGCGGCGCGGCGCTTTGGTTCGCTGATTTTCTCCACCGTTCCGCGCAATTGGACACCGCATATCTCCTTCCAGTTCAACGCGTTACGATAGACTGTCGCGGCCGCGTGGGGAGATTTTGCCAGATTCAGGCTATGCAAGCTGCTCTCGGAGGAAAGCCAGCAGAGCGAGAGATCCGAATCGGCGATGTAGAAGAGGGGCGCGACCGAAGCCATGCCGTCTGCCCCGGTCGTGGCCAGAGACAGGGTCGTCTGCTGACGCAGCAATGCGGCAATCAACTCAAGTTGTTTCTGTGGGTTCCCCATTCGTCTCCGGCCCGCGGAGTCCATCTTACACGCCGCGTCTCCAGACCGGTCTGCTTATGCCGGAGACAAAAAAGAGGCAGCCCGGTAAGAGCTGCCTCTCCAGTCAAAACCGAACCCGGAGGTTCTCACTGGGTTAAGGGAGATAGTAGCGCAAGCTGGTCCAGACCATGTTGTCGACGCCTTTGGCTCCATTCAATGGAGTGCTCTGAGCGCCCGCAGTGCCGGTACCCGACCAGCCCTCGCGGACTGCGTAGCCGTACTGGAAGCCCTGGCGGAAGCGGCCGCGGTCGCCTTTGTAGATGTCATACCACCAGCCACCGGTGATCTCCTGTACGTCGCGGGAGTTGTTACCGCAGGAGGTGCCACCGGGCAGATAGCCCACCGAACCAGAGGCATAGCTCGGGTTGTTGACCGTGGCGCAGGTAGCCGAGACGGCGGCGTAGCGCGATCCGTAACCGATGGCGGTGATCGTCGCGACATTGGTCAACGGATTGCCTGTCGTGGCGGGAGTAAAGTGCGAGCCCCAGCTTCCGCCACCGTTGGTTGTGGCCAGGGTAGCAGATGCCGCGGAGGCGCATTGGGCGCTGGCGGTGGTAGTCGTGAGTCCCGCCGTCTGGCAGAAGTAGGGCTTAGGATCGGAAAGCGTGATGGCCGAGGTTGCGAAGTCGGCGCGGCCGGCATAGTCGCCGCCGTAGTTCAAGTAGAAGGTGAAGCGTGGCGTGGGCGTGGCTTCGAGGGTAAGAAGTCCGCTGAGATTGTGAATGGGAGCAAGTTTGCCATTGGCGTCGTTGGTCACATCGGATAAACCGGTGTCTCCGTAGCGGCCCATGCCAGGACCGTAAAGGGCCTTGGCGCCAAAGCTCAACTTATCCTTGATGACGGGAACGCGCAGGCTGCCGCCGATGCCGCCAAGGACGATGCTGTTCTCGTAATAGCCAGTGGTGCTCGACGCGAGCCAGGCGTTGGTGCCGGGAGCGGCGACGCCAGCGGATCCGGCAGCGGTTCCGTTGCAGCCCGCAATGACGATGGTGCCGCAATTGAAGCCCATGATGTCGGCGACTCCGCCGTACTTGACCGAGTTTTGCGTAACGAGGGGGTAAACCGTCTCATGTGCAAAGCCAGCGATGCCGAAGACTTCGTAGTGTCCCCAGCCCGGATCGAGAGCGGCCTTGACGATAATGTCCGGTGCCTGGTTGAAGGAGATGTTGGTGATGTTGGTGTTGGCCGTAACCGTTGCGTAAGTCGGCATGTAGGTGGCGATAAGAGCACCCGTGGTGGGGTCGTAGTCCTTGACGTTGGCGTAGCTCTTGACGTAGGTCGTCGCGCCGACGGTGCTGACCGCGGCGTTGTAGTTGCCGCCGTTGGCGCCAGCCGAGCCGAGGATGGCGTACGGCGTGCTGCCGGCGATTGCGGATGAGTAAAGCAACTGCGGGTTCTCAGCCGAGACGCCGAAGGCGAATTTGTCGAAGCTCTTGACCACGCGGAAGCCGTATTGACGCGTCCAGACGAAGCCCGGAACGTAATTCGGGTCTATGGTCAGCGGTGTGGGTGTGTCGCTTGGCGCGCTGGAGATGCCTTTTTTTCCTTCCGTGGCCAGCGACCACAACTGACCGCCGGCAAAGGTCCAGTGGTCGTTGGTCTCGGCCTGGGCGTAAAGAACGCGCTGGCGCAGCACGTAGCTGTTGGACTGGTTGTTGTTGGAAGTGATTCCCGTGCCCAGGAAGTCAGCCTCGTAGTAGCCCTTCAGGGTGCCCCATCCTACCTTGCCCTCGGCAAGCATGGTAATGCGCGTCTGGCGGGCGCTGCCGTAAAACTCGCTCAGCGAGTAGGCATCCGCGCCCTCGTAAGGAATCGAACTGAAGGCGGTTGGAATGTCGCCGCCAGTAGCCTTGGTGCGGTAAATTGTTTCACCCGCCACGAAGCCGCCGGGCGTAATGTTGATCCCCTTGTAGTGCAGGGCGCTGGGGTTGGCGATGGCCTTCTTGAGGCTGGCGGTCTCGTCGGAGACTGTGGTCGCCAGCGAGACGTTGTTGGCCTTTAGATCGGTGACGGTGGTCTGTAGAGTGGTCACTGCAGCGGCATTGTCGGTAACCGCTTGCTGCTGGGCCGAAGCCGCGGCATTCGCTTTCTCCGCCGCTGCCTGTGCGTCGGCTGCCGCCTGCTGCGCCTTTTGCAGCTGCGCATCCTTGTTGGCGAGGTCTAGTTTGAGGCCGTTGATCTGGCCCTCCAGTTCCTGCCGGAGCGCCTGAATCTGTTCGGCGACCGACGGAGCGGCAGGGGCATTTTCCTTCTTGGCCGCTGCGTGCTTCTTCACCGCGGGTTTCGCTTCACTTGTTTGTCCGTATGCGGAAACAACACAGACTGCCATGATTGCTGCGGCAGCGATTCTGAGTCTGAAATTCATGGGGCCTCTCATATTCCTTTCAAATCGAGTTGGATCGTGGCTGCGCCCGTGCTACAGAGCGAGCACCCTCAAGTTCCGCGTCCGGGGGATTTTCAATATGAAGCCGGTTTGCTCTCACTAGGCGCGCGGTAACAACATCGACGGCCGGAGATGGCTGTCTGCGCAAACGAAGCTCTCCCTAGCCGCTTACGAATTCAAGACTCGCAGATTAAGATGAATATTTGACGAATTTACCTACTTTTAACAAAGCCGGGTTTTATATCTAACTCGCTTGTTCCTAAATGAAACCAGTAAAAAAGATCAAATGGCTATGAATATGGCGTTAATTAACACCCTTTTAATATTGAAAAAGTTACCTGAATTGCAGACGTTTCGGGTGAATTCAAGAGTCTATAAGCTCGGCACTCAGCTTTGAAGTGCATGGCAGCGCTGTTCTATCGAGCACTGAGAAGGTTACCCAGCAGGCGATAAGCTCCCGGCACTAACTCTGGTAACTGGCGATAGAGCGCGTATGCCACATAGATATAGGTCCCTCTTCCGGGATGAGCTACCAACAAGCCGCCGCGCTGCGGGTCCTGACCGGGGTCAGCTGTCTCGGTGAGCGGCGTGTAGCTCTTGTCCCAGCTATCGAGGAAAGAGTGACCCCGCTCCTCGACCCATCCGTCGAAGTCCGCGGAAGTGATCGCATTGGGCGATTTGAATAGGGGGTTGGCCGGATCAAGTAGCTTCACAGGCGCGGTCTCGTCGACCACCCGCTCAGCCATTCGTCCCATCGAGAGCGGAAACGGTGCCGGGAAGTTGCCGCTCTGGTACTGAACAATCAACGTTCCGCCGCGACGGACAAACTCCTCGAGCCTGGGCTGGGCGGTGGTCAGTTCCGGGCGAGCCGAATAGGCGCGAATGCCGATGACGATAACATTCCAGGCAGAAAGGTCGCCCGACGTCAACTCGGCGGCCGTGACCAGATGCGGTGTGACGCCCATAGCTTCAATGGCCTCGGGAACCAGGTCGCCGGTGCCCATGACATAGCCGATACAGAGCCCCGGCGCGAGTTTCACATCCACCTTGCGGGTTTTCAGTTCTGCCGGCTTGTACATGTTATAGGGCCGCAGACCGGCGTAACCCACGCTCCGCCATCCGGTCTGGTAATCGTGGCCACCCGAGTGAGCCACCGCCTTGATGCTGGTTGCACCCGCCCCAATGCCGTCGGGAGAAACGGAGAAGAGCAGGGGCTCGGTATCGCCAGCGCTCTCGCGGTGAAATTCCGCCTCGGAGGGCTGGGAGGTCCAGCCACGCGGCAATTGCAAAGTGACCGTGCCCTCGGCGGCAGCCTCGGTATGTACTGTGACTCGCACAGGCAGGGTGCTGCCATCAAGCGGCAGGATGCGCGCCTCGGGCTCCATGCGCACGCCGATTGCAGGCGTGACAACCAGCGGTTCGTACACGCCGCCCGGCCCTTGAACCCGCTGCATCGTCTGCACCACCTGACCGATGCGGATAGGCAGGCCGTCGAAGGTAAACTCAGCCCACGCCTCTAACGGATAAGGCGAGAACGAGCGCAGGCGCAGTTCAGTATTTGTAATGTCATAGTAAGGCTGTTCGATGGAAGGCCGCGTGAAGTATGGCTGGGTCGGCTCCGCATTATTAGCGGCATGGACATGGAAGATTGGATCGGCGGCCGGTGCCGCAGGGTCGATTGTGCCGGTTGTGTTCTCGGTCTTCCATGGGTCGCCCGTGCGGCTTTCGAACCATACTCTTTCAAGGCGAGTCTCGGTGTTGGCCTGCGCGATGTGAACGCGAACCTTGAATTCCTCGACCGGCGTCACGCTGCGAGGAGTTTCATCGGCCGAGCCGCCGCGGAATGGACCGCCGCTCTGAACGCTGTCGGCTTTGGTGGTGAAAGCGATGAGGTCGAGGCCGAGCAGTTGCTTGAGCGCTGCCTGAATTTCGTTGATCTTGGCATCCAGTTCGAAGAGCAGGGATGCCTTGGACGACGCGTCGAGATCGCTGCCGGCGACGCGAGAGCGGAGGGTGATGGTCTGCCGGTAAACCGATGCCAACGCATGCGCCGCAAGAAGCCGATCGGATTCGGCCGAGAGCGTCTTTCCCTTGTGCTCTACACCTTCAATGCCGTCTGCGACCTGTTGGAGTTGATCGGGGAGCCATTGAGGCGGCGTTCCAGAGACGAGCCGCGCCAATCCCTGGATTCGGGTGTTGACTCGTCCTTCGGCGTTGTAAAAGAGTCCGCCAGACTCCGTATAGACTCCGGCTGGGACGTTCGCCGCCGGACGGGCCACCCAAAGATGATAGCTCGTCGTCGCCGGACCGCTCAACGCCGGGTTTGCGCCGCCGTTTTGCGACTTCTGCTCGCCCCAGCCCTCGCGCGCGATCTGCGCGTAGCTGCGGCCAAGGACTGGATCCAGCGTGCCAACCGGCAGCGTCACATCGGTCGAGAGAGCGCCCTCGGTCCACTGGCCGGTCACATAGTTTTTGAATCGCGCCGGAGCCCACTTGCCGGTCGCGTAGTCGAACATGCCCTTGTCGGTGATGGGCGCGAAAGGCACCATCGAGTAGACGGCAAGAGGTTGCCATGGCTGCAATCCATCCTTGAGCTGATCGGGAAAAACCGCCGGATCGCCTGCGGCTTTGAAAACTTCCTGCGCGATCTCGCCGGAGACCTGATGGTGGCCGTGCCCGTCTGTGACTCCGCCGACGAATGTGGTGACGATGATTTGCGGCCGCTCGCGGCGCACCGCCAATACGGCATCGTAGAGCACGCGCTCATGACCCCATTTTGCAAAAGATTCCTCTTGAGTTTTAGAAAAACCAAAGTCTGCCTCGGTGCCCCAAAGCTGCTTTGCACCGTAATACTCGTCAGCCTTTAAGAGTTCATTGGTGCGGATCAGTCCCAGAGCATCGTCGGCGTCGGCGCTCATGGCGTTTTGCCCGCCTTCGCCACGGTTCAACGTCAGCAAAATCGTGCGCACGCCAAGGCCGCGGCTCAGGTAGGTCAGCAAAGCGCCGTCTTCGTCATCGGGATGCGCGACAATCATCATCACGCTGGCGGTGGTCGAGAGACGCTTCAGCGTTTGTTCAAGAGCCGCCGCGCCGCGGTCTTCGGGCAAGGGCAGAGCGATGGCGCTGGGCTCGGAGAGAGGAAGAATGGGAAGGTCGCGGGTTTGCGACTGGGGTTGCGGCGCTGCCTGCTGCGCATTCAGGCTTAGCGCGCCAACCGCTGCCAGCATCAGCCCGGTCAGGGCAATGCTCATTGCTGCTCGTTCAACTCTCTCGCGAAAGATCATACCTGCCGTCAGTGTACAATCCGGGGAGCGAAAGAGCCTCATGCAGCCTGCGGCATCCACCTCCGAAAGCACCCTTCAGCGCCACATCGGCCTGCGCTCGGCGGTCGCCTTCAACATGCTGGAGATGATCGGCGTCGGCCCCTTCATTACGCTGCCGCTGGTGATCGCCGCGGCGGGCTATCGGCTTTCGGTGTGGGCGTGGGTGCTGGGCGCGGCCATCGCCGTCGCGGACGGGCTGGTCTGGGCCGAACTGGGCGCGGCCTTCCCCAGGGCCGGCGGCTCTTATGCTTTTCTGCGCGAGATCTACGGGCCCGAGCGCGCCGGAAAATGGTTGAGCTTCCTCTACGTCTGGCAGGTCAGCTTCACTGCGCCGCTGGCGGTTGCCTCGGGCTGCATCGGGCTTTCGAGCTTTCTGGCCTGGTTCTGGCCGGGGCTCGATGCCGCACCGATTGCAGCACTGCCCGCGCTACACTTTTCGAACTTCGCCGCCGCCGCCACATGCCTCCTGGTCACAGCGCTGCTCTATCGGAATCTGAGTTCGGTCACGCGGCTGGCCTGGGTACTCTTTGCGGGAGTGCTGGCGGCCATCGCCGGGGTGATCGTCTCCGGCTTTGCCCATGCGGCTGCGACTGGCGGCTGGCAGATGCCTGCCGAACCAGCGATGTCATTCCCCACTGCGCTGGGCGGGCTGGCGCAAGCTACGCTGCTGACGACCTATTGCTATTGGGGCTACTACAACATCGCTTTCCTGGGCGGCGAGGTGCGCAGGCCTGAGCGCACGATCCCGCGCGCCATTCTGCTCTCGTTGCTCTTTGTCGCTGCTTTCTACATAGCCATGGACCTGGCCGCGCTGCCGTCAATGCACGACATGGCGCACGATGCGGCATCGCATGTTACCGCCGGAGCAGCGGTTCGGCTACAACTGGTGGCCGACATCGCCAGATCGGCCTTTGGCAGCGTGGCCGGCCGGCTAATGGCCGCGCTGATCGTCTGGACGGCCTTCGGATCGATCTTCTCGCTGCTCCTGGGCTACTCTCGCGTGCCTTACGCCGCCGCGCGCGATGGCAATTACTTCCGGTTTCTCGCCGCCGTCCATCCGAAACACGGCATTCCTCACCGGTCGCTGGTGACACTTGGGTTGGTGGCCACTGCCTTCTGTTTATTCTCACTGGCGCAGGTGATCACCATGCTGGTCGTCACGCGGATCCTGATACAGTTCTTTTTGCAACATGTGGGTGTAATGCTGCTGCGGGCACAGAGGCCGGAGTTGCCGCGCCCCTTCAGGATTCCGCTCTATCCGCTGCCCCCGCTGGCGGCGATGGCGGGTTTCATCTTCATGCTGGTCAACCGCAGCCATGCGCTGGGCGGGCTGGGTATGGCTGCTGGGATTGCCGCATCGGGCACTCTGATCTACCTGATTCGCGCACGACGGATGGGGCAGTGGCCGTTTGTCTCCGCAAATAGCCACTCCGATTCGCTGAATTCCTGAAACGTCCCGCCCCGCAACCGTGTCTAATAGTTGCAATCCGCGCTTTCCATGCGAGGTCATCCCATGCTCATCGGCAAACCGCCCGATATTCCCTCATCTGAGATAACATCCCGAGACGATTACAACTCGTATCTCAATCGCCGCCGCTTTCTGCGATCGGCCGCCTCAACCGCAGTTGCCGCAGGCGCAGCCGCAGTGGGCGCTGAGCGACTGGCTGAGCTCTTTTCTCCAAATGTCGTGGCACGGGCAGGCACAAAGCTCGAAACAGTGAAAAGCCCCCTGACCACCACCGGCGAGCAGTTGACCAGCTTCGAGGACATCACCCACTACAACAACTTCTACGAGTTTGGCGTGGACAAGGATCAACCCGCAAAGAACGCAGGCGTGCTGCCGACTCGGCCGTGGACGGTCAAGGTCGAGGGCAAGGTCAAGCAGCCGAAGACGTTTGATATTGAAGCGCTGCTGAAGCTGCGCCCGCTCGAAGACCGCGTCTATCGCCATCGCTGCGTCGAGGCGTGGAGCATGGTCATTCCCTGGGTGGGCTACTCGCTCTCGGAGTTCATCAAGCAGTGCGACCCGCTGCCCAGCGCAAAGTTTGTGCAGTTCCTCTCCTACTACGACCGCAAGGTGGAGAAGTGGGCGACTGACGCTTCGTTTTACTCGGCCTACTCCGAAGGCCTGAGGATGGATGAGGCGATGAACCCGCTCACCCTGCTGACATTCGGTCTCTACGGCGAGGTGCTGCCCAATCAGGACGGCGCGCCTATCCGCGTTGTGGTGCCGTGGAAGTACGGCTTCAAATCGGCCAAGTCGATCGTGACGGTTCGCTTCCTCGATCGCCAGCCTCCGACGACATGGAACAACATGGGGCCTTCCGAGTATGGCTTCTACTCAAACGTCAATCCCAATGTCGACCATCCGCGCTGGAGCCAGAAGACCGAGCGCCGCATCGGGCTTCCCTTCTATGCGCAGCGCCGCGCCACGCTGATGTTCAACGGCTATGGCGACCAGGTCGCCTCGCTTTACAACGGCATGAATCTTAAGAGAGACTACTGAGCGGAGTTAGCTCGGTTAGCGGAGTTGGCGGAGTTAGTTAGTATCGTGAGCCGCAGGCCGATCAAGCAACATGTCAGGAGATTTCAGTTTAGGCAAACTGGGAAGGCCGAGAATTCGCGCACTAACTCCGCTAACCGCGCTAACGCCGCTAACTCCGCTCGAAAGAGACCCATGAAACGATCGACGCTCATCGCGCTGAAATCTCTCACCTGGCTGGCCTGCTTGTGGCCGCTGGGACAGTTATTGTGGGGCGCCGCGACCAACAATCTGGGCGCGGACCCTACAGCCACGATTACCTTTTCAACCGGCCTCGCAACGCTACGCCTGCTGATCATTTCGCTGGCTATTACGCCGGTTCGCCGCTTGATCCCCCAGCTGACATGGCTGATCAAGTTCCGCCGCTTGCTGGGCCTCTTCGCTTTTTTCTATGCCACCCTGCATCTGATGACTTATATCGCTCTTTACGCCGGCTTCGACATCAACACCATGGCCGCCGATATCGCCAAGCGCCGCTTCATCACCATGGGCGTTGCCGCGTGGCTCCTGCTCTTGCCGCTCGCGGCTACATCGACCAACTGGGCCATCCGCAAACTGGGCGGAAAACGCTGGAACCGGCTGCACAAGCTGGTCTATGTGGCCGCTGTCTGCGGAGTGATTCACTACTGGTGGCAGGTCAAGCCCGGTGTCCTCAAGCCGTTGAACATCACGGTGATTCTGGCGGTCTTGCTCCTGTCGCGGCCGGCGTGGAGCTTGTGGCAGAAGCGGCTGCAGAGTGTGAGGGCTGCGCGGCCTGCCGATTGAATCCGGACAGGACGAATCAGGGCGCAGCGGGCTGGGCGGGTGGTGCTGGGGTCAGTGAGACCAGGAGATCGTCCAGATCGTTTTCAACCGTCAGCGGGATCTCTTTGTCTGCGTAGAGGACGGCCTTCGACTTGGGTGGCGCAGGGTCGGAGTTGCCTGCGTTGCGTACGGCATTAGGCTGCTCCATGTCCTCCGCTCCGGTGACTTGAAGGATGTACTTGCCTTCGGGGACGTACTCGAAGGTAAACTCCCCATCGTTAGGGGAAAGCTCTCTCGCCTCCTCGCGATCGTCCGCGTAGAGCAGCCGGACCTTCGCATGAGCGGGCGTGTGGCCGTCGGCAAGGACCGACACCGTTCCTGAGACGGTATGCAACCCAGAGAGGGGGATCACGATGTCCACGCCATTCACGGTCTCTCCTGCCGCCAGTTTGGTGATCTTGGCATCCTTCCTGCGAAACGTGTCTCCAAGACAGATAGCTGGTGCAGCGCCTTCGTTTTCCACGGGCATCGAAGCGCAGACCTTGTACTCGCCTTCTGGCAGATTGGTGAGACTATAGTGGCCGTGTCCATCGCTCTTTGAATCGATCGACCAGCCCTTGAAGAGCGCTAGGCCGACGCCGCTCCATTCGCTCTTTTCGGCCTTGCGAAGAAGCAGGAAGTGCATCCCAATGGCCGGGCTGCCATCGTCATAGGTGACCAACCCGTTGATCTCCGCGCCTCGCTCGATCTGGATCGTCAACTCGGCGGTGCGATGCCTGGTGACGGTCACTTCGACCAGGTGAGCCTTCCACTGGTCGAGAGCTTTGAGGCTCATCTCAGTTTCATCCTGTATTGCTGAGAGCCGGGCAAGATCGATGCCGCGCTCCGGGTCGAGGTAGCCCTCCATCGTCGCCAACGCGAGGTATTGGCCGGGGTCGACGGCCTCAAGCTTGAAGCGGCCGTCGAGATCTGTCAGGGTGTTCTCCATGGCGGGAGTTTGGTCGTCAGCCTTGGCGTCCTTTTTGGGAACCGCGAGAAGATTGACGGTGGCAAAACGCGCCGGTTTGCCGGTGTCCGCACAGATCACAACGCCGGTGACCGCACCCTTGGTTGCGTCGGGCTTCTTGGCCGGGTGCTTGTCGCAGCCGCCCGCGAAAAGGCAGAAACACGCAGGAATCCACAGCCAACGCCAACGCGCCATCGCAAGCCTCCACTGCTTTTCAGAACTCAGGGAATTGTAACGCAGCCTGCGCCACCGGGTGATAGCTCTTGCGGTGCAGCGGCGTTGGCCCGAGGCGCTCCAGCGCTGCCAGATGCTCCGGGCATGGATAGCCCTTGTGCTGCGCCAGGCCGTAGCCGGGATACACGCTGTCTAATTCCATCAGCAATGTATCGCGATGGACTTTGGCGATCACAGAGGCGGCGGCGATGGAGAAGCTGATTCCGTCGCCATGAATCACGGCCTGCTGCGGGCAATCCCACTCGATCGTGTCGCGGCCGTCGATGAGCAGAAAGTCGGGGCTGAGGGTGAGCTGCTCGACAGCGAGGCGCATCGCCAACAGCGATGCCCGGCGAATGTTGATGCGGTCGATCGCCTCGGCATCGACGGCAGAGATGGCCCAACAGAGAGCGTTGGCGCGAATCTCCAGGTCAAGTTCGGTGCGTATCTTCGGAGTGAGCTTCTTTGAGTCGTCGAGTCCTTGCAGGCGAAAGCCCAAGGGGAGAATGACTGCCGCGGCGACAACCGGTCCGAAAAGCGGCCCGCGGCCTACCTCGTCCAGTCCGGCAATGCGCAACGCCCCGCGCCTGCGCGCGGCTCTTTCCAGCGTCCATCCGCAAACCGGAGTCTTACTCACATCTTCAGTATAGGAAACTGGCTGGCCCGCCGGTTGAGAATTCTCTTCTAATTGCCCTCCCCCCGCCCCGCTGGGGTACTCTGATTTATCAGGAGTCTCACACCGAAGATGCTCAATCCGCACCGTTTTCCAGTCGCCGCTCTGGCAGTTTTTGCTCTTGCCCTCCCCCTGATCCGCGCCCAGCAACCATCACCTGAGACGCCTAAAGAAGACTACGTCCGCTCCCACTACACCAAGTACGAATTCCGCATTCCGATGCGCGACGGCAAACAGCTCTTCACGGCCGTCTACGTACCCAAGGATGCCGCGGGCGGCCCGTACCCGTTTCTGCTGAATCGCACCCCTTACGATGTCGGCCCCTACGGCGAGGACCAGTATCCTAAGCATCTCGGCCCGGCGGATGAATTTGAAAAGAGCGGCTACATCTTCGTCTACCAGGATGTGCGCGGGCGTTGGATGAGCGAAGGCGAATTTGTCGAGATGCGGCCCCACATCGATAAGAAGAGGTCGTCGAACGATGTGGACGATTCCTCCGACACCTTCGACACGATCGAATTCCTGCTCAAGCATGTGCCCAACAACAACGGCAAGGCGGGGATCTGGGGAATCTCCTATCCGGGCTTCTACACTTCAGCCTCGATCATCGACTCGCACCCGGCGCTGGTCGCCGCCAGCCCGCAGGCTCCGATGACCGACTTGTTTCTCGGCGACGACGCGTATCACAACGGGGCGTTCATGCTCTCGGCCAACTTCGAGTTCTACGCGCCCTTCTTTCATCCGCAGGACGGGCCGCAGACGCCCAAGCCCACCGTGCCCTTCGACTTTGGCACGCCGGATAGCTACCAGTTTTATCTCCAGGCAGGCAATATCGCCAACCTCGACAAGCTTTATCTGAAAGGCTCCAACTGGCTCTTCAACGATCAGGCCAAGCACGACACCTATGACGATTACTGGCAGGCGCGGGACCTGGAGCGGCACATGAAGAATGTGCATTGCGCGGTGCTGGTCGTGGGCGGCTGGTTTGATGCCGAGGACCTGAGCGGCCCCCTCAAGACTTTCTATGCAATCAACAAATTCAACCCGGAGACACCGACAACTTTGGTTGAAGGCCCGTGGGTGCATGGCGGCTGGGCGCGCGGCGATGGCAGCCGCCTCGGCGATGTCGAGTTCAACTCGAAGACCAGCGAGTTCTTTCGCGACCATGTGCAGTTCCCGTTCTTCGAGCACTATCTCAAAGGCAAGGGCGCAACGCAGCCCAAGGCAGTGGTTTTTGAGACAGGGACTGACGTCTGGCGCAATTTTGACACATGGCCGCCCAAGGGTGAAGTGGCAAAGACGCTCTACTTTCGTGCCGGTGGCAAGCTGAGCTTCGATCCGCCGACAGAGGAGCAAGGCGTAGACGAGTATCTCAGCGACCCGAACCATCCAGTGCCTTTCGTGGGCTATACGACCGACACTGTTCCGCAGCGCTACATGGTGGACGATCAACGCTTCGCCAGCTACCGGCCCGATGTGCTGGTCTACGAAACGGAGCCGCTCAAAGAGGATGTGACTATCGCCGGGCCGATCTCGCCCCGGCTCAAGATCGCCAGTTCCGGAACCGACTCGGACTTCGACGTGAAGTTGATCGATGTTTATCCCGAGAATTATCCCGATCCGGAGGATACATCGCACGGCAACAAGCGCATCCTGGACGCGCCGCCTATCCACATGGGCGGCTATCAACAACTGCTGCGCGGGGAACCCTTCCGGGCGAAGTTCCGCAACAGTTGGGAGAAGCCGGAGCCGCTGACGCCGGGCAAAGAGGCGGACATTAACTTCACCATGCCCGATCTCTTCCACACCTTCCGCCGCGGCCACCGTATCATGGTGCAGGTCGAGAGTTCCTGGTTCCCGTTGACCGATCGCAATCCGCAGACCTTTACCGACATTCCCAACGCCCGGCCGGAGGAGTTCCAGAAGGCCACCGAGCAGGTCTTCCGCCAGAAAAGTGCAGCCAGCGGCGTCGAGGTGCTTGTTATGCCTTTTATCCGATAGATGACGTCTAACCCATGAGGTCACTGATGCTCGATCGAAATTTCCGCTCACTCGTTTTGCTGCCGGCCACGTTCCTGCTTGCCGCCGCGCCAATCGTTCACGCCGAAGAGGGCATGTGGACCTTTGACAACCCTCCTCTGAAGCAGTTGGCGTCGAAGTATAACTTTCATCCCACACAGGCTTGGCTCGACCACCTGCGTCTCTCGAGCGTGCGCCTCAACGACGGCGGCTCGGGATCATTTGTCAGCGCCGACGGCCTCTTGCTCACCAACCACCACATGGCCCGCGGCCAGTTGCAAAAGAATTCGACGGCCGAACACGATTATTTGCGCAACGGCTTCTATGCGACAACGCAGGATGCGGAGATGAAGTCTCCCGACCTTGAGGTCAACGTGCTGGTCGCGATGCAAGACGTAACTGCCCGGGTGCAGGGCGCAGCCAAGGGCATTGCAGATGAATCCAAGGCGCTGAAGGCCCGCGACGCGGAGATTGCGGCCATCGAAAAGGAGAGCGAGGACAAGACCGGCTTCCGCTCCGATGTAGTTTCTCTCTACCAGGGCGGCGAGTATTGGCTTTACCAATACAAGAGATACACCGATGTGCGGCTGGTCTTCGCACCCGAAGAGCAAGCGGCATTCTACGGCGGCGATCCGGATAACTTCACCTACCCGCGCTACGACCTCGACATGGCTCTGTTCCGCGTCTACGACAATGGTAAGCCGCTGCACACCGACAACTTTCTGAAGTGGAACGCCAAGGGCGCAGCGCCTGGCGAGTTGGTCTTCGTTTCCGGCCATCCTGGTCGCACAGAGCGCGACGACACGCTTTCGGAGCTGCTGCTGCAACGCGATCTGATCGGGCCGGCGTTAACCGAATACCTCCAGCGCCGTATCGCCGCATCGCAAGCCTTTGCCGCACAAGGAAAAGAACAAGAGCGGCTCGTGGCGAGCACGATCTTCAGCCTGCAAAATAGCCTCAAGGTCTATCTGGGACGCGCCGATGCTTTGGCCTCACCCTCGATCATCAACAAGAAGAAGGCCGAGGAGGCCGACTTCCGCGCCAAGGTCGCCGCCAATCCAGAGTGGCAAAAAGCCTATGGCGACGCTTGGGAGACGATCGATGCAGCCGAAAAAAAAGCCGCTCCCCGAGTGCCGGCACTAATCTTCCGCCGCACCGACAGCCGCCTCTTCACCATTGCGCGCCAGATCGTGCAACTCGTCGTTGAAGTGAAAAAGCCCGACGGCGAACGCCTCGACGGCTACCACGACGCCCAACTCGAATCCCTCAAGTTTCAGCTTCTCTCGCCGGCGCCCATCTATCCCTCGACCGAGAAACTCTACATGACCACGGCTCTCAATCTGGCTACGGAGAAACTCGGCAAAAATGACGAATATCTGGTCAAGCTTCTCGATGGCAAAGATGTGAACACGTTCGTCAACTCAGTCATTGATGGCACCAAGCTCTCCGACGTCGCCGTACGCAAGGCGCTGCTCGATGGCGGAGAGGCAGCCGTCGCGGCCTCGACCGATCCGATGATCGTAGCCGCTCGCCGCATCGATCCTCTGGCACGCGAATACATCCGCTGGCAACATGACGAGATTGACAGCGCGCTGACCACGGCTGGCGAAAAGCTCGGCAAGGCTCGCTTCCTGGTCTATGGCAAAAATGCGTATCCCGATGCCACGTTCACCCTGCGCCTGAGCTATGGAACCGTCGATGGCTACCCCTACAACGGCACCATCGCTCCGCCCTTCACTACCTTCTATGGGCTCTATGACCGGGCGGCCAGCTTCAGCAACAAATCGCCTTTTGACCTGACGCCCAAAGAGGCTGCGGGCCGCGACAAGCTTGACCTTTCAACTCCGCTCGATTTCGTCTCGACCGCGGATATTATCGGGGGCAACTCCGGCTCGCCGGTGGTCAATCGCGAAGGCGAGCTGGTGGGCCTGATCTTCGACGGCAACATCGAATCTCTGGCTGGCGATTTCGTTTACGACGGAAGCAGGAACCGGGCAGTTGCGGTGCATTCGGCAGGCATGATCGAGGCTCTACGCAAGCTCTATGGAGCGGGCGCGCTGGCCGACGAACTGGAGGGCAGGAATTAACTCCTGCAAAAATGCAAAGGGGGAGCCGCTCAAGCTCTCCCTTTCGCGTGACGCTCACACAAGACAAAATCCAGTCAGATACAGCATGAGGAAGTCCATAATTCGACTGCGGTTGTCAGGCATTCACTCTTTAATCCAAGTGAAAGTAATGGGATGCACATGTAACTCCTGGAATTTTTCGAGATAGGCATTCCAGTCTGCCGCGGTGGGCATATCTGCTTTCGACCAGCCTGACCCGGCATAGTATGTAAAGGGCTCACCTGAACGCCGCTTGAAAATCATCAGCACATGGCCTTCCGCGGTCATTGTCTTAGCGTGTTCGTCAGGCAGCGATAACATCCCGGTGGCAATCCTGCCCGCCGAGGGATCCTGCGGAGTGTCCCACACGGCTGCAATGCTTCTTGACGGGGGCAAGGTAACATCGGCTCCCTGGTGAATCGCGAGGGCGGCAGCCAGATCCAGGGGCGTGTCTCCGTCGAATGTGTAGGTCGAAACGATCTTGTTCAGATGTGAGCTTGCATCGAGGCTGATGCGCTTCGTTTCGGTCACGACTTTTCCGTCCGCGGTCCAGGGCGCATAAGCGATTTCGAACTCGAAGCGCACCGGCCCGGTGGCGATGATGCGCGCCGTCGTGTAGTTCTTTGAGACGATCAGCTTTCCATCGGCCCAGACCGCAGTGCCTCCGCAGCCTCGCGACTTGCCCACGTCGTAGGAGTCCAGTCCAATTCCGTTGTCCTTGTGATACGTCAACGCAGGGTTATGCGTGAGCGTGGCCTCTTCAGCCTGCTTGTAAAACCTGTCGACAACGAAGTTCGGAATGCGCTTTGACCATACATCGATTCCAGATGAGATCTCGCCGGTTGCTTCCAGGGCCGGGCCGTAGATGCGGTAGGCAACCACTTCGTTCTCCCAGGAGAAGTCGTCCTTGCGCTCGGGAATAGCTCTTCCGAAGACCAATTCTCTTTGTGGCGGCGCAGTCGGATCGAGATGGAACTCCACGTCGAGCGTTCCTTTAGCCGGCAACTTGGCAAGCAGCAACAGACGGTCTGGTTCGGCGCCGGGGCGGCTGCTAAAGAGCTGGCTCGGTATGCGCTGATTGGTTGCGGCTTCAACGGCAACGAGAGATTGCAATTGCATCGCGGAAAAGTGCAGGCGGGAGGTGACTTGTCCTAGTGGAATCTCGACGACTTCTTGGCCGCGATCGATGTTCAGCGGATTTGCAAGGCGCAACCGCTGCGCCCTTGCGTCCAGTCCAACTGCCACGATCAACAACAGTAGGCAGCCCACACAAAACGCAATGCGCGCCGGAAGCCTGCCGTGCGCGACCATGAAAGACAAGCTCTGACGAACGGATTGCTCAACCATTTTTCGCGTCCTTTCGATTGCGTCAACTCAAACGTCTGTCTGCCGGAACCATTTTATTATAACGTTATCTTTTATGATGATTGTCAACCTTCTTGCAGTCACGACTTAGGCGATCGGAATTCGATGCATCTATATGACTTTTATTGGCTTATTCGCGATTATTGGCGTCGGTTTCTCGAATCCGGACTCTTATGGTATCGTTATGTGTTATTGGAGCACTTATGGACGATCTGCAAGCGGGCATCAAGGCTGCCGAATCTGTTCGCTGGGATTGCGTCAGCCTTGGCGAGGTGATGCTTCGGCTCGATCCCGGTGAGGATAGGATACATACTGCGCGGACTCTAAGAATCTCGGAGGGAGGAGGCGAGTACAATGTCGCCCGCGGACTTCGGCGCTGTTTTCGTCTGCGGACGGCAATTGCGACGTCCCTCGTTGACAATCCGATAGGACGCCTGGTTGAGGACCTGATGCTGCAAGGCGGCGTCGATCTGGATCTGGTCCGGTGGACGCCTTTTGACGGAGTCGGGCGCAATGCGAGGAATGGCCTGAACTTCACTGAGCGCGGGTATGGAGTTCGCGCCGCGCAAGGCTGCTCTGATCGCGGCCATACCGTGATATCGCAAGTCAAGCCGGGCGATTTTGACTGGAAGTCGATCTTCGGCGCGGGACGCGGGGCGCGGTGGTTTCACACGGGCGGAATCTTAACCGCGCTCTCCGAATCGACGATTGCCGTCGCGGGCGAAGCCATGGATGCCGCAAAGACATCTGGAACGGTGATTTCGTACGACCTGAATTACCGGGAGTCGCTTTGGAAATCGATCGGCGGCAAATCCAGAGCACAAGAAGTGAATCGTGAATTGGTGCGCAAGGTGGACGTTCTCTTCGGCAACGAAGAGGATTTTTCCGCCATGCTTGGCGTGGAGATCGAAGGAGTCGGCCATGAATTCGACAAGTTGCCCGTCGAAAACTATGCAAAAATGCTTCACCAGGTAGCCGCGACTTATCCCAATCTGAAAGTGATTGCTTCGACATTGCGCACAGCGCACTCAGCCTCTGAAAATGCGTGGGGAGCTATTGCACTCGGTAGCGGGGGTATCGCCCATGTTGCGCAGCGGAACGTGAGCATTCTGGATCGCGTGGGTGGCGGAGACTCGTTCGCATCGGGCCTGATTTACGGCTTGCTTGCAGGCAAGGAATTGGATTGGTGCGTGCGGTGCGGGGTAGCGCACGGCGCTCTTGCCATGACGACACCCGGAGACACAAGCACCGCGAGCTTGGCAGAGGTGCTGCGAGTGATGGGCGGCGGAGCAGCCCGCATCTCACGATAGCAATGGCAGTAAGTTAGGAAGTCGCATCATCGGGAATGAGGGAGATGAATGAAGGTAATGCAAATGGCGGATGCTGTCCGTTTCCGCACCATGACCACCGGAGAGTTGCGCGAGACGTTTCTTATCGACGACCTCTTTCAACCGGGCCAGATCGAACTGAAATACGTTGACCTTGATCGCACGGTCATTGGTTCGGCGGTACCGACTGGTGAGCCGCTGCGTTTGCCCACCGACGATGTGCTGAGAGCATCGTATTTTACCGAGCGGCGCGAGTTCGGAGTCCTAAACATCGGCGGCGCTGGGCAGGTCACGGTGAACGGCGTCCCATTCGAAATCAAGAGGCTTGACGCGCTGTATGTAGGCCGCGGAAACGAAGACGTGATCTTTTCTAGCATCGACGCGGCCCATCCCGCCGAATTCCATCTGCTGAGTTATCCTGCTCACGCGCCGCATCCAACTACGCTCATTCATTCAGCCGAGCAGGCAAAAACGGTGCTCGGCTCTCAAGAAACCGCGAACAAGCGCGAGATTACGCGGCTAATTCACCTTGAGGGAACGCAAAGCTGCCAACTGGTAATGGGTTTCACGCAGCTTGCCTCCGGGAGTGTCTGGAATACGATGCCCGCGCATACGCACATGAGGCGGTCGGAGGCGTATCTCTACTTCGACCTTGATGCCGATCAACGGGTTGTTCACTTGATGGGGCCGGGGAACGAGACACGCAACATCATCGTCGCCAATAAGCAGGCCGTCATTTCTCCAGGCTGGTCGATTCATGCTGGAGTTGGCACACGTAATTACACGTTCTGTTGGGGCATGGGCGGCGAGAACCAGGTATATAGCGATATGGACGCACTGGCGATTTCCGATTTGCTTTAACTGGAGGAGTGTGCGTTGATACTGGACAGATTCAGCTTGAAGGGTAAGACCGCATTCGTGACCGGCTCATCGCGCGGGTTGGGAGCGGGGATAGCGATGGCGTTGGCCGAAGCGGGCGCAGACGTCGCGATTCACGGCTCATCCAAGGTGCCTAAGACTACCGAGCAAACACTAAGCGCGATGGGAGCAAACCAGCTCTCTGTAGTTGGCGATGTCAGCGATGCCTCGGTATGCGCGCGCCTGATTGAAGAAGTCGTCCTCCACTTTGGCTGCATTGATATTCTCGTGAACAACGCCGGGACCATCCGGCGCGCGCCCGCTGTCGAGCACTCGGATGAGGACTGGCAGACGGTGATCGACACCAATCTCTCGAGCGTTTTCCGCCTGACCAAACATGCCGGAAAACATATGCTGGCGCAGGGTTCGGGCAAGATCATTAATATTGCTTCAATGTTGACGTTTCAGGGCGGAGTCTTTGTACCTTCCTATGCCGCGGCTAAAGGCGGCGTCGGACAACTGACGAAAGCATTTGCTAATGAGTGGGCCGCCAAGGGCATCAACGTAAATGCAATTGCGCCAGGCTACATGGCCACGGATAACACCGAAGCATTGCGGGCCAACCCGGAGCGGTCCCGCCAAATCATGGAACGGATTCCCGCGAGACGATGGGGTGGCCCTGAGGATCTTGCAGGCGCAGCCGTATTCCTCGCATCCAGCGCCAGCGACTATGTGCACGGACACATCTTGGTAGTCGACGGCGGGTGGTTGAGCCGCTGAACGAGGCTTCACAGCGACTTATATGAATGCAAACATCCAATTATGAGGTAATTCATGCGAGTAATCCTTACTTCTCTGCTGCTAGCGACAGTTATACTTCCAGTCGCTGCCGCTCAGGAACTTACTGTGGATCATTTAACGCAGAAACTATTGATTGAGAAAGCACAGGCGCTGAACGCAAAAGCTCAGGGCCCCGAATGCGCAGCAAGCACCAAGCTGAACGAATATCCAAATCACTTCACCATGATCTCTCTGCGCCGTAAGGATGGAGGCGCTGAGATACATATGGAGTACGCCGATTTCTTCTTCGTCGTGGAGGGACAGGCAACTCTGCTGACAGGAGGCACTGTCGCGGATGGCAAGACTGTCAGCCCGGGAGAGATTCGAGGCAAAGCCGTTTTGAACGGAACGCGCACGACACTGAACCAGGGAGATTTCGTTCATATCCCGGCCACTGTTCCTCATCAACTGCTGGTGCCGGCGAATGGGTCCTTCACTTACTTCGTTATTAAGGTCAAAGAGAAATGAACCCCGTCAATTCCGTTCCGGGCAGCCACACGAACGGCGAATGATCAGGTCGACAGGAAGAAACATCTTCGCCACTTGCTTTCTTCCGGCATTTCCTTCGCGCAGGTCTGTAATTTTTTCAAAGAGAAGCTCGGCAGCCGCTCGCGCAGCTTCCGTCGGAGACTGACGGACGACAGTGAGCGGAGTTCCTAAGACTTCCGCGAGTTCAAAATCGTCGAATCCAACCACGGCTATATCCTCTGGCACACGCAGCTTGTGTCGATGAAGGGCCTGGATGAGATAGACCGAAGAGATTCGCTTGACCGAGAAAGCCGCTCTGGGCCTGTCCTTCGACGTCGCCCAACCATGTACAAGAGCCTGCATCGCCTCAAGGGAGTTAACGTTGGTGAAAAGGACTGGCTGAAGTCCGGCGCTGCGCATCGCAACATTGTATCCCTCGATCCGTTCGCGCACAGTGTAACTTCCCGAGTCAAATCCCACGCAGGCAATTCTTTTATGGCCATGTTCAATCAAGTGGCGCACGCCTTGTTCCGCGCCTTCCCGATTTTCTACGAGCACAGCATCTGCTCGTATTCCTGAGACAGGCCTGTCGAGGGCGACAACGGGCACACCGCTGTCCTGAAGCATCTTTAACCGGCTGCCATCGCTGCCCGAGGTAACAATGAGCAGCCCGGCAATGCGATGATTCCGAATCGATTCAAGCTGGGCATCCTCAACCAGCACGCTTCTCCCCGTTGCGACAACGAGGGTTTGATAACCGTGGCGCATGGCCACATCCTGCACAGAGTGGAAACAACTGGAAAAGAAGTCGGACAAATCGGGAACAACCAGGCCGATGGTCCGTCCCGTTCGGCCCTTCAACATGCGCGCTGCGTCATTCGGCGTATAGCCAGTCTTGACAATCGCTTTCATCACTTTGGCGCGCGTCGAAGATTTCACGCTGGGATGATTGTTAATGACGCGAGAGACGGACATCACTCCGACCTTCGCCTCGTTGGCAACATCGATGATCGTAGGAGGTCTGTCGCGCAGTTTTTTTGGATTCGCCATCTTTCTAATCGTAACAATTCCTCTTTCCACGATTCATGCTGTTATCTTTCGCCGATGCGTTATCGCTTAGCCATCACATCCACCTCGGACGCCGCAAGTAGAAAGCCTCCGACTCCGTAGACATAGCTCGCCGAAGGTTTGAACTTGCCCGGTTGCCCATCGATCGGCTGGATCGAGCCGAGCCGCCCATCGGCATAGACGTGCGCCAGCAAACCAGCCCAGGCCCGCGTAACGACCGGCTCAAATCTCTTGCGGTCGAGCAGGCCCTGGTTGATGCCCCACGCCATCGAGTAAGTGAAAAACGCGGACCCGGAGATTTCGGGCTGATCGTAGGCGTCGGGATCGAGCAAGCCGCTGCGCCACAAACCGTCTTTCCCCTGAATGGAAGCGATCCGCTCGGCCATCTCCTTGTACTGAGCGATGTACCGCTGTCGTGAGGGATAGTCTTTCGGCATGACCTCAAGCACCTTCGCGAAGGCGGCCATAACCCAACCGTTTCCTCGCGACCAATAGATCTTCTGGCCGTTCTGCTGCTTCTGGGTAAAGTAGCGGCTATCGCGAAAATAGAGGTGATCCGCAGGATCGTAGAGACTCGCTGAAGTCTGCCACCATTCGCGGTCCATATAGCCCAGGTAGCGCCGGTCGCCTGTCGCCTCTGACACGCGGGCCAGTACCGGCGGAGCCATGAACAAGGCATCGCACCACCACCAAAGCAGCTTCGAGGGATCGTCACCGCGAGCGACCAACGCGTCCAGGACAGTTTTGGTATCCGCCATCCTCACCGGGTCGCGTTTCGCTAAATACAGATCCATGTAAGATTGCCCCAGCGCCATGTCGTCGGCATGAGGGAATCGGGAGTTCAGCAACTTCCAATCGAAACGCTGCCCCATCCTTACCATCGCGTCGTAATAGCGCGGATCGCCGGTAGTCTTTGATGCGGCCAGCAAACCGTCATAGAGAGCCGCGTAGGTCCACTGCTGGTTAAAGGTCGCTTCAGCGCGAGCAAGTTGCCAGTCGGCCACTTTTCGCGCGGCCTTGCGTACGGCGGCATGAGTCAATGCTGGGGAAAGGTCTGCGGCCAGCGGTCCGGGATCGTCCGGTGAGTCCCCCACCGATACTCGATCCACTGACGATGGAGTTGTTGCTGGCACTGTCTCAACCGGCTTGGGCTGTGCTACCTGGGCGCTTGCAGGCCCACTCGCCAAAGCGAATAGCAGAATAGCCTGCCACGCGCTGACTCTTACTCGCGCTGTCGTCGCCATTTTTGTGTTCCGTCAATCCTGTACGATCTGGCCTGTACGATCTGGAATTCCGGGCTCTGCCGGAGGCTTCACTGGACCATGATACAACAATAAAAAGATGTACGTTATCGTTATGGTGTACGACAGCATTTCTGCGACTCGGAGCCAGGAAAAGAGGAGAATGCGCCACACAACCGCACTCTGCAGAAGAGGGTTCTTGAAATTGACGGCGGCAGGCGGCCTTGCAACAGTTGCCGATCTTGCCTGGGGCCTCTCGCCACATTCAAAGGACTCGGCAGCTTTCCGGCTGGTGGCTGCGACCGATCGCCAGCGGATTCTCATGGCGGCAGCGAAGTATCTCCTTGAAGCTCCGCTGACCATCACCGCTTTTCCCGCCAGCCACAGTGCCGGTGGGTTGCACGATTTTTATTCGCAGGCCGACTACTTCTGGCCGAATCCGAAGAATCCGAATGGGCCCTACATCAACCGCGATGGGCAGAGCAACCCGGCAAACTTCGACGAACATCGCAAGGCGATGGTGACGCTCTCTATTCAGATGCCAGCTCTGACAGCCGCGTGGCTGCTGACCGGCGAGCGCCGCTATGCTCTCAAGGCATGCGAGCATCTTCGCGCATGGTTCGTGACTCCCGATACCCTGATGAACCCCAACCTCCTCTATGCTCAGGCAGTTCAAGGGGTCTCCACGGGCCGGTCGTATGGCATCATCGACACGCTGCATCTGGTCGAGGTGGCGCGTGCGGCGAGCTTTCTGGCCAATGGAGTGATGAGTTCGCAAGAGAGCGCCACGGTGAAAAACTGGTTTGCAAGCTACCTCGACTGGCTTTCCCATAGCGACCGGGGAATAGCAGAACGCGAAACAACAAATAACCACGCCTTCTGCTGGGCCTTGCAAGCTGCGGAGTTCGCCAGAATCGCAGGGGATGAGCAGGCACGCGGGGAGGTTTACCGGCGCTATCGGGAGATTCTTCTGCCCATGCAGATGGATGCCACTGGCTCGTTTCCCAAAGAACTTGCGCGCACCAAGCCATACAGCTACTCAATCTTCAACTTCGACATTTTGGCGGGGCTCTGCCAGTCTCTCAAGGGACTCGTGCCCGATCCTCCCACTTTCCGGCTTTCCGACGGACGCGGGCTCTCGAAGGCGGCAGAATTCATCTATCCCTACCTCAAAGACAAGAGCGCATGGAAGTGGGCAAAGGATGTTGAGCATTTCGGTGCCTTACCGGTCCGCTCGCCCGGCCTGCTGTTTGCGGGCATCGCGTGCAACGAGCAGAGGTATCTCGATCTCTGGAAAACGCTGAATCCCGATCCGACGGACAAGGAGATCATCCGCAACTATCCGATCCGGCAGCCGATTCTGTGGGTATAACTGCAGGACTCTAGCGGAGATGCTGGTAATGCCCGCGGCCTACCAGGAATGCACGGCAAGAATCGAGGGAGCTCCGGTCTTGCCATCGATAACGCTCACCTTCAAAACCGCCTCGATGTTCCGGTTTGAGAATCCTCCCCTCAATTGGTCTCGAAGCATTTGCATGTAGTGGGGGCTTGTTGCGAATTGAGCTGCGGCCTCTGTGCCGTTGCGGCCCACCCCGGCCAGAACCACAACCCAGCTGCCTGTCGTAGCATCGCGATAGCGCGCCACCAGCGCGTAATCGTCCGCGCTGAAGTAGGGCAGAGACGGGTCGCGCGTCCAGCGCTTCTGTGGCTGCATCCGATCGACAATCGACTCATAGGGTTCCGGAACAAAATGAAACCGAAGCGGATCGAGCAAACGCATCGTCCACTTATTGTTAAATCCACCCAGCAGGATAATTGGATGCTCGCGCAGCTCGGAAAGCGGGGTGGCTCCGGCAGCCCGGAGTTGCGCCGACTCTCCCGAATGCTCAAGAAGTGCGCTGACGAGCGAGATGGCCGAGGCACCCTCCATCGAGACAAACGGGTACGCAATATCCTTGCCGGCGGTGTTAGTCCCTGAAACATTGTTCGGCGCGAATACAACGGCCCCGGTACAAACCACCACGGTGCGCTGATCGCGTAAAACAGGACCCCAAAAATCATCCACGGCCGCTTGCGGTTGAGTGGCTCCGAACCTCCAGCTCCAACCCGCAATTGCTGCAACCACGACCACAGCAGCCAGAGCCAGAGCGATGAGACTCCGGGAGATCTTCCGGGCTCGTCCGGGTCGCGGTGCCGGGATTGTCTCGGCCATCGAAGCCACGCCAATCAGGCGATTCGATGGCGCATGCGGCGAGACCAGCTCCGGAGCCAGTGTTCCATCGTTCCTGGCCGGGAGGAGATCGGCTTCGGAGATTTGCGCACTGGAAGCCTCCGCGGCGTCTCCCAGCTCTTCGGATCTGCCGTTCCCGTGAAGAAATTCGGGGATATAAGAGCCAGCCGGAAGAGAAATTCGAATGTTGGAACCCCGGCCGTGCTCCGAATAGTAAAGCAGGAGCCTCTTGCGCACTTCCCCGGCGGTGTAGCGCACCACTGTGTCTGTATTTGTGTCGTACGTCGGAGGCCTGTCGAAGACCTCGACTCCGAGCGTCCGCTCCTTCAGCAGTTCCGACCTGCCCGCCAAAGTGTTCTCGACGACGTGTTGCAGCAGAGCCGGATACCGTTTGCTATTGCAGAACTGGGGACTGGCTACAATTTCGCGCAACTCGCGCAAGATCGCCTCGCGTTCCGGCGCGGACTGCGGCTGCCATCCTTCCCAGGTTGAAATGGCTTTGCTCATTCGATGTCCCTGATCATACTCGCCCTTTTCAAGCACTTGCAAGACGTTTGACACAAGAAAAGCATGAACGTTAACACGAAGATTCTAAAGGGGAGGGCTCACTCATAAAGAACCAAACGGTGAGTCACTTGTCAATCGTGTATTGGAAGCCGAGGATTAGCCCATTTTAATGCAAGATTTGAAGCCCGTTGCGTCGCGCAAGAATCAGCCGCTGGACTTCGATAGGATTTGGCTCCGCCATTTGGGGCTTTTTGCGGCCGGGGATCTGGACGGCTGGATTAGACCATCCGTTCTTCGGAAAGAGGGTTTCTTGGTGATTCGTTCACGACGGCAATTCTTGAGAGATGCCTCCATATCGGCCGCCGTTGCTCTGGTTTCCGCTCCGATTCGCGCCATCGCCATTGACTCCCTGTTGCCCAAAGACGGAGCTGCTGTTTCTCCGAGCCGGCTGGACCTCGGGTGGCTCTTCCGCCAAGGCCCTATGGACAGCGTCAAGGAAGCTTGGGCTCCCGCTGAAGAGGGGCTTTGGAAATCGACCGAACTACCTCACTGCTTCAATGGACGCGACGCTTGCGACCCGGACCAGCCGTACTTTCGTGGTCAGGGCTGGTACCGTACTCGACTTCCATTGAGCAATCCGTTTACCGATGGTCGAACGATCCTGCACTTTCAGGGCGCGGGCCAAACGACGACCCTTTGGGTTGGTTCCTCGCTCGTCGGAACGCATAAGGGCGGTTACGACGAGTTTGCCTTCGACATTACCGAAGCCGTCCGGCAGCTTTCGTCCGCGGATGTGCAGCAGGGTGTGCCAATCGTAGTCTGTTGCGACAACTCTACCGATCACGACCGGGTTCCGTCTGACCTCAGCGATTTTTGTCTTTTTGGTGGACTTTACCGGCACGTCAATCTGGTCTATCTGCCCGCGGTCGCAGTCGATTCCGCTCATGTTCTGGCCACGGTGGAGGCAGATGGGGCGGCGCGAATCAGGGTCGCGGCGAAACTCTACAACCCGGTGCAGTTAAGCAACCCGTGCACGCTGGCCATTGAGGTTTCAGACTTTGGCGGCCGCACTGTTCACCAATCGACGCAGACGCTTGCTGCCTGCAGCGATTACGCTCAGGTCGCTGATTTCACCTTGAAGGAGCCGGAGCTTTGGTCGCCTGACTCGCCCCACCTCTATCGCTGCCGCGTTACACTCTCCAATCCAAGTGGACAGACGAGCATCACCGAACGATTTGGAATTCGCCATCTCGAATTCGTGGAGCACGGCCCATTCAAGCTGAACGGCAAACGGGTGCTGTTGCGCGGCACGCAGCGTCATGCGGATCACGCCGGTGTGGCTGCGGCGATGACCGACGATCTTGTCCACGAAGAGATGCGGCTCATCCGGGAGATGGGGGCGAACTTCATTCGCCTTGCGCACTATCAGCAGGATCGCTTGGTGTTGGATCTCTGCGATGAGTTGGGCCTGATGGTTTGGGAAGAGGTGCCCTGGTGCCGGGCCGGCATTGGAAATGAGGCGTTTCAGCAGAACGCCAAAGACATGCTTTCGCACATGATCGAGCAGCACTACAACCACCCGTCGATCATTTTGTGGGGTCTCGGCAACGAAGACGATTGGCCCAACGAGTATCCAGACGTAGACCAGCAGGCGATTCGGCGCTTTATGACCGAGATGCGTGATCTGGCGCATCGGCTCGATGCTTCGCGGCTGACATCGTTCCGTCGCTGCGACTTTGCGCGCGACATTCCAGATGTCTATTCTCCTTCGATCTGGGCTGGCTGGTACCGCGGCAACTATCGCGAATACGAGCAGAGCCTCCTCAAAGAGCGCGACCGGGTCAAGCGCTTCATTCATATCGAATGGGGCGCTGATAGCCAGGCCGGTCGCCACGCAGAAGACCCCGAGACGGTGCTGCGGAAAGTGCCAACGGGCAATGGAACCGATGAGCGTGAACTCGACTACCTGCGCAGTGGCGGCGACCTCAGGGTTTCAAAAGACGGCGATTGGTCTGAGACTTACGCCTGCAACCTCTTCGACTGGTATCTGAAGACCCAGGAGAAACTCGATTGGTTGACTGGATCGGCCCAATGGATCTTCAAGGACTTCGCATCTCCTCTTCGCGAAGACAACGCCATTCCGCGCGTCAATCAAAAAGGCGTTGTCGAGCGCGATCTGACCAGAAAGGAGTCGTATTACGTCTTCCAGTCTTTCTGGGCGCAAAAACCCATGGTTCATATCTATGGGCACAGCTGGCCGGTTCGCGGGGGCAAGCAGGGCGAACAACGCAGCGTGCGCGTTTACTCCAACTGCGACCACGTCGAGCTGTTTCTGAACGGAAAAACCCAGGGCATCATGCACCGCGATAGCCAGGACTTCCCTGCCGCGGGCTTGCGCTGGCAGGTCGTGTTTGCACCCGGGCCGAACGTGCTGCGTGCGATTGCCACGAAGGGAAGCGTCACGCTGGCCGACGAAATTGAGACGACTCTTCAAACAGAGAGCTGGGGCGCGCCCGCCAAACTGCAACTGGCCGAGAAGGCGCGCACGCGGGACCTGATCACCGTCGAGGCGAGGTTGATCGATTCCGCTGGAATTCATTGCCTCGACTCCGCAAAGACTGTTCGATTCTCGCTCACCGGAGCGGGAACTCTCATAGACAACCTTGGAACTACGCGAGGCTCGCGCGAACTGGAACTCTCGAACGGGCGTGCTGAAATCTCATTTGTTCGTGAAGGGACATGCAGAATCGAAGCCAGACCCCAAGGGCTGCCTTCTGCATCGCTCGAATTCCCATAACTTGCGCCTCTCCGCGCTCCAGCAAGCGCGAAGTTGACGCTTAAACCTCAGGAGAATTGCCATGACGCAGCAAACGCCACTTGATTTATGTCACTCCCAACGAGAGAGTGCAGCACTCACGGAAAGGAAAGAGGTGCATTGTATGCAAACCAGGCTCTTCACGCGCTTGGTCCTGTTCGCTCTGTTGATCGCAGTCTTCGCGTCCATCGGAGCCTCGGCGCAGCTTAGCACCGCAACCCTTTCTGGAACGGTCACTGATCCAAACGGCGCGGTTGTGCCGAATGCGAGGATCACGCTCACCCAAACCGACACGAATTTCGTAAGGGTTGCCACCTCCAAGGCGGATGGCACTTATCGCGAGGAGTTCCTTCCTGTTGGTCCATACGCGGTCTCAGTTGTCGCCCACGGTTTCAAAACGCTCAATCGCACCGGCATCATACTCGCCGTCATGCAGAATGCGACATTGGACTTGACGGTTGAAATTGGCGGTACGACTGAGACCGTCAGCGTCACAGCCGACGTACCGATGGTCGATGTGAGCGATGCCGTTCTCGGCGCAACGGTCTCCAACGTACAGGTCGAGAATCTCCCATTGGTCAATCGCGACACCTACACGCTGCTCAACCTGACACCAGGAGTGCAGAACGTTACGAATGAGAACTCCATTGGTTTGCCGATGGAGCATGTCATTATCAACGGGTCCACAGACAATATGGTCGGGCAGATTACCTACTACCTCGACGGCGGCATCAATATGACCGGCGTTCGCTCGACCGGCAACAATATTCCCAACCCGGATGCCGTCGATCAGTTTAGTGTCGATACCAACAACTTCAGCGCTCAGTATGGGCGCACCGGCGCCGGTGTTGTATCCATTGTGACCAAGTCCGGCACCAACCAGGTGCATGGATCGGCCTTTGAGTTTAACGAGGAGACAAACTTCAACTCAGACGCGTACCTCCAAACAACCAGGACGGCAAACCACAGGAACATGTTTGGTGCGACCGTGGGCGGACCGGTTTTCAAAGACAAGATCTTCTTCTTTGGCAGTTATGGCGGCATCCGGCAAATCGCCCCGCAAGAATGGAACGTCGTTGTTCCGGATGCGTTGCAACGGGTTGGCAACTTCTCAGAGAATCTCCCAGTGTCGGTCACCCCAACACAAAAGCTCGGCCAGTGCGGCCTCAAGCTTTCGGGTGCGGACGTTACGAATGCCGCAGACTACGGCGGCAGGTTCATCGTTTGCGATCCGGTGACATTCCTGCCTGTGCCGGGCAATCGAGCTGACCTGGATCCAAACTTCTCCATTTACGGTACGCCAGGTGGTGGTCTTGACCCGGTTGCCGCGGCTGTTCTAACAAAGAACGTGCCACTGCCCACGCCGGGCCATCTCGGCACAGACGGCAATCCCGATAACCGCTATGTCGGGAATATGGGACTGCCGAATGTAAACAACGAATACCTGATCAAAGGCGACTTCCAGCTCGTTCCGAACCATCGCACGACTCTCTCTTACTTCCAGATGATCGGTTCGTCGATCACCAATCCATCCGGAAACACTCTTCCCGGATGGGCGCTCAACAACTACGAGTACAGGCAGCAAAATGGCAATGCAAGCGACGTTTGGACGCTCTCGTCCCGGTCGGTGAACCAGGCTTGGCTTGTCTTCTCGCGCATGATGGCAGGGCGCGTCAGCAACCCCGCGGAGTCGCTGGCGGCCTTCGGTTCCGATCTCAATGTGCAGGGAACGCCGTCGCTTCCAAATATCAGCGTTGCCAACTTTTTCACGCTTGGAAACGCGATCAGCGGTCCCTTGGCGGGGGACAACATCTACGGCCTGCGGGATGTATTCAGCACGATGAGAGGACATCATTCGATCACGCTTGGCGGTGAGTTCTATCTCGAAAAGGACCGGCTTGAGACTCTGCTGAATAACTACGGAACCTTCTCCTTTTCGGCCTCGACGGTACCGACAACCGTATCGAATCCGGCGACTTACTTCAAGACCGGCGTAGCGATGGCGGATTTCCTGATCGGCCGCGTCAACCAGATGGGTCAGGACTCTCCGGACGACGCCAATGAGAACTACTGGAATTACGGCGCATTCCTCCAGGACGACTGGCACATCTTCCCCTCGCTGATCCTCAACCTCAGCGTGCGCTACGACGTGCAGACTGCGCCCACCGATACGCAGCGCCGCATCGCGGTCTTCAGCCCCGGCGTGCAGTCGACCGTGTCGCCCACCGCAATGCTCGGGCAGTTGTTCCCCGGCGATCCGGGAGTTCCGGCTGGCGGGGTCGACACCAACCTCGATCACTTCTCGCCGCGTGTTGGATTTGTCTATGACCCATTCCACAACGGCCGCACGGTCATCCACGGAGCAGGCGGGATGTTCTTTGACACCATCTCGGGCAATGAGTGGATGCTGTCGCAAAACTTCCAGCCGTTTGCCGTGCGCGAAACCGCGGCCTTCTCTCATGTGGTCAGCCTGCAGCATATCTATTCGGAAGACACCCAGGACTTCATCGGCGGCGTTTCGCCTTTTCCGTATGTCTACAGCAAGACGAGTCCTCGCTACGTCTCTCCAGCCTCCCTGGTTTTTGTGCAGCAGGGGATGCGCTGGCCCTATAACATGCAGATCAACTTTGGCATGCAGCAACAAGTCACTCGCGATCTGGCGGTCGGCGTGAACTACGTCGGCGTCTTGAGCCGCAAGCTGCCGCTTTATATTGACCAGAATGCGCCCATGTACAACACCACTAACACTGCCTCGGATCTGACAGGCGACGTCAACTGCCGCCGCCCCTACGATGCCGTCCCCTTCAAGACCGGCTCGACGACCACATGCGCAAGCCCTGCCGTTGGCTCCAGGTATATGAGCAACGCGTATGTCATCACAGACGGCCAGTCGGCGAATTACCACGGATTGCAGGTGAATGCGGTGAAGCGGCTCAGCCGCGATTTCAGCATCTCCGGCTTCTACATCTACAGCAAGGCCCTGGCAAGCGCCTCCATGCAGACCACCGGCAACATTGGCAACAGCGCGGCAACCGAGCCCGAGGACTACCACGACATGCGGCTTGAGCGCCAGCGCATGGACAACGACATGCGCAATCAGGCGGTCATCAACGGCGTTTGGAAACCGAACTACTTCGGGCATTCCAACTTCGTCACAAGGACCGCGCTCGATGGCTGGTCCATCTCAGCAAACGCCAGCATGCACAGTGGCAAACCGTTCGCAGTTACCACCGGCGTCGACGACAACGTCGATGGCGACAACAACGATCGCCCCAACGTAGCGACGGGAAAAGTTGAAAAGGTACTCGGCGGCTCCCACCAGCCACGCTCGGTCACAACGGCAGAGTGGTTCGACACGTCCGCGTATTGCGAGAACGGCAAGGCCGGCTGTCCCACAGGCGGCGGTGTTTCGGGTCTCGATGGGCTGGTCCGGAATAACTCTCTGGATGCGCCCGGCTACAAGAGTGTGGATGCGTCGCTCTTCCGTGACTTCACCATCTACGAGCGGGTCAAGTTCCAGTTCCGCGGCGAAGCAACCAACGTATTCAACTTCGTCAATCTAAGCGCTCCCGGAGGTACCTTGACCAGCGGCAGTAGCTTTGGCAAAATCACTGGGGGAAGTGCGATGCGTGTGATCCAAGTTGGCGGCCGTCTCTTCTACTAGCTCCATTCAACCTCAATCAATGCGGGCCGCACTCAGGTGCGGCCCGCAACTTTTTGGGACGGAATTTGAAAGATCGGCTTCTCGATTAGGGGTCATTACAACCCCCGACTTGAAATGCGACTGGTTTTGTCGTATATTAAATGAAGACCAAATCAGTCGGATATTGTAGCTCTGAATTATCTCTTTGCGATGAATGTTGTGCACCTCCGGCCGGCTGACCTATTTCATTTGGCTTTTCAATGTCTAGGAGCACTTGTTGAGGAATTTTTGCTGCCCCATTCTGGGTTTTCTCTCTACTTTGTGTTTTGCCACAACTCTTCTCGCCGATCCGGCCTTCACGATTGCCGGTATCGTGCATGACGAGAGCGGCGCTAGGGTCTCTCACGCGCATGTATCCGTGCGCAATGCAGGCTCCGATCTGCAGTTGAGCGCCGAGACAGGCGATCAGGGCGAGTTTCGTATTGAAGCTCCCGCAAGCGGCAGCTACCAGATTGACGTTGTCTCGGAGGGATTCAAGCCGCTCGCGGTGCAAACTATTCTCACGGATCAATCGCCAGCCGTCGAGTTGAACCTCACGCTGGAAATTGCGGAACACGCCGAGACAGTGGAAGTGACGGCCGACGTCCTGGCCGCCGAGACCACAAGCACTCAGTTAGGCGAGACACTGGACACGAAAAAAATTGAGAGCGTGCCATTGAACGGACGCAACTTTACCGACCTGATGGCCGTTCAGCCAGGAATCGCGCCCGCGAGCACGGCACAGCCTGGCGCGGTAATCATGACCGGCGTGGCCGCGACGCCACCCTCCGGTGACGCCAATCCCGGCACTCTCTCGATCAGCGGCCAGCGCGAGGCATCCAACGGTTTCAGGGTGAATGGCAGCGACGCCGAAGAGGATGTGAACATGGGCACATCGATCGTGCCCAATCTGGATTCGATCGACAGCTTTCGCGTACTGACCAGTAACTTCGATGCCGAGTATGGCAACTCGAGCGGCGGCCAGGTGCTGGTGACCACAAAGTCAGGCACGGAACGATGGCATGGCAGCGCCTTTGAGTTCTTGCGCAACACGGCTCTCGATGCGCGCAATTACTTTTCTCAGGATCGAGCCGCTTATCGCCAAAATCAGTTTGGAGGCACGCTGAGCGGCACGCCACTTCACCGAGGCGTTGCCGTTTTTGCCGATTATCAGGGGACGCGGCTAACCGAAGGAATCGATACGGGCAACATTGCCGTTCCCTCTCTGCCCGAACGGGGCGGCGACTTGTCCGGGACAAACGCATTGAGCGGATGTGTAAGCGGCCCCTATTTGGCCTCGCTGCTTTCGCAAGAGCTTGGTGCCAGCGTCGCCGCAAACGATCCATATTCTCCGCAGTCGACCGGCTGCTCTGCCAACCGGCTAGCCGTCTTTCCCGATAACCGGATTCCCCAATCTGCCTGGTCTGCGCCAGCGAAGTATTTGCTGGCTTCGATTCCGCTGCCCAATGCCGGAGCAGCTCTCTTCGCCACCGCACTTGAGGCCGAAACTCTCGAAGACAACAAGGGCGCGCTGCGCCTGGACTGGACTCACGGCAAAGGATCGCTGACCGGCTACTACTTCCTCGACGGCTACTCGCTCGATAATCCTTACCCAACAGGAACGGGCGGAGCCAGCGTGCCGGGCTTTGACGCAACCTCCAACGGACTGGCGCAACTGGCCAGCCTGGGCCACACGATCACCTTCGGAGCAACAACGCTGAACGAGTTTCACCTGAGCTTCATGAGAAACGAAAACTCGGTCGGTCAGCCGAAAGGAGGGGTCGGCCCTTCCCTTGCTTCGCAGGGCTTCACCGGGATCGCCGCGCTCAAGCCCTCGACCGAGGGCATCGAGAATGTCGCCTTCAACGACTTCACGCTCGGAGTGGACACCACAGCTCTGGTGCAGGCCGAAAACATCTATGAAGTCAGTGACGCCTTCAGTCGTATCGTCGGCAAGCATGGGCTGAAGACCGGCGGCGAGATCCACTGGAACCAGATCAACACCCATCCCGATGTGATCTTCAACGGTAGTTTTGCCTTCAACGGTTCTGAGACGGGCCTGGACTTTGCCGACTTCCTTCTCGGCGCGCCATCCAGCTACACTCAGGGCCAGGCCAGCAGCTTCTACAACCGAAACCTCTACATGGCTGCCTTCGCGCAGGATAGCTGGAAGATCCTCCCCACTCTTACCCTGAATTACGGCATCAGATGGGATAGAATCCGCCCTTGGAATGAGAAGTACAACCAGTTGCAGACGCTGGTCAAGGGCGAGCAATCGCAGGTCTATCCGGGAGCTCCGCTGGGACTCGTTTTTCCCGGTGACCCAGGCGTCGCTTCATCGCTTGCTCCGGCACGAAACGACTTTTCTCCGCGCTTCGGCATCGCTTACTCGCCACCCTCAGCCACACCCTGGCTAAAGAGGTTCATGGGCACACCAGGCCAGACAAGCATGCGCGCCGGCTACGGCATCTTCTATACCGCCTATGAGGGACTCTCTGCCGGCATCATGAGCGCCAATCCGCCTTATGGATACACCTACACCTCAGCCGCGCCGCCGCTGTTTGCATCGCCCTTTACCGTTGCCGCTACCGGAGCTGATGCGGGCCAGCGCTTTCCCCTGCAAAGGGTTCCTTACGGCGCCAACCCTTCCGATCCGAACAGCAATGTGAATTGGAGCCAGTTTGAGCCGTTGGTCGGCATCCCAGCCGTAGACCCGGGCGACGTGACTCCTTACGCCGAGCACTGGATGGCCAGCGTTGAACGGCAGTTTGGCGCAGCCACGCTTGCCTCGATCGCCTACATTGGAGCGGAGTCGCACCATCTGCTCGTTTTGGAGGAAGCCAACCCCGCCAACCCGGCTCTCTGCCTGAGTCTGGGTTCGACACTCTGCGGTCCCTTCAACGAGCAGGCCGCGCGCACTCAATTCGGCTCCGCTTTTGGCAGCGTCGAGTTGCAGCGAACCATCGCCAATGCGGAATACAACGCTCTCGAAGCGACGCTGAACCGCCGGACGCGTAGCTTGAGCCTGCTGGCCAGCTACACCTACAGCAAATCCATCGATCAATCCGCCGGATTGCCTGAACCTGTGAATCCAGTAAATCCATCGCTCAGCCGCTCGCTCTCTTCCTTTGATCTGCGCCACAATCTGGTCGCCACCTTCCAATACCAGTTACCCGCTCCCGAGGCAAAAGGATTGCTGCATGTGATGACAAATGGCTGGGCAATCGCCGGAATTGCGCGTTTTACATCAGGATTGCCGGTAACGCTGCTCAATAACAACGACACTTCCTTGCTCGGCACCATCCCAAACGGCATCAACAACAATGGAGTGGACACTCCCGATTGGAGCGGCAAATCGCTCAGCCTCAACCGGGACCCTCGCGGCGCGAGACCGGTCTTCGACACCGCACAACTCACACTGCCCTCGCTGGGAACAATCGGCAATGCGCGCCGCCGCTTCTTCTCCGGCCCGGGCTTGGAGAACCTGGACTCAACGCTCTCACGTACCTTCGTTTTGGAAGGCTCGCACGCTCTTGAATTCCGCGCTGAGGCATTCAACCTGCTCAACCATGCGCAATTTTTTGGCGCTGCCTCTGTCCAGGGCAACATCTCAAGCAGCAACTTCGGCCAGGCCGTCAGCGCCATGCCGCCCCGGCTCATGCAAATGGCGCTGCGCTATCGGTTTTGAATGATACTTCTCAGATCAGACCCGATGGTTGGAAAATCCGGCCTTTGGGAGTTTTGCTCGGGAAAATGGTCGAGAAGAACCACATTGAGCAGAGACTTGTTCACCTGAATGCGGCCGTCGTAATTGATATATCCAAGCGTGCGAAAGCGATTCATAAAGAAGCTTACCCGCGAACGTGTCGTCCCGATCATCTCCGCTAGCGTCTCTTGCGAAATAGGTGGGATAAAGGTCTCTCGCTCACCGGGTTTACCGAACTCCGCCATGATCAGAAGAATCCTCGCAAGACGCTTCTCGCTGGAGTTAAAAAGCTGATCGACAAGATCTGCCTGAATTCGCATGCTGCGAGTCAGCACAAACTTCAGAAAGAAGTCTGCGAATGTTGGCTCTTCATGCATTACGCGGGTCATCTCTTCCCTCGTGATCTTGAGAGCCACGCACGAGTTCACGGCAGATGCGGTTGCCAGACGCAGCCCCGGGATAGCCGCCAGCGACTCCTCGCCAACAAAGTCGCCAGTGGAGAGAAGCGTGATCGTGGCCTCTTTTCCGTTTTGCGCGACAACCGTGAGTTTCGCCCTGCCCATCTGAATATAGAAAATTGTGTCGGCCAAGTCTCCCTGCGTGAAGAAGGTTTCCTTGGGCTCCAACTCGACAATTCTGCGGCCAAGCCCGGCTCCCGCAAGAAAAGTAGCCGAATCGAAAGTGCTTTGGGTGTCACTGTTTTTCAGCATTTGACCATTCTCTCAATGGTTTGCCCGGTGCGATGGATGAACGTCCAGAGAAAAGCCACTTGGATCGAAGATGTCCGGTGATTGTGGCGAATCCAGCAAGAACCGCGGAAGAGGAACTTCTAAGAACCTATCCGTAAATTGGGAAAAGCAATGGAGCGCCGGTCCCCAGACCGGCTGTACTGGCGGCGTCCCCGCCGCCGGACCTCGCCCGCCGGTGTTAAGACCACAGTACCGCCGAGCTTAAGACCGGCGGTGCCGATTTACGGATAGGCTCTAACAGGACTATTTGAGCTCTACTCGCATCTTGGCATTGGCAACGCAGTCCCGGGAGGCATTTGGGGACACCGAGCGTCAAATTTGGGGCCGACCGCCCCGCACCTGAGAGCGGTTACACTCAGGCACTTTCATTATCGCCCCTTACTCCGCCGGTTGCGTGGTCTGTTTTGCTCAGTATTAAGAGCTTATCCGTAAATTGGGAAAAGCAATGGAGCGCCGGTCTCCAGACCGGCTGTACTGGCGGCGTCCTCGCCGCCAGACCTCGGCCGCCGGTGTTAACACCACAGTACCGCCGAGTTGGAGACCGGCGGTGCCAATTTACGGATAGGCTCTAAGGATCGTGTCGCGAGACAGGAGCCGCAGAGGCCACGCCGGCAACGAGCTAGTCTGACCATCCTTGCCAAATCCAACTCTGAGAAGATGGGTCAAGTTGTCGAGAAGTGCGGCTGGTGGACATCGCGTCCGCACTAGCGTCGAGAGAGCGAAGTCGATAGGAGTTAGATCTTGAATCTTTCGTTGCACGCACAAGGACGATTGCGCGATCGGTGCGCAGAGGTAGCTTGCAGCCGAGGGATCCGATCGACCAAACTGTTGTTCGGCACAAAGGCCGGCGCGGCCAACCCGATCTTCCTGTCACTTGCCCTCCTTGCATTTCTCCCATTGACCGCAGGCTCGCAAGCTCCGCCCGCTTTTGAAGGTTCCTCACCAGTTGCGGCGAGCACACGGCCAGATCAGTTCGACTCCGCATATTTGCAACCAACTGAGAAAACAAAAGTCCGCAACTATGTCTTCGACGCAGTCGGTCCGTATCCCATCCTCGGCGCAGGGATCGCCGCGGGCATCAACCAGATAAGCAATGCTCCACCAGAATGGAACCAGGGCGCTGAAGGCTATTCCAAACGATTTGGGTCTGATTTCGGGATTGCGGTCATAGGAACAACGACGCGCTATGGATTGGCAAAAGCCCTCAAGGAAGATACGTTGTATTACCGCTGCGAGTGCACAGGCATATTACCGCGGGTGAGTCACGCCATGCTCTCGACCTTGACGGCGCGACGTGGCGAGGACGGTCATCGCGTCTTTTCTCTCCCCGCGCTTATCGCGCCCTATGCGGGTTCGATGGCCGCTGTCTATGGTTGGTATCCAAATCGTTTCGGAGCGAAGGATGCATTCCGCATCGGCAACTACAGCCTGTTGGCATATGCGGGCAGCAACATCTCTCTGGAGTTTCTCTATAGCGGGCCACACTCTCTGCTTCGTCGCATGCATCTAAACAATGCGCACGGATCTCCGGTTGAAGGACCAAACAAGTGAGCGGCTACGAATACACCGCGGTTGCAAACGTCAAACGGCCTAAGCCGACGCGGTGTAGCGCGCCCTTGCCCTCTGTAACCGGTACCATCACGGGCTTGGTCGAGGGGGTCTTCGAGTGGTTTGGAAGTCTGGGCATTTTTTCCTGGCGGGTGATCAAAGCTGCTGTGACACCGCCGTACCAATGGCGCGAATTGATTCGCCAGCTCGACGAGGTTGGATCGAAGTCTTTTCCTCTGGTCGTCTTGGCGGGTGCTGCGATCGGCGTTGTGATCTCCATGGAAGCGCGATATAGTCTCAGTCGTTTCGGCGCTAAATCGATGTTCCCGTCGACGCTCGTGTATTCCGTAATCCAAGTCATGGGCCCCATCATCACCGGGCTGATCGTGAGCGGCCGAGTGGGAGCCGGCATTGGCGCGGAGTTGGCCTCCATGAAAGTGACCGAGCAGATCGATGCCATCGAAGCATCTGCAATCAATCCACACAGACTTCTGGCAGCAACGCGAATTCTGGCTTGCATTCTCATGTTGCCACTTCTAACTCTTGCAGCCGACGCGAGCGGCTTGTTGACGGGTTGGTTTGCACAGACTCTCGTTGAGCCCCTGTCTTTTCATCAATTCATTGAAAGCGGATTTCACGGCGCAACTTTCAACGCATTCCTGCCACCGACTTTCAAGACGGCGGTCTATGGCCTGATCATCGGGCTCATTTCGTGCTTTCAGGGAATGCGCACCCGGGGAGGTGCTGAGGGCGTGGGCCGCGCAGCCACCAACTCAGTGGTTCTCGCATCGCTCTTCGTCATTCTTGCCGATGTGGTGCTGGTGAAATTCATTCTCGTTGTTTTTCCGTAACTCAACCCGCCGTACACGGATTCGTGAGACAAATATGGCAGCATCCTATGACATGCCGGCGAATCAAGAACACCTCCAGCGGGAAAGATCCGCGCCGGTAGTCGCCGTCAAGGATCTTCGAAAGACCTTTGGAAGGCACACAGTCCTCAATGGGATCAGTCTCACTGTGGATAGCGGAGAGACCCTCGCCATTCTCGGCCGCAGCGGGACCGGAAAGAGCGTCTTGCTGCGAATCATCATCGGCCTCGAGACGCCCGATTCTGGATCGGTTTGCATCGATGGGCATGACATTGCCGGGTTGGCGATCGATCGATTGGGCGAAGTTCGAAAGAAGATGGGCTTCCTGTTTCAGCACGCGGCTCTTTACGATTCGCTAACTGTCGCGGAGAACGTAGCATTTCCCCTTGAGCACCATCGTAGAGACATGTCCAGGTCAGAGCGCAACGACTGGGTAGAGCAGTTGCTCGCCGAGGTGGGCATGGAAGGCAACCTTGAAAAGATGCCTTCTGATATCTCAGGCGGAATGCAAAAGAGAGTCGGCCTGGCGCGCGCGCTCGCGCTCAAGCCGGACATTCTGCTTCTCGACGAGCCCACCGCGGGCCTCGATCCAATCAGTTCGGGAGAGATCGACGACTTGATTCTCAAGCTTCAGAGAGAACGTCAGATGGCGTCCATCGTGGTAACTCACGATCTTCACAGCGCCAGAACGATTGCCAGCCGCTTGGCTCTTTTGGATCATGGCAACGTGGTAATTGAGGGTACATTCGAGGAGCTTCAAGAAAGCGATATCGCTTTTGTAAAGGAATTTCTCAAGCAATCATAGGAGGGACTATGTCGAAGGTAGCACGGTTGGGTGCATTCATCGTTCTGACACTTGCAATTCTCGCTGCTGGAGTCTTCGTCATAGGGAGCAAGGAATATCTGTTTCAACCCACCTATCGACTAAAAGCGCAGTTCGACAATGTTGCCGGTCTGACCGCCGGAGCGGACGTGCAGGTAGGCGGAGTTCACAGCGGAACCGTACATAGCATCGAGTTGCCTCACAAACCGGGGCAACAAGTCACGGTGGTTATGGACCTTGACAGTTCAACCCACGAAATCATCAAGCACGACTCCATAGCTTCGATCGAGACCGCGGGAGTCTTGGGCAATCAATTCGTGGCCATTTCGTTTGGATCTGCCGGACAGGCCGAGGTGAAGGATGGCGAGATTATCCAGAGCGAGCCGCCGCTGGAGATGTCGGACCTCTTCAAGAAAACGAGCGGCATTTTAGACAGCAGCCAGTTGGCCATTAACAATGCGACCTTGGCAACGGCGCATCTTAACTCGGTCAGCGCCAAGATCGATTCGGGCCAAGGTACAGTCGGCGAACTGGTGAACGACAAACAACTCTACAGCAATCTGACGCAGACGACAGCGGCCTTGCAGTCCACCATGGTTCAGGCACAGACCGGAGTGACCGACTTCCGGGAAAACATGGAGGCCCTGAAACATAACTTCCTCTTAAGCGGATACTTCAAGAAGCGTGGCTACGAAGACTCAGCCGAAGTGGGCGCGAATGAGATTGTCGGGCTTCCTCAAGCTACGCCCACAAAATCATTCACGTTTACGGCCAGGCAGCTCTTCGGCGCCCGCGATTCGGCCAAACTACGGGATCAGAAATCTCTCAATGCCGGCGGCGAGTTTCTGGCACAAAACCAATTCGGCTTCGCTGTTGTGACAGTCTCGACCGGTACGGAAGGCGATACCCAAAAAGATATGGAGCTGACCGAGGCAAGAGCCATGGTAGTGCGCGACTATCTCGTCGATAACTTCGGCTTCGACGACAGCCAGTTGAAGACATTAGGCCTGGGCAAGCAAGCAGCGTCGGATCATGACGCGGATTGGGGATCGATCCAGATACTTGTTTACCCATTGGGAACGGAGATCCCGCGTGACAAACCTGCGTCAACCGGTACCTCGTCTTCAATCAATATCGCAAAACCGGTCCAGGTCACAACAGCGGGCGCGAATCAACCATAACCAATGACAGATGAAAGAATGCGAAACTTACGCTTGGCAAAAAAGTACCTTGCGGCGCTGGAGAAGAGATGACAGGAAATAAGCACAACCCCGAGGGAAATAGTAGCGACAACGGTCAGCCCGATCCCGGTCCTTACTGGCGGCGCATGCACCGCGACTGGCGATTCTGGATAGGTGCGCTTTTTATGCTCGCCGCAATCGCGATTTACATTCTAAGTGGCGACTTGGCCTGGGTTCCTGGCGGCTCAGCACGCCATTCACTTCCATAAAGACTCTACCTGTCCGCTGCATGTTTTTTGGCGGCGGTACTACTGGCTCTCTTTGCATACTGCGCAAATAGAATAAGTCAGAGGTGTGCAACTGTTTTGAAGCGGTAACATTCGAATGATTATCTCGAGCCAGGTCTTTATGAGTCTTCTTGTCCGGCATCCGGTTCAGTCTCATACATCAAGCCCGATTGCGCCGCGGTGGCTCACGCATCTGGGAGCGCCCGGCCTTTTCTTCGTTGCAATCGTGGACTCCTCGGTCATTCCTCTGCCGATCCCCGGCAGCACTGACCTGCTCCTCTTGTGGCTGGTGGCGTACCGTGGCAATGCATGGCTGCTGGCTCCCTGTGCCATAGCAGGCAGCATCCTGGGCGGATATACCACATGGGCGATTGGCCGCAAAGGAGGCGAAAAGGCGCTTCAACACTACGTACCGGCGCGCCTGCTTCGGCGAGTGGTGTCTTGGGTTCAGCATCATCCGATCTTGGCGGTCTTTGTCCCCGCGATCCTTCCTCCGCCCATTCCTCTACTGCCGTTTGCATTAGCATCCGGAGCTCTTGGGGTACCACCCGCCCGCTTCCTCGCAGTTTTTGGTACGGCACGCGGGTTGAGATACTCCTTCATTGCCTGGCTCGGCGTAACGTATGGACGCGGAATTGTCCGTCTCTGGTCTGGCAGCCTCCAGAAATGGTCAACTCCGTTGCTCTGGGTGTTCGTAACTGTGCTAACCATCGGGATAGGTCTCGGAGTCTGGAAGATTCGCGGGCTGCGCAAAGCTGACGCGGCGGCAAGAGTCGCGTAGCGCAACCATAATTTCCCCAACGTCTTGTGAATCTATAAAGCTGCCCGACAAATCGAACAACCCGTAGCGGAACAAAACAAATGGCCGGATGGGGCGCCCCTCCGGTGAATCGCGAGCCCCAGACCGGCGCTGGCCAGACAATTCGAGAAATCAAACGCAGAGCGGACAAGAGCGGGAGAAGTCTGGTCCGTTTTGCTCACAATTCAACATCGTTCCGAGCCCGGGTAAATCGGCATCGGAGCTGTCCTGACCTGAGCGTTCTTGCTCAGACTACGGAGTCTCATATCGTTAGTGTGGGAACTACCTTGTGCGCCACAATGCGCATACAGCAAGTGACGCTGCGCATGGGTAGAAAAGGTGAATTGCATGAAAAAACTTATGACAATTGCGGCATTACTCGGTATGACAAGCATCTGCTGGGCGGGATCCGGTCGCGAAGCAACGGCCGACCGGTTGGATCATGCTGGTGCTGTGCTGCATGAGATTATGTCGGCGCCAGACAGAGGCATCCCAGAGGAAGTTCTGGACCACGCGCAATGCATAGCGGTAGTGCCGCATATGCTCAAGGGCGGATTCGTCTTCGGCGCAGAAAATGGCAGAGGGGTTGCTACCTGCCGGAACCAAAACGGTTGGAGCGCACCGGCGTTCTTTACCATTACCGGGGGAAGCTGGGGATTGCAGATCGGCATTGAAGGCGTGGATCTGGTCATGATTATCCAAAATGACCGGGGCATGCAGCACTTGATCAACAGTAACTTTGAACTGGGCGGAGATGCTTCAGCCGCAGCCGGACCGGTTGGGCGCCACGCCTCCGCCGATACTGACTGGAAGCTGAATACCGAAGTCCTCACTTACTCGCGTGCCCGAGGCGCCTTTGCCGGACTCACGCTGACCGGCGCTGCGATTCGCCGCGACGACGACTCCACAGAGGCGATCTACGGCCATGACGTTTCCACGCGCAAGATTCTGCGTGGCGAAGTTGCCGTTCCGGCCGTGGCAGCATCGTTTCTCGACGCAGTCAAGAACGCAAAGGCCCAAGCCATCGCATCAAACTAACATCCGAATGTAATTTGCATCGCGGGACCTCGGATTCATTTTGATCTTGGGTTCCCGCTATGCGGAGAGAGGGTATCTATGCTCTGGACTATCTTTGTAATCCTTCTGGTTCTGTGGCTGTTGGGATTCAGCCTTCATGTTGCTGGCGGCCTTATTCACATCCTCCTGGTCATAGCATTGGTCGTTCTGGTCTTCAACCTGATCGCTGGACGACGGAGCAGTCTCTGATCTATGGCTGTTTGACTCGTTTGCGGCCGGACGAATCAAATGGTCAAGCCAGAAGACGAAGCAGGCGGGCCGGGGCAAAGAAACGCGGAAGTGCATGAGTCTCGGCCAGGCAAATGGTTCACACTAGATCCTGATTTTTTCTGCGTGCGTCAAGCAATAAGCTGCATCCTGTGCAGGTTCTCCGATAGATCTGCTGCTCTTATCGGTTTGACCAGGTAAGCATCGCAGAGAGCCTGGAACGATCCAACGACTTCCTTGGGATCGTCGACACTTGTGACCATCATAATCTTCACGCCATTGCTTGAAAGAACCCCGTCGTCGATCTCCAAAGCACGAATCCGGTTCACTGCCTCCACGCCATCCATCTTCGGCATCCTGATGTCCATGCAGATCAGATCGTAGGGCGCGGCTGCGGCCAAGGCCATGCGAAACGCTTCCACGGCTTCTTCCCCGTCGATGGCAATGTGGCATTCGCCGTATCGGGCAAGCAGATTCTGCATTAGAATCCGATTGGTAAATTCATCTTCAACAACAAGTGTTTTCATGATGCCTCATTCCTTCCTATTTCATCTCTTTGAATCGACTGACTCGTTTCGTTTGATCTCGTTTTCGAGCAGATCAAATTGATGTTCCAATTCGTCCATGCGGGCGACAACGAATTTCCAGTCCCCTGCATCGGCCGCCTTTTCCATTTCCGCCGCCAATTTCCGCAGCGATTCTCCACCGACATTCGCCGAGGCGCCTTTGATCGAATGGGCCTGCCGCGCGGAGCCGGCGCCATCCCTGTTTGCCACAAGCTTCTTCATCGCCTGAATCTGGTGTGGGACGTCATCCAGGAACGCTTCCAAGATAAGCTGTACCAGGGCATTGTCTCCCTCTAGGCGCGACAGTACGCTTGCTGGGTCAAATACAACCATCTCGCTTCCAGTAGATCGAGATGATGCGGCTTGGCCGGTCGTGGCCGGGACCGCGAAGATCCCGGTGGGCAGCCACTTTCTGAGCGTATCTCGCAACACCGCCACCGATACCGGTTTAGCTATAAAGTCATTCATGCCCACCGAGAGGCAGAGTTGCCGATCACTCTCCATCGCGTTGGCAGTCATGGCGACGATAGGAACTTTGCAATTGAGGACCCCAGATCGCGGATTGCGGATTCGACAAGTGGCCTCGATGCCATCCATCACCGGCATGCGCATATCCATCAGAACCAGATCGTAAGGAACGGACTCAAGCGATCTGACCGCCTCAGCACCATCGCCCACCGCATCGCCGCTCAAGCCAAGCTTTTTGAGAATACCCAAAGCCACTTCCCGGTTGACAGCACTGTCCTCTACAATCAGAATTCTTGCGTTCATGCCGGCAAAAGTCTGCGATGCATCGCGACGCGCATCGAGCGGCTTCGTATCAGCAGTTCCTGTGTTATCGGGTTTGCAAACCACCGTGGCGGACAACGCCGTTGAGAGAAGATCGCGCAGTTGATCCCGCTGCACCGGCTTGGTCACGTAACCGGCCACTCCAATTTTTTCCGGGCTCTGCCTGCCATGCCAGGCTCCCACGCAAGTCAACATGACCATCTGCGTATCCGACAGCCGTTTGTCAGATTTGATAGCACAACCGAGAGCTTCGCCATCCATTCCCGGCATGTGAAAATCGATGATCGCGATCCGGAAGGGATCGTTTGCCTCTCGCGCTTGATAAAGGGCATCAAGCGCCCAAGCACCGCCCTCGACAGCAGTTGGACGCATGCCCCAACGTACGGTGAACGCCGCAAGCATCTCGCGGCTCGTAGCGTTATCATCTACGATCAGCACACGCACCCCAATCAAATCAGCGGGGACTGGATCATCGGCGCGCAATGCTTCGGGTTGATTGCTTCTGCCCAGGCGGACCGTGAAGTAGAACTCCGAGCCTTTGCCATCCTGGCTGTCAACGCGGATTTCGCCGCCCATCAGCTCCGCCAGTTGCTTTGAAATGGCCAGGCCGAGTCCCGTGCCGCCGAACCTGCGCGTGGTTGACGTGTCGACTTGGGTGAACTTCTCGAAGAGAATCCCGATCTTGTCCTTTGGAATTCCAATGCCCGTATCGCGCACCGAGAAACGGAGCAGGCAATCGGATTCTTCTTCTTTCTCCAGTGTCACATGGACGACCACTTCGCCCTTCTCAGTAAACTTGATGGCATTGCCTACCAGGTTTGTGAGGATTTGTCGCAGACGCACTGGATCCCCGCGGAGCATCGTCGGAACCGACGGGCCGGAAATGTACACGAGCTCAATTCCCTTGCCCTGCGCCTCCGGCGCTTGCCCGGCCGCAAGATTATCGAGAAGGCTTTGAAAGTCGAAATCCACCATCTCCAATTGAAGCTTTTTTGCTTCGATCTTGGAGAAATCGAGAATGTCGTTGATCACTTGCAGCAACGATTCTCCGCTGAAACGTACCGTGTCGGCGTAACGGCGCTGCTCCTTCGTCAGCTCTGTCTGCAGCAGCAACTCGGTCATGCCGAGAACGCCATTCATCGGCGACCGGATTTCATGGCTCATGTTGGCAAGAAACTCGCCCTTGACTTGATTCGCAGCGTCCGCTTCCTCGCGAGCGCGAATCAGTTCCATCTCGTAACGTCTGCGCTCGGTAACGTCTTCCGCGATTCCGGCAATCCGTATGAGTTCCCCATTCTGATCGCGAATGGGAAACGCCCGGTCACGGATCCATCTCTCCTGCCCATCAGGCTGTCTGAGTCTGTATTCGGAGTCGATGTTCTCTCCCTGCAATTGCCTCATGAAAGTCTCGTGGGCCTCTTCGCGATCATCGGGATGGATGGCTCCGATCCAATCCATCGGATTCTCATAAAGGCTCTTGCAACTCCGGCCCCAGACCTCTTCGTAGGCGGGACCGATGTAGAGGGTTTCAGTGCCCTCTGCGTTCATCATCCAGAAGACTTCCCGGATGTTTTCCGCGAGTTGTCGAAATTTCTCTTCGCTATCCTTGAGTGCCTGTTCGGCTTGCTTGCGCTCGGTAATGTCGGTGCTGAGACCGACGTGACCGAGGAACTCTCCGCTCGGCGAAAAGCGCGGCTCGGTGTGCGCGATGATCCAGCGCCATTCACCGTCGGCTCGCTGAACGCGCGCATCACCCTTGAAGGCCGTTTGCTCCCGCACTGCGCGGTAAGATTCGCTGATAAACTTTGGCTGATCGTCCGGATGAATAAGGAAATGCCATTTGTGCCCTTCTACCTCTTCTTGGGTGTTGCCGCAAAATTCCCGGAATGTTCTATTGGTAAACCGCATCCCACCTTCGGCGTCGGTGACCCAAATCGGCGTGGGGCAACCGTCGGCCATCACGCGGAAGCGTTTGTCGCTCTCGCGCAAGGCTTGTTCGGTCTGTTTGCGTTCAGTGATGTTGATATGCTCGACGACGACCCGGGGAATGCCGTTAGAAAAGAATCGCGTGACTCGGCCCAGATACCATCGCTGTTCACCGGGAGCGTGGCACGGATACTCTTTGGAATAGAGTTCGCGCTCTCCTTCAAGCACAGCCTGAATGCCGTTCGCAAACTCGGCAGCCTCGCTGGCCTCTTCGCCTTCGCTGCGCCTGCATACCTCCAGATAGTTGGCACCCTCGCCTAAGCGGCTTCGCCACGCCTGAGCTTCCACCGCATCCCCAGATCCAGACAGGCTATTCGCATCTCCAAAGTCCTTCCACGCCCGGTTTACCGCGATGATTGTGCCACTCTCGTCCAAAACGCATATGTGAGATGAAAGTGCGTCGATCGTCGATTGGGCAAACTTCCGGGAGCTCTGCAAGGCTTGCTCAGTCTGTCTGCGCTCAGTGATGTCCTTGGAAGTGCCTACCAATCCCAGGAAGTCCCCACTGGAGGAAAACCGCGGCTCCGCGAACGACTCCAACCAACGCCACTCGCCATCTCGACGCCGGCTGCGTTGTTCGATTTTGAAGCTCGTGTGCTCCTCGTGCGCACGCTTGAACTGCTCTACAAACCCTTGCGCATCATCCGGGTGAATCCGCGTCAGCCACTCGGTTTCCTCGACGTGGCTCGAGACGGCACCCGAGAACTCCCGGTACGTCCGGTTGATGAATCCAGCTTTGCCGTGAGCGTCGGTGACCCAAATCGCAATTGGGCAACAATCGGCCATAATGCGGAAGCGCTCTTCACTTTCGCGAAGCGCCTCCTCGGCAACCCTGCGCTCGGTGATATCCGCGCTTATTCCGACGTGCCCCATATACTCGCCACTGGGCGACAAACGTGGCTCGGCGTTTGTGCCAATCAACCGCCACACGCCGTCGGCTCGCCGGACGCGGGCCTCGGCGCTGAAACCAGTGCGTTGGGTGACCGCGCGATGAAACGCGGCGATATATTCCGGCGCATCGTCGGGATGGATCAGCAAATACCAATCGCCCCGTTGCACCTGCTCAAATGTCACGCCGCAGAAACTCCGGTACACCTTGTTAATGAACTCCATTTCGCCCGAGGGGCCAGTCACCCACATCAAGGACGGGCAACAGTCGGCCATGTTTCGGAAACGGTCTTCACTCTCGCGGAGTCTCTGCACGGATTTCTGGTGTTCGGTGACGTCGCGGACGATCACCGCAATAGCTGTCACTTTTCCTGCCAGGTCCCTAACTGCGCTCGCTGCAACAAAAATGTCGATAACTCGACCGTTCTTGCTCAGACCCAGCCCTTCAAAATGCAAGGCGTCTTTGCCTTGCAATACGTGCTCCGTAAGGTCCACCAGGTGGGACAATCTCTCTGGTGGAGTCAGCATGGACATGGGTTGCCCGATCGCCTCTTCGGCGGAGTAGCCAAAAACCGCTTCCGCGCCCCGATTCCATGTGAGAATCGTCCCATCCGGCGCAAAAGCGACAATTGCGGCATCGGAGCCTTCCACAATTGCACCGAGGAAAGCTTGTGCGTCCTGCGCCGCCCGTTGCTCGGTCACATCGTGCTTGATGGCGATGAAACCGGTGGTTATACCTTTCGCGTCCTTGACAGGTGCGATTTGCATCTCCTCTTGATAGAAGGTGCCATCCTTGCGCCGGTTCGTAACTTCTCCGTGCCAGACACTACCCGATAAAATCGTGCTCCAAAGCTCTTCGTATACTGCCGCGGAATTCTTGCCGGATTTGAGGAGACGGGGATTTTGCCCCATCACCTCCTCTCTGGAATATCCTGTCAACGCAGTGAAGGCTGGATTTACATACTCGATATTGCCGCTTGCGTCGGTGATGACGATGCCATCCGCCGCTTGTTCGACGGCTTCAAGAAGACCTTCGCGTTGAACCACGCGCCCGGGCTGAAACACACTTCACCTCAATGGGGAGAGACCACTCTATCCTTATCGGCGCGCTTCGGCAGGTCATAACAACAAGGGCTGATTGCCGCGCTCTACGTTGGAATTCCCTCATCAAACACCGTTAGTCATAGCCGAACTGCTCAAAAGCAGTTTCGCTGAAGAAATCAGCGAGAGCTATCCCGGTCGTCAATGATCGTTGGGAGCTCGGCATTGCCTCCTCCATTCACGCAGGGCTGCGCGCCGTTGCTCTCATCGCGCCGCAGCCCCCTGGAGTTTTGATGCTGGGTTGCGACCAGCCGCGAATTACCGCCTGTCACCTGCGGAAGTTGCTTGAGATGTTCGATGCGCAGGCTTCGGCCGCTATGGTTGCCTCGGCTTATGCAGACACGCTAGGAATTCCCGCCGTGTTTCCCCGCGAGGTCTTCGCTGACCTTCATGCGCTCACCGGCGACAAGGGCGCACGATCCCTGCTCATGCAGCCTTCGTGCCCGCTGTTCCAAATACCCTTCCCCGGCGGAGAGATCGACATTGACCTGCCTGCCGATCTCGCTCAACTTGAGTAATCTGTTCTGGAATAACCTTCAGCAGTTTTCTACAGGTACTTCCTCATAACTCGAATGCAGCGCTTCTTCAAACCTGGCAAGCAATCATGACAGGTAGGTTTATCTAAAGACCCGGTGATTTAGGTGCGGCCAATGGGTCATGCTTTGCGGCAGCCTCGGCCGCAGTTTCGTCTGCACTACTGGACATTGACTCAAGATGACCTGTCGCTTCCGCGACTTTCCTCAACAAGTCGGTCGGATGTACGGGCTTCGACAGGATTTCGAAATCATACCCCTTGGCCCGCGCATCCTCAAGCATGCCGGCGGTAGCGGCTTGTCCTGAGAACAACAGCACCTTGCAGTTTGGGCATTGCTTTTGGATCTGAATTGCCAACTCGATGCCTGAGAACTGCGGCATGACTACGTCGGATATCAGGAGGTCTGGAGCCTGAGACCGAGCTGCTGCGAGAGCTTCCGAAGGTGCTTGAAACGATACGGCGTCAAAGCCCTTGTGGGTCAATATCAGTCCAAGGGTAGATGCAATCACAAACTCGTCGTCAACAACAAAAACACGGAGCCGCTTGCGTGTGTGTGCCATCGTTATGTCTCCTTGAACAAACTCGCAGACGAGCTGATAAACTCGCCGTCGAAGAGGTTTCTGTTGTGTGATTGGATCCGAAAGACCCAACGTCGAGTTAGACTGAAGCAGATTAGCTTTCGCATCGGGAATCGGTGAACGATGCATTCGTTTGCGCAGTCTTATTGAAGATAAAAGGGGACTCAACAGACTGGCTGATACACAGTTTACGCTCAGGCCGCAAAAAACATGTTCTGAAAGATACACGCCTCACGCGATGGCTCGCGCATCGAATCACAACGTCTCCGGCATTCGTCCCTGCAATATGACGCTCTCCATCCTCACTCTTTCTTCACTGCGTGCCCGCCAAAGGCGTTGCGCATGATCGCCAGCATCCGGTCGGTGAAGTTATTCTCTTCACGCGAGCGAATACGGCGAATCACCGACTCTGTAATCACCGGAGCTGAAACGTTCAGATTGATCGCCTCGAAGACTGTCCAGCGTCCTTCGCCAGAGTCGACAACATACGCCTGCAAACCATCCAGCGTCGGATTGCCGGCCAGTGCCTCTGCTGTTAGATCCAGCAGCCAACTGCGCACGACGCTGCCGTACCGCCAGATATCGGCGATTTGCGGCAGGTCCAGTTTCATTTCCTCTTTCTTTTCGAGGATGGTAAAACCCTCGGCATAGGCTTGCATCAATCCATACTCGATGCCGTTGTGAACCATCTTCACAAAGTGGCCGGAGCCACCTGGGCCCACCCGTCCCCATCCCTTGTCGGCTGCCGGGGCCAGCGTCTCAAAGATCGGCGCCAGGTGCTCGATCGGCTCCGCATCCCCGCCAATCATCATGCTGTAGCCCGATCTCAATCCCCACACTCCACCCGAGGTTCCAACATCCACAAACTGGAACCCTTTCGCGGTAACTTCTTTATGTCGCCTGATCGTGTCGTTGTAATTCGAGTTACCCCCGTCAATCAATATGTCGCCGGGATCCAGCAGGGGTTCCAGCTTGGCGATCGTCTCGTCAACCGGATCGCCCTGCGGGACCATCATCCAGATGGCTCTTCGTCCCTCCAGCCTCTGCACCAGGTCTTTGAGCGATGCCACACCCACGTTTCCAGTAGCCGTCAACCGGGCCACCGCCTCGGCATCGAAGTCGAAGCCAACCACTTGATGGCCGCCCAGCCGCAGCCGCTCAGCCATGTTGCCGCCCATCTTTCCCAGTCCAATCAATCCAAGCTGCATAACTCCTCCAGTAGTGTTGGCTAGCTGCCGCCAACGTTCAAATCTGTGTTGTAACCAAGCCAGAGTTTCTTCTCTCGCAATAAACTGTCCATAACAACGTCCAGCGCGGCTCGATGCCCTGCGCACCAGAGCCCTCGCCATGCTGGTCAAGCCAACGATGTTGCGGCGGCCAGGATTGGGACTTCTCTCTCATTGCTCTGCTTTGATCGACTGATTCGGGGAATTGGGCGGCGCGATCGGCCGCTGCTTCTTGGATGCGATCTGGAAGCAGAAGGTTTCCAGCTGCTTATTGAACCAAACGTTCATCTCCAACCGGTCAGCCGGCCGATGATAGACATTGCTCAGGGCCGGCTGCTTGCAGGGCATTGCGGATGGCTGAGTGGAGGATGACTTACTTAGAACTTATTCGTAAATTGGGAAAACAATGGAGCGCCGGTCTCCAGACCGGCTGAACTGGCGGCGTTCTCGCCGCCAGACGTCGCCCGCCGGTATTAAGACCCACAATCCCGCTGAGTCGGAGACCGGCGCTGCCAATTCACGGAAAGGCTCTCAGCCGCGGGTTTAGCGTCCTAAGGAGTCTGTGTCGCCGGCGGAACAGCGGGAAGAATCCGGGCTGCCTTGATCTTGTCTATCCGAGGAAAATTAGCCTTCAGGTAGGCGTCGCCCTGGTTGGTGATCAGGTCCTGACGAGGGGATTCACGATAGCCAGGAAAGATCTTGTCCACCACGTCCATGCCTTCGACGACGGTGCCAAAGGGCGCGAAGCCCATGCCGTCAAGGCGGGAGTTGTCAGCATAGTTGATGAAGAGCTGGGTGGTGCGTGTGCCAGGGCCGGCCGTGGCAAAGACGATGCTTCCACGCTTGTTGCTCTGCGCGACAGGGTCATCCTTGATTTTTGCATTGAACCAGGCCCTGTTAACGGCAGGATCGGCGCTGAGCCCGAACTGCACAACGAAGCCAGGAACGACCCGAAAGAATGCCGCGTTGGTGAAGTAGCCATTGCGGACCAGGTTGTAAAAGCGGTCTGCGCCGAGGGGCGCCCAATCGCGATGAACTTCAATGACGAAGTCGCCCGCAGTGGTCGAGAACTCCGCCCTGAAGACCGCGGGCGCCTTGGCCGTAAACGATGACGGGCTGAGCAGGGAGAGATGCGGGCCGGCGGTGGGGCTGGCGGCACCGCTCTTCGCCGGAGCGCTGTTGGTGGCTGGGGTCTGGGCTTGGACGAGAAGGCTCGCAGATAAAACAAGGACCATCGCAATTGTCTTCATGGCCACGATTATACAAAGCGCCAGCCTTGGTTGGGAGCGCGGACAATCGCATGAAACGAGAAATAGGATGCACACGGGCTTTGAAAGGGCACTGCTTCAGCCGTGCCGACGCATCCGGCTCAATCGTGCTAGGTTTTAACCCCTGAGCGAATTCTTTTGCACGGGAAAACCATCCCTCGGCGGCTATAGCCGGACTGCGCGGACCCTCCTGAGCGGCACGGCTGAAGCCGTGCCCTGTTACAAGGCGGCTAATTCGGGTTTGTGGTTCCCACCCTTCCGCACAGATCGCGGAAGGATGGGGCACCCGGCAATTGCTGACTTCATGATTGCCTCAGGTAGACCAGCTTAGAACTCGCATCTTCGAACGGCTTGTCAAAGCATTCCGCCCCATCAACATTCGCTCCGTAGAAGGTGTACCGGACCATCAAATATAGGTTCGTGACAATTATGATTAGAGGCTCAGTCCTATGGTCAAAGGTCGTCTTAATGTTTTCTCCAACCTTGAAGGCTATGCCCGAATCAGCGAAGATATTGTCCAGTGACCTGATCGAGCAATGCACCATCGCTGAACCGCCTCGATAGTCGCCGGCATACTGCCTTCTAATCCAATCGCCGTGATTGATCTGGCTGTCCAAAGGGTGGGGCTCGGTGGCAATCTTCCAACCGTTCCAGTCGCTATTTTCGATCAGTTTCCAGTCGTTGAAAGGCAGGTTCTTTTTTCTCATGCGATCGGGAACAATTGAAGCCCATCGATCTTCAATTCCTTCTCTTTCGGCGAAAGCCTCGACAGCGTCCAAGTCCGCACCTGGGCTGAGATACTTTCGGCACTGTTCGAGAAAGTACTTCTTTTCACAGAAGAGGAAATCTACATAATCATTCGATCTTGAATCAATTTTTCCGCGGTCAAGCGTCATATACCGAAGGCTCAGGCTGCACTCAATAATAGAGCGAGCAGTCCCGAACGCCTCATCGGAATACCCCGCCTCAAGCAGGGCAATGCACGCCACGCTCAGTCTGTACGCCTTGTTGAGAAGGGAAAATGCGATGCTGTCAAACGTACGCCCGGAGGGGCTAATTACGTAAATTCCTCTGGCGTCAATAGAAGACTTCCATTGCTTTAGATATTCTTTGACGACGGCGAGGTTTTCCGCAAACTTCACGTCAGGATCGGAATCAACATGCGTCATTGACAAATCTCCCGCACGACACAAGATTGTTCGGACGCTTGCAAAGGCAAAGGCGGCGGAGCACAGCCCCACCGCCTTTAGGTACGCCTGGACGGCAAGTCCTACTTCTTGTCTTCCACGTCGACATACTCGGCGTCGATCACGCCTTCGTCCTTTTTGGCTTCGGCGTTGGGTGCTGCTCCATCGCCGCCGGGAGCTGCCCCCGGCGTTGCGCTTGCCGCAGTCGCTTTGTAGACGATCTCGGCCAGCTTGTGCGAGGCATGAGTCAGCTTCTCGTGCTGTGCCTGCAACTCCTTGGAGGTCGGCGTGCCTTCGAGCAGCTTCTTGCTTTCGGCCAGTACCGTTTCGACCTCAGCCTTCACCGGAGCGGCCTCCGCGCCCGAGATCTTGTCGCCGGAGTCCTTGAGCATCTTGTCGATGTTGTAGACCATGCCATCGAGCGAGTTGCGTGCGTCGATTTCGTCGCGCTTTTCCTTATCCTCGGCAGCGTGCGCCTCGGCCTCCTTGGCCATCTTCTCGACCTCGTCCTTGCTCAGGCCCGAGCTGGACGTAATCGTAATGCGCGTGTCCTTGCCGGTGGCGTTGTCCTTGGCCGTCACGTTGAGGATGCCGTTTGCATCGATGTCAAACGTAACCTCGATCTGCGGCACGCCGCGCGGTGCGGGCATGATTCCGCCCAGCTTGAACTTGCCCAGCGTCCGATTCTGCGCGGCCATAGGCCGCTCGCCTTGCAGAACGTGCACCTCGACCTCGGTTTGCGAGTCGGCCGCCGTCGAAAAGGTCTCGGTCTTTTTGGTCGGGATCGTCGTGTTGCGCGGAATCATCGACGTAGCCACGCCGCCCAGAGTCTCGATCGACAACGTCAGAGGCGTCACATCGAGCAGGAGCAGATCCTTGACCTCGCCGGCTAGCACACCCGCCTGCACAGCCGCTCCGATCGCCACCACTTCGTCGGGATTGACCCCGCGATGCGGCTCGCGGCCAAAGAGCTTCTTGACGATCTCCTGAATCTTGGGCATGCGCGTCTGGCCGCCGACAAGAACTACCTCGTCGATTTTGTCGACGCTCACCCCCGCATCGGCGATGGCCTTCTTGCAGGGCTCGAGCGAGCGCTCCAAAAGGTCGTCGACCAACTGTTCCAGCTTGGAGCGAGTCAGCTTGCGCACAAGATGCTTCGGCCCTGTGGCATCCGCGGTAACAAAAGGCAGATTGATTTCAGTCTCGATGGTTGTCGAGAGCTCGATCTTGGCCTTTTCGGCAGCGTCTTTGAGCCGTTGCAAGGCCATTTCGTTGCCCTTCGAGCTCAGGTCCAGCCCCTGCTCTTGCTTGAACTCAGCGATCAGCCAATCGACGATGCGCTGGTCGAGGTTGTCGCCGCCCAGGTGAGTGTCGCCATTGGTGGACTTGACCTCGATAACGCCTTCGCCCACTTCCAAAATGGAGATGTCGAATGTACCGCCGCCGAAGTCGTAAACGGCAATCGTCTCGTCCTTTTTCTTGTCCAGCCCATAGGCCAGCGCTGCTGCGGTCGGCTCGTTGACGATGCGCTTCACGTCAAGTCCGGCGATCTTTCCCGCGTCCTTCGTAGCCTGACGCTGTGCGTCATTAAAGTAGGCCGGTACGGTGATCACCGCCTCAGTGACGGTCTCGCCCAGGTAGGCCTCGGCGCTCTTCTTCAGTTTTTGCAGGATCATGGCCGAGATCTCGGGCGGGGTATACTCCTTGCCCTGAGCCATCACGCCCACATGATCGCCCTGCGAGATTACCTTGAAGGGGACCATCTTCATCTCGTCGCTGACTTCGTTGTAGCGGCGGCCCATGAAGCGCTTGATCGAGAAGATTGTGTTCTCAGGATTGGTTATGGCCTGGCGCTTGGCAACTTGACCCACCAGCCGCTCGCCGCTCTTGGTGAAGGCGACGACGGAGGGCGTGGTACGCGCACCCTCCTCATTTGGAATGACTTTTGGCTCGCCGCCCTCGAGAACGGCGACGCAGGAGTTGGTGGTGCCAAGATCGATGCCGATAATTTTTGCCATGGTTGGTTTTCCCGCCTGTTGTATAGAATTTCCGACTGTTCCAGGGTGCCATATTGAGTGAGTTATTGTCAACTATTCTTGATCATATCTACATAAATATCGCGCAACGGCGCTCCGAGAAAAAGCTCTTGCTAATCAAATCGGACTACTTTAGTCTTATTTTCGAATACACGACTCTTTTAGTCGTATATCCACGGAGGATTCAAGATTGCTGCTCAAACCCCTCAGACACGGCCGTTGGCTAGCTCCCAGCCTTCTGCTCCTGATCGCAGTTGCCGTTAATGCGCAGGACAAGCCCTACTTTGTCACCTACTCTCACGATCTCGAAGAGCCCGGCAACCTGGAGGTCGAGACCAAAACAGCTCTGGCGCGGCCCGGCGGAGGAGACCGCTATGGAGCGACAGCGATGGAGCTCGAGTACGGTACTCGGGCCTGGTGGACGACAGAGCTGTACCTGGATGGCCAGGCCACAGGAGGCGACTCGACCCTCTACACCGGCTGGCGGCTGGAGAACCGTATCCGTCCGCTGATGCGGGATCACGCAATCAATCCAGTGTTTTATATCGAGTATGAAAACACCTCCGGCGCCGACAAAACGATCCTTGAAGTGACGGGACACGACGGCCAGGCCGATCTGGCCCCGCCCAACGGCGAATTGCGCCGGGAGCACCAGCACGAGGCGGAATTGAAGCTGATTCTCTCCTCCAACGTTCGCGATTGGAACATCAGCGAAAACTTCATCACGGAAAAAAACCTTGGCCATGCCCCATGGGAGTTCGGCTACGCAGTCGGCGCGGCGCGGCCCCTGCGCAGCGCTGCGAGCGGCAGGGAATGCGCCTTTTGCACGGAGAGATTCATCGCAGGATTCGAGGGTTATGGTGGCTTGGGCGATACCTTCGGCCTGTCGATGCGCGACACTTCGCACTACGTCGCGCCGCTCATTGGCTGGCAGCTGCCTCAAGGGGTGCGACTTAGCTTCTCGCCAGGCTTTGGGCTGACAGACACAAGTCTCGCGAGAGTTTATCGCGTGGGTCTGGCCTATGAATTCGAGCAGGTTGGCGGGCGCTTCCATCGCTCGCAAGGAGGTGGGCAATGAAGCATCTTGCATCCGGAATTCTTGCGATCGCCCTTAGCGCAACTGTCTCTTTTGCCGCGGCTTCGAGCGCCAGATGGCAGCAGGTTCCCTCCAGGGATCATGCGCAGGCAAACCCCTTGGCCGCACAGCCAGAGGCAATCGCGGCCGGGGCGCTCGTCTATCGCGAACACTGCCAGCAATGCCACAAGGCAAATGCGCAAGGCGACGGCCGCAAGCGTCCGGCACTGCGCAGCGAGCGGATCCGAACGGCAAGCGATGGCGACATCGAGTGGTTTCTCCGCCAGGGCGATCTGGTTCACGGCATGCCCTCGTGGTCGAGCCTGCCGCAGTCGCAACGCTGGCAGATTGTTACCTATCTAAAGTCAATTCAATAGCACGTCCCATCATCGATTGACCGCGCCTGGTTGCGATCTTGGTCCCCGCATGACCTCGGTCATCATGGTTCTGGATTTGCACCGGGCGCACCTTACACGCCGAGAGCTGGACCTGATAGCATCAGAGGATAAAAAGCAGCTTCACCGCTTAATTCTCACGTCAAACTGCCGGAGTCCCATGCACACTTTGGATCCCCAGGCTGTCGCGTCGGCGTTCGGATATTCGCAACTAGCGACCTGGGAATGGAATCCCTCCACGGATGAATTTCGCTGGACCGCGGGGCAAGCCGAGGTCTACGCATATTCCGCAAGCGAGATCAACTCCATTGCCGCATGGTTCGCGATTGTCCATCCCGATGACCGCGAAAGGGTGCGGCTGGCGACTGAAACCTCCATTCAATCCATCCCCGGCTTTCGCGAACACTTCCGCATCTTTACCAAAGATGGCAAAATACTCTGGATTCTCGGATACGGGCAGCTTGTTCGTCTGCCCGACCAATCGGTCCGAATGCTGGGAATGAATATGGAGGTGACCGACTGGGTTGAAGCGCTGGCGGCAAGCGAGACCCGGTTCAGCGCCACCTTCGAGCAGGCGGCCGTCGGAATCTCCCATGTCAGTGCCGATGGCGATTGGCTGAACGTCAACCGCCGATGCTGCGAGATTGTCGGATACTCCAAAGAAGAATTGCTCAAGCTGAACTTCTCTGAGCTTACGCATCCTGCAGATCTCCATCTGGACCGGACAATGATTCAAGAGCTGCGGGATGGCCTGCGTTCCAGCTACTCAGTAGAAAAGCGCTTCTACACCAAGGGCAAGCGAATCATCTGGGCCAATTTAACCGTTTCCCTGGTGCGCAAGAGCGATGGAAGCCCCGACTACTTCATCTCGGTGATTGAAGACATCACCACCCGCAAGCGCATCAAGGCGCAGCGGGATGAAATGATCGAGATCCTGGAGGAGCGCGTCCGCGAGCGAACTGCGGAACTGGAAAAGCTTTCCATGACCGATGCGCTCACCGATGTCGCCAATCGCCGCCGCCTCGACGAGCAGTTAGTGCTGGAATGGGATCGCGCCGTGCGCGGAAATAAGCCCATCTCGATCGTGATCATCGACATCGATCACTTCAAGGAGCTCAACGATACTCTCGGCCATGGGCCGGCGGACTGCGCGCTCGTCACCTTTGCCGCCGAGTTGAAGCGGGTTGCCCGGCGTCCTGCCGATCTGGTCGCCCGCTATGGCGGTGACGAATTTGTCCTGGTGCTACCGGAGACGGGTCCCGAGGGAGCCATGGTGATCGCGCAGCAGATTCAGATGGCGGTTGAATGCCTCGAACTCCCCAACCCAGGCTCGCCCATCTCCGGCAAAATGACCATCAGTCAGGGAGTCGCAACCGCATGGCCGGCAAAGAAGGGAAGCGGCGGTGATCTGATGCTTCACGCCGACCGCGCCCTTTACACAGCCAAGCAGGCGGGAAAGAATCGCTTCTCCTGGACAGCCTGCTCCGAGACGCCCGTCGAAGGCAATTGACTGAGACAACAGTGTGCTGGCAGACCGCGTCGCAGACGAGCAAGCCTCCCATCGTTTACCCTCAAATGAGTTCCCTTGCCGATGACGACAGCCGCCGCCCAAGCCCGCTATCCGCTGACCCAGGGCGTGAATCCGTGGCTGGTCACAGTCTCGGTCATGCTGCCCACCTTCATGGAGGTGCTCGACACGGCCATCGCCTCGGTGGCTCTGCCCTATATCGCCGGTTCGCTCTCCGCATCGAACTCCGAGGCCACCTGGGTGCTGACCAGCTACCTGGTGGCCAACGCCGTCATCCTGCCCGCTTCCAACTGGTTTGCCCGCCGCTTTGGCCGCAAGCGCTTTCTGCTCACATGCGTAATCATCTTCACCATCGCCTCCTTTTTCTGCGGAGCCGCGCCCTCCCTGGCCGTCATTCTGCTGGCCCGCGTAATGCAAGGGGCCGGAGGAGGCGCGCTGCAGCCGCTCTCGCAGTCGATCCTGCTGGAGAGTTTTCCCGTCGAAAAGCGCTCCATGTCGATGGCAGCTTATGGCCTGGGCATCGTGGTGGCTCCAGTGCTCGGGCCCACGCTTGGCGGCTGGCTCACCGATACATTTAGCTGGCGCTACGCCTTTTACATCAATATTCCCGTTGGCATCCTCGCGGTGATTCTCATCAGCCGCTTCGTCCACGATCCGCCCTACATCAAAAACGCCAAGGTCGGCCCCTTCGACAACATCGGCTTTGGACTGCTGATGGTCTGGACCGGCGCTTTGCAAATCGTCCTCGACAAAGGGCAGGAGGATGACTGGTTCGGCGCAATCTGGGTTCGCTGGGCGGTCGCCGCGCTGGTCGTCGCACTCATCGGCTGGATCTGGCGCTCATGGACCAATCGGAAAGGCCTGCTCGATCTGCACGTCCTCAAAGATCGCAACTTCCGGACCGGATGCTTTCTGATCGCGATGCTGGGCATGGCTATCTACATCACCATCGCCATCCTGCCCCTCTACTATCAGGAGATCCTAGGCTATACGGCCTTCACTGCCGGCCTTGTTGTAGGCCCGCGCGGCATCGGCTCGTTCATCGGCTCACCGGTCATCGGCATCCTGGGCTCGCGCATCGACCAGCGCAAACTGCTCTGCGCAGGATTCGCCGGCTTTGGCATCTGCGCGCTTTTTTTCGGCATGGTCAATCTCGACATCGGCCCCTACACGCTGCTGATCCCTATCACCCTCACCGGCTTTGCGCTGAGCTTCGTCTTCGTTCCGCTGGCAACGATGGCCACCTCGACCATCCCCCGTGAAGAGATGGGCAACGCCACAGGGCTCTTCAACATGCTGAGGAACATCGGCGGTTCGATTGGAATCTCGATGGCCACCACAGCGCTGATTCGCCGCGCCGCTCTGCACCAGACCGAACTCGGAGCCAACCTCGACCCGTCGAACATGGTCTTGCAGCAAAAATCGCACGCCATCGCCGGCTATCTCGGCCATCACATCGGCCCCAATGCCGGCGGCCCCGGCTCACTGGGCCTGATGTACGGATTGATGCAACAGCAATCGGCGCTGATGGCCTATGTGGATGTCTTCCGCTGGACAGCGCTCCTAGCCTTCTTCTGCGCCGCAGCCGCATGGCTCTTCAAAAAGCCCGCCAAAAACGCCGCCCCGCCCCCCGGCGTGCATTGAGCTTCGGCGCTATACTTGCTTGCTATGCGAATCCTTGCAGCTTTTGTTGTCTCGTCCTTGTTCCTCGTTCCGTTTTTGCGGGCCGAGCAACCCTGCTCGCAAGCAGCATTGCAGGCAATAGCGCATCGTGCAACGGCCGTCCGGGTCACGTTACTCGCAATCAAACCGGAAGGCGATGGTCTAGAGCCCGAACTTCGACAGCAAATCCAAAAACTGAAAGACAAGTTGGCGGCGACGACGGATGCATCCATCCACTGCGCCACGGCTGCGATCACCGCCGAGAAACTTCAGAACGAATTGCAATCCCTTCTTAACGCGAATAAGACACCGAAGAAGCCACAGTGGCAGGATGTTTCAAATGCTGTCGACGACGATGCCTACGGAGCAGACCTGAACGTCAAAGTCTCAAGAGCCGGAGATAAAACGAATTTGATTCTGATCGTGTTCAATTTTGGCATTGCCTGTGGCGACGACTCCATGCTGCTCGGTTATGAATGGAAGCAGGAGAAGTGGATACGGGTATTGCGCTGGCAGAGCGCCCCTGACCGGACTCCCAATGCCTTCGGCGACTTCTTTGAATATCGTGTCGTGCAGCAACAGAATTCAGCAAACTGGCTGGTTGGCGTTGCGCACGGCCATCCAATGTGCACTTCTAACTTCGGCGGATTTGATCTTGACTTCATCCAGCCTGCTCGAATCGACACTGCGCAAAAGGTTCTGCTGCACAAGGAAGAGACCTATTGGCGCGACGATCCCGTAGAAATGAGGCTGACTCCTGACGGACTCGAACTTCGGGTTTCGGCTTACAGCCGTGACATTAACATCATCCGTCGCACCGGGATCTACCATTATCGCATCTCTGGAGATCAGATCGATCGCGTTCAACCCATCGCAATCAATGGCCGCGACTTTGTCGACGAGTGGCTCAACTCCCCGTGGAATGAATCGAAGAACTGGAATTCACCGTCACAGTTGGCCGGCCTTGAGGCAACGCACAAGAAGATCGAAGACTTCGACAAGTACATCGAGAACGCCAAAGAAACACCGCACCTCACCTACGGCCCAGTCCGGTCCTGCTCCGATTCCGCATCCCATTTCCAAGTTGAGCTGGATAAAGGATGGTGGGTCGAAGGGGAAAAGAACCAGCGCCCCGACACTCCCACCTTCTTCCAGATTCAGGAAGGCAAGAACTCCTTCACCATGCTCTCCGCCTCAGACAAGCCCGACCCGCATTGCACCGGCCACGACATCATGCCCAAGCAATGACCGGACTTTTTAGGGGTTTTCCGCAATAGTTTGCGGTTCGCCTTACGCCGCCAGCGGCAAAAACCGCCTCATTCCCTCGTCGTACCGTTCGATGCGCCCGGTCAGAATGTCGTAGTACCAGCCGTGCACGGCGAGCCGACCTTCCATCACTGCCCGCGCCACCGAGGGCTGGGCGCGCAGATTGAGCATTTGCGCCACCACATTCCCGCGAATCAGCGAGGCCAACTCGGCGTGCTCGCCGTCTTGCGGGTTCTGGGGCTGGCGATGGCTAAAGGCTCCCTCGACGTGGCTCAGCCAGCGGCGCGCCTTGGGCATGTTTTCGAGATCCTTGGGGCAAAGCGCCGCCTTCATTGCGCCGCAATCGGAGTGCCCGCAAAGGATGGCATGCTTCACCTTCAGCACCTCGATGGCGTACTCGATAGTCGCCGTAACCCCATCCACATCCGTACCGCCCATAGGCACCACGTTGCCTGCGTTGCGCGTGATAAACAGGTCGCCCGGCTGCGTCTGCAAGATCAGGTCCGGCACCACACGCGAGTCCGAACACGTGATGAAAAGCGTCTCCGGCGCCTGCGTCTCCGCCAGCAGATGAAACGTATCCCGCTTGCCCGGAAAAACCTTTGCGAGAAAACATTGATATCCCTCAACCAACTTATCCAAACGCTCTTGCTGCTCCATTGTCGTTTCGCTCCCTCGGTCGGTATTTCGCGCCAATCAGCACCAGCCTACCTCATCGCCCCTCCAGATCAGTACTGCTACGTCAAGCTCCGTGCCCCATCCGTTCGCCTTGCCGGGGTCCCCGCGGACAGGTCTTTGTCCGTGGGGTGGTCGGGCGAATAGGTGGGAGACCACGAACCTCGAGGCGCGCAAGCGCCGTCAGCCGTCCGCAGGACCGCGATACACTTGAAGTTGACCTATGTTTGAGACCCTTACCGACAAACTCCAGCGCGCCTTCAAGGTCCTTCGCGGCCAGGGCACGCTCAATGAAGAGAACATCGGCGAAGCCCTGGGCTTGATTCGCGTTGCCCTGCTCGAGGCCGACGTCAACCTCAACGTCGTTACGGAACTGATCGATCAGATCCGCGCAAAGGCCGTCGGCACCGAGGTGCTCACCGCCCTGTCGCCCTCCGAACAGGTGATCAAAATCGTTCGCGACGAACTGATCGCGCTGCTCGGTAAAGACACGGCCCGCTTCAAATTCGCCTCGCAGCCCCCCTCGGTCATTCTGATGGCCGGCCTGCAAGGCTCGGGCAAGACGACCACTGCCGGCAAGCTGGCCGCCTGGCTCAAAAAGGGCGGCCATCGGCCCATGCTCGTCTCCGTCGACGTCTATCGCCCGGCCGCCCGCGAACAGCTCAGGGTCGTCGCCAAATCCATCGAAGCCCGGCTCTACGAAGGCGACCAGAAGGGCGAAAAGCCCGGCTCGGCACTCGTCGAGCGGCTGGCCGGCGAGGCCCGTCGCGAGGCCCGCAACATGGGTTGCGACACGCTGATCGTCGACACCGCAGGCCGTCTGCACATCGACGAAGAGCTGATGAGCGAGATGGAGCGACTCAAGAAGCTGCTCAATCCCAGCGAGATTTTATTCATCGCCGACGCCATGACCGGCCAGGACGCCGTCAACTCCGCCGCAGACTTCCACAAGCGCCTCGGCCTCACCGGCGTCGTGCTGACCAAGATGGATGGCGACGCACGCGGTGGCGCGGCCCTGTCCATTCGCCACGTCACCGGCCAGCCCATCAAGTTCATCGGCGTCGGCGAAAAGCCGGACGCTTTCGAACCTTTCCATCCCGACCGCATCGTCTCGCGCATCCTCGGCATGGGCGACATGATGTCGCTCATCGAGAAGGCCGAATCCTCGCTCGACCGCAAGAAATCCGAAGACCTGGCCAAGAAAGCCCTGCTCGGCGACGGCTTCTCTCTCGAAGACTTCCGCGATCAGTTGCAGCAGATCAAGAAGCTCGGGTCGATGGAGTCGATTCTCAAGATGCTTCCCTCGGTCGGCCCCTTCGCCGGCCTTCAGCAGGCCTCGAAGAATGTCGATGAAAAGCAGTTCACGCGCCTTGAAGCGATCATCAACTCGATGACTCCCAAAGAGCGCCGCAACCACGAGATCATCAATGGCACCCGCCGCAAGCGCATCGCCAAGGGAAGCGGAACCGAGGTACAGGACGTCAATAATCTCCTCCGCCAATACGTTCAGATGGCCAAGATGTTCAAGCAGATGGGCAAAGGCGGCCTCGGCGCGAAGATGATGCGCGGCGGCTTGGGCGCCATGGGCATGGGCGGCAAGCAACGCTTCGGGAGATAGAAAACGTGTCGTCTGGTAGAAATTGGACCACGAGTCAGTGCGTTCCCATTGAGTGTTCGAGGATGATCGCATTACCATAACTCTGTCATCCTGAGCGGAGCGCAGCGAAGTCGAAGGACCTGCGGTTGTCCTAGGGATGAAACGCAAGGAGGACGTGATGCGTAAGTTGACGGTAAGGAACTTCTCGGTCATCAAAGAAGCCGAGCTAGACTTCGGCAAGATCACCGTCCTCATCGGGCCTCAATCAAGCGGCAAGAGCCTACTTTGCAAGTTGGCATTCTTTTTTCAACAAGTTGTAGAGGAACAGGCAGGGGAGGCGATCAAAGCCTCGGAAGAGTTCGAAAAGTTTCGAAACCGCTTAAATGACGTGTTCTTTAATTGGTTCGGATATGATTCAACCTCTACCCAAACCTCAAAAGTCGATTATTGCGCTGGATCGTATAAGGTATCGCTCACGCTGGAACGGCGAGGTCAGCCAGGAGGCGCGAGAATTCAGTGGGACTTCTCGCCTGAGATAGAAGAATCCTACAAACAGGTCTGGGAAGAGCTCAGTTCAGAGAAGCAACGGCGCGAAAGCCTGCCCAATCCCAAGTACTTTGCAGAGGAAATACGCGGTCGACTATCAGCCTTGAGGGGAGAAGGCGCGCCTGAGATTTATTCATATATTCCTTCTACGCGATCGTTTTTCCTAACTATGCACCGAGCAATATACGGCACGGCAGGAAGACAAGACGACATCCAAATCCGATTCTCGCAAGATTTCAATTACGGGTTCGAGAGCAGCGTACCAGAGGTGGGACTGAACCACCCATTAACTCAATGGATCAACAAAGAAAGTGAACGCATTCTGCAAGGGAAGATCGTCGGGAAGGGATCGGATTTTCAATTCAAATCGAGTGATGGAGGCACCCTTTCTCTATCAGTGCTTTCTTCAGGGACACAAGAACTGCTTCCGCTAATTACTTGTCTCCGAGAATATGTCGCCGCCTCAGCAGCGGTAGCAACGACCCTAAATCTTCAAAGAGCGATACATAAGCGTTTGTTTTTCCTTGAGGAACCCGAATCAAACGTCTTCCCTTCCACTCAGTACGAGCTTGTGCGCATCTTTGCACGTATGGCGAACGAGCCGGCGCTTGATGCTCATTGGGTCATCACCACCCACAGCCCCTACATCCTGACCGCTTTCAATAACCTCATCGAAGCGGGCCAAGCTGCTCGCAACAACCCCGCTCTGCACGATGAAGTGGCCAAGATCATTCCCGAGCAGTACTGGATCAAGGAAGGCGACTTCAAAGCCTACGCAATCGAAGACGGCAAGCTGAGATCCATCTTGAACGAGAGCGGATTCATTGAAGGCAACTATCTCGACCAGGTCTCTGAAGTGATCGGGAACGAGTTCGATAAGCTTCTGAGGCTTGAATATGAGCACACAAAGGCCTCCTAGCCAGGCTGGCTGCGCCTGGGTCGAAGAGTGCATCGAGATGTGCACCGGGCACACGGTCTATGTCGAAGACGACGGCGTGCGGGCGACCTTTCTTAATCCAAGGGGCAGGAAGATTCGCAAGGTCCACTACGACGGCTGTTACGCTGCGAAGAAGGGCCGGCAAGCGGATTTTATCCTGGGATTGCCCAGGGTCGTCGATGTCATTATCGAGTTGAAAGGGTCGGACACGAATCTCAAGGATGCAGCCTCGCAGATCGAAAGCTCGCTCGAATCCTGGAAGCGGGACCCAAAGAGACATGCGACGATCGCAGCGTTGATCATCTACGGACGCATCGAAGGAAAGAAGAAACTGCCCGGCAGAGTCCCACGCACTGCTGCGGTGATTTTGGGATTGACCGCTGAATTCCTAAAGGTGCGTGGGATTCGGCTCCTAATCCACGAAAATGGAGAGCGGCAGTTCACCTTCAATGACTTTCTCCGGAAGAACAATGCCGAATAGCCTGCAAGACCAACTCGACGAGATCACTGCTAACACCCGCCACTTGGTGCAGGCGGAGCGGCTGGCCGTCAGCGAACGGGCGGTCGAGGAGTTATTCGCGACCGGCATCGAAGAGCGCATTCTGCCCGTTGGCGCACTGGCCCCTGAGTTTGAGTTATACGACGGTGCCGGGCGACTGGTGCGCTCTCAAGACATGCTCGCTCTCGGCCCACTGATCATCAAGTTCTTTCGCGGGCGTTGGTGCCCCTATTGCGTCACCGAGTTAGAGACCTGGCGCGACCTCTACGGCAAGCTGCGCGAGCAGAATGCACTGATGGTGGCCATCGGCCCGCAGACTGAGCGGCAGAGCGACTTCATGGCCGGCCAGCATGGGCTTCCCTTCCCTCTGCTCTCCGATCCCGCCTGCGAACTGGCTGAGAAGTTCGGCCTGGCCTACACCGTCCCAGAAAATCTGCGCGAACACTACCTCTCCATCCTCATCAACATTCCCTTCGTGAATGGAGAATCGAGCTGGCGGCTTCCGCTGCCCGCGACTTACGTGATCGACCGCGCCGGGCGCGTGCTCTTCGCCGAAGCTTACGCCGACTTCCGAGTCCGCCCCGAGCCGGAAGAAGCGCTGCGTGCGCTTCACCCCCGATGAACCGGGCTTAGTTTTGTTCATTTCGCAGCGCCCGTCCGGGGCGCCTGACCTTACCGCACTGCATCCCAGGGCTGCGTTACGCTTGCCCTGGGCTATTTTCGCTACCTCCCGCCGGGAGGCGATGCCGAAGCCAGATGTTCTTTTGTCTTGCCGAAGCCAGTTCGGGAACAAGAAACATTCATGCGCTTGCCCTGGCCAGGAGATATGAATTTAGTGCGCGAAAAGGCGTTCAGCATCCTGAAGCTTGAGGCCGCGGAGCAGGAAGACCTTGCTTCGATTGAGTTCGCCGGAGAGGATCTCGACGTGATTGCGTGGAAGGCCGAAAAACTCGGCGAGAAAGGCGATCAAAGCCGAGTTAGCGCGGCCTTCCAGCGGTGGCGCATGAACCGCGATCTTCAGTTGCGCCGCAGCGCCTTCGCCATAAACTCCGGTAATTGCCGTCTTCTTCGCGCCGGGCTGAGCGCGCACGGCCAATGTAACGCCCTCCGCAGTCGAGCGCAGCATCAGACCCGCTCTGTCGCCGCATTGCGCGCACCAAACAGCGCCGTGCCGACGCGGATGCGCGTTGCGCCCTCTTCAATAGCCAGCGCGAAGTCGCCGCTCATGCCCATCGAGAGCACGCCAAGCTGCAATCGTGGATGCGCCGCAGCCCAGCGATCGCGCCACTCTCTCAGGCTGCGAAAACAGGTGCGTGTTTCAGCTTCAGAAACGTCAAATGGCGCGATCGTCATCAGTCCGCGAAGCTGCAAGTTACCTAACTCCGGAAGCCGCTCCAATAACTGCGCAGCCTCGGATGAGTCAGGGGCCAGCCCTGCTTTGGTCTCCTCGGGGCTGAGCTTAACCTCGATCAAAACCCGCAGCCGCCTGCCAAGTTTGCCCGCTGCCTCATTGACCCGCTCGGCCAACCGCAGCGAGTCCAGCGAGTCGATGCCGTCAAAGAGTTCCACGGCACGTTGCGCTTTATTCGATTGCAGATGACCGATCAGATGCACGCGTATGGGATCATCGGTACCGTTGCGCAGCGAGCCGAGTTCAGGCGCCTTGCCTGCAAACTCCTGCACGCGGTTCTCGCCAATGAGCCTGACGCCGAGCGATGCGGCTTCGGCTATCACCGCCGCCGGGCAGGTCTTTGTTACAGCCATCAGCTCGACCTCCGCGCGCGAGCGGCCCGCTCGCCGGCAGGCCTGCACTATCTCTTCTTCCACCCGTTCGAAATTTTCTTTGAGCGCCTTCATCGTGCTTCCGGCCGAACCCCGGCCGCTGCTGGCGCATCCAAATTGACTATGTGGACCATCGTCCTGCTCATCTTCTCCAACATTTTCATGACCTTTGCCTGGTACGGCCACCTGAAGTTTCGCCAGGAGGCCCTGTGGAAGGTCATCCTCGTCAGTTGGTCGATCGCTTTGCTTGAATACTGCTTTCAAGTGCCGGCCAACCGCATCGGCGCCGCCCGCTTCTCACTCGTCCAGCTCAAAGTGATCCAGGAAATCATCACGCTGGTGGTCTTCGGCGTCTTCGTCACTTACTATTTCGGTCAGCATCTGCGCTGGAATCACGCCGCAGCCGGTGTCTGCCTGGTGGCTGCGGCCTTCTTCGTCTTCCACTCGCGGTAGCGAATCAGACTTCGTGATTTTCGAGGAACTTCTCAGCCTCGAGCGCGGCCATGCAACCGGTGCCGGCGGCAGTAATCGCCTGGCGATACCGCCGGTCCTGCACATCACCGCATGCATAGATACCCGGCACGGGAACGCCGTTGTGCGTGACAATCACGTTATCTTTGGTGACGATGTAGCCCTCGCTGTCAAGATCGATCTGACCGCCGAACATTTTTGCATTGGGCTCGTGGCCGATGCCGAGAAAAAGGCCGTCAACCGGAAGAATGCTCTCCTCGCCGGTCGTCACGTCGCGCAGCCGCAGACCCTTCACTTCTCTTTCCTCGACGCCCAGCACCTCTTCGACAATGGTGTTCGGGCGCAGAACGATCTGCGGATGCGCCAGCACGCGGTCGAGCATGATCTTTGAGGCGCGGAAGGCCGAGCGCCGATGCAGCAGCGTGACCTTGGTGGCAAAGCGCGTGAGAAAGAGCGCCTCTTCCATCGCCGAATCGCCGCCGCCCACCACGGCAATCTCGCGGCCGCGGAAGAAAAAACCGTCGCACGTGGCGCAACTGGAGACGCCGTGGCCAATCAGCGCCTGCTCGCTCTGCAATCCCAGCCAGCGCGCGCTGGCGCCCGAGGCCACGATCAGCGTGCGTGTCAGGATCTCGCCGTGTGAGGTCTCGAGCCGAAAGGGATTCTGGCTGAGGTTGACCTGGCTGAGGTGAGCCGTCTGAAAGGTCGCGCCAAAGCGCGCGGCCTGCTTCTTCATGTTGTCGATCAACTCGGGCCCTTGAATCCCATCCGGCCAGCCGGGAAAGTTTTCGACCAGCGTGGTCATCGAGAGCTGACCGCCGGGCTCGTGCCCCTCAAGGAGCAGTGGGTTCAGTCCCGCGCGTGCGGAATAAATGGCGGCAGTGAGTCCGGCGCAGCCGGAGCCGAGGATAACGGTCGAACGAATCTCTGTCATGTGTCTTCCTGTGTTGATTTTAGCTCTTGCAGAGGGCCTTCGATACAACAACCCTCCCCCCGTTTAAGATGAAATTCATGGCAAATTTGACTCTTATCTACGGACTAAGGCTGCTCCCCGAGGGCGAGGTAACAGAGATCCAGGACGCGACGCTCAAGCTGGCCAATGGCCACCAGGCTCACGTCACGATGCACATGATCGAAGGCTCACGCCAGCAAATCGAGACGCAGCTCAAGCGCAGCCTCGACGCATTCTTTGACTTCTTCCCGGAGATCTGAAGAGCCTTTTTCACCGGCGCCTGGTTGCGTCCGAAACGTGTCCGGTTGTGTTTGAAATATGTGCAGCCATCGCATCGCTCCCCAACAAAAATCTCAATAAAAACTCGTTAAACCCTCTAGTTCAAATCTTTTGCGCCGATGAGCAAGACCGTAGCCGCTCTTGAATCTGCTCAGAGTTTTCTCATGCGGATTCCAAAGCGAGCCGGCAGTCTATGCCCGGAGCGCACCTCATGTTCATCCCCCGATCATTCTTGACGCATTGCATGGCTGCCGCGCTTTTCGCTTTATTGCTTGCTCCAACGGCGGCGATAGCAGGGGGACCCAAGTACGTGGCCGGCGTCAGCTACTTCGATCCGGGCGTCATGGGCCAGTCCGTTCACTGGGCCGGGGGCCGGTTGAACTATTACGTCGATCAGGGACCGCTGAGCGCCTCGGTCGATAACCAGCAGGCAACGGCGATGGTCGACGCCGCTGCGAGTTTGTGGAACGCAGTCCCCACGGCCGGAATCGCGCTCACCGACATGGGCACGCTGAGTGAAGATGTGAGCGGCGCGAACATCGCGATCAGCGCCCCGAACTTCGCGGTCACCGGCGAGCAGACCAACCAATTGGGTACCATCATTGCCCCTGCCGACGTGACCCCCTCCGCTACAAGCTCCCCCGTAGGAGTCATCTTCGACGCCGACGGCTCAGTGATCGACACCGTCTTCGGTACGAGCACCGCTGAAGAGAATAGCTGCGAAAACAACGGCGTCTACTTCTGGTTCGACAACATCAACCCGGACGCGACCATCGCTCACGCAGTCATCCTGCTCAATGGGCTCTGCGCCACCGATGCAGACCATCTACAAATGATGAGCTTCGAGTTGGAGCGCGCCTTCGGGCGGATTCTCGGCCTGGATTTCTCTCAGGTCAATCCGGGCGCGCAGACCAACGGCGAGGCCGGCGGCATAGACGGCTGGCCGGTGATGCAGCCCTACAGCGGACTCTGCGTCGCGAGCGGCGGCGCCTGCATCCCCAACCCCACTCAGTTGCGCTGGGACGACATCGCCGCGCTGAACCGCATCTACCCCATTACCGCCGCCAACCTGGCCAGCTTTCCCGGCAAGCTGATCACCGCCGCCACCACAGTCTCCATTCAGGGGATAATCAGGTTCAGGACCGGCGCCGGAATGCAGGGCGTGAACGTCGTTGCCCGCCCGCTGGACGCAAACGGCAATCCGCTTTATCAGTACACCGTGAGCGCCGTCTCAGGTGCGAACTTCAGCGGCAATCACGGCAACCCGGTCACCGGGTGGACCGATCTGAATGGCAACCTGTTGACCATGTGGGGAACGAATGACGCCAATCAGCAAGGCTTTTTTGACCTGAGCGGAATGCCGCTCCCACCCGGCATGACAACAGCCAACTACCAAGTCAGCTTCGAGGCGATCGATCCTCTCTACATTCTTGGCGACTCGGTCGGCCCCTATCTCGATGGCTCGCCGGAGCCCTCGGGAAACTTGCCGCCCATTTCCGTTTCATCGATGTCGGCCGGCAGCACGCAGACCCTCACCGTCAACGTTGCCGATTCGGCGGCAGGCGGTTACGACGACGCCATCGGAGTCGAGGCCCAGCCGCGCATCCTCGCGCCCAGCGGGCTCTGGAGCGGACGGCTGAGCCAGGTGGGGCAGACCGACTGGTTCATCTTTCCGGTTCGCGGCGGTCGCACCTTCACCGTAGTCACCGAGGCTCTGGACGAATCCGGCGCGCCCACCAACCGCAAGGCCATGCCTGCGCTGGGCATCTGGCACACCCTCGACCCTCTCGGTTCGGCAGCCGCGGGCTTTGGCGCTGGGTTGAACGGCCACGCCACGGGCGAGAGTTCTCTGAGCGTCAGCGCATCGGCCGACGATGTTGTGCGTCTCGGCGTCTCCGATGAGCGCGGCGACGGGCGGCCGGATTACATGTACCAAGGCTGGGTGCTCTATGCCGACACGGTCTCGCCGCTGTGGCTGCCGGCCTCGGGCGGGCCCATCGTCATTCGCGGCATGGGCTTCCGGCTCATGGACACCGTGCAAATCGGCGGCCAGCCAGCGCTGGTCACCAGCATCTCGCCCAACGAGATCACGGCCATCGCGCCCGCTGCCACTGGCGGCATCATCGGTTCGGTGGATGTCGAGGTGGACGACGCGCCCTCTTATTACGCAGCGGCGGTCATCTCCGGCGGCATCAGTTACGACGCGGGCGCGGGCGACGCACTCACGCTGATGAGCGCCAACGAACCTACGGGCACGATTCCAGTGAGTGTGCCGGAGCCCTTCTCGGTGATCGCTCTCGGCCCCAATCTCAGCCCGGCAGGCGGCGTTTCGGTGATCTACTCGGTCATCCGCGGAACCGCGACTCTCGGCTGCGGACAGCCAACTTGTACGGTCACAGCCACCGGCGACGGCCGCGCCACGATGAACGTGATGGCAAATGACAACACATGGTCGTCGGTGACCGCTTCGCTGACCAACGGTTCGAGTTTGAAGACCGAGTTCATGGGAGGGAATCCTCCGCTGCTGACCTCGCTCTCACCCATGCTCTCGTTGGCCGCCGGAGCTACGGTCAACTGGACCGCGCAAGCCCTCACCCTGAACAACGGCCAGCCTCTGAGCGGCCAGAGCGTCGCATGGCAGAGCGGCACAGGCATCGCGGGAACGAGCGGCCCGGTCACCACCAATGCGAATGGCATTGCCGCCACAACGCTCACCGTGGGGCCGTTGGCCGAGGGCCAGACTGTAACCTCCACGGCCTGCCTCAACGGCACAAATCAGTGCGTCACCTACACTGCATTCGGCGCGCGCCCCGAATTGGCGACCATCCAGGCCGTCTCCGGTACCGCGCAGAGCCTGGACCTCAGTGGGACGCCAGGCCTGATGACTCTGCGTGTTCTTGACACGGACGGCAACCCGATGGCCGGCGGCACGGTCACGCTCTATCAGGCTCTCTATGCCTGGGCCCCGCCCTGTCCGGCACAGGGCCGTTGCGCACAGTCCGAACTGCTCGCCACGCAAGCCGCCACAGCCACCTCCGCACTCGACGGCACGGTCTCCTTCGCCCCGGCATCGCTGCCCGGCGTAGCGACGAACATGCTCGGCCTCGCCGTAACCGGCAACACCGGCAGCGTAAACCTGGCTGTCGCACAGCATCCTTAAGGGCAGCCTCCAACCCAGCCGTCCTCGACTGGATCGGCACCGAAGCGATTGGTCCCCTTCGTCCCTCTGAAGAAATGTGTGTATATGAATGTGAATGGGATCGGGATGACGGTTAAATCGAGCAAAGTCATCCAGCCGGAGTGGTCAAGATCGTGCCATCGCTTCGCTGTCGAGGCAAGAAGTACCCACGAGAGGAAAATACCTGGGACGAATAGCAGGAGAGGAGAGTGCGTCGCGACTCTCGAGTCGTATTCGACGGGACCCGTAAGGAACTCAGCGAGCAAAGCCAACAGAAGGACCAATGTCGATTCGATCCAAAAGGTTCTACGACCGATTCGCCCACGGAAAGACCAAAAGCTGAACATCGGCTGTCTCCTTGATTGACGCTGGATCGTCTCGATTATATCGAAGGGAGGAGACACCAAGGACCCCGCACACTTACGAAGCTCGCCGGCGCCCCTGTTACTTATCCCCCTCCATTCGCATCTTGTTAGTGAGCGGAGGCGAATCATTTGGCCGAATCGACGGAACCTCTTCCCAAACCTGTCGCCCGGCCGCGCGTCGTGATCGTCGGCGGCGGTTTTGCCGGACTTCGCGCAGCCAAGGGTCTCGCGCGGCTGCCTGTGGATGTTACCGTTGTCGATCGGCGCAACCATTACACTTTTCAGCCGTTGCTCTATCAGGTGGCGTTGGCCGTGCTCTCGCCCGCCGACATCGCCCAGCCCATCCGCTCCATTCTGCACCGCCAGCCAAACACCGAAGTCCTGATGGATGAGGTCGTTGGAATCGACACCACCGCGCGGCGAGTCGCGCTGTCCAGCGGCGCTGTGCTCCCTTATGACTACCTGGTGCTGGCCACCGGAGCCACCCACTCCTACTTTGGCCATCAGGAATGGGCCCCGCTCGCGCCGGGACTCAAGACCATCGAAGACGCCACCGAGATTCGCCGCCGGGTGCTGCTGGCTTTCGAGCTAGCCGAGCGCCAGATGCAGGAGCATGGTTGGCATCCGCCCCTCAACTTCGTCATCATCGGCGGCGGACCCACCGGCGTCGAGCTGGCTGGAGCCATCATCGACATTGCCCAGCTTTACATGCGCCACGACTTCCGCCACATCGATCCCGCCAAGGCGCGGGTGCTGCTGCTGGAGGGCTCGCCGCGCGTGCTGGCCGCCTATCCAGAAGACCTCTCGGCAAAGGCCGAGGCCACACTGGTGAAACTGGGCGTCGAGGTTCATACCCACACGCAAGTCACGGCGATCGGGCCGGGCTGGGTCGAGGCCGCTGGAAAGAGAATCGAAGCAGCCGTCACACTTTGGGCTGCCGGTGTAGCGGCATCACCACTGGGCAAAATGCTTGGTGCTCCGCTCGATCGCCGCGGCTGCGTCATTGTGGACGATCATCTCAATCCGCCGGGATTGCCCAATGTCTTTGTGCTGGGCGACCTGGCCCACTTCAAGCAGGACGGCCACCAGGTTCCCGGAGTGGCTCAGCCGGCGATGCAGATGGGCGACCACGTGGCGAAGATGATCGCCGCCGATCTTGCCGGCAAGCCGCAGCCCGCCTTCCGCTACTTCGATAAAGGCGACATGGCCACCATCGGGCGCATGTCCGCCGTCGCCAAAGTCGAGTGGCCATTCAAGGCCCATTGGAGCGGCTTTCCCGCCTGGATCACCTGGCTCACGGTGCACATCTTTTTCCTGATCGGTCTGCGCAACCGGCTCTCGGTCTTTGCCGCCTGGATCTGGACCTACTTCACCTTTACGCGTGGCGCGCGTCTGATCACCGGCGACCAGCGCCTGCCCGGCTGGCAAGACCAGATCGACGCCGGACCGGCCGCACAGCCTCCGCCTCAATCCTCAAGCCTGTCATCCTGAGCGACCGGAACCTGAGCTTTGCGAAGGGGGAGGGAGTCGAAGGACCTGCGTTTCATGCCTTTCAGACCACAACCCCCTCCAAAACTGTCTAGTAAACTAATAGAGCGATGCTCGACCTGAATTTTGTCCGTGCGAACCTCGAATTGGTTGAAGAGAAACTGCGCGCGCGCGGAGCCGATCCGGCTGCGTTGCTGGGCGATTTTCGCACTCTCGATCAGAGCCGCCGCGAGACCATTACCATTTCCGAGCGGCTTAAAGCTAATCGCAATCAACTTAGCAAGCTGTTCGGCTCTCTCAAGAAGAGCGGCGGGGATACTACGGCCGTTCAGTTGGAACTTCAAGCAAACTCAGATAGTTCGGCGGAAAGTGACCGCAGCGCGGACTCGTTTGACAGACAGATGCAACAGCTCTTGGCGGGCATTCCCAACCTCACCCGCGCCGAAGTGCCCATCGGCAAATCCGAGGCCGATAATGTTGTGGTCAAGACCCGGGGCGAGATCCCAAAATTCGACTTCGAGCCCAAGCCGCATTGGGAACTCGGCGAAGCTCTCGGCATCCTCGACCTCGAACGCGCAGCCAAGCTGAGCGGCGCCCGCTTCGCTGTCTATATGGGCGCTGGAGCCCGTCTTGAACGTGCTCTCATCAGCTTCATGCTAGACCTGCATACGCAGAAGCACGGCTACACAGAGATCCTGCCGCCCTTCATGGTCAATAGCAAGAGTCTGTTCGGCACCGGCCAGTTGCCCAAGTTTGCCGAGGATCTCTTTCGCTGCTCCGATGCCGACGCCGAGGCGGTGGCGCGTGGTGAGTTCAAAGACAACGACCACTGGCTGATCCCGACTGCCGAGGTTCCGGTCACCAATCTCTATCGCGACGAAATCCTCGACGAGTCTCGGCTGCCGATCTGCCTGACGGCTTACACGCCTTGCTTCCGCGCCGAAGCGGGGGCGGCGGGCAAAGACACGCGCGGGATCATCCGCCAGCATCAGTTCCAAAAAGTCGAGATGGTCAAGTTCACGCGGCCAGAGGACTCCGACGCCGAGCACGAGAAGTTGACGCGTGACGCAGAAGAGATTCTCGAACTGCTCGGACTGCCCTATCGCCGCATGTTGCTCTGCACAGGCGACACAGGCTTCTCCTCGGCCAAGACATTCGATCTGGAGGTTTGGCTTCCCGGCCAGCAGCTTTACCGCGAAATCTCCTCCTGCTCAAACTTCGAGGGCTTCCAGGCGCGGCGGGCCAACATTCGCTATCGTGCCGCCGGCGCAGGTCCCAAAGGCAAGCTCGAATTCGTCCACACATTGAATGGCAGCGGGCTCGCGGTAGGACGCACCTGGCTGGCCATCGTCGAAAATTATCAGCAGGCCGACGGATCGGTCCTCATCCCAGAGGCTCTCAAGCCCTACATGGGGGGCCTCGAAAAGATTACAAAGTAAGCAGGGCTGACAGAATGCAACCGTCAGCCAGTCGCAGGTTGTCGAATGGCAAGGGCACAATGAAGAAGATTCTGAAGAGCTATTTCTACTGGACCTATCCCCGCGGCTGCTTCCACTACGACGTGATGGTGACGCTGATCCTGCTGTTCATCTTCGGCACGCCATGGCTGTGGAACTACGGCGACAAGCCCTCGAATGCAGCCGGCCCGCCGCATCCAATTCAGGTAGTCGGCGATGGTGGCCGCGGCATCATTGTCACCGTGCAGGCCTCGGACGTGAACCTCGACTTGAAGACCAGGGAGCCGGATCAGGAAGTCAAGAAGGCTCTGCGCAAGGCCATCGAACCGGTCACCGGAGATGCGGTATTCGTGGACAGTTGGCAAACCGTGCAGGACAGCCAGGGTAATTGGGCCTGGAAGGTCTGGGCCCGCCGCTAATCGATTTTTCTCATCGAACCACCGGGCCCTCTAGCGCGTCTAACAGCCTAAGGAATCTATGCACACAGGAAGAAAAATTGTTGCCGCCGCTTCGATCGCGATGCTGATGCTCACGGTGCGCGCGGCTTTTGCCGCGCCGGCCGCTGCCGACGATAGAGAGAGAGTGCTGCGCCGGCTCGATGAATCGGCCAGAAACTTTCACTCCACCTCCGCCGACTTCGAGTTCGACTCGGTAACCACCGATCCAATTCCCGACAAGGACGTGCAAACTGGAACGGTCTACTACGAACGGACCGGCAAAGACTTCCGCATGGCCGCGCATATCGGCAAAGACAACAACAGGAAGATTGAGAAGGTCTACACCTTTTCCGATGGCGTCTTCAAGCTCTTCGAAGGCGGCAGCGTGAATCAGGTAACCACCTACAGCCAGGTCAGCAAATACGAGAGCTACCTGATGCTCGGCTTTGGCGCAAGCGGCAAGGACCTTGAAGACAAGTGGGAGATCAAGTACCTGGGGCCGGAGACACTCGACGGTGTCAAAACCGAGAAGCTCGAATTGGTGGCCAAGGACCCGGCAGTGCGCAAGAACATTCCAAGAGTGACCGTCTGGATGGACACTGAGCGGGCCATCAGTCTGAAGCAAGTCTTCGACGAAGGGCCGGGACAATACCGGGTGAGCGTCTACTTCAACATCAAGGTCAATCAGCCTCTGCCCGCCGACGCCTTCACCTTCAAGACCGACTCCAAAACCCAGTATGTGAACCGGTAGAGCCCCACTCCGCCCAGCGCAAACAGCATTGGGAAGCACTCCAGCGTGTAGCGCGCTTCGGGAGCCTCAACGGTTGCCAGCATCGCGCTGCGCAAAAGCATGTAGACCAACATTGAACGCCAGAATGCTGGCCGCAGCCACAGCCCGGCTGCCGCCAGCAGCAGATAGAGCGCGTTGAGTCCTGCGCATGCCCAACTGAAGCGGGTTTCTGAGTTGTGGTGCGAATAGACCCACCAGTCCAGATCGATGTTCATGTTTTCTACGCGCGGCCTGAGCCACATATCCGCCACGCGGCCCAGCGGCAGCCACAGGTAGTAGCGCAGGGGATCAGCGGCGATGCGCTCGTCGGCCAGCTTCGCAAAGCGCTGATCCACGTCCGGCACAATGTCCGTCGCCTGGTCTCTATCGTTGTAGTCGGAGGCGAGCGCGGCGGTCTCTGCGTACTGCACCGGTGAGTCGAAGGCGCGGCTGGGCAGCTTGCTGAGGTCGAGCGGGCTCCCTGGCACCGGCCAATAGACATCGTAGGTGCTGACGAAGTCCAGGCACCAGGTTTTGACCCAGCGCTGCCAGCCGGGATAGGTCGTCTGGCCAGGATCGTTAGCATAGCGGGGAGCCAGCGGCTCGAAGACGTGAAAGACCCTCCAGTTGCGCCAAGTCCAGGCCCCGAACGGCATCAGCGCCAGCAGCGCGCAGACCACGGCCATGCGGACGAGGCGGCCCTTGGAGATCTCAGACTTGCGCATCTTGCGCAGCAGCCCAAGCAGCACCGCCGGAGCCAGCGCCACAGCCGCCAACGCCCCATCCGGCCTCAACAGTGCGGCATAAGTCACCGCAAAGGTAAAACAAAGCGCCGCTCCCCATCGCGGCCGCTCACCGAGGCACGCCGCCGACCACAGCGCCAGCGCAAGCGCAAACAGGGTGAGCGACTCGGTCAACGGCGCGGCGGCATAGATCGCCGTGAAAGGGCAAAGCACGGCAAGCCACAGCGTGCAGTGCGCAGCACCAGATCTGCTCGAGGGTCCCCACGAAGCCGGAACAATCCGCCGCGCAAAATCGGCCAGCAGCAAGCAGCCAACAAGCTCCAGCGCAATCTGCACCCAACACGCCGAAGCGTAGTTTTCCATCCCGAAGATCCGGAAGCAGAGCGCAAGAAAGATCGGGTAGCCGGGCAGCCGGATCAACGTCGGTTGCAGCACTCCGCCGGCTTGCATTAACCCGTAGCCGCCGTGCAGCACCAGGCTTTTTCCGAGTTCACCGTAGATCAGGGCGTCTCCGTTGACCCCAAAGAAGTGCTTCAGCATCCACAGACGCAGCGCCAGCCCCGCCGTCAGCGCCAAGGCGAGCGAGAGCCAAGGCAGTGCGTGGACGAGCACCCGGAGCATGGTCTTCGATTGACTAGGTGAGCCGTCTTCCATACGATTCGTACTGTATAGCGTAGACCGTCTCCCCGGTTTTCGCCCATCTGGAAACGAGACTGTCCATGCCCGATAAACAGATATTTTTCGACCCACAGCGTAAGAGATGGAAGCGGTTGCGCCGCATTTTCGATGTGACGGCCGTGATTTCGACGTTGGTGCTGGCGGCTTTCATCTTCAATGTACTGCGTTACCAGCAGTTGCCGGAACTGCTCCTGCCCACTCCCCGGCATAATTACAAGGCATTGCCCGAGCGCCAGCCTCTGTTGCATGGCGCGAAAGGCCAGCGTCCTGCCCGGCGCAAGACCGGCCGCAAGCCCTCCGAGATCCCCTTCAACACCGGTGAAGGTTTGCGCGCGGCCTATTATGTACCCTACGACGAGGCTAGCTACTCTTCGCTCAAGGACCACGTACATCAGATCGATCTGCTCTTTCCCGAGTGGCTGCACATCGACGCGTCCCAGCCCACTCTGCTGGCCATCAATAACGATAACCATCGCGAGTACCCGGTCATCGACAGCTACACCGTGCACGACCCCGATGAGTCGAACAAGATCAAACGGGTCATCCAGGATGCCAAAGAAGATACCGAAATCTTTCCTCACCTGAACAACTTCAATCCCAACACGCAGAGTTGGGACCCGGCCGTCTCCGCCCTCCTTGACGATCCCGGCAAGCGCGCCGCGCTGCGCCAGCAGATCGTACGCTTCTTTACCGCATTCCCCGTCTATCGCGGCCTCTCGCTGGACATCGAGAACTTGGCCGACCAAGCCAGCCCTGGGTATATGAGTTTCCTGCATGAGCTCTACGGCGACCTGCATTCGCGCAATCTGCGGCTTTACGTCAATGCAGCAGTCTCAACCACCGACGACGACTTGCGCGCCATCGCCGCCAACTCCGATGGCGTCGTTCTGATGAACTACGACGAGCACCAGGTCGAGAGCCAGCCGGGACCCATCGCCAGCCAGGATTGGTTCGTCGGCAATCTGACCCGCGTGCTCAAGATCGTGCCCAAAGAGAAGCTCATCTGCGCCATCGGCAACTACGGCTACGACTGGACGATGTCCATCCCCAGCCCGCCCAAAAAGGGCAGAGCCCAAAGGCGTCCGGCGAAACCCGAAGTTCTCAATACTGAAGATCTTTCAGTCTCAGATGCCTTGCAACGCGCAGCCGACGCCGACGCCGATCTGGACCTAGACTACGACACGCTCAATCCGCACTTCGAGTACATCGACGATGACTCGAACCAGCGCCACGTGGTCTGGTTCCTCGATGGCGTTACGGTTTTGAACGAGCTGCGCGCCGCCCGCGGCTTGGGCCTGCAGACCTTTGCCCTTTGGCGCCTGGGCGAGGAAGACAGTTCATTGTGGAGTATCTGGGACAAGCCCAGCAGCCCGGACTCATTGCAGGCCCTCGGCGCCGTTCCACCGGGCCACGATGTGGATAACGAAGGCGACGGCGACATTATCCGCGTCACCGGCCTGCCCCAGCCCGGCAAGCGCACCGTCACGGTGGATACCGACGAGAAAGACCCGCGCAAGAAGCTCATCATCGACGAGCACATGGATGTCTACCCGCGCACCTATACCATCCAGCAGTACGGCTACCACGCCAACGAAGTTGCGCTCTCTTTCGACGACGGGCCCGACCCCAAGTGGACACCCAGGATCCTCGATATCCTGCGCAACAAAGGAGTCAAGGCCGTCTTTCTGATGATCGGCGCCGAGGCGCAGGAGAATGTCAGCCTCATGAAGCGGGTGGTGCGCGAGGGCCACGAGATCGGCAACCACACCTACACCCATCCTGACATCAGCGAAATCTCCAACCGCCAGCTCGACCTCGAGATCAATCTCACTGAGCACCTCTTCGCCAGCAAGCTCGGCATCTGGCCCCTCTACTTCCGCCCGCCCTACGACATCGACGAGGAGCCGGACACCGACAAAGAGGCGGAGCCGGTCGAGCGCATCCAGCAGGACGGCTACACCATCATCGGCAGCAAGCTCGACACCAACGATTGGAACGAGAACCCGCGCAAGACGCCAGCCGAAATCTCCAAGAGCATCATCGACCAGTTGGAACTGATGAAGACCAAGCCGCAGTTTCGCGGCTCGATCATCCTGCTCCACGATGGCGGCGGCGATCGCTCAGCCACCGTGGCCGCCTTGCCGATGCTGATCGATACGCTGCGCGCACACGGCTACTCGATCGTGCCCGTCTCCGCCCTGATGGGCAAGACCACCGCCGATGTGATGCCCAAGCTGACTTTCAGGCAATACATTCGCGCGCTGCCCGATTCGCTGGCCTTCTCAGGCATGGCCATGATCGGCAAATTCATTGTGCTGGTTTTCTTCCTGGGCGACGTTCTGATGAGCGCGCGACTGTTGCTGATTGGCGTATTGGCGGTCATCGACCGCCTGCGCCGTCCGCATCGCGCAGCCACACCCGGCTTCAATCCCCGCGTCGCCGTTCTCGTTCCCGCGTACAACGAAGAGAAGGTGATCGTCCGCACCATCCGCTCGGTGCTCAACTCCGATTACGCCAATCTCCACGTCATCGTGATCGACGACGGCTCCAGCGACCGCACCTTTGAAGTGGCGCGCCAGGCTTACGCCGCCGAGATCACCGGCGGCCGCGTGCAGGTGCTCACCAAACCCAACGGCGGCAAAGCCGCGGCCTTGAACTACGCCCTCGACCGCCTCGTCGAAGAGTTCTATGTCGGCATCGACGCCGACACCGTCATCGCGCCCGACGCCATCTCCAAGCTCATTCCCCACTTCGAAGACCCGCTCGTCGGCGCGATCGCCGGAAACGCCAAGGTCGGCAATCGCGTCAATCTCTGGACCCGCTGGCAGGCCCTCGAATACATCACCAGCCAGAACTTCGAGCGCCGCGCTCTCGATCTGTTTAACGTGGTCACCGTCGTTCCCGGCGCCATCGGCGCGTGGCGCACCGGCCCCGTCAAGGCAGTGGGCGGCTATCCCATCAACACCGTCGCAGAAGACGCCGATCTCACCATGGCTCTGCTCGAACTCGGCCTCAAGGTCGTTTACGAAGACCGCGCGCTGGCCTTCACCGAAGCCCCCATCGACGCGAAGGGCCTGATGCGCCAGCGCTTCCGCTGGTCATTCGGCACCTTGCAGGCCATCTGGAAGCATCGCGCGGCATTCGTGCGCAACAAGGCCATGGGCCTCTTCGCCTTGCCCAATATCTTGATTTTCCAGATGCTGTTGCCGCTGGTCTCGCCCTTCATCGACGTCATGTTCCTGGCCGGCATCATGCACTACTTCGGCGACCGCTACTTCCACCCCGAAGCCGCCTCGGCTGCCGACTTCCAAAAGCTGCTGGCCTACTTCGTTGGCTTCCTGCTGATCGACTTTGTGACCTCGTCCATCGCCTTCAGTCTGGAGCGCCGCCACCCGGCCAACAAAGGCGATGGCTGGCTTCTCTTCCACATCTGGCTTCAGCGCTTCGCCTACCGCCAGGTCTTCTCCATCGTGCTCTTCAAGACCCTAAAGCGCGCCATCGACGGCAAGCCCTTCAATTGGGACAAACTCGAACGCACCGCCAAAATGAGCAAAACAACAGAAGCGTTGACCGAAACGGTCTGAGAGGGAAAGTCGGCAAGCGAAAAAGTAGCGCCGGTCTCCAGACCGGCTGTACTGGCGGCGTCCACGCCGCCAGAGGTTGAGTCCGAAGACCCACAGGACAGCCGACCAGGAGGTCGACGCCACCAGTTCACTGGCAGACCCCAATTGCCTGTTATTCCTCGACTTTTACAATCGGCAGCAATTCCAACCCCGGATAAAGGTTCTGCGCGATTGGCGTCCCCGGCGGCTGCACCACAACACTCGACTTCGGTCCACGAATGATCATCCCAGGGTCAATCTCTGCCTTGTCCTTTCGCTGCGGTTCTCGCCGGCTTGAGATCGCAAAGGACTTCCAAAGTTGCTCATTCGTCGCGTGCAAATCCGCACGGAGATTTGAGGGATTCCCCGCAGACTGGGTGAATGCCGGTTGAGTCAACTCCAGCTTGTACGAACCTGCCGGATTCGACTGTGCGAAGACGGCGGTTCCGGCACACAAAGAGAGAACTAGGAGCACACATCGCATAGCATAGCCTCCTAAGGGCAAAGGCAACTGCCATTGAGGCTAACAGACAGTTCCCGCCATCATCAATTCGCGCTCCCCAAAATCGCCCTGCTGGCCGGGGCCCCAGGTCCCGTTTTTGGGACCTGGGAAACTTAAAAAGCAAGGAAGGCGCGCGAGCTTTCCTGAACCCTGGTCCCTCTTACCTACTCCCTGCTTTTCTCACGCCGCCGCGATGCGCCGGATCAGATCCATCTGCTCCTTCTTGCTTGCCACGCCGATCGTGAATGCATCAGGAACCCCCGTGGTTCAGAGCTAGTACTACAGTTGCAGATAGCTTTTGTGGAGGGAGCAGGGGTTTTAACCCCCTGAAATTGGGCCAATGAGGCGCGGCCTTCAAGCCCGGGCATTGGTCATTCTCATTCGCGAGGAACCATCTACAACTGTAGTACAAGATCGTGGCTCACATTTTTTGCTCCACCATGAACCAAAGAAGCCCCTCCGGCCTCAAGGGCATCTCGCGAAATTATTTTCGAGATCGATCACAAAGCGAACTCGATGAGTGACTCGGCGTCAATTGAGGATCATACGTAGGCAGATCGGCGAACGCTGGGCGACATCGGTACTGACCGCCTTCTGAGAGCTAGCGTGAACTATCTGCCTCGGCTTGCTGGATAAGGGTCGCACCCAGTGAGGAAAGCGAGGGCGGGAGCCGGAAACTCAATTGGAGCAGTTCCGTGTCGACGTTAGGACCGATGCTGAGCAGGTCAACACCGGAGATAGGTTGGTCGGACGGCAGCAGCCAGGACATTGTGCCGAGGCCGCGGTGCCGCGCAGGCGTTGTGAACTCGACAAGTTCCTTGCCTTTGTAGGTGAGGTGGTCCGAGGGAAAAGGGCCGAACGGATAATCTGAGGCAGGACCGAAGCTTTCCTTGATGATCGTCCGAGCATAGTCGCGGTGCGCCGGAAAAACACGTGCTACCACCCGCGCGACTTCGAAGCGGCCTGATGTTTCGCCATCGGAGATGGATAGCTGAATGGCTGGCCCAGTAAAACCCGTCCAGTTCTTGTGTTCAAGGAGCTTGGCGCTGTCTAGTGGTTCGGGAGCAACGTATAAATCCAATCCATCCGATCCTATGGTCGCGAAGCAGTTCCAGCCTCGAGGGCCAAGCGTGCCAAAATGTCCAGCGTCGCCGTTGTATTCGTACCAAGCCAGCTGGTCGGCTATTGCAGGCGGAAGGTTGACACGCTTCGGTTCTCCTTTTGCCGCTGCGTAGGGTCCGGTTTGGCCGTCTCCGGAGCACCCGATGTAAGGTACCGAAGTCTGAGCGTCTGCCAACAAGCTGGCTGCGACGAAGGTCAGAAAACATGCGAGCGAACGGGCGCGAGAAGGCTTCATTTCTCTCCGAGGATGTCATAGACAGAATAAGTCCTGATAACGCCGTATGCGGCTAAGGCGGCCCCCTGGCAATCTGGGAGGGCGGTGCCGAATTGCAGATTATTTTTCATCATCCGCGCACAATAGAAACAGTCAGGGCCAAACCTGCGGCTGAAGCCGGTTCAAGCATGCCAAATATTCCCGTAACTCCTTCTGGATCAGGATTTTGCAAATAACATCATTATTTTCAAGATTTTGCGGCAACGCACATCGTGTAACCACAAGGAAAGAAGGAATTTACCGCCAAAATACGGGGGGGGTACACCCGATGCGCCGGGTACCCCAGGTCCCTGCTTTTGGGACCTGGGAAACTAAAAAGCAAGGAATTGACGCAGCTTCCTGAACCCTAGTCCCCATTCCCTAGTCCCTGCTTTTCTCACGCTGCCGCGACGCGCCGGATCAGGTCCATCTGCTCCTTCTTGCTTGCGGCGCCAATCGTGAATGCATCGAGCAGCCCCAGCCCCAGTGCATAGTGGATCGCCTCGCTCTGCTTGTCGCGCAACACACCCTGGCCCAGAATCTTCATTCCGATGATGCCCTTGCCCGAGGCCCGCATCTGCCGGATCACTTCGGCCACGGTCGATGGGTCAGAGTCCATGTATGCACCCGCCGGATTCATGCGCACCAGGTCAACCTCAACCCACGGTTCAGCGGCAGCGGTGCGCAGCGCGGCGATCGAATGGCAACTCACTCCATGGCTGCGAATCACGCCCTTTTGCTTGGCCTCTGACAGCACGTCCATCACACCGCGGTAGCGCACGTTCCAGTCCGCCTCGGTAACGCAGTGCACCAGGCAGAGATCGACATAGTCAGTGCCCAACTCGCGCCGGAAGCGGTCGAGATCGGCGCGCACGCCCTTGGCGTCCCGCGTATCTGTCTTCGTCATCACCACGACCTTATCGCGCGGAAGCTGCTTGAGCGCCGACGCGACGTACCGGTGACTCCCATAGCCGTCGGCTGTATCGAAGAACCGCAGCCCGTTCTCATAGCCGTTCAATAGCAGCGCAGTCAGCTCGGACATTCCCAACGCCGTCTGGTCTGACCGGCCGCCAAACCCGTGCGTGCCCGTGCCCATCGCCAGCCGGCTCGTCTGGATGCCCGTCTTGCCCAGCGTCACCGTGTCGTGCGCATTGAACTTTTGCGGAAGCGGTGCGAGCTCAGCGGCAAACGCGGCGCTTGCGAGATTGAGTTTTGAGGCAAGCCACGCCGAACCGAGCCCGCGCGCGGCATTGAACACGAAGTCTCTGCGTTTCATTGCTCCTCCGGGGACTTGAGGATTTGATCCGATCTGAGTGGATTTTACCCCCGATCTTCCCCACCCTGCCACTCGACCGAGCGAGTCGCCGCAGGCTGCAGACCGGGATCCAGATCGGCGAGCATCTCAAGCGTTTTGCCCGGGCGCTGAACTACAATCAAACCGTTATGGCTGCCCCTTCCCTCACCACGCAAATCGATCCGCGCTCGCCCAAGGGCGAATTCAAAAATGAATCCCCCATTGACTTCAAGCTCCCTGAAAACGCCCGCAAGATCCGGGCCGCATTGCAATCGGTTGCAAGCCTGTTAGGCCGCGAATACGACCTGATCATCGGCGGTCGCAGGCTCAAGACGGCCGACAAGATCCGCTCGCTGAATCCAGCACGCCCTGCTCAACTCGTCGCCATTCACCAGAAGGCCAGCGAAGAGCATGTCGAACTGGCCATGAATGCCGCGTTCGAAGCCTTCAGGTCCTGGAGCCAGATAGCGGTCGAGTCCAGAGTCTCCCTGCTGCTCAACGCTGCCGAAATCATCCGCCAGCGCCAATTCGAGTTCTGCGCCTGGCTCACCTATGAGGTCGGCAAGAACTGGGCTGAAGCCGACGCCGATGTCGGCGAAACCATCGACTTCCTTGAGTTCTACGCCCGCGAAGCGCTGCGCCTCGCCGTCGCGACAACGCCCATTCAATTCCCCGGCGAACGCAACGAACTGCACTACATTCCGCTCGGCGTGGGCGCGGTGATTCCTCCATGGAACTTCCCTTTCGCCATCATGGCCGGCATGACCGCTGCGTCCATCGTCACGGGCAACACGGTAATCCTGAAGCCCTCAAGCGATGCACCAACCATCGCCGCCAAATTCGTCGAGGTGCTTGAAGAGGCGGGCCTGCCCGCCGGCGTGGTCAACTTCTGTCCCGGCTCCGGCGCGGCCTTTGGCAACGCCATCGTCGAACACCCGAAGACCCGCTTCATCGCCTTCACCGGCTCACGGAAAGTCGGCCTGGAGATCAACGAACGCGCCGCCCAGACCAAACCCGGTCAAATCTGGATCAAGCGGACCATTCTCGAAATGGGCGGCAAGGACTCGATCCTCGTCTGCGCCGACGCCGATCTCGATGCGGCAGTCGAAGGCGTCGTTGCCTCTGCGTTCGGGTTCAGCGGGCAAAAGTGCTCGGCCTGTTCGCGGGCCATCGTCGAAGCTCCCGTTTACGATGCTTTTGTCGAGCAACTCCGCGAGCGCGTAGCAAAGCTGACCGTCGGCGATCCGACGGAGAACGCCAACCTCGGCCCGGTAGTCAACAAGTCCGCGCTCGACTCGATGCTGAACCATATCGAAACCGGCAAAAAGGAAGGCCGCCTGATTGCCGGCGGACGGGCTCCTGCGACCAAGGACGGCGGCTACCTCCTGGAGCCCACAGTCTTTGAGGGCATCGCGCCCGACTCCGTCCTGGCCCAGGAAGAAATCTTCGGGCCGGTGCTGGCGGTCATCAAGGTTCCGGACTTCGAGACCGGCCTTCGCGTAGCCAACAATACCGAGTATGGACTGACGGGCTCAATCTATTCGACCGATCGGGAAAAACTCGACCGCGCCCGCCGCGAGTTTCATGTGGGCAACCTCTACTTCAACCGCAAATGCACCGGCGCGATGGTCGGGGCGCATCCCTTCGGCGGCTTCAACATGAGCGGCACCGACTCGAAGGCTGGTGGCCCGGATTACTTGCTGCTCTTTACCCAAGCCAAGAGCGTGGCGGAAAAGTTGTAGGAGCGGTGCTAGCGGAGTTAGCGACTTGTCCCTCCGGAGGAACTGTGAAGACCTGGCAGAAGATCGTCATCTCATTCTTGATCACGCTCACCATCGGCGGTATCTATCTGGGTGTCGTCTGGAAGCACCGCCAGAATCCCGGAGTAACTCCTCAAACCGACTCGCGCCAGATCCTCAACAAAGACGACCTCGTCGTGATGCGCGAGTTCTTTCCGGTGCACTTTGAAGACACGCTCCGCCTTCAAGGCACAACGGTGTGGATGAAGAACGGCTACGTCATGCCCTATTTTCCCTACTCAAATGGTCAGGTCCTCTTTACCCAACGCGTTGGAGTGATTCCCGCGGCCGAGCGCATGGAGGTGAAGAAGATCGTCAAGGCGGTCGCGCCCGTAAACATCGACGACAAGATTGAGCACGGAAGCCGCCAAGCCTTTGCCGTATTCACGATGCCGGGCAATGCCACGCTCTACGCAACGCCCATCGGAACCATGCAGGGCAACGAGGAAGGCTATTACACCGACCTGCTCTTCTATTACGACAATCCGCACACCATCTACGATCACTGGCCCAAAGACGTGTGGGCGGCGATCGATGCGCATCAGGTGAAACCTGGAATGAGCGAAGTGGAAACCCGCATGTCCATTGGCCGCGATCTGCACTCCGACGGCAAAGTCGAAGGCGACCGCACCGTCAACTACAACCAGGACGGCAAGCATTGGACGGTGACCTACGTTAAAAATCAGGCAACCGAGATCAAGACCGAATAGAAAATCGTGAGCAGCAAGGAGAACCCTTCAAGTTCTTGGAAGCGGTTTTGTCAGTTGTTTGACTTAGCGCAAATACAGAAAATATGAATCTCTCGGAGGCCTCGTTTTCGATCGAGTTTAACATATTTATTATCAACCATATATACGAATTTCGAATTCCGCTGCGCCCGGATTCCCACAATTCTTCTTGTGTCCACGCAACCTTTTCAGGCGGGAAACATCTATAAATGTAATTAGCAGAGGCTTCCTCGAAACAACACCCGCCCAAGAAAGGTATCCATTCCTTCTTGAAGGTCCGTAAGGACCTCTTCTCAAATTCCCCTCTGGACCCCCTCCCTCAAAATGCCTCTCAAGCGGGCCTACCGGAAGGTAGGCCCATCTGCTTTTCTGGCTCCAGATAAAATGGAGGGAAGATGCCTTCCTCCACTGCGAAGAGTTACCCCGGCCCGGAAATCCAAGCCATCGACGCGCTTTTTGATCAAGCGGGTCTCACGCGCAGCCTGCGTGGCAATGCTGCCGGGGTCACTCGCCGCATGCGCTTCGAACGCTCCGCCCCACAGGAACTCGCGACACCCGCTCCTCATCCTTTTGTCGCCCAGAATGGCGTTGAGTGGCTCGCGGCCCCCCGATGGAGGAAGGCGGCCTGGCTTTGGCATGGCTTCAGCACGCGCCGGAGCGGCCTGAGCAGCGCATACTGTCCTGACGATGCTCCGGGTGAGTTGAACCTTGGTTTCACGGCTCAGGATGAGCGCGAGACTGTGATCGCAAATCGCCGTCTGCTGGCCGAAGCAATCAGTGGAGATCCGTCGACGCCGGTTATCTCTCTTCGCCAGATTCATTCCAACTTGTTGGTTCTCGCCGGTTATCAAGATGCCATCCGGCAACAGCCACTGCGGGGCGACGGTTTGATGACCGACGAACCCGGCCTGCTGCTGGCGATTCAGACCGCCGATTGCGTTCCGGTGCTGGTCGCCGACCGCAAACGACATGCCGTTGCCGCCTTCCACGCGGGTTGGCGCGGCACGGTGAAACGCATCGTTGAAATCGGCATCGGCCGCATGAGGCTCGCCTTCGGTTCGCGGCCTGAAGACTTGATCGCGGCCATCGGCCCCGGCATCGGAGCCTGCTGCTACTCGGTCGGCGAAGAGGTGCTCTCGGAGTTCGAGTCGCAGTTCAGTTATGCGCGGGAGCTATTTTGCGAGGTTTACGACTCCGACCCCATAAGAACGCGCTACCCAATGCTCTTCCTCACGCAGCGCGCACCGGGACACTCGGAGATCGGCCCCAGCCTGCATGTGAATCTAGTCGAAGCCAACCGCCGCCAGTTGATAGCCGCAGGGCTCAAGCCACGTTCGATCGCGGCTGTCGGCGGCTGCACAAGCTGCCAGCCGGAGCTTTTCTTCTCTCATCGCGCCTCAAAGGGCCACGCCGGACGCATGATGAGCGTCATCGGGATTCGGCCGGATGGAAGCCGGCGGTAAGTCTGTCTGCGTTATCACCTCAAGACCCGCTCATCGCGAAGTGCCGCGATGAAGAGGGCACAACCACCGCAGTCCATTGGTCCTGATATAACGACAGATCTGGTACATCAGGCATCCCCGCCCGCAGTAGGGACAACTGCTCGCTCTTCGCTCGCATAATGCGAGTGATTCCGGTGTACCCCCACCCGTATTTTGTAGGCAAATTCCTTATTTTCTTGAGTTTACGGGCATGGTTGCGCCGTAAAATCGTGACAACAAAGAAGTTCCCTGCAAAATCGTCCAGGATAAGGAGTTATGTGGACGATTTTGAGAAAGTTCCTGAGGATTATTGTGCGATGAAGAGAGGTAATTATCTGCAAGCACTCGCGGAGCGGTAGCCGCCCGCTTTTCGCTCACTTGGAAGTTCATAGTATCCCAGGTCCGGGAATCCGGACCTGGGGCACCCATTCGTTTGTGGATGGTCGGACGTGCGCCACCCGCCCGCTGCTCTCAAGCCGGGCGCAATTCTATCGGTAGGAGGCTGCGTTAGCAGCAAGCTGGAGATGTTCTTCTCGCACCGCGCCTGAAAGGGTCAGGCGGAACGCATGATGAGCGTGATCGGGGTCGTTCGGATGCAAGTCGCCCGTAAGTCTGCGTTATCGACCTCAAGCCCCATTCATCGCGGCTTTAAAGCCGCGATGGGGCACAGATTTACTGTTTCGGGAGAACACACAGATGACAGGACAGGTGGGCTGGGCCACCTGTCGGTCTGCTCACCTCACTTGAGGCGAATTGGGTCGGCCCAGTTTCCGCGGAAGAGATATTTCTGCGCGTAAATCGTCTTGGTGAACTTGCCGTAGCGAATATCGGTCCCGGCGTAGAGCCCCAGCACAAAACAACTCTCGGGCAATTTGAAGCTCTCGGTGACGCTCTGCTGCTTCAGCTTTGGATCGATGGCTTGCTGATGGGTCTCACCCGGCTCCCAGCCGTTATGCGGAGCAAAGACGGTGCGCAATTCGCCTACCAGTGAAAAGATACCGTTGTTGGTGAGCGTGTATTCGACCGGAATTTCTGTCGCCTTGTCGAGATCCGTAACCGGGGTGCGCAGCGTGAGGGTGGGCCAGACGATCGGCTCCTTGCCGGTGAGCACGACCACACTCTCCACTTTCAGCAGGCGTCCCTGGGCGTCATAGCTTTCGAAGACGAGTTCGCGATCTTTCAGATCGTCTCCCGCAAACGATAGCTTGCCACTGATATGTCCATGCGCATCGGGCGCCGTCTCCCAGATCACCGCGTCCTGGTAGACGACTTTGAAGCGCCTCACATCGGGCTCAACGAAAGCCTCGACCGGAACCTCATTCAAATAGAACTGCTGATTTTTAGGCGAGGTCACGAGCGCCTGGTTGTAGTCGGCAAGCGCGTGCCAAACGGGACGCGGGTAGCCGGTACGGTCATGCACATCTTTGAATCCCCAGAAGCCGAACCACTCTTCGGGAGTGTCGTTATGCACGGCTGGATCGCCGCCCTTCCACCATCCGTCGGCATAGTAGAAAGGACAGACTCCGGCGGCGCCCGAGTCAAGCAATCCGCGATAGTCACCGGTGAGCGCCCGCGCCTGCTCATCGAGGGTATTGCCTCCATACTCGCTATGCTCGCCTCCGTGGGGCGAAACCGAACGGCCAAACTCGGTGACCAGTACCGGTTTGCCGCCGCCGTTGGTCTCTGCCACGTAGCGATTTGTATTGGCGTAGCCGTGCGAAAAGTTCGAGCCTTCGGTCAAGTAGTCGTAAGTGTTATGACCGTATACATCGAATACGTTGAGGTCCAGCCATCCGGTGATGGCGGTGTTTCCCGAGATGGTGACTGGAACGCCCGGATCTTCACGATGGATCAGGTCGCGGAGCTTGATCCACAGATCGAGCGTGGGCTGCGCCCCAACCTTGCGAATGTGCGCCGGCATCGGTTCGTTCATGATCAGGTAGGTGATGATGCAGTCATATTTTTTGGTATAGGCCAGCACGCGCCTGGTCATCTCCAGGTCCTGCTCCACGACCTTGGGATCGCTGAAGTCGTCAGTGGGCTCAATCCAGATTCCGTAGACGATCTTGAGTCCCGATGCCTGCACCAGTTTCAGCGCGTCTTCGGGCATGGCTGTCCAGGTGCGAATGCCGTTGAAGCCGACTGCCTTGATGTTGTTCAAATCCTGCTGGATCTCGGGAAGGTTGACGACGGGAAGCTTCTTGGGATCTTCGCCGGGACGTGCACCGATTTCGTAGCCGATGGCGTTGACGAAGAATTTGTGGCCGTCGACGTAGTACCAGCCATCCTTGATTTCGATCTTTGATTTGGGAGCCGGCGCGGCAGCAGCCGGTATCGAACAGGCGAGAAATGCCAACAGGGTGCAGCGTTGCAGGAGCGATCTCATGTGCGGCCTCAAGCGTCCATCGGGGACGCAAAAAAACTATCACCAGTATTAAAGGTAAATGAATCAGGAGCCTTATCACCTCGGATCTCTCACTCGTTCCATAATTTCGGGGTTGCGGACACCATAGCGATGCGATTGCCCTAACGATCGCAACGACACGTGCTCCGTTGGAGATGAATCGTGTGTAAAAAGGCGAGAAAATCAGCCGAATTTCGCTTGGAAGTCGGGAACAAACGGGAGCGCGATTTCGTCTAAGCGTGAGGCCATCTGCCTCCGGCCCGAGGTCGCCTGGGAGGCGCACGCAAATTTGAGAATCAGGAGATCCCCCTCATGAAACGAGAGTTCGCGATAACCCTTTCGGTTGCAGCAATTGCTGTGACACTGCTTTCTCCGCAACTCGCGCAGGCCCGCACTTTGGACGACTCGAAGCCCTCGCCAGACGACCCCTCCTCGACAATGGCCATGCAACAAAAGGCCCAGACAATGGTGCCCGCGCAGGCCGTACTCAAACAAACGCTCGACTCCAGAAAGGTTGAGCCGGGTCAGCAGCTTCGAATCGAGCTCAGCAGAACGGTTCAACTTAAAAACGGATCCGAGCTGCCGCGGGGCACTCAACTGATTGGCACTGCCGCGCCTGACCCGGCGAACGCGAATGACAAGTCGAAGATTGAGCTGCGCTTCACCCAGGCAGAGCTTAAAGGTGGCAAGGTCATGCCAATCACAGCCACCATCGTGGGAGTCTACGGACCGGTGGGCCAGGACGATGAAGGGCATTTGATCACACCGGGAAATCAGGAACCAAACACTTGGAACAGCCAGATCACGCATGTGGATCAGACTGACCCGATCAGCGGCGTGGAACTCCAAAGCAACATCGCAAGCCAGAATTCGGGAACGCTCATTTCGAAGAAGAAGAGCGCTGTAAAGCTGCCAACCGGAACCGAATTTGCGCTGGCCATCGCCGTCCAGTAGACCAACTAGTCCTCGTAGAAATTGGCATATGACCGGTCCCGTTGCGCACACTGGAGACAGAGTGCGGTTGAGGTATCCGTGACTCCAAATCTGAGTCGCGGAGGGACCGGTCGTCAAAGAATATACGTGTCAAATCAAGCGCCGCAGTTTTGATTGCAGGCTGACCAGAATCGATAGTTTTGCTATACTGACATCAATCTATACTTGACCGGCCAAAAAGCCGGTTCCCCTTTGGCGCCTAAGCCATAACGAATAGCTCCGTCAATCAACCCCCTTCCGAAACCCAACCGAAAGACTGAGTCAGGAGGAGTGTATATGGAACCCGATAAAGGAAGAATTGGAAGAGATTTTCTACTGGTCAGCGATTTCGATCAGACATTGAGTTTTAACGACTCGGGAATTGTGCTCAGCGATTTGCTGGGCCTGTCCGGCTTTGAAGAGCGCATCGCGGGCTTGTCGCGCATTCACATGGTGCAACAGGGTGGAGAGCTGGCCTATCTGCTGCTGCACGATCCCGAGTTCCGCCGCGTGCGCCGCGAGCATCTTGTTGAGGTCGGCAAGCGAATCCGCCTGAAGAAGAATATCCGCCTGCTCTCGCAACTGATCGAGAACCTGGACGGCAACCACTTCACGTTCTATGTTGTCTCGGCAGCGCCGGAAGAGGTGATTCAATCGGCGCTCGAAGGCATTGTGCCGGCAGACCGCATCTTCGGCACGCGTTTCCGCTACTCGGCTACGGGAGAGATTGAGTCCATCGTGCGCGTGCCGGCCGGCTACGGCAAGGTGGTCGTTGTGGAGGAGTTGCGCAACCACCTGCGCGTCGGTCATGACCGCATCGTCTACGTGGGCGATGGCAGCTCGGACGTGCATGTGATGCTCCACGTCAATCGCCTCTCAGGGCTCACCATTGCCGTCTCTGAAAATCGCTACATCACACCAATCGCCAGCCGCACGATTTTGAGCGAGGACGCATTGAGTGTGCTCGTGCCCATTCTTGAAGAGATCGCCGGATGGGATCCCATACGCATTCGCGCCTTTTTCGAGTTGCATGGCCTGGTGCTGCAAGAGTGGGACAAGGTGCGAACCGACTCGCTGACCATCTGCGCCGCCGAACCGAGGAACATAAAGGCGGTGGCCTGATGAAACTCGAATGGATTGGATGGGTCGCGACCGCCGCGTTCGCCTGCTCTTATCTGTGCAAGCAGCCTAGTTCGCTGCGTTGGGTGCAGGCGGGCGCGGCCACTCTGTGGGTGATCTATGGCTCGATCATCCACGCATTTCCGGTGATTGTGGCTAATGTTGTCGTGGCGGCGATGGCTGTTTTGTCGTCGCCACTGCTGAGGCGCAAGACGGCCGCATAGTCGGGAAAGAATGTTGCACGCATGGGATGTGTGCCGGGTCCGGCTCTACTGCATCTCGCCGGCTCGCTGACCGGCCTCGACGGGCTTGTCGTAACGTCCGCGCAGCGCATTCCAGCGCACAATCGCCAGTTCCTCAAGCATCTTGATGCCATCTTTCAGATAGCTCACGCGGCTGCGTTCGTCGTTGGCCCAACTGACCGGCACTTCGATGATCCAGAAGCCGCGCTTGAGGGCGATGAACAAAATCTCCGGATCGAAGCCCCAACGCTCGATCGTCTGAAGCTGGAAGACGGTTTGCGCCGCGGCGCGCGTAAATGCCTTGAATCCGCATTGTGTGTCGGCGAAGCGAAGCCCCATCACCGAGCGGGTGACGATGTTGAAGCAGCGGCCAAAAAACTGCCGGTAAATCGGCTGGCGCTGCGTCTGGCGGTCGCGGTCGAGCCAGCGCGAGCCGATGGCGATATCGGCGCCCTCGGCGATGGCCGCGAAGAGCCGCTCGGCCTCCTCGATCGGCGCCGAGAGGTCGGCGTCGGTAAAGATCACCACCTGCCCCTGCGCCTGAAGCATCCCTGAGCGCACGCTGTAGCCTTTGCCGCGGTTGCCGGGGTTCTCGAGCATCCGCACCTCGGGCGCGCTCCGGGAAAACTCTCGCACCACCTCGGCCGTCGTATCCGTTGAGCCGTCGTTGACCACCAGGACTTCGGCATCCCAGCCGCGGGCGCGGATGCAGTCCACAACCGACTTGAGCGTCGCCGGAATACGGGCGCTCTCGTTGTAGGCGGGGATCACGATGCTGTACCTTGGCGCTGCGCCGCTTCGCGGCACTGTATTGTTCCTGGCTTCATCCATCACGCACCCGTCCTTTTGCAGCAAACCCCTCACGCTTCCGGTGTTGAATCCCTCAGGGAATAGCTCTGGCCATAATAACCCGATCTGGGCGAGGTTGGCCCGGACAATCTCCGGCGAGCGTGTCTTTCCGCCAAGCTATTGAAGGGAATGGGGCGAAATCTTTGGCCAAGCCCCCTTTTGCGTGCAAGAATGGGCCGAATCCGGTTATGCTGAATGCGGAGGCATGGGACCTATGACAAAAGCGGATCTGGTGGAAAAGGTGACTGGTGTTGGCGACCTGACGCGCCGCGACGGCGAGGTCATCGTCGAGACAATCTTTGATTCAGTGATCGGAGCACTCAAAGGCGGAGACAAGATCGAGATTCGCGGCTTTGGCTCCTTTCGCATCCGGCAGCGCAACCCCCGCATCGGACGCAACCCCAAGACCGGCGAGCGCGTCGAGGTTCCTGCAAAAAAGGTGCCCTACTTCAAGCCCTCCAAGGAGCTGCGCGACCTGGTCAATCCCAAGCAGGCCGTCAGCGCATAGCCCTTGCGAGCGCGCCCGTCCCTTCCCTGACCGGCGCGCCGCACTTCTACATCCGCGCAACGATGTAGGACGATAGACCGATCTCTCTCCTTGGCGTTTTCGGAAATGTCCAGGCCGAAACCATGATCCAGAACGAGCGCGATCAGCAGGCCGACACCCCCGCCAATGGCTTCATGACCGCCAGCGACTACGTCCTCGGCCTGGGCGGTGAACAGGTCGCCGAGATGGCCGTCAACTCCGTTGCCACCCCGGCCTGCCCCGTCGCCAACACCCCGTGCTGGCATCACGCCAACGTCTGGGCCGGAGGCAAGCTGCTCGGCACCTACGACAAAGACGGCCTGCACTTCTACTTCGACGACCCGCTCGGCACCCGCCGCGCCCAGACCGACTCGACCGGAGTCCTCGAACAGACCTGCGCCAGCCTCCCCTACGGCGACGGCCTAGCCTGCACCGGTGGCGACCTGGTCTCCCCCACCGAACATCACTTCACCGGCAAAGAACGTGATACCGAATCTGGCAACGACTACTTCGGGGCCAGGTACTACTCCAGTGCGATGGGCCGGTTCATGAGTCCAGATCCGTTATCTGGTTCCATAGCGGATCCGCAATCGCTGAATAGGTATGTGTATGCACAAAACACGCCATTGATCGCAACAGATCCAACAGGGATGAAAGTTAGTTGGGAGGATTCAAATAAGAAATGTGAAAAGGGGGAAACAACACCCATGTCTGACGTGCAAAGAAAGTATGAGAAAAACATTCACGACCTCATTAATAGTAAGAATAAAAAGGATAGAGAGCGCGGTAGTGCTTTAGAGGCAACGTATCAGAGACTAGATCAAGCGGATGAAACTTTCCACGTCGTCAGAGAGTCAGGTAATGGATCAGGTGAACTAACTTACAAAGGTCATCCCGGAGATCTATATATTGAATTGCAAGGGGATGGAGCATCCTATGGTATGATGCCAGATATTCAGAAAGTTGGTCACGAAATGAAGCACGGTGAGCAATTCTTAGATGGGCTGATTGGATTTGCGCTAAGTGCGAAGACAGGCAAATGGGAAGGCTATAGAGATGACCTTGTAGATGAAGCAAATGCGTTTATGGCCGGATTCATGGTTACGCCAGTTGGGAAAGACCAAAGCAAGTTTCTGCAAGGGTTATTCACGGCTTCGAAATTTGGACTTAGCGCTGTCATTGATAAACTCAATAGCCCAGGCAGTCCATATTATGGTCGATCCACCGTGGAGGTTCCCGTAACAACTATCACACCATCGATCTACGCAAAACCCCCGAGGTCACAATGATCAGAGTTCTCTTGTCCTTTGTATTTTTATCCGGGACATCGCCTATGCAGATGGCGCATGTGGATGAGAGTGCGAGCCACCTTGACTTTAGCGTCGTTCACGGAAGCGCAGGGTATGTACCTAAGGACCCGAATGGCATGATGGAAGAGGCACCTTATACAGTACTGTCGTTTACGATGAAAGAGGGTCACAAAACTCTTATAATGACCGATATGGCGGGCGATTATAACGCTCTGCTACAGCCAGGCTATTACTGTCTTTCAGCCTATGATTTGAAGACCGGCGATCGCATATCGATTGACCCAAAACAGATGAAATGCTTTGATGTGCGTATGGGGAGAGATGTCAGGCTCGATGTCATGCTGAAACGGGCGGGTGGCGCACCCTGAGTTTTTCAAACACTTAACCATCCCGCAAAGCTGGGTTCCCCATCCTTTCCACAGTTCTACCGTGGAAAGGGTGGGAACCACGAACCGCAACCCTCCGACTTTTTCCGATCTCCGATCTCTGACGAGAGTCCACGAACCACGGGGCAGGTGGCCTAGTCATCGCCCCTGAAGAATGACGGTGAGCGCTGAGAAGCTGTGCCCCGTTCATCGCGTTTTTTGCGATGAGCGGGGGTTGCGATGAGTGCGAGTCGCGCTAAGATGGTGGGCGGGCGAGGATGGAGCCATGCCAAGCGGCCTGAAGCGGTTTCAGCAAGCGGAGTCTCTGCACTTCATCACCTTCAGTTGTTTTCATCGCCTGCCGCTGCTTGAAACGCCAGAAGGCGGGTGGCCCCGGTCCCGATGATCGTTCCCAACTAGACTGAGGGTGCCCCCGGTCCCTCGCCTTTGGGAACCGGGGAGGAGGAGCCAAACCGCCGGTAGCGCATCCGCTCAGGTAGTTGCCAGCCTCTCTCGCGGGCTGTCCATTCGGATTCAATCTCAACAATTCCGCGCCTACCGGTTTGTTAGTAGCGAAAGCTCGACCAGGGCCACCCGCCGGTCAAGCCAGCATTTTTGATGCAAAACAAATTTTTCCCGGCCTCTTTGATGAATATCTAGAAACGATTTCAAAGATGAGCCTACTATCGAGAATGCAGAGTGTTCGCCTTCCCCATGCTGAAGCTACCTTGGCATAACGGGCAAGCATTCTATTCGGGATCAACTTCCCCTGTTTGCGCATCAAATAACCACCCGCTTCCCCCGGGTGCTAGCCAACGACTATAGCTCGAAAAATAAATCGAGCAACCACCGGTTGCCTCTGAGCAACTAATCCGTTGTTCGATGGCTTCGAGCAGCGAAGCTGATCTGGGCCCGATTCGAGGCATCCCTCAAGACGGCTACGACGAATCACCCGTCTTGGTCGTTTCGGGGATGTCTACCCTCAGGCATTTGGCTGCAACGTTAGAAGTTAGAAGGAGGAAAGCATGAAAAAGAGCTCCAGGTACGTGTTTCTGACGCTGGTTCTCATGTTCGCAACAACCATGGCCGCACATGCCAAAACGTTCAGCTGGTGGGAACGTAGCCATGACCGGCCAAAGTACGACCCACCTAAGCAGGAAAGCGATCCCCCGGTAGCTCCAGAGATCGACCCGGGCTTTGCATTGGGCGGGCTCTCACTTCTCACTGGGGGTCTAACAATCCTCAGGGCGAGAAAAGGTAAGTGACCATTGGCGGTTGAGCAGTCTTGCACAGTCAACTTTGTCAATCTCCTCTAAAGTAGGGAACACTTGGCCCGTGGTTGTGTTCGACACGAATGTCAAGGAACGGAGGAGACCGATGAAGAAAAACGTCAAGTACGCGATCCTCACCTTGGTTCTCTCACTCGGAGCTAGCACATTGGCGCATGCAAGGCCGGAAAGCAGATGGGATTCGCATTCCAGCGATTCCGTTCGATTTGAAGACCGGCATGCCGCTGATTCTGACCCTATAGCTCCCGAGGTCGATCCGGCCCTGGCAATCGGCGGATTTTCGCTTCTTGCTGGAGGTCTGACAATCCTAAGAGCTCGACGCAGCAAGTAAGCGGAGGGAGTTCTGAACGCATACCTCAACCGTGTGATCCTGACTGGGAGAGCTTTCTCCTGGTCAGGTCCACGTTCATATCCGCCCCGTCATCTGCTCGGACGCCTCTACCTATTTGCGGCGGTTTTGACGGTAGACTGCCTGCTTGTTTCCGCAATTCCTCATTCTCTGGCGCTGCTCGGCCCACTGGCTCCTTGCGGAATTGTTTCGTACGCGGTCTTTGTCGGTCTTGGCTACTCGCAGCTTAAAGCCCGTCAGGAAGACCTCCCTTTTAGTCCCCTGCTTTTTGCCGCACATCTCCTATGTATCGTTGCCGTGTGCCTGGGCAACTTCGCGGCGCTGCAGGGCGCCGGCCCTCAGTTGGATTCGACTGGGATGCAACTAACCGCGCGAGCAATTCTTGTGCTGGGAATTGCGCTGTTGGCGCTGGCCTGCATTCCGATGCAATCCTGGATCGCGGCTCTTGGTTCGACAAGTCCGCTTTGGCTATTTGCTCTGCTGGCGGGTATCGCTGCATGGTTTCTGCGTTTTCCATTTCAATCTCTCTGGAACGCATCGAGCAATGGCCTTGGCCGGTTCCTGCAGGCCATCACCTTTCGCTCAGTGGGTGCGGTGCTCCAAACCTTCATGCCCGGCGCGTTAGTCGATCCGGTAAGGTTCAAGGTAGGAACGCCGCGTTTTGCAGTCATCGTCGCGAAAGAGTGCTCTGGAATCGAAGGCCTAGGGCTGGTTCTGGTTTTCACGATTGTCTGGCTGGCCTACTTCCGCAAGGAGAGCCGCTTTCCCCAGGCGCTGCTGCTGATTCCGTGCGCGCTCGTCAGTGTGTGGATGCTGAATATTGTGCGCATCTGTTCGCTGATCCTGATTGGAAATGCGGGCGCCCGCGACGTCGCCATGCTTGGCTTTCATTCGCAGGCCGGATGGATTGCCTTTACCACTGTGGCCTTCGCGTTTTCAATGGCCACCCGAAAGCTCTCATGGGTGCGGCGAAGAAGCTCGGTCGCGACCACAACAAACGGGAGCTTGGCGCTGGCCGGCGCAGGTGAAAGTGGCGCTGTCCCAGTCCTGGAGCAATCGCCGGTCGTCGACCAATCGTGGGAATCGCCAGCAGTTCGCGCCTACCTGATGCCTTTCCTTGCAATCGTCGCGGCGTCTTTTGTTTCGAAGGCAGCGTCGGGACGCTTTGAGTGGCTTTACCCGCTGCGCTTTGTCTCCGCAGCCGCGGCCATCTGGTTTTTCCGGGCTGAATTGAGAAAGCTCAACTGGCGCTTTGGATGGATTGCTCCTTTGACCGGCGCGGCCATATCTCTGCTCTGGATTGCCCCTGCCTGGTGGATCGGGGACTCATCGCCCACGCCGTTGGGCGCATCGCTAGCGGCGCTCTCTACGCCGGGCCGTGTCGTTTGGATCGCATTGCGCGTTGCCGCCGCAGCGATCACAGTACCGATCGCGGAAGAGTTGGCGTTTCGAGGGCTTTTGGCGCGACGGCTCATCGATCGGGAGTTTGAACGAGTTCCGTTTTCTACGCTGACGCCCGCATCCATTGGCGTTTCATCGCTTGCTTTTGCGCTGCTCCACGGCCAGCACTGGATCGCCGGATTCGTTGCGGGCCTGGTCTTTAGTCTGGTGTTGAAATGGCGAGGGCGCATGGGCGACGCAGTCATCGCACATGCCACCAGCAACGTGATTCTCGCGGCCTGGGTTCTCTCACGCGGCGACTTCGCGCTTTGGTAAGGGGAGGTGCACCAGTCATATCCCCAAAGATTATCCAAACCTCGTGAGGCTGAGCGCCGTTCATCGTGGCACAGTAGAGATGCGATGAACGGGACCCGGTCAATGACACGTGGTGAGCGGGCCACCTGCCCACGACCTTCTTTCTCTAAAAATCGCCTATGCCGTAGCTGTTCTGGCCACATCCTGCAAGCCTCTAGCTTCAATTTCAAACTCGCGGATTTTGTACTTCTGGATTTTGCCGCTTAGGGTGGCTGGCATTTCGGTGACGAAGCGGACGTGAGCGGGAATCTTGTAGTAGGCGATCTGGCCTTCGCAGAAGCTCCTGATTTCTTCTTCCGTCGCTACTACGCCGGGCTTCAGGCGCACCCATGCGGCGACGATCTCACCCAACCGGGCATTGGGGATGCCGACGACCTGCGCTTCGCCGACTTTGGGGTGGGTGTAGAGAAACTCCTCGACCTCGCGGGGATAGATGTTTTCTCCGCCGCGAATAATCACGTCTTTAGAGCGGCCGGTGAGATGGATGCAGCCGTCATCGCGCATGACGCCCAGGTCGCCGGTGTGCAGCCAACCATCCGACTGGATGATCTGCGCGGTGGCTTCGGGGTCGCCGTCGTAGCCCTTCATGAGCGCGTAGCCCTGGATACAAATCTCACCCTGTTCACCGATGGGCACTACTTCGCCGGTCACGGTCGAGATGATTTTAAGATCGGTCTGCGGCATAACGCGGCCGACGGTCTTGACGCGGATCTCGATGGGGTCGGAAGCGTCGGACATCGTGGTCACGGGCGAAGTCTCGGTCTCGCCATAGGCGATGACCAGTTCACCAATGTGCATCTCGGTGAGGACGCGCTTCATGAGTTCGACCGGGCAGGGCGCGCCGCTCATCATGCCGGTGCGCAGGCTGGTGAGATCGAAGGTGGCAAAGTCGTGCAGCGCAAACTCGGCCACATACATCGCCGGGACACCGTAAACCGAAGTGGCCCGCTCGTCGTGGACGGCTTGCAGCGTGGCGCGGGCGTCGTAGGTCCAGTTAGGCAGGATGAGGGCCGCCCCGGAGTTCACAGCCGTCATGGTGCCGATCACGCAGCCATAGCAGTGGAAGAGCGGCACTGGCACAACGATCTTGTCCTGCTCTGTGTAGTGAAAGCCTTGAGCGAGGAACTGGCCATTATTGACGATGTTGTGGTGGGAGAGCATGACGCCCTTCGGCGTTCCAGTCGTCCCGCTGGTGTACTGAATGTCGGCGATATCCTGCGGGTCAATGTAATCCGGCAGGCGGCCCTCGGCGTCAAGCAGCGCGGGCCACTCCGGCGTGTCGAAATAGATGGTGTGTTGCAACTCAAGGTCGAGCCCATGGCAGGCGCGGCCGAGGATCTCTTCGTAGTCGGCGTGCTTGTCTTTGTGCCAGAGAAAGAGCGCCTTCATGCGCGAGCGCTGGAGAGCGAATTGCAGTTCATGGGAGCGGTAAGCGGGGTTCACGTTGACCAGGGTCGCTCCAGCTCGTGCGACACCCATATGCATCACGATCCACTCAACGCAACTGGTCGACCAGAGGCCCACGCGGTCGCCCTTGCGGATGCCGAGGGACCAGAGACCGCGCGCTACGCTGTCGGCGGCCTCGCTCAGCTCGGCCCAGGTGAGGCGCTTCTGCTGGTGGCGGGAGGCCACGGCGAGGCGGTCGGGAAAGCGGCTGGCGGTGCGGTCGAGCAGGCTGCCAACGGTCAAATCAAGCAGCGGGCGGCTCGGTCCGCGCGTTTGGCTCAGGGTGAGAACTTCTTCTTGAACAGGCATAGTTGTGGCTCGGAAACAATGAACGGAAGTTTACACCCGCGCACCCCACGAGAAAATGTGACCTGGACCACATTGTCTTTGCTCGGCGGCTAGTGTGGTGGGTCCAGGGTTCACCGAAGAACGAACGCAGATTCTTCGACTCACCATCCCCGAACTGAAAGACGTTCGGGGCCCCGTTCGCTCAGAATGACAACCGGCTTTGTGTTGCATATTCCCGACTCAGGACAGATCCTCGTCCTCCAGCTCGGTCCCGGAGGTCAAATCTCTGAAGAAGGGCGGCTGCTTTAGGCTCAATTGCATGAGTTGAATGAAGGACTTATCGGGATAAATATCCGCGCGATAGTACACGATGCCGCCGGCCACCGAGTAGATAAGAGTGCAGCCGAGAACAATCGGAACAATGACCGTGAGGACGAACCGGATCAGTTCCCAGGGTCCCCATGGACCCCCTACGTCGACCACTTGCCCGTAGTGGGTGAGGACCCAGTAGTCGCCCCAGTCGTGGCCTTTGAGCTTGAAGTACAGCTTGCTTTTGGCCATTTTGGGGTTGGCGACGTCGGAAAGGATGGGAATCTTTACGCCTGCGGCAGTGATGAGAAACGGGCGGAAGCCGGTAACGCTTGTCAGCGTGCCATCCCGGCTCCAGCCGATCTTGTCGACCTCGAGCACGCAGGGGCAGAGATTGGACGCATAGCGGGGCAGTGGAAGCCGGGGCGGAATCACGATATAGTACACTTCGCCCTGCTCCGCCTGATAGAAGCCGGCTCCGGCGGCTGGATTCTCTTTCTCGTCCAGCTTCATGGTCTCGCCGGGCAGGACGAAGAGCTGGGCGACGACCCCTTTATCGGCGTCCTCAATGTCGACCACGGGAAGCGGGTAGTTGTGGTCGTTTCTTACCGGCTCCAAGTGAAGGGCAAAGGCCGGTGTGACCAACGCGAAGGCAGCGAACAGGGTCAGCGCTGAGGGAGAATTCATTGCACCCCGTTTTATCACAGGCCGGAAGGGCGGGGCAATCGCCGGGGACACATCACTGATTCCAACCCAGGGCAATCTCATGAACGGTATTAATCTTCGGGGGGCTGTGGTTTTGAAAGGGCACGACTTCAGCCGCGCCGCTCAAGACGGTCCACGCAATCCTGCTTTAGCCGCCGAGGGATGATTTTCTCGTGCAAAAGGATTCCCTCAGGGGTTAAAACCCAACAAGATTGGAGCCGGATGCTTGGCACGGCTGAAGCCGTGCCCTTTCAAAGCCCGGGTGCGTCCCATTTCTCGTTTTACGGTTGCCCCGATTCCAACCTCATCTGAACACAGGAGCAGGCCCTCTGACGTAGAATGGCATCGCTGGCCGAAGAAACCCCGCGGGGCCGCTTGCGGGGCCGAATGCGCCTTCGGGAATGGATTGAGATGAAGACTCGAATGCGCGTGCTCGCCGTGCTGCCCGTGGTTTTGATGGCCGGCTCCTTTGCCCTCACGGGTCTCGCACTAACCGGACCCCAGAACAAAAACCCGGAGGTAGTTCCCATCATCGACGACCAAATCCATCACCACACTTTGCAGGACGGCGACAACCTCGCAATCGAGATTGGAGGGCAGAAGGTTGTTACCCTCAGCCGCAAAGCCGTCAGCACGACCAAGCCCGAGTTCACCTCGGTGACGGTGCTGCCCGGCCGGGGCATGGAGATTCTCCAAGTCACCGGCAACTTTCCCGGCAAGGGCAATGTGGACGTGCTGGCCTCGCCCGACCTGGCCGCTGCAAAGCAGATGCTCGATTTTGAGGATGACGAGGTTGGCCACGTCGGCTACCGGATGGGCGCGGCCTTCCTCGTTCCTTATCCCAACCGGATTCGCGGCAAGCTCTCGGCCGACGGCAAGAGCATTACAACGGAGTGGCAGGGCCACGCGATCACGCTGCCGGCCAACAACATCGGCAAACTGCCCACGGCCGAGCGCCACGCTATGCACGGGCTGATTCTGAAGTCCAAGACCGAAGACCTTAAAGTGGATCAGATTCCCGGTGGCCAGCAGATCTCCGGCGTCATCCGGGCCGGCGACTTTGGCGGTCACTGGCTCTCGAAGACTCAACTCGCCATCGTCATCCGGCTCACCGCCGAAGCTGTGGATGTGACCATCGAGGCCAGCAATGCCGGGACCGAGGACGAGCCCATGGCCATCGCCTGGCACCCTTACTTCAACCTGCCTTCGGGCAATCGCGCACAGGTGCGGCTCAGTGTGCCGGGCGACAAGGTGGCCGAGGTGGATGGATACGACAACGTCTTCCCCACCGGCAAGCTGCTTCCCGTCGATGGCACTCGGTTCGATCTGCGCTCCGTTGCGGGCGCGCCGCTGGGCGGTCTCTTCTTTGACGACAATTGGAGCCAACTTCACTGGGCGAACCAAACCGCCACAGTGCGGGTGATTGACCCGGCCGCTCACTACGGCGTCAACATCGAAGGACTCTCGCCGGAGATCAAGGCAATCCAGGTTTACGCGCCACCCACCAAGAACTTTGTGGCTGTCGAGCACCAGTACAACTTCGGCGACCCGTTCGGCAAAGAGTGGGGCTCAACCGACACCGGCATGGTGACGCTCAAGCCCGGCGCGCGGACAAAGTGGCATGTGCGGCTAGGTTTGTTTGTGCCGTAGGCAAGGCTTGTGCAACTCCGGGAAACGGTAGATCAGGTCTTCAGCCAACGACATAAAGACAATCGAAGTCTGAAGAGGCCGTCTGCCGGTGTCATTCATTCGGCTGCCTCTCACGCTCGTAAAATCCGAAGCACTGAAAGCATTGTGCTCCAACTGCGAGTTGTGGCGGGCGCGCCGAAGAGTTGATCAATCTGGCCAAGATAGCCGATTGTCTTCATCTGGCGCCGGTACACTCCAAAAACAAACCGTCTTTTCGAGCCGATGACTCGCACAAACCACTCCTCACCTGCGGGAATCGCAATCGGAGGGGATGCTTTGCAGTGGCCAGCTTTCGACAGGATGCTCAGGAATCGAACCGCGTCCGGAGGAGATGGCTCGGAACCAAACGGATTCTCCATTTCCAATCGGAGAAGATCGTTGCCGTCACAGAACGCAATCTCCGCTTCGAACGGCAGTTTTTGCCGCAGTTCAGCAAGGAAGTTTGCGCGCGAGCCCGGTTTTCGAACGACAAGTGTGCCGGCGGCGCCCACATTCACGACGTCGTAGACCCTCAGTTCTTTGGCCACAAGGCTCGGGCGAAACCTTCTGTGGCCTCCGACATTGATCCCTCTGAAAAATACAACTAGAGCCATACCATGTCACTGGACGCGATTATTACATCGTCGACGGTTGAGATGGGTGGGTAACCACAACCTTGTTGCTGGCAGCGCCCGGACGGTCGTCCAACCTTCCCGGGCCTGACCAGCAACTGAAAGACAGTCAGGAAGGTCCAAAAACCGGCGACGTCCATCGGCAGCCCAAAACGCGAGGCAGGGATCTCGATTTAAAGACGCACCCGCGCCGGGCTGGGTCGCCCTCCAATGACTAGCCCACGAATCCCGGACGCTCTATCTTTTCCGCAACATTATCGCGGAAAGGATGGGAGACCACGCGCCTGGCGTGCTTTCCCGGTTCCTTCAACATCCTCACAGCCGCTCAAGTCAGTCCGAGTCCCGCCGATGAACTCCACAAGTGATTTTGGTTTAAGAAAGGGCTACGCCATGCAATGGCTGCGTAACCTCCCCATCTCCCGCAAGTTCCTCTTCGCCTTCGGCATCGTCTGCGGCCTCTGCGTTGTCCTGGGCGCTTACACGTTTGTCACCTTCCGGAGTATTGCCGAGCGTTCGGTAGATGTCAGCGACAACTCGTTTCCATCGGTGCTCGCCCTGTCCGACGTTCGAAGGGCATTCAATGTATTGCGACGGGAGGATCTCGATCTGTTGCTATGTGTTACGCCGGCGTGCGCTCAAGAGAAAGGCGCACTGCGGCAGAAGGCCATCGCCGATTATCAAACATCGACCAAGCTGTATGAGCCGATGATCAGTTACCCAGGCGAACGCGAGTTCTATCAGAAGTTTTCCGCCAGCTATGCTCAGTACAAGGACGCCAGCGACCGGGCCAATGCGATGTTGGCGGCTGCGAAGACTGGCGATGCTTTGGACCTGCTGCTCTCAGGTTCCGTTGTCGCCTCAATGAATGAGACGTTGAGCGGGATCAACGACGACTTCAACCTCAACGCGAAAGAAGGCACGGAGGAGTCCAAGTCTGTCTCCGGGTTCAGCAACCGAGCCACCTGGATCAGCATTGGAGCTACGCTGCTGATCGTCGCGCTCTGCGCGCTGATCGGCGCGGTGCTGACACATGAGATCGCGCCGCGTGTTAACCGGGCTACTGAATCCGTGGAGCGCATGGCCGCCAAGGATATGACGGCATGGGTCGAGGACAGCGGGACCGATGAGCTCGGGCGTCTTGGAACGGCCTTGAACACCTGCGCCGAGTCGATACGAAGCGTACTCCAGTCCGTAGCCCAGGGAGCGGACACGCTCTCCGCCGCCACAACCGAGATCAGCACTCGCGCTGTGCAATCGGCCGGCAATGCGAATACGCAATCCAGCAAGACCAACCAGATCGCCGCAGCGGCGCAGGAGATGACCGCGACCATTGGCGAAATCAGCCACAACGCTGAAAGCGCGGCCTCCGCGAGCCGCGTCTCGGCTGAAACCGCCGACCAGGGCGGATCGGTGATGCAAGCCGCCGCCGTAACGATGGAGAAGATTGCTGCGGCGACCAGCTCGGTCTCAAGCAAGATGACCTCGCTGGCGCATCGCTCCGAAGAGATCGGCAAGGTAGTGAACGTCATCCAGGAGATCAGCGAACAGACCAACCTGCTGGCATTGAACGCGGCCATCGAAGCCGCCCGCGCCGGAGAACATGGGCGGGGATTCGCTGTTGTCGCCGGTGAGGTTCGCCGGTTGGCCGAGCGCACCAAAGGGGCGACGGAGGAGATTTCAGGCACCATCCGCAGCATTCAGGAAGAGACGCGCGAGACGCTCCAGGTGATGCAAGAGAGCCGTGCAGCCGTCGAGACGGGTATGAGTGAAACCTCCCGCGCCCGCCAGAGCCTGGAGGCTATTATCGAGTCCTCGAAGCAGGTGGAACACCAGATTAACCTGATCGCCACCGCCGCCACCGAGCAGACCTCGGCCTCCGGTGAGATCTCAGAGTCCGCCGGCCAGATCTCCCAGTTGTCGGTCGAGAATGCGCAGGCTGCCGAGGAGGCGGTCGAAGCTCTCAAGAGTCTTGCTTCGCTGGCCAGCGGCCTGGACGGCATGATCCGCCAGTTCCGCCTGGAGAGCGATCACCAGGATGGGGGGAAATTCGCAGGCAAAGGCCAGTTGGCCGCACGGCCCGCGTTGCGGACCGCGCTCTCTTAGGCCGTTTTCATTTGGCGGCAGCCGCATCTGGAAATGCGGTCTCAGCAAGCGGCCTCGATGGCCCTGGACCAGGCTGCCGCCCTTTTTCTCTGTTGCAAGCACTCAAGTTGGCCCGTCGGCAGTCTCAATTCTCCCGCAGGTAGGTTCTCGACAGCCGGTCGTGCCAGGTGAGGTGGTCCTCGTCGAAGAGAGCCCAGGCAATGCCCAGCCCCACCGGAACCAGAGAGAGCAGCAGCGCGCCCAGCCGGCTGCGCAACTGCTCGCGAGTGGGAATCTGGCCGTCGAAGGTACACAGCGAGATCCTCGCCAGGTTCATGCCCGGAGTTGCTCCGGCCAGCAAGAGCAGCAGCGCATAGTAGAGCATTCCGGCGATCAGGAATGCCAGAATCGCGCCGGCTTCCACCATCTTGGTTGAGTGCAACTGGCCGATTCTGCCTGCGGCGGCGAGGGCCGGGGCGAGGACAATGGCAACGATGAGTGCACTGTCGGCAAGGGCAGCTACCAGCCTTTGGCCGATGGGCGCGAGTTGCAAGTCCTGAAGTGCGGATGTCGCGTCCTCCGTCCCGGCTGCATCAAGGATTTGAGGCTCCAGTTCGATCTCAGCCCAGGCGGGTTCCGGCCAGACAGCCGCTGCCGCTGCGGCGGATTCGGGGCGTGTAGAGACCGCCCCAGGATCAACCTCGAAGATGCTCAACTGCGTCTCTGCTCTGGAGGCTGCAAGCGGACCCTCTGCCCGGCGGGGACGCATCTTGCGGGTGGCGACCAGTTCCCGCGGAAACTCGATAAGGTTGGCGTGAACGGGCTGATCGGGCTCGACAGGCTCGATCTCCTCGCTGCTTGAAAGATCTCTCGCCAGCTCCGGCCAATCCCACTTGGCTCGTTCGGCGGAGCCTGCGAACGAGGACACCGGAAACGAAGAGATCGGCTCTTCAGCCGGGCGCGGCTCGCTTTCATTGGACCTTACCAAATTCGGGGTTGGAGCCAGTTCCAGAGGGCGCAAGCGGAGATCCGGCTCCCATCGGTTGTGTGAGCATTCGTTCTCCCAGTCCTCAAGCGAAGAGGGCGAGGCAGCGAACGTTAGGGGCATAGCAGTTTCCCAATCTCGCGCTGAGGGTTGGGTGGACTCCTCTTGATGCGGAGCTTCAGCCTTCAACAGGCGTTCCTCCGCAACTGGCGAACCGACGGCAATTGGTCCGGCTGCGATCTCTTCCGTCCGAGGTTCGGCAGCGACGATCCCAGTGTCGCTCTTGACTGCGGGAGATTCGACGGCCTGCATCTGGCTGTAGCTGGGAGCATTGGCGTAGCGCGCAGCCACGCGGGCCGCTGCGGCGGCGGCCCGACCGCTCGAGCCAGTCCAGGTTGGCGCAGGCGCGGACGGCTGCGCAGTGCCTCTCCGGCTCTTGTGGGCAGCTATGCGCAGACTTACTTCCCGTTTCCAGGAGGTGGCATCGGGCTGGACTACAGTTGTGCTCAAGGCTCCAGCTTCCCTTCTTACACGCCTGCCGAGCCTTTTTCGGGACCCGCGGCGGCTGTTGGCCGAGGACTCCGTTGCACCCGGAGCTCTCGGAGGTTTCGTTTAAAGAAGTAAGGAGGTTACACGGAAAGGACAGGCATGGCTCCATCGCTGGCCCGGAGTGCCGGGCACGAGCGCGGTGAGGAGGTTACGAATTTGCCTGCTGCCAGAGCTGCGCGATGCGTCTCCCATTTGAGGCAGCCTGTTTTGCTATGCTGACCTTGGTCCCTGGGATGCATCCTCGCACTCTAGTATTTATCACGATGCTGGCTCTCTGTCATCTGCAAAGCAGGGGGCAGGCGTTGACCAATGCGGCACCTCCGCCGGCCGTGAACCCTGCCGGCACGGAGACTTCGCCCACGGCCACTCTGCCCGACGATCCCAGCCAGGAGATTCTTCCCGTAGCCCAGCCGGAGCCCGAGCCAGCCAGTGGCGTACCCGTCGACTGGGAGGCTAAGAACCAGAACCGGACGGGCGATCTCTGGACCCTCACCGGGGACGTGGTGGTTCACTACCGCGACTACACACTGCACGCCGACAAGGTCGTCTATCACCAGTCCACCACGGAACTGGAAGCGGAAGGCAATCTGCAAGTCGCGGGCGGTCCCAACGATGTGATGATCTACGCCTCAAGCGGCGAGATGCGGCTCAATATGCATACCGCGCGCTTTTACAATGTGCATGGCTCACAGGGCGTTCGCACTCTCGGCCGAACTACCGTGTACTCGACGACCAATCCATTTCTCTTTACCGGCAGGGTTCTGCTTGAGACCGGCGAGGGCCACTACAAAATCGTGGACGGCACGATGACCAACTGCCGCCTGCCCCGCCCCGACTGGCTGCTGTTTTCCCGGAGCATCAAGTTGGAGGATGGCCAGGCCTCATCGGCGAATACGATCTTCAAACTGATCGGCCTGCCTGTCTTCTACCTGCCCTACGTCCACCGTCCGACAAACGAGACCGGCCGCGAAAGCGGGCTGCTCTTCCCTATCCTGCCCAGCAACTACTCGTCGATCCGGGGTTATACGTTTGGCGAGCAGGTTTATTGGGTTATCAATCGCAGCATGGACATGATCGTGGGTTCGGACTACTACAGCAAGCGCGGCTGGGCGCCCAGCGGCGACTTCCGCTACAAGGGCCCCGGGGTCGACCACTTCACCGCGCGTGTGAACGCCCTCTTTGACCGCGGCTTTGTGCCATCCCCCACTTCGCCCCCCACTGCCAATTGCCTTCCGGCCCCGACGAGCACGGGGAATGTCAATCAGGGCGGAGTGGACATCAACGCCGAGGGCCGCAAGGATTTTAATTCTGAGACCCGGCTGGCCGGCAACGTGGAGTACCTGTCGTGCTATGTATACCGGTTGGTCTTCAACGACACTTATTCCCAAGCGGTCAACTCCGAGGTACAGAGCAAAGTGGCGCTGACTCACGCGCACAATGGCTTCGTGCCCTCGGCCTCGGCAGAACGCTTTCAGACTTTCGGGAGTACCACCGATGGCAACGAAGCGCGAATACTGCACCTGCCCAGCCTTCGCTTTGACGTGCTGGACAGGCCGCTGGGCGCCGCGCCGGTCTATTGGGGTCTGGGCTCGTCGCTCGCCTATCTAACCCGTTCCGAACCTGGGGCATTCCCCACCGGAACGAGTTTTCACGCCCGTAACGTTGGCCGCTACGACCTCTATCCGCATTTGACTTTGCCGCTGTCGGTCGGCGGTTGGAGCCTGCTGGCTCAGGCCGCACTGCGCGAGACCGCCTACACCGTCAGTCAGAACCCCGATCTGACGGGATCCAATGGCGGCGTTCCCACCATCAGCCACGATCCGCTCAACCGCAACGACATTGAGGCATCGGTGGACCTAAGGCCCCCTGCCTTTGAACGGGACTTTTCGCTCAACCATTGGAATCGCGTGTTGCGGCACGTCGTCGAGCCGGAGATCACCTACCGGTACGTCACCGGTATTGGCTCGCAGGCGCGTAACGTGCTGCTGATCGACTCAACGGATATCGCAACCGACACCAATGAAGTGGGCTACTCGCTCACCCAGCGCTTTTACCTGCGTCCAGCCAATCAACAGCCTTGCGCCCCCGAGGACGCCGTATCCGGCTGCCCGGACAAGCCCCGCGAATGGGCCAGTTGGCAGGTCGCGCAAAAGATATTCATCGACCCCAACTTCGGCGGAGCGCTGATCTCAGGGCGGCGCAACGTCTTCGATTCGACGCTTGACCTGAGCGCCATCGCCTTCCTCACCGACGCGCGCAATCTTTCGCCCGTCATTTCGCGGCTACGATTTGAGGCGATCGACAACCTTCGCATCGAGTGGGACCTGGACTACGACCCCAAGGCCGGACGTCTGGGCGCCGACAATCTCTTCGCCGGCTACAGTTGGGGTCGCACGACGGTCGGCGTAGGTCATGCGCTGCTCAACGCGGTCGACGAGTCTGGTTCCGCGGCTTCCATTATCCAAAGCCAGCAGGTGCAGCCGTTTCTCTCCATCGGCAAAGCCGGCAGCAACGGTCTGCCCATTGGCACAGGATTCAGTTTCGCCGCCAACGGCGGTTACGACTTTGCCCTTGGCCAGTTGCAATATGCCGGGCTGCAAGCCACCTACAACTGGGATTGCTGCGGACTCACCTTCGGTTACCGGCGGCTCGATCTCGGCTCGGTTCGCGGCAACGACACGCAATATCTATGGGGCTTGACGCTGGCCAGCTTCGGCACTATCGGCGACGTCCGCCGCACCAATTCGGCTTTCCGCGACCCCACCCTGCCGCCAGCCTATTAGATGAGCCTCTTTGCTGAGGATGTAGGAAGCCACGAAACCCATGGCGCGCAAGCGCCGGCTGCCCCGCCAAGGGCAATCGCATGGACACGAAAAGGGGAATTCGCGCCGCCCCTCCGGGGCGGAGACCTCGACTCGGCTGCATTCCCAGGGCTGCGCTTCGCTTGCCCTGGGCTATTATCGACACCTCCCTCCGAGAGGGGAAGCGGTTGCTGATCTTCCAAGGCCTTTTAAAGAACCATCTTCATCAACAAATTCGTTCATGCGATTGCCCTGCTGCCGCACTGCAGGTGGCTGGAGTATCCTTTGGAGAGAGGATTTTTCTTTGTCACGATTTCACTTTCTAGCCGGCCTTCTTGCTGTGGGCCTGGCCGTGGGTTGCAAGGCCCAAACTCCCCTGCCGGGAGCGCCGGACCCCGAGATGAGTCGCCACATCGAGGTCTTGATTCGCTCACAGTTCAATGTGCCGCAGGATGTCGATGTGGCCATCGGCGCGCGCAAACCGAGCCAGATCCCCGGCTTTGATACGCTGCCCATCACGCTCTCGCACGGCGCCAAGTCCGAGGCGATGAACTTTCTGATCTCGACCGACAACAAGACGCTGGCCCGGTTCGAGAAGTACGACCTGGTCAGTGACCCGGTCTTCTCGATCGACGTCGCCGGCCGGCCCATTCGCGGCAATCCCGCGGCCAAAGTTACGGTCATCAACTTTGACGATCTGGAATGCCCCTACTGCGCCCGCCTGCACCAGGAACTGTTTCCTGCGACGCTGAACCACTACGGCGACAAGGTGCGTTTCATCTATAAGGACAACCCACTGCCCCCTGAGATGCATCCGTGGGCGATGCACGCCGCGGTGGACGCCAACTGCCTGGCTGCGCAAAGCCCCGACGTTTACTGGAGCTACGTGGACTACCTGCACTCCCACGGCCAAGAGGTGAGTGGCCAGAGTCGCGACCTGCCGAAGAGCTTTGCCGCGCTGGACCGCATTGCCCGCCAGGAGGCCACGCTGGGCAAACTCGACTCCCCCAGATTGGAGGCCTGCATTGCCAAGCAGGATGAGACCCAGGTGCGCGCCTCGTCCAAGGAGGCTGTGGCGATGGGGATTGAGTCCGCGCCCCAAGTCTACGTGAATGGCGAGCGATTCGACGGCGCCCTGCCCCAGGAGCAGGTGTGGCTGGTGATTGATCGCGCCTTGCGCGCCGCCGGAGTCGAAGTGCCGCCGGCACAGGCGCAGTCTCCGGTGGCAGGGAAATAGGCGACCGTTTTTTTACGGGAGTTGTCAAAAGCAGCGGCAGCCTTAAATGCCGATTGCGACATTATTTGCCTATCCCCATGGCGGCTCGGGGATTTATTCTTGATTGCCGGGGATATTTGTATCTCCAGGGGGATACCAGGTTGCAGATCGAAGCTCTCTTCCGCACGTCTTTTCGTATGGCAATACCTGTCCTTTCTTGTGGAGCCTTGCTGGCAACTCTCGGCGGGTGCCACCGCCCCCCGTCTCCGGATGTGATGGCGACCGTGAACGGCAAAGAGATTTTGCGTTCGGATCTTGAGAAGTATTACAAGGCCAATCTGAATGACAACACCCCCAAGCCCTCCGCCGAACAGGCCGATATAGTGCGTCTCAACATCCTGCGCCAGATGATCGACGACGAGATTCTCTGGCAGACCGCCGCCAAGCTTAACCTGACCGCCAGCGACGACGATGTCAATGCCAAGATCACCGAGATGAAGGTGCCGTACACTCCAGAGGAGTGGGAGAAGCTGCTCCAGGCGCGCAACATTACCCTGGACGACCTGAAGCGCGATCTTCGCCGCTCGCTCACCAAGACCAAGCTGTTGAACAAGGAGATCGAGTCTAAGATCACCATTACCGACGCCGAGATCAGCGGCTACTACGCGGCGCACAAATCGGAGTTCAACCTGATCGAGCCCCAGTACCACTTGGCACAGATCGCCGTAACCAACGTACCCGCACCGCAGGCTGGAAACCTGCAAAACAGCAAGGCCTCAAACGACGCTGACGCGAAGAAGAAAATACAAGAACTGCGCGCCAAGCTGATGAGCGGAGCAGACTTCGGCACCCTGGCCCAGAACTTCTCAGAGAATCCCAGTACGGCGTCGAACGGCGGCGACATGGGCTTCTTGCCCGAGTCGCAACTGCGTGCCGAGCCGGACGTCTACATCGCCATCAGCAAGCTCAAGCCGGGAGAGATCACCGATATTCTCCCCGTCTATGCAACTGGCCCCGGCAGCCGGGTCATGGGGTACGCGGTCTACAAGCTTATCTCGCGCGAGCCGGCCGGCCAGCGCGAGTTGAACGACCCTCGCGTGCAGCAGGTCATCCGGCAGGGTCTGCGCGACGCCCACTCGCAACTGCTGCAGAACGCCTATTTCGAAGTGCTCCATAACGATGCCAAGGTGCACAACTTCTTTGCCGAACAGATTTTCAGACAGGGCGCGCAATAAAATACCTCCGCCCGGCCTTCGAGCACGTTCCAGTCGCTGCAAATAGAACAGGGTTGATCGAGATGCTGGCGAATGGATCGAAATACCTGCGCGTGGATGAAACAAGCGCCTGCCATACCTCGGCGATCCGGCTAACTTGCTGCACTTGATCGCCCAGGTTATTCTGGCCGTTCCTTTCGACAGTTGAGCTTCCATTCCGGCTGACCGGTGAATACCAGGTCAATCCAATTGACCGATTCTGGTGCGCCAACTTCCAGTCGATCAGGCCGATTGGCGGCGCCGCGTCGGACCGACCTCCTGAAGTTGAGCAGATGTCACCTCCACCGATTTCGTCACAGCCCGCGCCAAAGTGAAACGGCCTCCGTTCTTTCCGGAGGCCGTTTGAAAAGTGATAAGTGCATCTTACTTCAGGTTGCCGCTGGAATCCATGGTAATGCCGCCCGGCCCCTGATTCTTCTTCTCTTCGTTGGCCTTGCGGGTACCCATCGCCTTGTTGCGCCACTCCTCGGCCTTGGCGACATCTTCCTTGCGCGCACCTTCATTGCCCCAATCCAAATCGGCCTTGCGCCGGTAGATCAGGTTCAGGTAGGCCATGGCGTCGTCATAGTTGGGCCGGATCTCCACTGCCTGGTTGAGATACTGCAGAGCCTCCTCGACCAGCGGGCCATTCTTGGCCTTCAACGGCTCCATCACGTTCTTGGGAGCTTTGGCATTGCCTTCGCCGTCGTCATTGATACCCGTGGCTTGCAGTGCGTTCAAGGTGTTCTGGTGCGCCTGCATCCAGTCGATCACGCCGACCGTGTAAGCGGCTTCGGGATCTTTCGGATCCTCGGCCAGAACCTTCTTTTGCCAGTCTCTCGCTTCGTCCAGCTTTTTAATGCTGAAGTCGATGCCGGCAATCTGTTTCATGCTGTTGATGTCGTGAGGGTCCTTGTTCAGAACCTCCTGGAACATGTCAATGGCCTGCTGAGCGGTCTTCAGATTGTCTGGCGTGTCCAGTCCGGGAACCACATTCTGAGCCAGTGCTGTGGCCAGGTAGCTCTTCGCCATGGGCAAGGAAGGATCGAGTTGCGTGGCCTTCTGGAAGTGGCCGATCGCCTCCTCGTAGTGAGCGCCTTTGTAGGCTTCCACGCCCTTGTTCAATTGGTCACGGGCCGCGAGGCGGTTGCATCCGCTCATGGAAAGCACCATGCCGGCTAAAGCAATCGCGAGCGCCGTAATTCTTGCGGGTCCATTCATCTTCTTATCCTTCTCCTTCAAGCGAGCGCTACCTGCCGCAGGCCTGGAATCTCTTGAGTCAACTGGCCGTGGGCGGAGGATGCCGAAACCAGGATGGAAAAATTGTACTCCCGTTTCTCTCCGGATGAACCGCCTCCGGACTGTGCCAACTGCCCCCGCGATTGCCGGGAGACCCAACCCCTCCCTGGGAGCTCGGGGCCAGCTTGCACTCGATCACTCCGCACACCTCCCTTTTCGGGGAAGCGGCCTAAAATCAACTAACTATTCGCCAGCCATGATCTTCGGCGTCATCAATCCGATATGATCCACGTTGGCCGCCCGGCCGATATCGATCACTTCGGCGACATAGTGAAAGTCAAGATTATCGTCGCCCTTGACGAACATAATGCGCTCGGCGCGGTTGGCGTAGATCTCGGTCAGGCGCGCCTGCAGCTCTTTCTGTGCCGCCGGGCCGCCGACGCCGTTGTACACGACGGTGTCGTTGATCTTGTAGGAGGGGTTCTTGCCCGGCTCATGCAAGACCTGCACCACAATCGTGCGATCAGTGGGGTTTTGCTGTTGCGGGTTCTTAGGCGGCTGAGGCACCATCGCCTCCAGGCCCTTGGGCGTAACCGGCACGATGACCATGAAGATGATCAGCAGCACCAGAAGAATGTCGATCATCGGAGTAACATTGATGTCGGACGAGTAGCCTCCCCCGCCCCCAGTTGTCATTGACATTGCTAAAACTCCTCGTTATCTCAAATTTCCAATCGGCAGGCGCAAGAGCGATCTCACTCGCCAGCCGTTACCTTCGGCGTCATCAGCCCAATGTGATCCACGTTTGCGGCGCGGCCGATATCGATGACCTCGGCCACATAACGGAATTCGATGCCATCATCCGCCTTGACGAACATGACACGCTCGGCGCGGTTGGCATAGATCGCCGTCAGCTTCGACAGCAGATCGGACTTTGCGTAGTTCGTTTCGTTGATCCTGTAGGCTGGGGCCTCCCCAGGATTGTGAAGAAGCTGCACGACGATGGCGCGCCCTGGATCGGGCGGCGTGCCCTTGGCTGGATGAGGCGCCAATGCCGCCAGGCCTTTGGGCGTGACCGGCACGATCACCATGAAGATGATCAACAGCACCAGAAGAATATCGATCATCGGAGTGACATTGATCTCCGACGAATAACCTCTCCCGCTTCCAGTTGTCATTGCCATGGCCTGACTCCCTGTTCGTACAACACTCTTGCAAAATCGCTAACGGGACAGCGCAACGAAAAATTACTCGCCGCCCGCCAGGTTGCCTTCACGCTTCTGCGTGAGCAAGCCAACGTCTTCTACGCCGGCGCTGCGCACGGCATCGATGGCGTCTTCCACTGCCCGGTACTGAGCGCGAGCATCGGCGCGAATGAAGATCGTCTTGCCCGGCTTGTCGGCCAGCTTCTCGCGAACCTGGACGCCAACCTCACTGAGAGAAGTGCGGTTTTGTCCCAGAAAGACATCGCCGCTCCGGGTGATCGCCACGACAATTGCATCTTCCTTGTCGGCGTCCGGCATGGCGGTGGGGTTGTCGACCTTGGCCATCTCGACCTGCACCTTGTTCTGGAGCATGGGGGTAATGACCATGAAAATGATCAACAGCACCAGCATCACATCCACCATGGGCGTGACGTTGATATTCGAGTTGACCTTGCTGCCTTCGTTGCGTACCGCGATTGACATGGTGAAAGCTCCGTTGCCTGAAAGTTGTAATTCCGGAGTGCCTCTGGCGCTGCTGGCGACCCGCCGTCAGCGCGCTTGAAATCGGCGGGCGGAAGAGAGTGCTCACTCTCCCGCCTGCCAAAGATTCCCGCTCTCGCTGCGAGGCGTCTCGCTTAACGCCTGTGGCTCTGCTTGATGAAGTAGTCGACCAGCTCGCTGGAGGAGTTGTCCATCTCCACGTCAAACGACTCGACGCGTCCGGTGAAGTAGTTGAAGGCCATGACGGCCGGGATTGCGACGAGCAAACCGAAGGCCGTGGTGACCAGGGCCTCAGAGATGCCGCCGGCAACCGCGCCGATGCCCGAAGTCTTCTGGGTGGCGATCTGCTGGAAGGCGTGCAGAATGCCGATGACCGTGCCCAGCAGTCCGACGAACGGAGCCGTGGCGCCGATGGTGGCCAGAACCGCAAGGCCCCTCTTCAGCTTGGCGTGAACGATAGCCTCGGCGCGCTCCAGAGCGCGGCCCGAACTGGCGATCGACTCGTCGGTGGCCATCCCGCCTGAGGAACGGAATTCCTGCAGGCCGGCCGTGACAACCTCAGCCAGGTGGGACTTCTTGTTGCGATCGGCGATCTTGATCGCTTCTTCGAGCTTGCTGTCCTTGAGCGCGCCGGCAACCTTGGGCGCGAACTCGCGCGACTGTTTGCGGGCTGCGGAGAAGTACAGGTAGCGGTCGATCATCACGGCCAGAGACCAGATGGACTCGACGAAAAGTGTGACGGCGATGCATTTCACCGGAATTCCCATGTGATTCCAAAGATCCATGGGGCTGAAGCCGACCGCCTGCTCATCGTCGAAGATGAATGCCAGATTGGCGGCCGTGTGCGAAGCGAAGTGTGTGAGCTGAGCGAGAATCACTGAATCGTTCCTCCTAAGGAGTTTCCTTGTGGACTTGACTTACAGCAGCTGGGAATGCGTCTCTTTCAAGGATTCGCATTCAGGTCGATAGCAAAGCTCTCCCCCCAGACGGGCTGAAAGAGCCGAATAAACTCTTCATCCGCCGAGGGTGAAGATCACGTTGACCGTGGTCTCCACTTCGACCGGCTCGTTATTGAGCAGGTAGGGCCTGTAGCGCCAGGATCTGACGGCATCCAGAGCGGCCTGTTGCAACATGGCCGGCCCGCTGATGACGTGCAGATCTTCAATGGAACCCGTCTTGGAAATTTTGGCCTGAAGCACCACCGTGCCCTGAACGCGAGCAGCTTTGGCAATGGGCGGGTAGCTAGGCTGGGTCTTTTGCAGCAACATGCCCGCGGCCACACCGCTGGAGATGTTGATCTTCCTCGGGGGCGCGGCCTTCACTGTCGGTCCGTTCGAGCCGCCAAAGATGCTGCCCATCACGCCGTTCGCGCTGCCGCCAAAATCGGAGCCGGAAACGCCAAATGAAGTAACCGGCGCTTCTTTCTCGGTAACCATCGTGATGTTATGCGGGATGCGGGTCGGCGCGGTGAGCTGATTGTTCATCATCTCCGACTGCACATGGACCACATGCACGGCCTCGGGTGGGGGCGGCGGCGGGGGCGGCGGAGGAGGTGGCGGAGGTGCGACCAGCGCCATCTGCATGGCGGCCTTGGGCAGCGCCTCGGGATAGATCAGCGGGAGGAGGATCATGAGGATCAGGATCGCGGCCTCTCCAAGGAACATCGGGATCATCCAGGGTCCGCTCTTGCTCTTGATCCTGCCCCCGGATTCAAATGTGGAATCTTCAAACATGGCCAGCCTCGAATCGGTGTTTGCTTACCTCTAGTTAGACACCGGGTGATGCGAAAATGTTCCCGGCATTGAAAACCATAACACAGAAGCGCGGTACCTATTGTTCAGAATTGCGCTTCCTGTCAATGACATGCATAAAACTGGGCTCTTCCGCCCTAAACCCTGGCTCGTTTTGCCGCCGGAAGGACCGCGGTCTTGCCCCGCCCCGCGCGCCATTCCTGCCAGGCCACCAACATCGGCGCGGCGACGGCAATCGATGAATAGGTGCCGATGATAATCCCGACCACCAGCGCGAAAGAAAAGCCCCTCAAAACCTGCCCGCCGAAGATGAAAAGCGAGAGAACTGTCAAAAATGTCAGTCCCGAAGTCAACACCGTCCGGCTCAACGTCTGGTTGATGCTGCGGTTGACCACGTCGGGCAACGACTCGCGCCTGCTCAGGCGCAGATTCTCGCGGATGCGGTCAAAGACGACAATGGTGTCGTTCATCGAGTAGCCGACCAGCGTCAGGATGGCGGCGATCACCGTCAGACTGATCTCCTGGCCGGTCAGCGCGAAGGCGCCGATGGTAATCAGCGTGTCGTGGAAGCAGGCCACCACCGCCGCAACGCCATAGATCAACTGGAAGCGGAACCACAGATAGACGAGCATGCCCGCCATCGAATAGAGCGTGGCTAGCGCCGCTTTAGTCTGAAGCTGGCGGCCCACCGTGGGGCCGACCACCGAGACATTGCTCTCAGTAAATGGATTGCTGTAATAAGCATGAAGGGCATCGACGATCTGCTTGTGGCCGGTGTCGAGCGAACTTTCATCCTTCTGCAGCGGCAGGCTGACCAGCACCTCGTTGCCGGATGCGTTGATCTCGGTCCGGATGCTCTGAATTGCCGCGTCCTTGATGCCGGCGGCGGAGATTGCTTTGCGAATCCGATCGATATCCGGAGTCTGCTCAAACTTCACTTGCACCTGCGTGCCGCCCTTGAAATCCACGCCAAGCAGCACCGGGCTCTGGATCTGGGTCAGGTTTATACCCATTTTGACTAGCCCGGCCACGCTGAAAATCATAGAAAAGGCGAGGAAGTACCACTTCAGCCTCAGCCAATCCACATTTACGCCACGAAACAATTCCACTGGTTCTCTCCGCTTCCTGGAGGCTGAAACCCATCCGGCTCCAGCGTTCTCAATCTTCCTCACTGCAACCGGCCCGTTCGCGGCCACCGCTTGCAGTCCCTAATCCCTAACCCCTAAATCGACACCGCTTCGCCGGTCTTCATCTTGTTCAGATGGGCATCGAAGATCACCCGCGAGACATAGACCGCTGTAAAGAGGTTGGCCAGCAAACCGATGGTCAGGGTCACTGCAAATCCCTTTACCGGGCCGGTGCCGAACATGAATAAGATGGCCGCTGAAACGATGGTGGTCACGTGCGTGTCGACGATTGTGATCCAGGCATGGGCAAAGCCCTGATCCACGGCCGCCGATGGCGCTTTGCCGGCGCGGACCTCTTCGCGGATGCGCTCGAAGATCAGCACATTCGAGTCCACGCCCATGCCGATGGTCAGAATCACTCCGGCAATACCGGGCAGAGTCAAAGTCAGCGCATTCGCGCCGCCTGACAGGGCGCTCGAAAGGCCCAGAATACCCAGCAGAATGACCAGGTTAAGAATCAACGCCAGATCCGCATTGATGCCCGAACCTTTGTAGTAGAAGAGCATGAAGGCCATCACGACGACTACGCCGACGATAGCCGCGGTCACGCCCTGATGGATCGAATCGGCGCCCAGCGATGCACCCACAAAGCGCTTCTCCAGTTGTGTCAGCGAGGCAGGCAGCGCTCCGGTGCTCAGCAGCTTTGAGAGCGCCATGACTTCATCCTGGGAGAAGCTACCGGAGATCTCGCCCGTGTCGCGAATCGGCTCCTTGATATTGGCCACCTCGCGAATCTGGTCGTTCATGACGATGGCGATCCCCTGGCCCACATTCTTGCTGGTGAAATCGTAAAAACGGTCACCGGCCTCGTTGGTCAGAGTGAAACGGACCTGTCGCTGCCCGGTGTTCTGATTGGTGCCGGGATCGGCAGAGCGGAAGTCGGTTCCGGCCACGATCGAAATGCGCTCAAGGCGGTAGACGCTCTGCGAGTCGGAGCCGCCGTTGACAACTCCCAGGAAGCTTTTCAGCTCTTGATCGCCCGGCAGGACCCCGCCGACGCTGGCCAAGGCTTCCTGATCATCTTTGTAAGGACCGCCGGCAACGGCGTGAATCTCGAGCCGGTTGGTACCCTGGATGATCTTCTCGATGTCGCTTTCGTTCTCCACGCCCGGCAGCTCGACAAGGATCTGATCCGCGCCCAGGCCATAGGCCTGAATCACCGGCTCGCTGACGCCCAGCGCGTTGACCCGGTCGCTGAGAGCCTCGATCGCCTGCTGATCCGTCTTGGCCTTGAGGGCCGTCAGCACCATCGGCTTCATGGTCAGCGTCCAGGTGTTGTCGTTGACGCTCTTGAGTTCATATTCGTTGGAATACTTTGTGCTGCCCAGAAGCGTCTCGATAGCGCTCGAGTTCTCCGGCGATGTGCCTTCAATGCGGATCACTTCCGGCTGCTTGTCCTGGTCGGGGACGTAGACCTGCGAGAAGCTCAGGCCGGCCTTCTTCATCTCCTGCTGAACTTGCGTCGCGACGTTGTTGGTTTCCGCGTAGACAGCCTCATTGACCTTGACCTGCAGGATCAGGTGAGCGCCGCCCTTGAGATCCAGACCAAGGTGGATGCGCTTTTGCAGGCCCTCGGAAAGGTCCTTGCCGCTGAGCCCCTTCGACGCCCCGAAGATGCCCCACAGGCATACCAACAGGACCGCAATAATCAGAGCAATTTTACCGTTGAGATTCTTCTTCATCGTCCCGTTTCTCTGCTTCGATACAGTGAACACAGTCCACTGCTCACTGCTCACTATTCACTGTCGGTCGTCACCGCGGCAATCGCGTTCTTGGCCACTTCCATCTTGATGCCGTCCGGCGCAACCTTGATGATGATCGCATCGTCTTTGATTGAGAGAATGATGCCGCGGATGCCGCCCGCCGTCGTAACCCGGTCGCCGGTCTTGATCGCGGCCAGCATCGCCTGCCATTGTTTCTGCTTCTTCTGCTGCGGGCGAATCATCAAAAAGTACATGACCGGGATGATCAGCAGAATCGGAAGCATTGTGAGGCCGCCACCGCCCGCGGGCGACTGCATGAACATCATCAAACCCAGACTCGCTGCCAAACTCATCCCCACACTCGTCTCTTGCCCGCCCCCGTCCGCGTCGCCGCGCTTCAGCAAGGCTCAGGCTTCTCCGGCTATCCGCCGGAAGCCTCTGAAGATTTTGTCTCCGGGAACATCCAGACCGATCTGAGCCGCCGATTGGTTCCGGCCCAGGTGCTTGAAGGAGGGTCCGGCTGGCGCTAACCGGGGACTGGAACCTCTATCCCGCGCCTACACCCAACGTCGACCCAACTGCCGTCTGCTTCCTGTTCGACACAGCATTCTTTTGGAAGCCCTGCGCCAGACCGCGCCTGCTTCGGCGAACACATCCCTGCCCGGCTCCAAACGAGTGCCTCAATAGATAAGATACGCGCGGACCGGGGCGTGTCAAGGAGCGACCCGTGTCCGCCTACCGGCAACCCACAACTCCGGGGCCTTCAGGCTCGATTCTCACCTGGGATTTATAAATCCCTTACGGGTCGATTATGCCCTTCATAGCGTCTTGGGTGTCTGCTGAATACGGAGCTGATCTTCTCCCCGGTCGCAGGCAGCAATCCGCTGCAACAACTGGGGCGAATCAGCTAAAGGAGACCCTCTATGCTGGCTCTCGATTTTCGTATTCTGATCGTCGCCCCATTCGCACTGGCCGAGGCATTCCTGCTCTGGACGCTCTGGAACTTTGTCAAGCAAGGCTTCAGGAAGAGAAACCGCGTTCCACCGAGGTTTGTTAGCATCTCCCACATGCCCGCAGAGGTCGCTGCCGCCAGGGTCTTCAATTTTCCCGATTCTGCGAACGCTGCCCAGCCGGCCCGCAACTCAGGACCGATTGCCTCCCAGCGGCTTGCTGGCGCAGCGAGCCGATAATTTATTGGTTGGGTAACAACCAATTCGGCCGGATGACTAACGGTAGCGGCGACCTCCGGGCCGGCTGTTCCGTGGGTCTCAAGGCCCACGGACGGCACCTGGCGGCGTGGACGCCGCCAGTACAGCCGGTCTGGAGACCGGCGCTACATTCCTCTGCATTTCGCTGACTCGCCAGCCTGCGACTCACTACTTCGGCGCTGCTGCCGGTGTCTCCGCTTCGTCACCGGCATCCTCCACCAGCACAGCCGAGCCGGGAACGACATCAAAGCTTGACGCATCCTTGCCCGTGGGACGGAAGGTAATCCGCAGGGGCTCGCGCTGCCACTCTGCCGGGCCGCAAACCGGCTCGGAGTGACTTTCGGGATCGAAGGCCGCGAGTTTCTTTGCCAGCACCGGCTTGCGCGCCGCTACCTGAGCGACCACGGCGTAGAGGCTCTTGCCGCTGGCTGTCACTCCACAATAAGCGCCGTAGTCGCGAAACCAGCTCACCTGGCTCACGCCGGGATCGTAGTTGGGTAGCTTGAGAGCGACAACGTGCCCGGTGACGCGATCCACCAGCAGCCACGGGCCGCGCTGCCAGACCCATCGGCTGGCCGCCGGGGCGGGCTTTTCGTTGGGTTTGTCACCGGTTGCGCTTTTATCGGAGGGCAAGGCGTCATTGAGCTTGATCGCGCGCCGGACGACAAAGCTGCGGTCGGTCACATCGTGGCTCTCGCCGGTGGTCCATTCCTTCACCACGCCGTCAATGATCAGGGCACGAATCTTTAGTTCGGAATCGTCCGGGGCCGCGCCGGCTGGGTCGCCGGTTTTTGAGTACGGCACCTTGCGCGCTGCGCCCAGCACTACAACGTGCGGCTTGCGAGGAGCGGCATATGACGGAAGAGTGGACAACAACGCGATGAGAAAGGTAAGAGTAAGCCTTGCAATTTTGCTCATGCCCGCTCCTGAAGCTACCGATTAAGGAGTTACGGTAATGGTGATCGTGTTCGACTTGACTCGTATTTGTGACTTTTCGTCAATTTTTTCAACCCAAATCTGGTATTTTCCTGGCAGCTCAATATTATAAAATTTCGCGACGTCCACATCACGCACCACCGACTCACCAGGTTGCAGTGGGACGTAATCGATTCTGCCGCCAACATCATTAACATCCTTCTCTTGCTCACCCGGCAGCCATTGTCCAATTTGATGCCTGTAATATTTGGTCATTGCAGGGCTATTCCCATTTCCGTCTAGTACAGTCATAAAGAATTCGTAACGGACCAATCCTAATTTACTATATGTTACATTGTCATAGATTATGTTCTCAGACGTGTTTTTCACCGAAACTACCAGTTGGATCGATTCGCCAATCTTATTTTGAGCCTGCTTTGCACTGAGACTTAGGCTGAACGGGGGTATAGTAACGGGATTTGACCCCGCTGTTTGTGCACCTGCACAGACCGCTTCGCCGACTGAGATAGCCACAGCAACTGCGACCGCTATCCACTTTCCGATTCTCATATCACTCGCTCCTAGAGATCCGCCGCCTCCACTGCCCGCGCGACGCGGAAGGCCGTACCCTCGTTCAAGTGGGACGCCAACACTTGCATCCCTACCGGCAGACCTGACTTAGTCGCGCCGCAGGGAACATTGACGCAACAGATTCCTGCCAGACTCGCCGTCACCGTGTAGATATCGGCGAGATACATGGCAAGCGGGTCGCCGGTCTTTTCGCCTAACTTGAAGGCGGGCATCGGCGAGGTGGGAGTTACAATCACGTCTACCTCGGCGAAGGCGCGCAGATACTCCTCGGCAAGAATGCGCCGGACCTGCTGGGCCTTCAAATAATAAGCATCGTAGTAACCAGCGCTCAGCGCATAAGTCCCGAGCAGAATGCGCCGTTTGACCTCAGCGCCGAAGCCCTCGTCGCGCGAATGCCGGTACATATCCGCCAGCGTCTCTGAATCTTTGGAGCGAGGCCCATAGCGCACCCCGTCAAAGCGGGCTAGGTTGGCGCTGGCCTCGGCTGTGGCGATGAGATAGTAAGTCGGGACGGCGTAGCGCGTGTTGGGCATCTTGATCGGCTTGATCTCGCAGCCCGCGGCTTTCAACGCGTCGATGCCCGCCTCGACAGCCGTGCGCACCTCGGGGTCAAGGCCCTCGGCAAAGTACTCAGCAGGCACGCCAACACGCAACCCTTCAACAGGCTTGTCGCTTTCGGCGGCATAGTCGGGCACCGGGGCAGGAGAGCTGGTTGCGTCCTTGGGATCGTGACCGGCAATCACTCCAAGCATCGTTGCGGCGTCGCGCACATTCGCGGCGAACGGCCCGACGCGATCAAGCGAAGAAGCATAGGCGATCAGCCCGTAGCGCGAGACGCGACCATAGGTTGGCAGCACTCCCACCACTCCGCAAAAGCTGGCCGGCTGGCGAATTGAGCCTCCGGTGTCGGAGCCCAATGTGGCCACGGCCATGTTGGCCGCGACAGCAGCAGCCGAACCGCCGCTCGAGCCGCCTGGGACCCGTTCGGTGTCGACGGGATTGCGTACCGGCCCATAGGCCGAGTTCTCGTTCGACGAGCCCATGGCAAATTCGTCGCAGTTCAGCTTGCCCAGCAGCACAGCCCCCGCTGCTTCCAACCTGGCCACCGCCGTCGCATCATAAGGAGGCCGGTAGCCCTTCAGAATTTTGGACCCTGCCGTCGAGGGAGCGCCTTGCATCACCAACACGTCCTTGATGCCCATCGGGATGCCTGCCAGCGGGGGCAGCGGATCGCCCTTGGCGGCAAGATCGTCAATGCGAGCGGCCTGCGCCAGCGCGCGCTCTTTGGTCAAGCTCAGATAGACGTTGAGCCGCGGATTAATCTGGGCGATGCGCTCGTAATAACTCGCGGCGAGGTCGGCGGCCTTGGTGCGGCCCTCGGCGATCTCGGCGCGCAAGGCGGCGAGAGTTTTCGGCTTCTGGACAAAGTTTTCGGCTGGTTTTGCTTCGCTGGACAAGTGAATCTTCCTTCCCGTAGCCTGGCTCGGCGCTCTTGTAATTTGCCATTCCCTCAGGGGCTAAAGCCCAGGCTGATTTTTGCGGCAGTTGCGGCACGGCTAAAGCTGTACCCTTTCAAAACACCAACTTCGTCAGGTCCCTACCGCTCAATGACCTTGGGCACTTTGAAGAATGCTCCATCGGTCTCCGGCGCCTGGCTCATCACGAGCGCGCGATCAAGCGAGGGCTGCAACAAATCGTCGCGCAGCACGCTCTCGCCGCCGGCATTCTTCAATTCGCTCACCTGCGCCAGCGGAGTCACCCCGGTCGTGTCGAGTTCGTTGAGTTCTGCCGCGTTGTTCAGGACGGCATTCAAATCGTTGAGCATTCCCGGAGTCTCCTCCGGCGTGAGTTCGAGGTGGGCCAATTCGGCCACCCGCTCCACTTCTTCCACGGTAACTTTGGCGGTCATTGTTCTTCCTTGAGTTGCGGCCTTCTTGAGTGCTCTCTTGCAACAAAGTCCGATGAAGGTCCGAAGATCGAGTATAACTTTTTGGCTTCCCGCCCCGCATCCCGAGCCTCATATCCGCGCAAGCTCAATCAACCGTGAGCGTCAGCTCGACCTGATGCTGAATGCCGCCCGAGCTGACCGTGACGGGGATGGTGTAAGTTCCCGCCGGCGTAAGGCCCGAGTGCGGTGGCGGCTGAGAGATGCCTACGCCCGAGGAGGTGCAACTGGAAATGCCGCCCATCGCAATTGCCGCGAGCACAATCAGCATCAGCGTCCAGCGCCGTTTCCTGAGCGCCAGCGGCATGAGCGCCAGGCCGCAGGCCAGCGGCAATGCAGGCCATCCGGAGGGCCGCGCAAGCCGCGCCGACGAGGAGACGCCCGTGGCGATCTCGACTTTCTCGGTGCCAGTGGAGTTGGCTGCGACGCTTTCGCCGGCAGGGCTAAAGGTACAAGCCGAGTACGACGGCAGCGAACCGCACTGGAGCGTAAACGCGCCCTGCGAGCCGCTGAGCGGAGTGATCGTGAGTGCGTAATCGGCGGTCTGGCCGCTGGCGACGCTCGCGCTCGATGAACCCGAAGACGCAACGGTGAAGTCGAAGCCCATCCCCGACAGAGGCACTGTTGCTGCCGTTGCCAACAGGTTGTTGCCCATAGTCAGGCTTCCATTCTGCTCTCCAGCGCCTGCCGGCTTAAACTCCACGCCAACGGTGCAACTGGCCCCGGCCGCGAGTGTTGCGGGACAGGTGTCGTTCACAACCTTGAAGTTCGCTGTAGCCGCGACAGTCAGGTCCGCAACGTTAACATCTCCAACGGGGTTGGTAAAAGTGACCGTCACGGCGGCGCTGGTTGCGCCGATGCTGGTCTGCGAGAGGGTGATCTGAACGGGCTGCGTCGCCATTGCGCCCGGCGTTCCGCCCATCCCGCTCAAGGGCACGGTGGCCAGCGTCGTCGAGTTCGATGCAATCGTCAGCATTCCGGTGAAGGTGCCGGCCAGCGCCGGTGAAAACAGCACGCCTGTCGTACAGCTTGCCCCGGCGGCAAGGGTCGAGGCGCACATGTTTTGCGCCAGGCTAAAGGGAGCCGTTGCCGTGAGTGTGAGCGAACTGGCTGGCGAGCTTCCGTTATTGGTGATCGTCACCATCTGCTGCGTGCCGACCAGACCCGGCAACACGATGCCAAAGCCAAGCTGCGATGGGTTTACATTGATGCCGGCCGCTGCCTGCCCCGCGCCAATCAGCGGGACGTTGACCGGCACAACGCCCGCAGTCGATGACGAGACCGCCAACGAGGCCATAGCCCCGCCCGCCGCCGCCGGGGTATAGGTGACCTGCACCGTGCAACTGTTTTGTCCGGCTACATCGCTCAACGTCGCCGGGCAAGTGTTGGCGCCCCACGCAAAGCTTGCAGCCGAGAGCCCGGTGATCTGGAAGCCGACATTGGCCATCAGCGACCCGCCGGTATTGCTCACGGTCAGCGTCTGCGGCGCGCTGGCCACCCCAACTTGCTGGCCTGCGAAGCTCAGGTTTGTAGGACTCACGCTGATCGCCGCCGCGGCGACGCCCGTCCCGCCCAGCTGCACCGTCTGGGTCTGCAGCGCGTCGTAGATGGTAAGCGCGCCCGTCTGGTTGCCTGCCTGAGTTGGCGCATAGACCACGCTGATTGCGCAACTGGACTGGGGCGCCAGGCTGGTCACGCAGGCATCTGTTTCCTGGAATGGCCCGGTCACCGAGACGGCAATGCCGGTCAGCGCCACGCCGCCATTGTTGGTCAGCGTCACGGGCTGCGCCGCCGAGAGCTGCCCAACCACCGTGCTGAGAAAGGTAAGCGAAGGGGGCGATAAATTGTCCGTCGGCTGGGCCAACCCAGTTCCACTCAATGTCACGGCCTGACTTCCATTTACGTCGGTAAATGTCAGCGCTCCCGTGGCCCCGCCGCTTTGCGCCGGCGTAAAGGCCAGCATCAGAGTGCATGAGCTTTTCGCCGCAATCGAGCCGCCGCAGCCGTCGCTCGCAATTGCGAAGGGGCCGGTAATTGCGCCGGTATACGAAATTGCCCCCGAGCTGCTGTTGCCGGCCGTCACCTGCAGTGACGTCGAGGTTGTGCCCACTTGCCAACTGCCAAAATAGATGCTGGCTGGACTCAGGCTCACCACGCCCGCTGGAGCGCCAGTACCGCCGAGCGAAACCGTCAGGTCTCCACCGGCGACATTGACTCCGATGGTCAATTTACCGGTACGGCTGCCGGTTTTCGTCGGGGTAAAGACCACCTGAATCGCGCAACTGGCTCCGGCCGCGACGACTACATTCACGCAGTCGTCGGTCTCGCTGAAATCCCCATGGGGAACGATGTAGGTCGGCGCGAGGGCGACGCTCCCGGTGTTTTTTAGGGTCACCGTCTGCGCGGTGCTGGAACTGCCGACGACCTGACTCGCGAAGGTCAGTGAGCTCGGCGTCGCGGTGGCCGTCGTCAAGATCTCTCCCGCCGTCCACAGCGGAGCCGTCCAGATGCCGCGTCCATAGGTGGCGGCCACTAGATTCGGCACGGTCGCCGCTACGGGAGCGGCGCTCAGTGCCACGACCGGCGCTTCAGGAAGCCCGCTTCCGAAGGCCGACCAGCAACCCGGAAATGCAGTGACGCAGTTCGCAATCTGCCGCGTCGAATAGACTCCGGCATCCGTAGCGACATAGACGGTGTTGGTGTCCTGCGGGTCGACCACCAGGCTATTGGCCGGAGCGATGAACAGATTGGAGGTCAAGACGCTCCAGTGCGCCCCGCCATCGATTGAGCCATACACCGGCTGCACCTGTTCCGAGATGTTCCGGATTCCAGCCACGGTTACGTAAATTGTCTGCCCGATGTTGTCGTGCGGGTCGATGTAGATGCTCGAGATCTCGAGCCCGTAAAGGTTCATCGCGTTGTTGTCGTTGGTGACCGGATCGAGCGTCAGGTCAGTCCACGCGGGCGCTGCGCTGCTGGTGGGATCGAAAGTCGCCGTCAGAACGTGGCCGGCGAGCGTCGCGCCTCCATCCAGAGAGCCCTTCATTCCTACGTAGATCACCTCACCGCCCGAGGGCAGCGCCATCGCGGCCATCGAACCAATCAGAGCATCGCCCTTGCAGTAGGGACTCTCGGAGCCATCGAGCATCGGGCTGATGGCGTTTGCCGCCGTCCAACTCGTGCCGTCGGTCCCTCCGCGCCAAACCCGGCAGGTTCCAATCAGCAACTGCGAACTGTCGAGCGGGTCCACCAGAAATGGCGCCGGCTCGGTCATCGTCAGCCCATCCCCGGCTACATCCGCGTCGTTAACCACGGGGGTCGCGCCAAAGTCATCCTGAGTACACGGGTTCTGTTGCGAACAAAGGTGGATCGAGACACCCGCCTGGTTGTTCACGTACCAACTGATACCGCTGGGATCGATTGCGACCGGGCCGCCTTCGCCGCCGAGAATCTCCGGCCACTGCGCCGTCGGTCCGGTGGTGCTCTTCACGCCGGCCGTGCCGTTGACTCCAAGGCCGGCCATCATCGTGTAGGGCGTCGAGCCCACCAGCGAGAGGCCGACCACCTCGGCCAGCGAACCGAGCCCACCGTTCAGATTCTGAAAATGATTGGCATCGCTCGCCGAGCAAACCTGCCCCGTCTCGCCAATAGCGTCGATCGAACGCCACAGCCCGCTGTCATTGCTCACCAGGATCTCCAGCGGATTGGCCGTGTTCCAGGCCAGGGCGTGCTGGTATTCGCCCACCTGCGCGCAAAATCCGACCGTCGAGTTGGTCGTGTTGCGCCACTTGCAGCCCTGCGAATATGGGCAATCGCTCTTCCACAGGTCGTCCGCCCCGGCTAGCACAATCGTCCCGTATTGCGCTCCGATTCCAGCAGGAACTGCGGCCAGTGCCAGAGTGTAATCGCCGTCTTCGATGGTGGCCTCGCCCTGCATCGTGTCTGTCTCAAGCGCCGTCGTATCCCATTTTTGGGTCTGCAAAGGCGTCCAGATCGTCGTGCTTGCACAGGAACTGGCGCTCGCCGCGCAGATGTCTTGCCAGAGTCCCTGGTCCTGATTGGCGACGTCCACCGTCCAAGCAAATGTGTCGCCGGTCTGAGGATTGACCGCCAGCGTTCCGCGAAAGATGGGGCAGCCGGTCGAGCCCGGCAAATCGCTGTTGGCCGGGCACAACTCCCCCGTGAGACCACCGCCGGGCTGCTGGGCCATCCGGGTCCATGTAACGCCGTCGGCGGATTGATAATAGCCGTGATAACGCACCGCCGCCATAAACAGTTGCCTTACCGGATTCCAAACGACCGAGGTCGCAGCATTCCCGTCGGGATATGTGAAGGCGTCATTGGGCCCCTGCACGTCTTCGAGGCTTCCATCCGTGATTGTCGCCAGCGACCAGGTGGCCCCTCCGTCGAGGGAGTAGTAGAGCCCCTCGTAGCTTGTTCCAGACTCCACGGCATTCACCAGCGTGCCGTCCAGAGCCTGCGAAACCGCAGCCACCACCAGTTGCGTATTTACCGTGCTCCAGGCGAAACCCGCAAAGCCCTCCCCAGCAAAGCTGTACAAACTATCCGATGTTGCGGGAACCAGGCTCCAGTTCGCGCCGCCGTCGATTGAACGCAGAATGCCCACGCCATAGTAGGAATCGAGTGCGTCATTCGGATCGCCGGTGCCGGCCAGGATCACTCCCGTGCCGCCCGGTTGCACGGTCAGCGCTCCAATACTGATCGAGGCCTCCATCACGCCGTTCAGTGCGGCCAAATTGTCAGTAAGAGCGACAAAGCTGACAGTGGTGGCATCGGAGGTGTCTGCATTCTGTGACCTCCAAACCCCGCCGCCGGTGGTTCCCAGGTAGACTGTATTGCCGGTCGCGTCCGATGGATCGAGCGCAATCGCGGAGACCCGCCCGGTGACCAGCCCGAAGTTTTGTGATTGAACGGCAACAGGTCCGAGCGGCAGCCAGATTACGCTTGCCTGGGCCTGGGACTGGAACTGGACCTGGTTCTGGGCCGCCAGCGTCTTCGCGCGCTGCCGCAAGAGATCGACCCGGCGGCGCGCCGCGCTACCAGACCAGCCCCGCCGCGCCAGGAACCGCCGCGCCTCAATCACCCTTGGCGGCGCTGTCGCTCGTCGCACTACATTCTTGCTGTCATCTTGAGCGGAGCGAGCCGGGGTCACGGCGCTCTGCGCCCGCATCGAAACCGCCGAAGCAGCCAGCATGGCCGCAACCGCCAGCATGGCCAGCGCCCGCGCGCCGAGGCACGACAAAGCCCCGCCATCAGAGGCAGATTTTCGTTGAAGCCGCCGAATATCCCAAATATTCACACGAATCCTGAATACGATTCCAGAAGAGGTCTTCCCTATCCCCTCTCTCTGGTATCGGATTCATTCGAGGAGGACTTGATGGAAATCCAAAAGGTTGGAACGTGTGAAACAAGCAGAAGACTGGATTGAAATTTGATTTGAATTATAGACCAGATCCGGGAAGGTTGGCTCTTCCGCGTTCGTCCAATCTGACACAATCTCCGGGCCGGCGGTGGTCCAGAACAAACCGCTCCATCGACGCGTAAGCGCCTACCGAGGTTTCACGGAGTGTTGGCCAGCGCTTTCCAATGCTGAAACCCATGCCTTCGGAGTTGCGCCAAATGTGCGGCGGAAGATTTCGACAAAGGCGCTCGGCTGGCAATAACCGACCTTGTGAGTTACTTCCTTGATCGAAGATCCCGAAACCAAGTGCTCCACGGCTTTGGTGAGTCGAACCTGTCTTCGCCATGTTTCAAAGTCCGTGCCGAGTTCCTTGCGAAACACCCTCTCGATCGTCCTGACGCTCGCGCCAGCTTGCACGCAGAGAGCCGCCATCGTCTTTGGCTCACCCGGATTTCGCAGGATCGACTGAGCGACAGCAAGTGCTCTTGCCTCTCGTGGCAGCGTCACAAAGGTGGGCATCGGGGAAGCCCTCTGAAGCTGAAAAATCAGCATGTCGCGAAGAGCGCTCTCGAGACGATTCCGCACACGAAGCTGACCGACGCGCACGGCTTCGACGATGAGTTCGCGCAGCAGCGGAGTCACGTGCAGCACGGCACAATGCGTTTCGGGTCTCCCGCTCTGGCCTTTTCGAAAATAGAGCGTGCGCATCGAGACGGGTCCGGGCATGTGAATCCGGTGGTGGGTTCCAGCTGGAATCCACAACGCAAAATGCGGCGGGATCAGCCACACGCTCTGACCGGAAGAGACTTCCATGAGGCCGCTGATTGCGTAGATCAGTTGATCTGACCCATGCGCATGCTCTGAAATCTCAATCCCGGAGGGATATTCATAGGCGAGCGTCGCAACAGCAATGCCGCGCTCCGGATCGTATTCTGTCAGAACAGCACTTTGTCGCATTAGAGATATATTATGACGTAAGAACGATCTTGCGCCACAAAGTAAAAGTGATCATGATAAGCACATGTCAAAAACATTCGGACTCGGCAAATTCAACATCGTCGGATTCGTCACCATCGTTGACGTATCTCGTGCAAAGGCCTTCTATCGCGACACGCTCGGACTGCGGCTGGTGATGGAAGAACCGCCTTTTGCTTTGGTCTTTGACGCCAATGGCATCATGCTGCGGCTCGGCATGGCCAAAGAGATCCCGCCCGCTCACGGCACGGTTCTGGGCTGGCAAGTCCCGGAGGTTAGCGCATCCGTGAAGAGCCTGACTGAAGCCGGAGTCAGATTCGAGCGCTTTGAGGGGATGGATCAAGATGAACTGGGCATCTGGACCTCACCAACCGGCGCAAAGGTCGCCTGGTTCAAAGACCCGGACGGAAATATCCTGAGCCTCTCGGAACATCCAGAGCTGAAGGGCTGAACGTAGCCAGCCCGCTGATTCGATCTCGGCTTTGCCAGCCGCGAACCCTGGCGTTTTGGGCCTATTCAAATCTGGACAAAACCAGTCCAAATTGTGATAGTGTATCCCCTATCCAGGGGGTCAATTATGACTTTCAGAGATGCCGCGGCAGCCCTGATTGCCGCAACGATTGCGATAGTCGTTCCCGCCAACGCCCAAATGCAACAGACATTGATCAAGGTCGATAACGTGGATTGCACGGTGACCGAGATGCCGGCCGGCCGCAACCCGACTCACATGGTTCAGCTAGCCGGCCCTCAAGGCGCGGCGCTGATCTCGGTGGATAGGAATAACAAGATCATCTCGTATTTGAACCCTCCCGGCGGCGGCGAATACAAAGCCTTGATCGACAAAGTGTGGGCGGCGTATCTCGACCAGAAAGCCGGGAGCGCGTCCGCCAATTCAACCCCGGCAAACGAGCCCGATCCGAACGCCGCGCTCAGGGCACAGACTGCGGCCATCGTGGCGCAGGCTCAGGCACGCGCCAATGACATGAGTTCTTCGGCAATCTCGAAGGAGCGTACCGTGAAAGGTCTGGCTCCGGACGGAGGAGTTATCGTCCACGATCCAAACCTGGGGGGAATCGACGGGGCGGACGTAACCATCTCCCCGGATGGCATGAAAGGCACATGGATTGTCGATCCTGGGCGTGGATACCCGCCGACAAAGTACACCGCGGAATATGAAGGGGGCGATCAGCCCGCCTCGGAGGGAGCAAAGTTCTCAAAGGCCGCAAAAGGCTTTGGTACAGCGGTCCTGCAATCGGAGAATACAAGAGGCGATGCAATGGTCAATATGAGCAAGAACCCTGACAACGATTGGAGGATCGTAAGCGAGGGATCGAACGGTAAAAGGATGACTGAACTCGGAGGCTACAGGGAGGGCGCCTATAAAGCGTATGTTGGCAATGACCCGCTTAAAGACCTGGCCGAAAAACAATTGGAAGCAATCAAATTCGATTTGCAGGCAGCGCAAGACTATAAGGGTCCGGATGGAAATCCGACAGTGGTGCTGAGTAGCGAACGCAGCCAGCGTGGATTGACCGCATTGGACAAAATCACCAAGGCTTACGATGTCCACTGAATAGGGGAGCCAAAATATACCCCCAAAAAAATCTTCGAATATGCGATTCACTGGCAGATGACAGCTACGGTCGTGTTAACCGTAAGCTCCGCCTAGGCGATCCCGTTGATCCGTTCGGTGCGTGGCTGCTCTCCCTTGTTGAGCCATGACTTCAAATTGAAAGCGTAGATGCCAATGCAAAACAGGTTTGCCGGGATGAAGCCGTACTGGGACGTATGAACGCCAATGACGCAAACGATCAGGCTGTTGACTGCCGAGACAACAAGGCCGGTCCACTTTTTGCGGCCGACAAGGACCGTCGCAACGACGGTGAGAAGACAAGAGAGATAATCCAACCGGAACAACTCCACAGCGCCCCTCCAATTCAAATGGCTGATGGTGGAGATGAGAGCAAATGGCGTGCCAAATTGCCTTGGCCGGGTGCACAGAGGTGTTCCCCAACCGGATCAACCTGACCTTGCCCCCGCAAAACGTATCCCTTGACGAACTGCTTAAATAGCAGAAAGGGACACTGAATGAGGAACGGGAAACGAGGCCGATACACCCTGGAATTCAAGCAGGAAGCAGTGCGGT
>JBEKCA010000003.1:0-130323 GCA_050015115.1 Occallatibacter sp.
GCCCAGCACTTGGCCGATCTCGGAGGAGACGGTATCCGCAGCAGCTTCGGCCAGTGCGGCCAAGCCTAAAGAGAACGGGAGTGTCATCGACCAGAAGACGCCCGATGTCCCGTGCACACGGATGAAGCCGAGTTGAAGAATTCCCATCTGATCCAAACCGTGCAGCACTGTCCAATTCAAAGCCAACACTGCTACGCCGAGATTTGCAGCCACCTGCGAGGGTGAGCGCCCTTGGTGTTTCTCGGCGGTCCCAAGCCGTTCTTTTCGCGCCCTCCCAACGCGCGTGGCGATCGAGGTGAGCGCCAGCAGGACCAGAAGCGGGACCAGGGCCGTTCGCCACGGGTACAGGTGGTGGTAGTCCAAGTCATGCACGAACGTGGTAGAAAAGTTGAGGCAGGCGGCAATCAACGCTCCGGAAGCCGCCGCCCAAGGGGTAGCCGCGCGTAGTTTCCAGGCCACAAGCCCGAGGATCAAGCTTAGGCCGAACGTCCAAATGGCTACGGCCGGCGGCGCAAGATTCGTTACCCACCAATGGCCTTGCAATACGACGCTTGCGGCGGCGAAGGGCAGGACGAGGAGCAGCACCAGTTTCGATTGCCAGTACAGCTTGATTTGAGCCACGCTTCATCGTAACCTCTCGCCGCAGGTTGATGGATTTGAGGGCGCGCCATGGCGATACTCGGGTCCCGGTCTGCTGATTTACAATCGGGAGGTAAGCAGGAACGAACTGAATGAGGCTTTTTCGGATGAATATTGGCCAGGCGCGTGTGCGGTTGGTTCTAGCGGGCGCGGCGCTCGGGGTTGCTACCCTGGTCGCAGGTTGCGGCAACAACTACCGGCCGGTGATAACACCCTTCAACTCCACTGGACCTGCTGCGCAGCCGTCGTCGTATGTGGCGGTGGTTTCAGCTCCCTCGCCCACTACGGCTGGGATCGCCACGATCATCGATTATTCGGGAGATTCGGTGATGGCTGAGGCGCCTGTCGGCATCGGACCCACCACATTCACCATGGACACGACCGGCACTTCAGGCTATACGATCAACCGGGACCATACCCTGACCACTTTCCCGGTCTCCACCAGTCTGCAGGAAAAGAACATAACCTACTCCACGCTGCCAAGCGCTGCAGCGCCGGTGAATGTGCTTGCACTCAGCGGAGGATTATGGGTGGCCGACCTGGATGGGGACATAGTCGATCTCTTTGGCGGGTCTCCTGAGACGTTCATACGCTCCATACCACTGGCGCCCACGCCGGTGACGATTTCCGCTTCGACTGCCGGCGTAGAGCGTACGTACGGTATCAGCCAGGGGACCGTCACGAATGACGTGGCCTGCAACCAATCGCCCACAACGGGCACCGCGGGCGTCGCAGACGCAATCGAAACCGCCACCGACTCAATTTCAGGCAGTATTCCTTTGGGCCAGTGCCCGGTCTACGCGGTCGAGAGCAGCGATGCCAAGAGGCTTTTCGTGCTTAACCGGGGAGGTGACGCCACGAATCCCGGCGGGTCGATCACGGTGATCAATGTGCAGAACAATACGCCGGACAGTTGCACGCCGTTTCAGAATCAGGCTGGCCAGTGGGTAACCTGCCACCCCTCGATTGCGCTTCCGGCGGGGCCGGTTTATGCCGAATTCAACGCCGCCACGCAACAGCTTGTTGTTGCCAACTATGACAGCAATACGATCAGTATCATCGACGTGAGCCTGGACGAGTATGGCAACGATTCCAACAGCTATGCGAATAACACCTGCACCGTGAACGGCGTCTCAGCCTACGCCAACTGCGGCGCGATTACGGGCGGTTTCGGTACCACGTATACGGTTCCAGTGGGCCATAATCCGGCCAGCGTCACCGTCTTGAACGACGGCAGCAGGGCCTATACGGCCAATCAGACGGACCAAACTGTGACCATTGTGAACATGAGCAGCCACACGGTCGAGAAGACACTGCCGGTCACAGGCTATCCGCGCACCGTGGTTTCGACCCAGAATTCGACTCAGGGCAAGGTCTACGTGGCTTCGCCGAATAGCCCCTACCTGACGATCATCCGCACGGATCAGGACATTGTCGATACCACGGTGCTCGTAGAGGGGAACGTCGTCGATGTGCGGGTGAGCACGCAAAATGCGGTCAGCGGAAACAGCAACAGCGTCAGCCGTATCCCCGGCTATGGCCAGCCCTGCAACCTGCCCGATTTGCCCGGGGGATATCAGGTTGCCGGGGCGGCGCAGGGCACGACTGTGGAACCCTCATCCTCGCTAGCCGACTGTCAGACTCAGGATGCGACGGCGCTGCAATAGAGAACCTCCGACGATGAGAACCAAGATCTATCCATAAATTGAGTAAGAGATGGGACGTCTATCTGAGGATCGGTTTACTGGTAGCATTCACGCCGCAAGACGTTACCTGTGGGTCTGGAGACCCAAAGAACAGCCGACCTGGAGGTCGGCGCTACCGGTTCGAGGGTCGGCGCTTTTGCGGATAGGTCTCGAGGACAGCCAAAGGGGTTTCCTTCGCGATGGAAGGCTCCTTTGGCTGTTTGCATTTGGTTTGAGGGCTGCGTGACAGCTCTCTCAGGAATCTAAAACGAGGGAAAAATGGCCGGCAGCATCAAGACGCGCGTGGATCTGCTGCTGGTCGAGCGGGGCCTGGTTCCCAGCCGCGAACGGGCGCGGGCGCTGATCCTGGCCGGGCGGGTTCTGGTGAGCGAACAGAAGGTTGACAAGGCCGGCGCCGCGGTTCCGGCTGATGCGACTATCCGCCTGCTGGGCGAGGAGCAGCCTTATGTGAGCCGCGGCGGAATCAAGCTTGCGGCGGCGCTCGAGCACTGGCGGATTCCCGTCGAGGGACGCGCTTGCCTGGACGTGGGCGCTTCGACTGGAGGGTTTACCGATTGCCTGCTCCAGGGTGGCGCGGCGCATGTCACCGCCGTCGATACCGGCTTTGGCCAGATCGCCATGAAGCTGCGCAACGATCCACGAGTTCGACTTTTTGAGCGTACGAATGCGCGGCTACTTGCCCCCGACTTTTTTGGGCAAGGCGCAGTCGAGGATGGAAGAGACGGGCCTCGACTCACGCTTCTGGTGATGGATGTCTCGTTTATCTCGGCCACGCTGCTGCTTGGACCCGTGTTGGCCGCTGCTCCGGGGCTCGCGGAGGCCGTCATTCTAGTCAAGCCGCAGTTTGAGGCAGGACGCGAGCATGTCGGCAAGGGAGGCATTGTTCGCGACCCCGAAGCGCACCAGTTGGCCATCGACAGGGTAGCCGAGTGCGTGCGGTCGCTGAGCTGGCAGGTGGTGGAGACGATCCCTTCGCCCATCACCGGTGCTGAGGGCAACCATGAATTTTTGATGTATGCGCGACAGGGTGACTGACTTTCGCCAGGGCAATCGCAAAAACACGTAAACGGGAGTCGCACCGCCCCTCCAGGGCGGAGAACTCGACTCGGCTGCATTCCCAGGGCTGCGCTTCGCTTGCCCTGGGTTATTTTCGACACCTCCCTCCGGGAGGGGATGCGGTTGCCGATCTTCCAGGGCCATTTAAGGAACCATCTTCATTAACAGACTCATTCATGCGATTGCCCTGGACCTTCGCTATTCCGCTGACCCCACCGCTGCTGATCCATTACACTAAGACCGCATGGTTCGAGTCGCGATTGTCTGCAAATTACGGAAAGAGGAGCTTTTCCGGCTGCTGCCGGACTTGATTGCCTGGCTGCGCGAGCACGGGTATGAGCCGCTGCTCGACCTGGAGGGGGGCAGCTACACTGCGTCGGCTCCGGCTTTCGATCGGGCCGCCATGCCTGAGCTTTTGCCGGGGCTGGTGATCGTCTTAGGTGGCGATGGCACCCTGCTGGCAGTTGCGCGCATCTTTGCCGCGACCGGCACGCCGATTCTGGGCGTGAACCTGGGATTTCTCGGCTTTCTGACCGAGACTCGCCTGGCCGACCTCTATTCGACGCTTGAGTGCTGGCACAACGGCAGCCATCAGGTCGATACGCGGGCCATGCTTCATGCTGAACTGTGGCGCGGTGGAGAGCCGTGCTCGACCTTCCGGGCGCTGAATGATGTCGTCGTCTCCAAGGGCGACGTCGCGCGCATGGGAGACTTTGCGGTCGAGCTGGAAGGCAAGAAGGTGGCCCGCTTCCGCGCCGATGGCGTGATTGTGTCGACTCCGACCGGCTCGACGGCCTACACGCTGGCCGCCAACGGCCCAATCCTGACGCCCAACGTGGACGCGCTGGTGGTTACGCCCATCTGCCCGCATCTGCTCACGCTCAGGCCGATCGTGGTGCGCGGCGATGCCTCGCTGACCGTGCGGGTGATGGGCGTTCAAAACCAGGCGTTGCTGACGATGGACGGCCAGACGGCGGTGGAGCTGCTTCTCGGCGACGAGGTGCGCTGCCGGAGATCCTCGCATGTCGTCAATCTGGTCCGGATTAATGAAGGCGGTTTCTTTGAGGCGCTTCGCAGCAAGCTTAGCTGGGGAGAGCGGTAAATTGGCCAGGGTATTTTCGCAGATTGTGTAGACCGGAGGGTTGTTGGTTTCCCACCCATTCCGCAGAAAAACGCTGAATGGATGGGGCACGGAGGTCTACTGTGAAAGCGAGATTGCTAAAAGCCCCGCTCAATCACTTGCTCAGCTCGTCCAGCAGCACCTTGGCCTTGGCAGCCAGGGTGGCTGCTCCATCTACGTCGCCGGAGTTGAGCGCGCCTTTGGCCTGTTTGATGAACTCCCGGATGTGCTCGGCGGTTTTCTTCTCCTGGTCGCTCAGACCGCGGTTGAGATCCTTGAGACCGTGTTCGGTGGCTGTGATGGAGCTCAGCGTCTGCTGACGCAGGTCGGCCGGGTCGCCGGAGGAAAGCTGCCCAATGGCGCTCACGCCCGGTGTACCAAGGGAGGCCTGTTGTGTGGTGTTCGCGGCGGGCGGGGGCGCGGCGGCGGTTTTCTTGCGCTTGACCGGCGGTTTTGGTTTCACCTCGGCCTGTAGAGCGGGCGGAACAGGTGGGATCACGGCGGGAACCGTTACGGCCGGAGGGGGCAGATCGGCGGGCGCCGGCTTGGGTGGAGTCGTGGCCACAACCGGTGGAGCAAGGGTTTGAGTCTGGTTTTGGTTTGTCTTATGGAAGTGGAAGCAGCCTGCTAGTAACAGCAAAGGCAGCAAACCCACAACCCTTCCGGCAGGCGACTTCATCCCGCAAGCCCTTTCTCGTTGACAACATCCGCCGGCTGAAGATGCCGGCGTCCCCATTCCGTGGCGACGATTGGAATTCGCAAGAGGAACTCCGTGCCACGCCCTGTCTTCGATTGTACTTCCACACTGCCATGGTGCAACTGGAGAATCCTATAAGTCATGGCCAGTCCGATTCCGCTGCCTTCGCTCTTGGTGGTGAAATAGAGGTCGAAGATCTTCTCTCGAATCTCCTCGGGAATGCCTGGCCCCTCGTCGCCGATGCGCAGGACGGCGGCCTTCCGGTCCTCTTCAAGAATCACCTCAAGCGTGCCGCCCTGCTGCATGGCCTGCGCACCATTCTGGATTACGTTCAGCACCGCCTGCTTGAACAGGTCCGCGTCGAGATTCGCCACTAGGGGTTTATCAGGCAATCGGCTTACCAGGGTCACATTGTTCCTGTAGAGCTCTTCGGTAGCCAACGCCAGCACGTCGGCAACGACCGGGCGAAGGTCCTGCTCGCGCAGTTGCAGTTCGACGGGCCGTGAGAAGTCGACCAGTGTCTGGACCACTCGATCGAGGCGATGAATCTCGGCCTCAATGACTTCCAGATGGCGCATCGCCGGAGCGCTGCCATCGCCCAGTTTGGTCTTGAGCAGCTCAAGATGCACGACGATGGCGTTGATGGGGTTCTTGACTTCGTGGCCGACGCCGGAGGTGAGCCGGCCAATCGCCGCCATGCGCCGTGAAAGCTCCAGCTCGGACTCGATCTCCTCGACCGATTCCAAGTCGTGCAGCGTGACGAGAGCGCCCAGACTCTGGCTTGTGCGATCGTCGTGAAGGAAGTCCAGCGACGCTTCGATACGGCGCCAGGTTTCGGTTTGAATCTCCTCTTTCACCAGGGTGCGGCCGTTTTCGAAGGCATAAAGCAGGTTCTTTCCCAGCACAGTCGAGGGATCGAAGATCTCCTGTGCCGAGAGGCCTAGCAGGCTGCCTCGATCGACATTCAGAAAGCGCCGCGCCGCCTCGGAGACAAGGACCGCGCGCCCGTCGCCGGTGAAGAGCAGGATTCCGTCTTGCAGTTTCAGGAGAACCTGGTCGAGATTCTCCTTCAACGCGGAGAAGACCTCTTCCACGTTGCGCATGCGCTGGCCGATGAGTTCGATCTTATTGGAAACCTGCACCGCGGTGTCCTGCCGGGTGGGATGCCTCCCTTTGCTTTGCGCCTCGCTGGCGGCCCCGGCGGAGTTGGTCCAATAGTCGAGTTGAAGGCTGATCTCCTCCAGGGGTCTCAGGGCCAGGTTGCTCAACAGGAAGGCCACGATGAGAGCCGTGCCCAGCACAATCTCCATCAGGGTGACGGCGGCTGAGAGCCAGGGCGCATAGACGGCCCGCAGCAGCGTGGTCCGAACTCCGACGTGAACGGAGGCAAAGAGTTCACCGTTGCGCTCTAAGGGCACCATGATGTCGAAGACTCTGGGCGGACCGAAGACCTGCTTCATGAACTGGATGGGATTGGCGTGCAGAAGCTCTTCGTAGTTGCGTCGGACCGGCAGCGGTTTGTCTTCGTTCTCGGGATTAGTGCTTAGCAGCGTGGTCGACTGCTTGTCGCCAATGTTGATGTCGTATACGGTGAGGGAATAGCGGTTGACCGAGTCGACAACCGCCTGCAGCGGCGGGTTGTTGCGTACCGCCTCGGCCTCGAGATTGCGCAACTGGGCCGGATTGTTGGGATCGACCTGGCGGTCTTTCAATCCGGCTTCGAGCGCGTTTTGCAAGGCAAACCGCACCTGGTTGGCAACCATCTTGTTGGTGGCGTAGGACTGCTGAACGGCCGCATGAAGCAGTTCGCTCACGTAGACCAGCGAGAGCAGCCCGCCGATCAGAAACACCAGCAGGGTGATGGCCAGCACGAGTTTGGTTTTCAGTCGCATGGTCAGGGCTCAAGTTCCGTGCGGTCCTGGCTGTACTCCTTGAGCTTGTTGTGCATGGTCTTGAGGCTCACGCCCAGGATCTCAGCGGCGCGGGTCTTGTTTTGCCCGGTGGATTCAAGGGTGCGCAAGATCAGCAGGCGCTCCATTTCGTCCACTGTTGAGCCGACCCGCACCTGGATGACACTGGAATCGAGGGCCTGCGCTGCCGAAGCCTGCGCCTTGCCGAAGGTCGAAGGCAGGTGACCGGCGTCCAGAGGCGCGCCATCTGTGCAAAGTACCACCGCGCGCTCGATCATGTTGCGCAGTTCACGAGCATTGCCTGGCCAGTTGTAGGCCATCAGCCGGTCAAGCATCGACGCCGCGACGCCGGGGACATGCCTGCCATGCTTCTGGTTCATCTGCACAAGCATCGCCTCGGCCATGGCCGGCAGGTCTTCCATGTGGTCGCGCAAAGGCGGCATGTGAATGTTGAAGACGTTGAGGCGATAGTAGAGGTCGGGACGAAGCTGGCCCTCGGCAACCGCCTCGCCGGGATCGCGATTGGTGGCCGCGAGCACGCGCACGTCCACATCCTGCTCGGTACGCGCCCCAAGCCGGCGCAGCTTGCGTTCTTCGAGTACCCGCAGCAGCTTGGCCTGCGTGCCGGAGGGCATTTCACCGATCTCGTCGAGCAGCAGCGACCCCCCGGCCGCCAACTCAAAGCACCCCGCCCGCCGCTCGGCAGCGCCCGTGAAAGCGCCTCTTTCATGGCCGAAGATCTCGCTCTCGATCAGCGTCTCGGGAATGGCCGCGCAGTTGACCGCGACGAATGGGCGCGACTTGCGCGGGCTCAGCTCATGCAGGGTGCGCGAGACCAGCTCCTTGCCTGTGCCGCTCTCGCCGGTGATGAGCACCGAGACGTTTGATGGCGCAATCTGCTCGATCAGGCCAAAGATTTCGCGCATGGTTTTGGAGTTGCCGACCATCGAGCCGAGCACGCCGGTCTCGCGCAGGCGGCGGCGGGCGACTTCGAGCTCGATCGCCGTCTCTCGCTGGCGCGTGGCGTTGGCCAGAATGGTTCTGAGGCGCGTCGCGTCCACCGGCTTTTGCAAAAAGTCGTATGCGCCCAGTTTCATGGCGTCGACGGCCAGTTGGATCGAGCCCATGGCGGTGAGCACAATGACGGCCAGGCTTGCGTTCAGCCCCGATCCATCCTCGGTGAGCTTTTGCAACAGGCCGATGCCGTCGAGGCGTGGCATCTTCAGGTCGGTGACGACGATCGCCGGTTCCCAGGTCTGCGCCTTCTCCCAGCCCTCGATGCCGTCGCGGGCCGTCTCGGTGCGGTAACCCCAGCCGGAGATCAGCTCGGCCAGCCCCATCAGCGCGTGGGGTTCGTCTTCGACAATCAGGACCTTGACCGAGTTCTCCATCGAAATCTCCGCTTACTCTATAGCTTACCTTTCTATCATGGCGGGATTGAGAGGTTTATCGGATGTATCATGGATCATGCATCCTGGGCACGCTCTTAAGGTACTGAAGACAACTTTCTGGGTTGTCGCAATTTCCGCAATCCCAACCGCTCTCGCACAGGCCCCAAGTGAACCTGCAGTAAAGATTCCAGATGGTGTTCATTACAAGACCGCAAATGACGCTGTCAATTCCTCCGCAAGGAGCGGACTGACTCAAGCACTGGCGCAGAACTCCTCGGTGCACGGGGATTTTTTCGATAGCGCGGTGACTTGCGGGCCGGGGCTTTGGGGGGAACTCAAGCCATACGCGGACAAGACTCTGCTGGAGTCAAAGACGGTCGTTTCCGTCGTGAATTCGGTTCAGCTTGAGTCTCGCGGGTTGATCACAGACGAGCAGAGGAAGTCGTTTTGGAAGTTGCTTCTGATGCATTATCCCGCGCTGGTGACAGCAAACATCAGAAATGCTCGCGCTGAGGAGATTCGCTATTTCTGGGCAACAATTTTTTTTGACATCGAAGAACCACTCTTCGCAATCGACGACGGCAAAGAAGTCCTTATCGTGAACTTCCGGATCGACAACGGAAAACCAAAGCTCTTTTGGATCGACCTTGTCACTGACTTGAGGAAGCTGACTTCCGGTCCAGTCAAGGTGATCGATTTGACTTTTTCCACCATGTTGGCGGAAGGTGGCGACGTCGCTTCCATGCTGCAGCTTGGAAAGAGCTACTTCAGCGGCAGCGGTGTCCCGATGGATGTTGAGAAATCACGGTTGTGGCTGGAGCGCGCCTCGGAGAAAGGCTCATTGGAAGCTCAGATGTTTCTTGGCGCGGCCTACATGAGTGGTACAAAGCTTCCAAAGGATTCAAATCTTGCGGCCAAATATCTTCTCTTGGCAGCGCAGCAGCAGAAGGTTGATTCGAGTCTCAAGAGCATGCAAGCGCTGGCTCAATACTGGATCGGCTTGTTTTATGACCAGGGCAGAGGCGTCGAAAAATCGCATGAGACGGCAATTCAGTTCCTGAAAGCCTCTGCGAGCAATGGCAATGCTTCGGCGGAGTTCGATCTCGGTTCTCTTTACAACAATGGAGCAGGTGGTTTGGCAGCTGACAAAACGCAGGCCTGCCAGCTTTTTGTGAAAGCGGCCGATCAGGGCCATGTGAAGGCGATGCACAACGCTGCATTCTGCTATCAGACTGGCGTCGGAGTCAGCAAGGACCTTGAGGCGGCGAAGCGCTATTACACGAAGGCCGTGGAAGCCGGCAGCACGAGATCGCAACACAATCTGGCGATGATTTACGGCGAAGAGGGCAATGCAGATCAGGCCTACTTTTGGCTGCGAGTGGCACAGGCTTCCGGATACGCAGAGAAGCAGGAACTGATTGACACTGCCAAGGCGCATTTAACGGCCGGGCAAGTGGACCAAGAGGAAAAGCAAGTGGCCGCTTGGATGGACGCGCATAAGACGAACAAGGATAGTGTTCCTGCTCAATAGAATTCCCATTTATTCTTTTCGCGGGACTTGGTGAGCTATGGCGATCTAGAGACTTGCTACGCCTGCGATGAATTCAAGTGAATGGACCTATTCTGCCTTATCTGTTAGCTCGGCCCAGCGTGCATAGAGGGCGTCGCTCTCTTGTTGCGCGGATTCCAGTTCTTGCAGTGCATCTTGCAGCGCGGCCGCGTTGGTGGCGATCTCTGGGCTCTCGACGCGGCTTCGGGCTGCTTCTAACCTCGCGTCGGAGTTGGCTACCTTCTCTTCAATGACTGCAAACTCGCGGGCTTCGAGATAGGAAAGCTTCTTTTTAGCGGCGCTGGCGGAGTTCGCGTTGATTGCGGGGCTAGCTGGGCCAGTCTGGCGCTGCGCCTCATTCTGCTCGGCCGACTTTTGTTCTTCGATCCAGTCTTCCCACTGCGCATAGTCGGCGAAGCGGCCGGTGTGGCCGCGGCCGTCCAACCCCACCACGATTGAAGAGACGCGGTTGAGCAGATAGCGGTCGTGCGTGACGAGCACCAGCGCGCCGGGAAAATCGAGCAGGTTCTCTTCGAGAATTTCAAGCGTTGGAATATCGAGATCGTTGGTCGGTTCGTCGAGCAGCAGAACATCGGCCGGTTCAAGCATGAGCTTTGCAATCAGCACGCGCGCCCGCTCGCCGCCCGATAGATTGCGGACCGGCTGATTGAGTTGTTCGCTCGTAAAGAGGAATCGCGCGGCCCAACTGGCCACATGCACCGGCCGTCCCTGGTGCATCACGCCGTCGCCTTCAGGGGCCAAAGCGCGGCGCAAGGTCAGGCTTTCGTCCAATTCGCGCATCTGGCTGAAGTAGACGAGCCTGAGCGATTCTGCCCGGCGAATATGGCCCTTGGCAGGCTCTATCTCGCCGCGCAGCAGGCGCAGGAGCGTGGTCTTGCCGCTGCCGTTGGGGCCGACCAGGCCGACCTTCATACCCGCAGTGAGAATGAAATTCAGCCCGGAAAACAAGCGGCGCTTTTCTTCCGGGCTCTCGCCGGTTTCAGAGGCCGGAACATCGCAGGCCACGTCCTTGAATTCAACCAGCCGCTTGGTCTTGCGCAGCGTGGCGTCGAAGTCTATGCCGGCCGTCGTGACAGCGGTCCGCGCGTTCATCTCGGCCAGTTGGCCGATCATCGCGTTGGCCGTATCGATACGGGCCTTCGACTTAGTTGCGCGCGCTTTGGGACCTCGGCGAAGCCATTCAATCTCGGTCTTTACGCGATTGCGCAGGCTCTCTTGCTGGCGACTCTGCGATTCGAGATAGCCCTGTTTCTCTTCGAGAAAGCGGCTGAAGTTGCCACGAACGCGCAGCAGGCCGTCGGCATAGACGCGATTGAGCTCAATAATTTCACTCGAAGTGGATTCGAGAAAGTAGCGGTCGTGGCTTACCGTGACGGCGGCGAAGTTGGCCGAAGTCAGCAGTTCCTCAAGCCACTCGATGCCGGCCAGATCCAGGTGGTTGGTGGGCTCGTCGAGCAGCAGGACCTCGGGTTCGCCGACCAGCGCCTCGGTGATAGCCAGCCGCTTGCGCCAGCCGCCGGAGAGCGAAGCCGCCTCGACGGTGAGGTCGGTGAAACCGGCGCGGCCTGAGAGTTCACGCAGCCGGCCTTCCCGCTCGTTCTCGGCAACGTGCGCTGCGGAGAGCGCCCGCTCCAAAACTTCGCGAATGGAGAGGCTTGGGGCAAAGCGCGAGTCCTGGGGTACGTAGGCGGCGCGGGCGCGCTTCCGCACTGCCAGCTCGCCGGAGTCAGGTTCAAGTTGTCCGGCGAGGATGGCGAGCAGTGTGGACTTGCCCGCGCCGTTGGGGCCAATGAGGCCGATGCGGTCGCCGTCTTCGACGGTGAGCGAAATGTCTTGGAAGAGCGGCCTGGCGCCGAACTGCTTGGTCACCGACTGCGCATTGAGAATTGGAGGCATCTCTTCCAAGAGTAATTCGCCGGTCTCCCATTTTGGTTGGTTTCGGGCAAATCACGTCTGGATGGGACAAGATGACGTTCCCCGGATGAATAAGAGCGTAGTCCAGGATGGCTTGAGAAGGGAAAGCATCACGCATCCCTTGTGATCCTCGAGACAGGCCAGTCGATTAAGGCTTATGCCGTCTCAATACATCAGGACACACCTGTTCATGAATCCGAATCAATTGATTGGAATCGGCGATATCTGCCGTAAATCCGCGGTTGACAAGGGTATTCCTAAATGGCCATTGAGCTTAGCAGCATTCAACCGATTCGGGAGAAGACCGTTCATCTCGCGCGTGAGACAACGCGCAGGCATTATTGACGCATCTGATCTGCATGTGAGACGAAACAACGATGTTATCGCTGTATCTCACGGGAGGAACCTGCCCAACAAGGGCAGCTCTTTGTCAAAAGCGTCAACATGAGCTTTCACTGTTGGTGAGCGGCCTTAAGCCGGGATCACGCGACGCAAAATCAGAACCAATAATCAGGCACGCTTAAAGCCTGGCGGGAAATTGTCACATCAACCGCGAAGGAGTGATCCAGACCTTATGCAGCGTATTCCATCCAATGCGATACCGGTCGATGAGAGCAGTTCCCTGCGGCCTTTCGTAGAGACGGCATTCAGATATCGACGTCTTTGGATCCTGGTTGCAGGCTGCATAGTATTGCTGTCGTTGGCGTACGTGGCACTGACGCCCAGGCAGTACATGTCGGAAATGGAGATACTTGTCCAGAATAATCGCGGCGATAACCAGATAACGCCGCAACGAACTCTAGGACAGGGCACGGTCAATGACGTCACGGAAGAGCAAATCAATTCAGAGATCGAGTTGCTGCGCAGCCGTAGCCTTGCAAATGTGGTGGTCGATCCGCATTGGAGCGAGGAATCGATCAAGACGATGACGCCCGCTCAACTGAAGGCCCATGACAAGGCTGTCGGGCAGTTCAATAAGCATCTGACCGTCGAATTGATTCGTAAATCGAATGTCATTCATGTTGCCTACGCGGCATCCGATCCTCACATTGCGACGCAGACCCTCACCCGGCTGCTCAATGCTTTTCTCGCCAAGCAGCGCGAGATCGCTCAACCTCCGGGCACGACACTATTCTTCGCTTCTGAGGCTGCCCGCTACAAGAGCGAATTGGATCAGGCTCAGCAGGCGCTCGCCGAATATCAACAACAACACCAAATTGTATCTTTGGGAGATACCGAGCAGGCAAGGGATCGCGAAATCAACGACGCGGAAACTGAGCTTCGAGCTACCGATGCAAAGATCGGCGAGGAATCGCAGCGAATCATGACAGATCTAAATCAGCTCGGGAGCATTCCCAGACGTCAGGAAACCCAGGAACGAACACTTCCCAACGACTATTCGGTCGAGCGTCTGAACACCATGCTTGCGGAGCTGGAAAACAAAAGGACTTCTCTACTGACCAAATTCACTCCCGAGGACCGCCTGGTTCAGGAGACGGATCAGCAGATTGCAGATACGAAAAAGTCTCTTAGCAACGCCCAACAGATGACATCGCAGGAACGATCCACGGATGTGAATCCGGTATGGCAAGGAGTCACGGGTTCAATTGTCCAGAATCGGACAGAGCGCCAAGCACTGCAGGCACGACATCGTGCACTTGAAGAACAGATTGGCAAACTGAAGAACTCTCTTGAAAAGGCAGAGGGATCGACCGTCGCATACTCAACGCTACGACAGCGCGTAACCGATCTCGAAAACGACTATCAGCTCTATACGCAAAAGAGCGACGAGGCAAAGATAGAGGATGCCATGAACGAGAACCGGCTGCTTAACGTGGCGGTCGCGCAGAGCCCTACCTTTGTTGTAACTCCATTCAGTCCAAGACCCGTCACGGACGTGGCTCTCGGAACCTTCACTGCGATGTTTCTCGCGAGCTGCATCGTCTTCTTTGCTGAGATGAGCAGAACGACCATCGCCACACCGCGAGAACTTAGCAGGCTTTCGAGTTACCCACTGTTGGCGACGGTTCCACTGGTTGGTATTGGACGCACACAGCAGGATGAACATCCGTCGGAAGGGTCCGCGATTTCAATGATGATGCCCTCCAGCAGAGTTCCAGCGGCCGAAGGCGGCCCCGGTTTGGAACATATTATCTATCGAAGGGAGCCATCGGCATCATGACCAATTCAATGCCTTCAGACACAGGTTTGCATCCGTTGGAGACCGAGATTGGGCAACGGACGGACTACGATGCCTTGCGTTACACAGTATTCCAGCAACCGCGCGGTCCGGAAGAAGCGGGGATTGTAGTCGCGATAAGTTCCGCCAATCGAGGGGAGGGGGTGACTTACATCGCAAGAGCGCTGATTAACGAGCTTGGCAGATGCGATCTCACCTCGGTAGCCGGTTTAAATACGAGATTCTTGCACAAACTTCATGAACCTACTCTGGAGGCGTTCCGTAAGTCATTATCGCGAATCGGGACCGAATCGAAAGACAGCACGCGGGAAGTCAAAGTGGAGAAAGCGGCTCTGACGGGGCCCCAGGGGCGCGGCCTATGGGAGGGAAGTTGGCAATACCGCAGGGATTGCATCAACTTATTGCGATCTGAATTCGACCACACGATCATCGATTGCCCGTCGCTCAGGGATTCGGGAGATTTGCTCAGCGTAGCACCGTTTGTGGATGGCGTGATTCTGGTGGTCGAAGCCAACAGGACGCGCCGCGAACAGTTGGTGCAGGCCGAGCAGAGTATTGCGGCAGCTAAAGGAACATTTTTCGGCTACATCCTGAACAAACGGACTTATGAAGTTCCTGAATGGCTCTATCGAAAACTGTAGGATTCCATCCTTTAAGCAGGAGGAACGATGACGAAGTCGCTTATGGTTCTGGTGTTGAGTTTATTGTCTATCGGGTTGATCGCAAGAGCTGACCAGCAACTTTACCAAAGGCCAAGCTACAAATTGCACACCGGCGACGTGATTACTTTGAGTTATCGGTTTACACCGGAGTTTGACCAAACAGTGACCGTGCAGCCGGATGGTTATATCAACCTCGATATTGTCGGCAACATCAAAGCCAGCGGGATGACAGTCAATGAACTCCATGATGAGATTGTGAGCGCCGCATCCGACCGCCTGAATCATCCGGAATTGACCGTTTCACTCAAGGATTTTCAACATCCTTATGTCGTCGTAGCGGGCGAAGTGGCTATTCCTGGCAAGATTGAGTTGCGAGAAGACACAACCGCGCTCCAAGCGGTTATGCTGGCGGGCGGATTCAAAGATTCAGCGAGAGATACAAGAGTGTTTCTGTTCCGCCGCATCAATGGAGATATGGCGGAGGTTCGCCAATTGAATCTTCACGCTATCAAGAAGACCTCGGACCTTGAGCGGGACAGTGAACTTCAACCCGGAGACATGCTGCTGGTTACCAGGAACAAGTTGGAACATTTTTCCCGTTTCATGAAAGCCTCAAACCTGGGAGTGTACTTCAACCCTTTCCCGATTGTTCCGTGAGCTAAAGCTTCCAGCGCAACTACTGGAACAAGCGGTGGCTGATTCAGCAGCCCTGATTTCGAAAACGCGAGTTGTTGCGCGCGTGGTGTTTGAAGGAACAAGAACTGCATGACACAATATCAAAAAACCCGGATTCTCTATGTCAATCACACTGGCCTGGTCAGTGGCGCAGAGCGAGTGCTTCTGGCCATGCTGCAAGTTCTGGACCGCACGCAGTATGAGCCGTACGTGCTTTGTCCGGTGGAGGGAGGGTTGACCGGACTTGTTGAAAAACTCGAAGTTCCCTGCATTGCTATGCCTCCGCTGGAAGCCCGCTTCACCTTGAGACCTGATCGATTGTTGCGATATGCGCAGTCTCTCTGGCGAACTGTTCTCATCGCGCGGAAGACGATCCAAGGTCTCGATCCCGAGGTGATCCACGCCAACACTTTGCGTGCTGGGGTGGTGGCAACGCTTGGAACGACAGGAACAGGGCGAAATGTGCTATGGCATTTGCATGACATATTGCCACGGCATCCAGTTAGCACCCTGATCCGACTTATCGCCTGCACCTCATCGCGCACTCGCATGGTTGCGGTGTCGCATTCCGTGGCGAGGGCGTTTTGCGGGAATTTCTCGTTCAGTGGCAGAGTTGAGACGATTTATAACGGTACGGATCTGAGCTGCTTCCCCCCTAAAGCGGCCGGAAGCTCAGTCTTCAGGCAGGAAGCAGGCATTCCAGACGACGCCTTCCTGGTTTGCGCAGTAGGTCAAATTTGCGTCCGCAAAGGACTACTGGAGTTAGTGAACGCATTCGCCACCATCTACGCAGAAGTTCCCCTCATGCATCTTGCCATTGTTGGAAAGGTAGTTTTTGCCCACGAGGAAGAGTATCAAAAGGTTCTTATCAGAACAGCCATAACCGCAGGAGTAGCAGATCGCGTCCATTTCATGGGCGAGCGAAAGGATGTCTCAAGCATCTTACAAGCGTCGGACCTGCTGGTGCTGAACTCGAGGGAAGAACCCTTTGGTCTTGTGCTCGTTGAAGCCATGGCAAGCGGTACGCCGGTTCTCGCCACGCGCGTCGGAGGAGTTCCGGAAGTTGTCAGAGACTCGGAGAATGGCTGGCTGATCGAGAGTGGCGACACCGGAGCACTGGCAGCGAAACTGCTGGAATTATCGCAGCATGTCGACCAGCTTGACCAAGCCGCTCGGTTCGCTCGCGAATTTACTTGTCCGCAGTTTTCTATCGAGCGATTTCGGCGCAACCTACACAGGCTGTATGCAGAGTTGGGAGATGAGGCCGCTTCAAAATCGAACCCGCGCGCACTGACTGCATTAACACCACACGAAGGAGAAAAGGGAGTTTCAGATGCATAGAGTCGCGCTGTTTCAAGACTATCTCGCGCAAAACGGAGGCGCCGAGCGAGTTACGGAGGCAATTCATCAAGCTCTGCCGGAGGCGGACCTGTACACGACGCTTGTGGTGCCGGAGCGGATCTCTCCATATCTTCGCTGGGTGGGGGCGAAGACAAGCTGGATGCAGGCGTTGCCCGCAAAAGCCAAGTTATACCGGCATTACTTTCTTCTTTATCCTTTTGCGGTCGAGTCCGCGCATCTGGCGGAGTACGACCTTATCGTGAGCAGCTGTTGCGGGTATGCGAAAGGCGTCAAGCGTGGAAGAAATGCGGTTCACGTGTGTTACTGCCACAATCCGATGCGGTGGGTTTGGCGCTTTCCTGAATATGTGGCGCGGGAAAACTTTAGCAAGCGAATGAAATTCGGGCTTGAGTTCATGGTAAGGGGTTTGAAACGGTGGGAGATGCGCGCCGCAACCAGACCAGACTGCTATATCGCAAACTCACATATCGTTGCCGAAAGATTGAAGGCGGCATTTGGTGTCGAGGCCACAGTGATCGAACCGCCGATCGTGACATCCCGCTTTCAAATCAGTCGGGAGGTTGACGACTATTATCTAATTCTTTCACGCCTCGTGCCATATAAAAGGTTAGACTTGGCCGTTGAGGCTTGTAAGTTAACCGGCCGCCGTCTTATAGTCATCGGCGATGGTTCTGACCGTGGGCGGCTTGAGAGTCTTGCCGGACCTAGAGTAACTTTTTTGGGACGTCAGCCGGACGAGGCTGTTACTCGATACGCAAGCCGCTGTCGGGCATTGATTTATCCCGGAGAGGAAGACTTCGGGATGGCGCCGCTGGAGATCAATGCAGCGGGGCGTCCTGTGGTGGCCTATGGCGCAGGAGGCGCAACCGAGACCGTGATAGAGAATCTGAATGGCGTACTTTTTCGTGAACAAACGACAGAATCATTGATTCAGGCTCTAGAGAGACTGGAAAGCCAGACCTGGCATCCGACCGCGATCCGAAGAAACGCGCAACGGTACGACATTCATGCATTTCGGGAGAGATTGTTGAGATTTCTTTATCAGGTCTCGCCTGCGATGCGTGATGTTCCCGAGTTCCTTCGGAGGGCTGGATGAGTTCTTCGGCAGCGGAGTTGGTGGCTCGTGCCGCCGAAGAGGCGCCGAAACCACGGCGGGGTCTACGCGCGGTCGTACAGTCCATTGGAAGCAAAGCGGCGATTCTTGGTTTGCAGGCTGCGACAGGGATTCTGACCGCACGGACGTTGGGCCCCTCGGGACGGGGCGAACTTGCGGCCATGATCGTTTGGCCATTGTTTGTGGCGAGCATAACTACGCTTGGTGTACCTAGCTCAGTAATCTATCATTTGCGGCGCTGCCCCGAGGAGCGGGAGAGGTTGATTGCTAACGGGTTTCTCTTGGCGGCAGTCATGGGCACGTTGGCGGCGGTCGCGTGCGCGATGATTCTTCCGTGGTGGCTGCGTCAGTATTCACGACGAGTCGTATACGCGGCCGACTGGTTTCTGGTAACTGTGCCCATCTGCTCGATCACCCTGGTGGGACGTGCTGTGCTGGAAGGGTCGCACGACTTCTCCGCCTCCAATGCGATTCAGACGCTAACTCCTTTCGCAACGCTGTTAGGTTTGCTGGCATTTCTGGCAGCGCATCGAATGAACCCTTATACGGCCGCCATTGCATATATTGCCGCATCCGTTCCCGCATTCTGGCTAATGATGCGAAGGGTGAGGCAGACCGGTACGAGTTCCTTTCGCATTCATGGTTCAATCATCAGAACATTACTGAATTACGGAATTCGCTCCTATGGGATCGATATTCTAGGGACGCTGGCCTTACAGGTTGATCAGGTGCTTGTAGTCAGCCTTCTCGCTCCGAGTGCGATGGGATCCTATGTAGTGGTATTGAGTTTGTCGCGCATGCTCAATCTCTTTCAAAACTCCGTCGTCATGGTCTTATTCCCAAAAGCCGCGGGACTTTCCAAGGAAGACGCAGTCTGCATGACTGGAGACGCCGCCCGCATCAGTGGTCTCGCGACAGCGACATGCAGTGTCTTTGTGTGTCTGGCGGGTCCCACGCTGCTGCATATCTTGTATGGGCAGGAATATGTCGCGGGCGTTGGCGCTTTGCGCATTCTGGTCGTGGAAGTGATTCTTGCGGGAGCCACTTTTGTTCTGGCGCAGGCGTACATGGCGCTGAATCGACCCGAAGTAGTGACAATATTGCAGGCCGCAGGCCTGTCGCTGTGTGTTCCCATGATGCTTTGGCTGATACCGCGTTATGGCATTTATGGAGCGGCAGCATCTCTTCTAACTTCGACAATTGCAAGGTTCTTGTTCGTATACGCGGGCTTCCGGGTCTTTCTGAAGGCGAATCCCCCTGATCTGCTGCCGAAGGTTCGTGACTTACGAATGCTACTAATTACCGTGTCGGCTTTGCGCCTGGAACGTGCCCAATGATGAATGTCATGCAATGACGTAGGAGACAAGCGATGCGAGTCTTGCATATCCTGAACGATGTTACGGACCGGGGCAACGGCATTGTAAACACCGCGGTTGACCTGGCAATAGAGCAGGCACGACAGGGATTCGTGGTTGCCATGGTCTCCGCCGGCGGGGGATATAAGCCCGTGCTTGAGCGCGCGGGGATTTTTCATTTCACACTTATTCAATCAAAGCATCCGTATCGTGCGTTCCGATCGCTTCTCCAATTGCGCCGGCAGATTCTCGGGTTTCGTCCCGATGTCGTGCATGCCCATATGCGCACAGGCCTTCTGCTCGCATGGTTCTGGGCGCGGTTCTATCGTTTTGCACTTATCGGTCATGTTCACAACGTCCACGATCCAGAATCGGTCTTAATGGGGTTGGCGGATCGCGTGATCGCTGTTAGCTGTTCGGTGGCGGCAACAATGGCACATCGAGGAATCGCTCGATCCAAAATCCGGGTTGTGTTGAATCGCACTCTCGGGAACCGGCGCTGCCCGGGGCTGAATGAAGTCATCCCGGCCGTTTTGGCGAAGCCATCCATCGTTTCAGTTTGTGGAATGTCGCATCGGAAAGGAATCGAGGAACTACTTGAGGCGTTCGAGATCGTAGGCAAGAAATACCAATCGGCTCATCTCTACCTAGTGGGAGACGGTCCACAACGGCAACTCTTCGAGGAGCAGGCGCACCGATCGCAGTGGCGGGACCGAATTCATTTTGAGGGCTTTCGCCCGGTACCCCAGGCGTATTTACTGAGCGCGGATATTTTCGTGCTGGCGTCGAGACGTGAATCGTTCGGCTTGGTCCTAATAGAAGCGCGCGAGGCAGGATGTGCGATTATCGCAACAGATGTGGACGGAGTGGCCGAAGCACTCGATGGCGGTGCGGCGGGCTTGCTCGTTCCGACGGGTAGTGTGCGAGCTCTTGCCGAAGCGCTCTCTAATTTGCTCGGATGCGAGGCGGAGCGTAACACATGGAGCATCAAGGCGCGCGAGGGCATAGAAATGTATCGCATTCAACGAATGGCGTCTGACATACGTGCCGTGTATGAGGAACTGCTCAGCACCGGGGACTGGCGAACAGCGCCGGACGCGGCTCCCGAGCGATGAGGAAAATTCACTCCTTGGTCACAATCTTGACGACAAGCGGATGATCGGGAATCTGCAGATGAACTTGCCTCACATGGTTGAGGGTTTGCAAGGGTTCGGCCTGTAACGAAGGCTCATACAACGCAATGCTGCGGACTTCTTGGCCCAAAGTCAGAACGCTGATCAAGGGAGTATTGATAATCTCAGTTTGGCTTCGGCAGTCATAACTGGGCACTTCCTGCCAGAGGACCAAGTCAAACTCGCCGTTTGACCTCTCCAAAAGAAGATGGTGTGTTTGCTCGGTTTTTGTGTTCAACGACCAGCCCAGTTGCTTATGGTGCTCTGGGGTCGAACTGTCTCTCAGTTCCGCGATCAGATTCTTCAACGCGGTGAACGCGGGCTTTTCCGATCCGTCGAACCGGATTAGTCCCCAGTGCATCTGACAATGTGTAAGGTCTGGATCCGGCTTCTCATCGAGAAATTCGTATAGATAAGTGCGCGAGATGCCCCGCGCGTAGTCTTCCAAGAAGAGACGTGGAATGTATTTTGCGGCGGCTGATTCCGACACTGCTGGCTGATCACTATGGTCGTTCAGAGCGTTGTGATAACCAGTCTCGGTAATGACGATTTGTTTGTTATCCGACATTGTTCGGGCAAGATCGACTTGTCTCGGGAAGACCATAGAAGGGATTTCTCCAGCAGGATATGGGTGTAAGTTGCCTTCGTCAATGCGATCGCTAATATCGCCGATCTGCAATCCATTGGACGCCGAGGCCATTGAAGGGCCGACGACCGGGATGGGCTCGTCACCGGGCATCGATCTTGCGGACAAGAATAGAGCCTGTTGGAAGCAGCGATCAATAGAAGGCCACTCTGGCAATGCACTTATGTCCAGTTCATTCGGTCCTTCAAAAGACTCGATAGTATGGCCGGATAACCGGTTTATCCGATTGAGCAAGGATGGCGTCACAGTCCCAAGCTTGCTTCGTGGGTCCAATACTGCATCGAATCGAATGCCGAGCCTGCCCAACTGAACCCAGCGGTCATAGAGAGTGTTGTTGTAATCATCGCTCTGGAGATGAGTGCCGTCGCGTACGTGAAGAATCCCAATGGATGTCAATTCGCGTTGCACAGAACCAAAGTTTCCGTAGGAGGTGTCGAAATAGTTCAGATGAACATTCACGCCGATGCTGTTGACGAAGTCGTGAGCGCTGCGCGCGGTCTCGAGATCGGCGGACGGATTCGTTGGTTCCGTCGAAGCCTGGGTGCGCCCGCGATTTTGGTTGCAGACGGTAAGCCAAAGAGCGACGACCAGCACTCGCAACGTTTGGCGAGCGAACCCATTGGCGATGAGGAGGATAGCCATAGAAGGAGTCTTTTTTGCAACCTGTTTTAGTCTGAAAGCACCTAACTAGAGTGGGTGCTCGGAAACTGAAGATACATCGAACACATTCGTAGTTCCGAAAAGCGCCGATGACAGCAATCCAACTGATTAGATGCACAAATTGGTGCTTTGATTTGTTGCTCCCGAGAAAGCTGAGAAGTCTGGGACCACACGCGATTCGGTGTTTGCTTCAAAGTTGCTTTGATTGTTTGGGTCAGAGGGGAGATAAGAATGTCGCGGTTCCAATCCTCGAAATTAGCCATTCTGTTTTTCACAGTGGCCCTGTTCATCGCGCAGAGTATGGCTTCACAGGAAAGGATTGAGATCGATGCCCGAGCGCCGGTTACACCGTTTCCGCACTATTGGGAGCAGATGTTTGGGTCGGGACGCGCTATTCTCAGCTTGCGGGAGAGCTACCGGGATGACATACGCGCCGTAAAGCAAGTCGCAGATTTTCGTTACGTGAGATTTCACGCGATCTTTCACGACGAGCTTGGGGTATATAACGAAGACGAACACGGAAATCCCATCTACAACTTTTCTTACGTCGATCAGGTTTACGATGGGCTGCTAAAAAATGGTGTGAAGCCCTTTGTCGAGATCAGCTTCATGCCGAAGAAGCTTGCGTTCAATCCCGACGCGTTGCATCCGTTCTGGTACAAGCAAAACGTCTCGCCGCCAAAGAGCAGGGAGCGTTGGGATGATCTGGTGAAGCACTTCACTCAGCATCTGGTAGAGCGCTATGGGATAGACGAAGTCTCCACGTGGTACTTCGAGGTGTGGAATGAGCCGAACATCGATTTCTGGAATGGCATTCCGAGGCAGAGATCGTACTTCGAGTTATACGAGCATACGGCGCGGGATGTGAAGAGCATCAGCCCGCGATTGCGCGTTGGGGGCCCGGCCACTGCGGCTGCCTCGTGGATTCCGGATTTTCTCAAATTTACCACTGACAACAACGTCCCCATTGACTTCGTCTCTACGCACGCCTATGCCGACGACACGGTGGAAGACTTGTTCGGCAACGAGGAAGAATTTCCGATGGATGAACGGGTCTGCCGTGCCGCGGCGAAGGTGCATAGCGAGATCAAGGCGTCGGCACGCCCGAATCTGCCGCTTATCTGGTCGGAATGGAACGTGCAGGGCATGATGGAGGCGCGAGACACAGTTTTTGTCGGGCCGGCGCTTGCCAACACAGTTCGCCAGTGCGATGGACTGGTGAATATGCTTTCATTCTGGACGTTTTCCGACGTGTTCGAGGAAGGCGGACCTATTGCACGGCCATTCGAAGGCATGTTTGGATTGCGCGCCAAGGGCGGCATTAACAAGCCGAGTTACTATGCCTATGGCTTGTTGCACCGGTTGGGCGACGAGCGCCTGGCTAACTCTTCGAAGGATGTCATCGTCACTAAAGTTGCGAATGGCGGCTTGGCCATAGTTGTATGGAACCTCGTTGATCCGGGCGAAGCGGGGACTACAAGAGATATCGATCTAACTATCTCTCATCTGCCTGCCGACGCGCATGTGAGCATTCGGCGAGTCGATGAAGACCATGGAAACGCGCTAAGGCAATATGCGGCGATGGGCAGCCCGCTCGATCCCACACCTTCACAGGTTGAGCAGCTAAACCGCGAGACCGCGCCTGTTGCTGCTGAAGCCACGAGATTGCAGGGCGGTTCGCTGAGAGTGCGCCTGATGCCGAACGCGCTGGAACTTGTGGAGGTTCAGCCGTAAGGCCGCCCTGGCATCTCCGCGCCTATTCGTTCAGCCTTGCCCGGAGTACTGCGTTGCCGACTGGAAGCTCATGGAGCAGCAACTCAGTGGCCTGTATCCGGGCATTGGCGTGAAACCAACGCTGGACCGCGTTATCGCGAAGCAGGTTGAGAATGGCAAGCAACGACATGCCTTGGTGATGTGCCATCCATTCGCGGACGAGAGCGGCCTCTCTGGGCGACGCGGAATAGTCGGCCGCCTCATAAAACCCAAAGGCTCCGACCCATCCGGCGACAGCCATGCGCCGCAGATTGCGCACTGCTGCTACCGAATCGATGCTGAGTGCTAAGAAAGTCGAGTAAGGCGAAACGACGGGGCCTGCGGTAGCCTCAACCCACAGGGCGATCTGTGGTATGCCGAAGGCCTGATAGTGGTAATGGCCGGCATCATCCTTGCGCGAGGCACCCGATTCAGAGATGCCCCAGGGGATGTGAAGCGATTGAGCGAAGGCTCGCTGCACCTGGACGCAGGCTGCCAGGGTACGCGAGACGAGAGTGTCTGGATAACTGCGCATCCATAGCGCAGGCATAAGGTATTCGAAGATTGTGCCTGTCCAAGAGAGAAGAATGAATCGCCCGAAGGCAAGCGTATGATCGCGCCCCAGCTTGAACCAACTCTGCTGCGGAATCTCGTCGCCGGCAATGGCCATAAACGTGGCGATGCGCGCCTCTGAAGCGATCATGTCGTAGCAGGCCTCGTGGAGTCTGTGCGCACGCACGTCGTAGCCGATGGAGAGAATCTGACGGCCCGGGTCTGCGAGAAACGCAAACCGCGTTTCTTCGGCGAGACGCTCAGCAGTCTGGGCGATGTCAGAAAGGCCGGCGTCGAGAGTGCGGAGGTTTCCAATTGCACCCTGCAGGGATTCGCGCAGCCGCTCGCCAAGCTCGAGCATGACCGGTCGCCCGGCGGTGAAGCGAAGCAAGTCACCGGCGATGCGACTGTGGAGACTCTCAGCAATTCGACTTGCATCTTCGATCGTGATCGCATCGGGATCCAAGTGCGGGACCAACTCGGGAAATTCGCGTAGAGGCGCGAATTCAGGCAGCAGCCAAGGCATGTAGTTCTCAAGCAGAGTGAAGATCGCTTTGATTCGCTGCTGAGTCTCCATGAGCCACCATGGGTCACCGTCCAGCGCAAGCGGCAAACTACCGGCCGTGGCGAATGCGGCGTGAGTGCCAGATAACCAAGCAAGCCACGCCGCCGTCGATTCTTCGGAGCGAGGCAAAGACAGGCTACCGACTAAAGCCTTCAGGCGCTGGTCATACCGCAGTAATTTCCAATGCGCGCCAAGGCCTGAGAAAAGCCGGCGGGTGAGCAAGGGCTTGCGGGCAAGCGCGAGAGCGCCGGAACGGAGCGTATAGAGTGAGGCGACAAGGTTGCCACTGTCGACCGAAGAGACAAAGGGCGCATCGCTCAGCGGTTGAAGCGTTTGCGTATCGTACCAGTTATAGAGATGGCCTCGATATTTTTCGAAACGAGCTATCGTAGATAGGCTGCTCGTCGTGAGAGTGACAAACTCGGGCACGGTGAGGAAGCCGAATTCGCATGCGGCTTGACGGGCGTTGAGCAGAAGGCCGACATTAGTAGGTGAAACGCGGGAGGCCTCAAAAAGACCCTCCTCTTCAACATTGTCGGGGATGAGATAGTGGTGGCGCTCGCCGCCGAATTGGCAGAAGTAACGCCAGATGCGTAGAGCGTGTTCGAGGAGAAAATCTTTATCGCGTGCATCGATGCGTTCGTGCTGCTCGCGGGGCGAGGCGTTCAGCCAGAGCGCCACCAATGGCGCGAGCGCCCATATCGCCAAGATAGGCGCAGCAACTACCAGGGCTTGATAGTGCCGCGGATTGAGAAGATAAATCGGTGCGGCCACTGCACAGGCCACGAGCGGAGCAAACCCGAGGTAGCGGTCAATCAAAGCAGGGGTGGATTGCGTTCGGCTGGGTTGGAATTCGGCTTGGGCCGCGGTCTCCCACTCCAACAAGCGCTCACCGGTTACGAACTGGCGGACAAGCGCACGAACCATCGCGTCGAGACAGAGCAGCGCTTGATGGGGCAGGAAGACGAGATTAAGCAGGGTAGTGAAAGCGGTCTTCCAAAAGACGGAGAGCGCATCCCCGGCGTTACCTTTCTGCCTGCTTAGCGAGGCGCTTCCAAGCTCGAAACCGAATTGAAGGAAGGCGGGAAAATACAGCAGGGACAGGGTGATCAGTGTCCAATAGAGCGGTCCTCCGGGTAATCCGAGCCAACCGGCGATGAAAAGAATAAACGTGATCAGTTCAACGAGCGAGCGGCGCAGATTGTCGAAGATCTTCCAGCGCGCAACGTGCGAGATGGGGTTGGGTACTGAATGACCGAATTCGTCTGCCACTCGAGAAAACATCCACTGCGCAATTTGCCAGTCACCGCGCACCCAGCGGTGCTTGCGTCTGCTATAGGCGCTCAAATGCGAAGGATAATCGTCAATGAGTTCGATGTCCGATACCAATCCTGCGCGAGCATAAGCACCCTCGATGAGGTCGTGGCTCAGAAGGGCGTTCCGCGGGAAGCGATGGTTGAGCACGGCATGAAAGGTCGCGACCTCATAGATGCCTTTGCCCGTAAAAACTCCCTCACCGTAGAGGTCCTGGTAAGCATCGGAGATGGCGCGAGTGTAAATGTCAAAGCCGCTTTGCCCGGAATAAAGCGCTGCCATTCGCGAGCGCGATGTGGAGCGAACGCTCACTCCCATCCGAGGCTGCAGAATGCCGTAGCCCTCAGTGACAATGCGCAGCCGTGGGTGGATGACCGCCTGATGTAAGGGATGCGCCAATGCGCCGATCAATCGTGCCGCCGCGCCTCGCGGTACCTGCGTGTCCGAATCCAGCGTCAGCACGTAGCGGATTCCGCTCAGCGATTCGAGGCGCCCCACTTTGATGGGAAACGCATCGAATTCGCCGGATAGAAGCTTGTTGAGATCAAGCAGTTTGCCGCGCTTGCGCTCCCACCCCATCCAAACACCCTGGCGCACATTGAAGATGCGATGGCGATGAAGAAGAATAAATCCGCCGCCGTTCTTCGATATGTATTTGGCGTTCAGTTCATTAACGAGCTGGATTGCAAGGTCTACGAGTGGATCAGAGTCCATTGCTCGCGGTTGGCTGACTGAGTCGGGCAGGTCGGTGAGCAGTGCAAAGTGAAGGTTGGGATCTCGGTTGGCGAGGAAACGAATTTCGAGATCAGCAATCAGCCCGCGAACCTGTTTTTCATTAAGCAGGAGTGTTGGAACGACTACCAGCGTTGCGAACTCGCCAGGAATGCCCTTGCTGAAATCGAGCTTTGGCAAAGGTTCCGGTTCGAAGATGGCGGTTACGGAACGATTGACCAGATCGACTGCACACTGCATGGCGGGGAGGGCGAGCAAGATGGCTGCGATCAGGCAGTCGAACAGAGTGCCGTAGGCCAGAGGCTTCAGCATCAGTGCCCCAATGAAGACGATCGTAATGAGCTGGATGCCCGTAATATAGAATTCGTCCGCATTGGCGCGAATATAAGCTCGCGCCCGCTCGATCAACGGTGGATGGAATTCGGTGCGCGCAGCTAGTAGCGGAAACCCTTTGTCGAGGAGATAGTATCCGACATGGGTACGCCGTCGTTGCATTCGCGGGTCGTCTGAAGTCTCTTCGCGAGTTTGCTTTCCCGAGCCTTCCCGCGCAAGGTCGAGCGCCGCTTGAGCAACTTGGGATTCTGTGTAATTGGAGTGGCGGGCAATGAGGGCGACACGCTTGCGATAAAGTTCGCGGCTTTCGAAGTCCATTGCTTCGTAGGTCTGCGCGGGATCAAGGCGAAGCGCGGCGTCGAAGACAATCAATGGCTCGATGAGGTGCTGCCAGTCGGTGTTGCTGATTGAACGAAGGCTCTTGAGGCGCGCAGAGATCGGCGAGTCCGGTTCAGAAGATGGGGCGCCAAGCAACGTGCGAGTTTTTTCCAGCAGCGATTCCAGTAGGGTGAATTTGAGAAATGCCGACAGACTCCATAACTCATGGAGGGTTAGCGTTTCGTGCGCCTGCAACGTGTGAATAAAGCCGCGCAGGGCCGGGGCCGAAAACTCCCAGTCGACGGTGCGAAGATAAAGCAGAGCGACAGCGGCGACGCGCGGTTCATCCTGATGTGCTGCGAGGATGATGCGCGGAAGGCGGGCTACCCCGCGAGGCTGATCCGAGACGGATCGGAGTGCGGACCGAAGCAATCGCAGGTTTGCGCGCAGTTCGAGAAGACTCGAGTTTCCATTTCCGCTCGAACCCTCGCCAGATTGTTCCGATGCAAGATCGCGCTCCAGTTGCTTGAGTGCGCGGTTCGCGGCATCGACGCGCGCAGCGAAACGGCCTGCAGTCTTGGGGCGATGCACAACATCCCACGACGTTGCAACGCGCAAGGGGTCCGTCATCTCTTCTGTGCGCGGCTCCTGATTGTCGGGCATGGCTGCTGTATCGATCATCTCGTCCTCAGCGGTATTTGGCAGCTTGCATCTCGAACATCTCGGCGTATCGTCCACCGAGCGCCATTAATTGCGGGTGATTGCCCTCTTCCACCAGACGTCCACCGTGGAGCACTACGATGCGATCGGCCATGCGCACGGTAGAGAAGCGATGAGAGATGAGCAGGGCCATCTTCCCTTCGGTCAGCTCAGCGAAGCGTTCAAACACTTCGAATTCGCTGCGGGCATCGAGCGCGGCGGTTGGTTCGTCCAAAACGAGTAACTGTGCATCGCGCAGGTACGCGCGGGCCAGTGCCACCTTTTGCCATTCACCTCCCGACAAATCGACCCCGGTTTCAAAGCGGCGGCCAAGCATCTGGTCGTATCCGCCTTCCAATCTGGCAATCACTTCTGACGCAAGACTTTTGCGGGCTGCGTCCTCCAGTTCTTCGATCGTATGCGGAGATTCGATGTGGCCAACGGAAATGTTTTCGCGCGCTGTCATTTCGTAGCGCGTGAAGTCCTGGAAGATCACTCCAACCTCCGCGTGAAGGCTGGCCAGGTCATATTCGCGAAGATCGACACCGTCGAGCAGGATCTCGCCCTGGGTTGGATCATAAAGACGGGTAATGAGCTTGACGATAGTGGTTTTTCCCTGGCCATTCTCGCCGATCAGAGCCACACGCTCACCCGGAAGTAGACTGAAGTTGAAGTTACTGAGGACAGGTCGGCTTGTGCCGGGATAGGCGAACGAAACATTCCGGAATTCGAAGCCACGGACGATGGGACGCGGCGCGGGCAAGCCGCGGACCTTGGACGCAATGGCCGGCTGCATCTCAAAGAACGCTACGAGGTCTGTGAGGAAGAGCGCCTGGTCGGCTACGCCGGCGGCAGTCGAAAAGGCAAGCTGAATGTTGCTCATGGCCTGCATGATTGCAGTGGTAATCAAGGTAAGATCGCCAATGCTATAGCGGCCTTGAATCGTCTCGAAGATGCTATAAGCATAGGCGGCGTAATAGCCTAACTGGCCCAGCAGCGAGAGCAACCCACCCCAGAAAAGACGGCGGCGGTTCAAACTGACATTCTCTTCATAGATCTTCTGCGAGAGTTCCGTGAAGCGGCCGGTCAAATAACTACTGAGGTTGAAGAGCTTAAGTTCCTTCGCCGATTCTTTGCTGCCGCCCACCTGGCGCAAATAGTCCATTCTGCGGCGCAATGGCGTCTGGCGGAAGTTCTTCGCATAGGTAAGAAATGCAAAGTGGCTCTCACCGAGAAACGCCGGGATGATGCCTGCCACAAGCAAGAGAAGCAGAAACGGCGAGTATCCGATAAGTACTGCCGAGAATGCGACGGCGGTGACTGTCTGCTGGATAAGACGGCCCATCTGCTGGATCATGGCCAACCTGTCGGTGGCTTGCACGCGAGCGCGCTCCAGTCGATCGTAAAAGACAGGGTCCTCGTAGACCGTGAGATCGAGCGAGGCGGCCTTGCGCATCACCTCTACGCTCACATAATGGGTGTAGCGATCTGCAAGCAGGTTGTCGAAGTAGTCGACTGCGCGAGACAAAATCCCGGCCATAACAGCGAGCAGCATCTCGGCTACGACGAGCCACCAGAAATGATTGGGCAGCGGCAGATGCAGGCGAATGCGGTTGACGCCATCGATGATGAATCGTCCGATGATCCCGATCGCAACAGGTAGAAAAGCCGCAAGAATGCGGATCGCAATATTCCAGGAAACGACGGCAGGTCCGGACTCCCATACAAAGTGGAGAACTCGCGGCACATTTTTGAGTGCGCGTACACGATCGGCCCAGGCATTGCCGGAGTTTTGCTTTTCGGATTGGTTCGCGCCGGGTTGGCCGGCCAACTTCGCGTTCGTCATGATTTAGGTCATGCTCCACTTGGGGGCTGGCCCTGATGAAGGCATTTTGGCACGGCGCACTATGCTGGATTCCTGAACCAAGGCGCTGACGAGGCTCTGTCGCGAGTGGCGTCTCGTTTTCTGTATTCTCTACTATAGACGCACACTTGAAGCGGATGGTTGTTTTTCTTCCGACAGACGCATTCTGGTAGCGGCCTACGCAGCTATCCCGCCTGTGACTAATACGGTTTGAAACCGGCGTTATCCATACCGTTCCGGGCCTCGGGGTTCTTCATGAAGGTATCCCAAACAAATCCAGTGCGCACGTTCTCTGCCATCAGCATGGTGATTCCTGTGTCGATACCGATAACGTCCGTGTCATACCAGGTATTTAAGGGGTTGAATGCATCCACAAAGCCGTAGCGGCACCAGGCATTCGGGTAGTGATCGTGAATCGTTCTAAGGACGCGCATTGTGGCTTGAGGAAGAAATGGCAGAGAGCCGCCTGACGCGGCCGGGACTATAGTTCCATCGATCGGTCCCATGGCTGGAGGTCCTCCCCATACCACATATCCTTTTTCAGAGTCGGACGCAGTGATACCCCAGAGCGCGTTGCTGTAGTCGGAAAACTGTTCGTTGAGTCCGACGCAGAAGCGGCGATGAACATCAGTGGCGATCGCCGAATTCTGGAAGTAGTCCGCATAGCGGTCCCGTTTGCCGCGGAAATCGAACCAGGCCTGCGAATACTGATGCACAAAAAGTGGCGCAAATGAACCGATATAGCGTAATCCATCGTATTCAAAAACGGTTCGCTTCCATGCGAACCATGCTTCACTGCGCAGAGGATGCGTCGAGGACCCAAGCCCCAGCAGATACATCATCATCAATTCACTGTAGAGATCCCAACGGGAGGGAATGAAGCCAAGCTCCGGTGTCCATCCGTGGGAGAGCAGGGCCGTGTCTTCCGAGAGCCATGTCCACTCCACGCGATCGAAGATCGCATGGGCCAACTCGTCGATGGCCTTGTCTTGAAAATGCTGACGGCAGGTGAGAATGCCGCAGAGCAGTATGGCGGTATCGACGGAAGACACCTCCGAGTCCCACACCCTTTCGCCGGTGCTGATGTTGGCGAAGTGGAAAAAAAAGCCGCGATGCGTTGGGAGTTTGTGCCACAGGAACGACAACGCCTTCACGACTCGAAGGCGGGCTTCGTTGCTGCTGACATAGCCGCGCTTCTCTCCAATGCAAATTGCGGTCAGGCCAAAACCTGTCGCCGCAATGCTTGCGGCAGTGCTGGTGTCGTTCGTGCGAACATTGCAGCGATCCTTTGTCAATCCAGTCCGTGGATCTGACTGTTCCCAGAAAAAGAGGAAGTTCGCATGCTCGAGTTCCTCAAGGAATTGATCGTCTTGCGGCGAGAGTGCGGCCTGTTCAGTTGGAACGGCGGGAAGAGAATTAGCTTTCGGAGTCTGCGGTCGCGCGCTTGACTCGATGAGAAATGGTAGAACTCCGATCCGATTCAGAGGCAGACTTAATGACATACTCGTCAACTGCTGCAGCAACTTCCGGCGGGAATTCACGCTCCCTCCAATCTTTGAGATTCTTGAATGCTGCGAGCGCTTCTTTTCAACGGCTCGTTATAGCACACTTGCGGTCGCACTCCCTTGCGCTGGAAATATATTCCCAAAACCCACCACTTAGATGCAGAAAGCGAGCCTGCGGAGCGAGATCAGGCAGCGAATTCGCGCAAAAATGCGTCAAATTCTAGGGATGCGCACGAAAAACGAATGAGGCTGAAAAAGATCATTGCATGGACTGCGGTCACGGTCGCTATAGCCATTGCGGTCGTCCTGCTTGTGCTGCGGATGCATCAGTGGAGACCAAGATCGATGACCATTGAGGGTGCGACGATCCAGCGCGACGAGGATACCCGAAAAGAGTTGCCAATCTCCGGCGTCGTGGTCACCGGTTCAGACGGTGTGCAAAGCACCAGCGCCCTGTCAGATGCCAACGGGTATTTCAAGCTCACATCTCCCGGAGTCGTCTGGCTGGGGCGGACGGTAAATCTCAGCTTTCGGCATCCGGGCTACCAGCCGCTCGATCTTAAGGTAGAAACTACTCTTCGACGAGCCAGCAGGGAACTCTATGTGGCAGCCATGACCCCAATTGCGAAGCAACCGACCGCAAGTTCGACGGGCCCAGTGTCCGCGGTGACCCATATCCGGGTACGTTACACCGTCAACTCCGAGACTGAGGAGAACATAGGAAGTGCCGTGAAGACCTTCCAGGTTTTCAACAAGGGAAATGTGCCTTGCGATGGCCGGTCCCCTTGCGCTCCAAATGGAAGCTGGAAGGCATCCAGCACTGCGGTGTCGCTGGATGCCGGAACGGGAAAGGATTTTCGCAATATTCGAGCATCGTGCATCGCCGGGCCCTGCCCATTCACGCGAATCGATTTAGGAGGCTTCGTCGACGGTGACCGCACCATTACCGTAACTGCCTGGGATTGGTCGGATACCGCAACTTTTCTTTTGGAAGCCGAAGTGTTTCAAACCATCATTAGTTCAAATGTGCGCGAATTGTACCCGGTCGTCGTTGGCCAGACGCTCAACTTCACCCTTCCCCCGACTCAGGAGGGAGTGAGCATTGAGGCCGAGATGGACGGCGAAGCGATGGTTTTTCCTCTGGGCCCGGATCTCTATTTAAGTTGGGCCACCTGTGCGGCCAGAACGAGCATACAAGGGCGTCAAAGTAACACGGTCTATCGTTGCGAACTCAAACCAGGATACCGATTCTAATGATGAGCCGCCCAGAAGATGGAGTTTTTGAATATTTCCGTAAATGCCGGATTTTCAAAAAGCTCCGGATGGTGGCCCATGAAGATATAAATGTTTCTCGCTTTGCATTTCTCGTTCGTCCAGATTACAGGATGATCGCCCATCGTGATTTTGCTTTCCGGATGATAAGTCTTTTCATTGACGCTTGCCAGTACATGAACATGGGCGCGCGGGGACTTGTCCCAGGTGTACCACTCCTCCTGCTGGATGACGAAGGGACTGGCCACGCCTTTCATCGTTGGGTGAGAGGCATCCTCAATGGTTACCGTTCCATCCGCGAATGTAGGAATATAGTTAGTGAAGCGAATTCCACCCATGAAGTCTGAGAACCATGGCCACATTTTGAATCCGTCGAACTCGCCGAGCAAGGTGGCGTGATGAAATCCAATCCAACCGCCCTTTCCTTCATCGATGTACTTTTCAAAGGCCGCTGCTGCCGTGGGTGTCCAGTTATAGGGAGGATAGTTGAGTTGGATGAATAACTGGTAGCGGGCCAGAAATTGATCGTCAATCTTGCTGGTGTCCTGAATGTAATCGACGGTGAAGTTGCTTTGGGCGGCAAGCTTGTCCAGCCATATCTTCGCGGCTTCGACAAAAGGCGCATGCAGCCCGCCCGGCTCGGCAAGGGCAACCACACGGAACTTTGGCTCCCCAACAGGCGGTGCGGCCGCATGTGCGAAAAGATAACTTATGTTCAGCAGCACCAGCAATGGTACCAGCTTGTTGCGCAGTAGAAAAGTTAGCAATCTGGATTGCATGTGCGGTTTTGTCCTTTCGTTTCAGTCGGAGTATCAAATATGGCGCACGCGGCTATTTCTCTCTGGGCGGCGTCATTTCCAATGCCCAAATGGCAGTGGGGCGCATATACATTCCGGCGCGGAAGTTGCCTGTGATATCCCAGGCCTCGGGCGTGCGGAACCAATATCCTTTGCTTTCATAAATCACGTGATAGAGTCCCCAGGTGGCTTTGTAGGCCTCATCCTTCATGCCGTCGCTCATCAGCAGCCCGGCATATCCAAGTGTTGTTCCCACCCAGACTTCCCTGGCTTCCGCGTTGGTCAGAATCGAGCCATCGGGAGCCATGCCGTTGGCCGCGCCCATTTCGCCACGGCCAAACTTCATCACATTGAAATCGAAGATCTTCTTCTCGGCCGATCGCTGCATCTCATGGGGCACGATATCGCCCAGGCCGGTCAGATTGGCGTACCACTGTCCCGCAAGCTGATCGGTTTGAATGTCATCTTTGGATTCACTGCGCGTGTCGTAGCGGAAGTATTCTCCATTCCATAGCTGAGAAACATAGGTCGTTTGTCCCTTCAAAAATAGGGCGTGATATTCCGCTGCGCAGGTTGCGTCTCCCAGAGCGCGCGCCGACTCTTCAGCGGCGCGCAGGGCCGCAAGCCACAAGCCGCCTGAATAGGCGCTTGCCCCGCTGGTGATCCAATCGTCGTAAGTCTGGTCGGGGTAGCCGCTGTTCTCCGGGACCCCGCCGCCACGATCGAACTGGCGCAAATATTCCACCGCAGCTTTGACCGCGGGCCATGTCTCGCGAAGAAACCCGGTGTCCGTACGGCCCGTCAATACGTAGTCGCGATAGACCATCAGCACAAACTTGGAGTTAAGGTCTTTCCAGTCATTGGTGTCTTGCCATCCCGGTTCGTTGACGGCAACGAAGGGATCGCCTTCCGGCACGCCAAGGTCATGTGGCACTGCGCCGATTTTCTTGCGCTTATGAGTTACCGGCTCGCCGGTCTGTTGAGTCTTCCAAACCCAGAGTCCCTGCTCCGGCCACTCCTTGGGCACAGTATCTGCAAACTCGCGCAGCACCTGCTTATCGATATCAGGCCAGAACTTCAAGAGGGGTAGTGACGCATAGAAACGCACATCGAGGGTGCCGTAATAGGCGTAGTCGAAGCATTCAAGAAGGGCAAAGGAGGGAGCGGCCTTAGGATCTGAGCCCGCCTGGCGTCCCCAAAAAGTCCCTCCATCGGTAAGCGCGTATAGCTCATTAAATAGCATCCCCCGATACCATAGCGGTTTGCTCTCGTCATTGATATAGGGCGCCTGCCACTTGTCCACTTTCGCGCTCCACTCGGATGCATGCAGAAGTCCATCCCTGGCGATGTTCCAGGCGTTTTGGCCCGATGCTCCATAGAAATCCGTGTAACGGCGACTCCACCTCCGGCCCTCTCCAAACTGAACCAGCGGGAAGTCCCAGGCGATGACCATGGGGATAATCTTTTTCTCCCCAGGCCGCAGTGTGAAGCGCAGCGCAATCGCGCCGCCCAGCTTCTCTTTCTCGCTTACCCATGACTTGCTGTCGTTGGCCAGCATGCCGTCTTTCGCGAATGGTAGCCAGACAGCTTTGCCGTTTCCGCTGGCTTGAAAGGTCGTCTGATAACTGACCTCCACGCCCTCCGATTCCAGCGCAGCAATGGCAAACTGGCCATCCCACTCATTCGGAGTATCTCCGGCGCGGTTCCGGTCGAAGACAATGCCCTTCATCGTTCCCCCGCCTTCGACTTTCTCGCTCACAAAATCGTTATGGTTCCCTTGATTGGGCGTGCCGGCAAAGTCGCGTGTAAAGGTGCGAAACCAGCCCGACATATTAGTCCACGAAAGCAGCACGGAGACGGTAACGGTCTTATCGGTTGGATTGTCCGCGTGCCAGCGGTAGACGGCCACCGGATAGCTGGATTCGCGATAATTCTGGGGGATAATAGGCGAGAACTGCTCCAGCACCACATGCGCGGGGAACTTGTCCCATTTGTAGTCGAACCAGGATTTTGGAAAGAGCGCATAATAGTCGCCCGCCCCGGTTGGATAATCCCATTGCCAACTGGACAGTTCGTCGCCCTGAGGATGGCCATTCATCAACACCCTCGCAGTGCCGTGGGCATCGCCTTCTGACTGCTGAAACATGGCGAATTGATTGGCATACACCGGCTCATATTTGTGGACGGCGGCCTTGATGTGCCAGCGGGAAAAATCGCCGCGATAGCTGCGGGAAAATGTTCCGGCGCCAAATCCGCCGACCGGCGCGCCTTGCCAATACCCGTCGTCGATATCGCCGGGGGAGCGTGTGACGCCGGGATTCTCGAGAGGCAGACCAAGCGGGTGCCTCCAGGCAGCCTTGGGAATGCCGTCTTGACCGGATGCGGCGGCAGGTGCGGCTAGACAGAATGCAAGCGCCAGAAAATGGATCGCCGCTCGTTTCAAGTTGCCTCTCAGTCGTTTCACAAGAAACCGTTCAAAAAACACACTCGTGCAGAGTACCGGTAGCGGGCCAGTCGCAATTCTATGGCTATTCAGTTGGGGTGTCGAGAGCGCCGTCTAATGGCGTCCTGCTCCCGTATTCAGGCGCTGCAAAAAGGCACTTGCCAACCCATGCGCTTCTGTAAGTACAGACTAAATAATCATTACGAAGAATGTCACGCTTTAATTTGTGCGCGTGATTTTCGAGGGTTTTGGATACGCTTTTTTCACTCAATCATGCCATTCGAGAGCAGGGCAGGGCTTGCAATTTCAGGTTTCGTTGGCCGTGACGCGTTCATTCAAACAAATTCCGCAGCACCCAAAGGCTGACTTCTGGACGGGAAGGGAACTGCGGCATGGGCGGTAACATCACCAGGAAGCACAACCATGAAATGAAAAATGAAGTTCGGAGAGGAGACTGATTTTGCGACATAAAACCTGCGGCTAGCTGGTGGCAATGTGTCTTATATCCCAACGATGTGAAAGCAGAATAGAGGCTGGTAGGAATGGCCGAATATGACGAAGGTCAGTGCAAGGCCTTCGACCTATACGCGCGGGCTGTGAAGCTGCGCCCCGACGACTCTGAAGCCTGCTATGAACTGGGAAAAATGCAGGCATTGGCTGGCAACATCCAGGAGACCGAGACGCCTCTAGCACATGCCGCCCAAATCGATCAGGCAAATGCCTTCATTCACTTCCGCCTCGGCCGGCGTACCAGAAGTTGGGGCGCGGCCAAGATGCCAAGCGTGAAGTGGAACAATATCGGAAGTATAAGATGCTAAAAGACACGCTTCGCGAGACGTACAAAGAACTACATTTCGATCTGGGCCAAGGCGATATGGATCAGAACGGTTCGAATCAAGAAGAGAGGAAATAGAGCGCTCCCATGTTCAAAGGCCTTTTCGTTTTCTCATTGGCATTGCTTTCATCCACGGCATTGTTTCCCGCCTCCTACTATCCACTTCGTCTCGATGATGCAAAGGCGGTCTACCTCGGCACGTCTGAAAATACCGTGCGCGGCGACGGCAAGACCGACGACACTGACGCGATTCAAAAGGCCATCGATCAACAAGAAGAGACGAACGGCGAGGGCGTTGTCTTTGTTCCCTCGGGCAGTTACAGGCTTACAAAGACGATTCATATCTGGCCGGGCATACGCCTGATCGGGTATGGGCCAACTCGTCCTGTATTTCTCGTTCGTCCGCGCACGCCCTATTTTCAGAATGGCCCGGCGTATTTGGTCTTCTTCGCTGGAAATCACCCTAGTCGAACGGGCGGGCCAAATGCAGAGCCGGAGATTCATGACGCCAATCCTGGAACCTTCTATTCCGCAATGAGCAATATTGATTTGGAGATACAAGACGGAAACCCCGGAGCTGTCGGCGTGCGGGCCCACTACGCGCAACACTGCTATCTAGCGCACATGGACTTTCACATTGGCTCCGGTCTCGCCGGGATACACGATGGAGGGAACGTCGCCGTGGATGTGCATTTCTATGGCGGCCAATATGGCATCTGGACAAGGAAACCATCTCCTGGCTGGCAGTTCACAGTGATCGACGCCACCTTCGAGGGCCAGCGAGAAGCGGCGATCCGCGAGCATGAGGCTGGGCTGACTTTGGTGCGGCCTCATTTCACAAACGTGCCGACAGCAGTGGCGATCGATTCAGGATATGCGGAGGAGTTATGGATTAAGGACGGCCGCCTCGATGGTGTTACTGGCCCCGCGTTCGTCATTGCTAACGAAAACAACGCGCATACTGAGATCAACATGGAGGGCCTGATCTGCCGCCATGTGCCCATCTTTGCATCCTATCGCGAGAGCGGTAAAACGGTTGCCGGCAACGGCAAGATTTATGAGGTCAAGGCCTTTTCTCACGGGCTTCACTTCGACGATATTGGAGATGAGCCGGCGATTCGCGACGTCTATCAGACCTCAGTGCTTAGCGATCTTCCGCCTGCGATTTCTTCCGATATTCTCGATCTTCCGCCTATGGATACATGGGTGAACATTCGCAGCCTTGGCGCGCATGGTGATGGAGTTAGCGACGACACTGATGTCATCAAGAAGGCCATCGCCGAACACAGGACGATCTATTTTCCAGCGGGTCAATATCTTGTCAGCGACACAATTGAGTTAAAAACGGACAGCGTGTTGATCGGTCTTCATCCCAGCATCACGCGGCTTTTTCTTGCTGACTCCACGTCGGCATACCAGGGCGTTGGAGAAGCCAAACCGCTGATCGAGACGCCTAAGGGCGGCGCAAATATCGTGACCGGCATTGGCCTGTACACCAACGGAATTAATCCGCGCGCCGTCGCCGCCAAGTGGATGGCGGGGACGCACTCGATGATGAACGATGTCCGTTTCCTCGGTGGCCATGGCACTTCCGAACTTAACCTCGACCGCAGGCAACTCCCCAGATCGTGGAGCATTTACAACAACACGCACACGGCGGATTCAGATATAAAACGGCGCTGGAATGCACAATACCCGAGCCTGTGGGTCACCAACGGCGGGGGCGGTACTTTCGTGAATATATGGACGCCTAGCACATTTGCGCAGGCCGGCCTTTATATATCCGACACATCCACGCCAGGCAGGATCTATGAGCTATCGAGCGAGCATCATGCCCGCAATGAAATCATGTTGCGCGATGCGTCTAACTGGAGCATCTACGCTTTGCAGACAGAAGAGGAGAGTGGCGAAAGCGCCCTCGCTCTGCCAATTGAAGTGCAGGATTCCAGTAACATCACATTCGCCAACTATCATTCCTACCGCGTGGTCAGCACCTATCAGCCCTTTCCTGATGCGGCAATCGTTACCGGCTCAAAGAACATCCACTTCCGGAATTTCCATTGCTACAGCGATAGCAAAGCGGCGTTTGACAACGCCCTCTACGACCGGACACACCACATCGAAATCAGGAATCGCGAGTTTTCATGGCTCGATATCTCGGGTAGTGAGTCGCGCCCGCCAACTCGCCAGCCGTCCACCGTGTTTGCGCCAGATGCCGCGGTGACAAAACTCGCGGGCGGATTCTTTAACATCTCCGGCGGTGCAATCGGTCCGTCCGGGGACCCTTACTTTGTCGATGCACGCTGGAATACGATTTATCGCTGGGAATCTGTGCCAGGGTATCTCAGGAAAGTGCGCGGTAATCCGCTGGAGCCCGTGAACCTCGCATTCGACAAAGCCGGCGACCTGCTGGTTGTCTCCTACGCCGGCACAGCTACGGTCTACTCGTTCAAGCCCGAATCAGACGACGAAAGCGTCACGTTGTTGCACGCCGTTCCGTCGGTGGCCCGGCCCGGCATGACGCCGGTGCTTCCCGTGGACTACTGGCGAAACGAGAATGATTTTCCGCAGGCGGTCGCCGCCCCGCGCCCCTATCAGTTTGTCTCTCCGGACAGCACGACCTTCATTTCCGTGGGGCAGGATTTCATCGATAACAAACTTTACTATGGGATCAAGATGCATGACGTCATCCGAGCTTTTGGACTTGCCCCAGCGGTTCCAGGAAAGACGTTCTATGTCTCAGACGAGTCTGAAGAGAAGACCTATTCCGTGAGTGTTGGCGACGACGGATCCATTTCAAATCCAAAGTTGTTTGTTAGTCAAGGCGGGGAGGGCATAGCTGTCGACGCGGGAGGAAATGTCTATCTTGCCGACGGCCAGATCTACGTATTCAGCTCCTCTGGCGCATTGATAGATAAAATCGATGTCCCCGAAAGGCCTTTGCAGCTTCTCTTCGGCGGAAGCGACAGGAAGACGCTCTACATCCTTACCCACACAGCCTTGTATTCCGTCAAGACGCGTTTGAGCGGTGCTGAATGAACTGCGCTTACTGGCCTCGTCCAAGCCAAAGCAGCGCATTTTCGAAGAAGAGATTCTGCTGCGGGCTGGTGAAGATCTTGTTGCCGTGGCCCATGTTTGTGTAAATCATTTTGTACTTTGTATTAGTCCACGTAACCGGAATATCGCCTCCGGAGAGAGTGTCTTTGAATCCCAGTGGATAGTTGGATGGCGCAAGCGTCATCAGCACTTTGATATTCGGGCTATGGCGTGGATTGGGCTGCCAGCTATACCACTCATTGGCGGGCGACACAAGTCTGATCGACAAGCCCTTCATTGTCGGATGCGCGGGATCGTCGATGGCCAGCGTAGCCGGCAGTGGAGGCCAACTGTTGCCGTAGAAGACCGTTCCCAGAAAGTCGGCGAACCATGGCCAGGTTTTGCGGCCGTCCATAAATCCCGCGATGTGGAAGCCAAACCATGCGCCTCCGTGCTCCATATAATCCTGAAATGCCAAGCGCTGTGCCGGCGTTTGGGGTGTATCGTCCAGCCACAAAACTACTTGAAATTGCTTGAGGACGGCTGGGTTCATGTCGTCCCAATTGGTGGTTGTTTTGAATTCGAAGTGATCGCGCTGCGCCATCTCTTCAAAAAAAGGTATGGCTTGCATTGAGAAATCCATGTGGTCCTGCTCCACATGCGTGGAATGGAAGGCGAGGACATGAAAGGTCGAACTTTGGCCAAAGGCGCCTGCGACAACGAAGGCCAGAGCCGCCACGAGGGCGAGAGAGCGCATGCGTGGAGTCATCGATGAACTTTCCCGGCCGGCTGAAATATTTCCGCCGGCCGAAACCGTACTTTGTTAATATTAATAACATAGTTTGACAGCGAGGTTATAAAAAACGTGAACTCTCAACTCGCCACTTTCTGGCCCCTGATCTCGATTTCGCGCACCATGTCTGCTTGTGCTGCCCTGGCTTCCGTGTTTCTAGTGGCCGCGCCTTTGACAATGCGTGCACAGAGCGATGTGCCGCAAGGCAGGATGATTACCAGTCTTGGGGTTGCGATCAATCCCATAACTCATAAGGTTTATGCCGTGAACGAAGGCGCAGGCACGGTCTCGGTGAGGGACGAACTCAGCGGCGCGACGCGCATTGTGAAAGTTGGAAGCGGGCCGATTTCGATCGCCATGAATCGGGTGACTGACAGGGTCTATGTCGCCAATACCGAGAGCGGTTCGATCAGCGTGATCGACGGCACGCGGGACGAGATAATCGCGACCATTCAGGGCGAGTCCCATCCTTATGTGTTGGCGGTGAACGAGGCCACCAATAAAGTCTATGTGACCAATACGTACAGCGATGCCGTTACGGTCATCGACGGCGCGACGAACACGGCACGGGCGCTGATGGTGGGTTCGGCGGATGTCATCGCGGTCGACTCAGTCCATAATACTGTCTTTCTCATGGGCTATGAGGATCCGGATGTCCGGATCGTTGATGGCGCGACTGGAGCCGTGGTAAAGGTTGCGGTTGGAGCCCATCTCTGGGGGATTGCCTTCGACGAATCTTCGGACACTTTGTATCTTGCTCATACCGGCACCGCCGATATCGTTGCGCTGAACGGAAAGACCCACGACGTGCGCACCATTCCGGTCGGCACAATCCCATGCGCGGTGGCCGTCAATCCGGTTACGAAGATGGTCTATGCAGTGAACTATGGGGATCGAACGCTGAGTGCGATCGACACGGTCAAAGGGAAGGTCGTCGCCGTGTTGCCGGTTGGAGATAACCCGCAGGCTGTTGCCGTCGACACGGCACACGACCTAATTTATGTCGCCAATGTTCACGGCAACAGTGTCACGGCGATTGATGGCACGAAGAATACAGTGATTGGGACATACAACGCGGGAAAAAATCCGTATGCCCTTGCGGTCGATCCGGGCACCGGAGAACTATTTGCGGCAAATTATGGAGATCCATCGCTAACGGCGATTGACGTCACGCACCACTCAGATCGGAAGTGAGTCGAATACTAGCGCATTTCCCTGAGCCGAATAACAATCTCGCTCAGGGGGAGCTAAGCAATTCGTTTTGTTAGACGCTCAGAAGATCTTGTAGCTGATACCTGCGCTGGCGCCGTAGGGCGAGATTGTCGAGTTGCCCCACGACGGCCACCACTGGTATTCGCCGTCGATGGCGCGGATGCTGATCTTCTTGGTTAGCTGAATGTCCATGCCGCCGCCAAAGGCCGTGGCAGTAAACGTGCCGTGGTAGCCGAAGCCCATGTCCATTTTAGAAAAGCCCACGAGTCCCTTCGCATACACGGTAGCCTTCCAAAAGTGGTAGACCGGTGCTCTAGGTCCAATCAGATAATTGTCCTCATGGACATCCTCATACCGGTTGAAGCGCAGCCAGCGGCCCTCGGCCTCCAACTGAACCCAGCGGCTGAACTTCACATCGACAAAGGCGCCCGGGCCAAAGAGCGGCTGGTTGACGGATTGCGCGACCGGGTAAAAAAGATCGCCAGGTAGGCACGGATCCGCGTTGCAGGCCCAGTTTCCCGCGAAATCCGGTTGGAAGCCGGAGGCAATCGCACCGACGGTGACGGAAAGCTGGCGGGCTCTGGCTGACGGTTCGACCTGCGCCGACGCGACAAGTGCTGCGGCGGCAAGGAGAAGGCATGAGAGTGATATCGCGGATCGCTTCATATGCACAAATTTCGTCCAATCCGTATGAATCTTCACTGCCGAGGAGGCATAAATCCGACTCGGTTTGGAATCCCTTGCCCGTGGCGCCCCATGGCGCAAATGCGGTACCGGGGATTCCGGGTGAATGCTGCTGCTACTGCTGCGGAGGGTTCGCGGGTGGCTGAGAGGCGTCAGCGGGAGCTGTTGAGGCAGCCGGCTGAGAGGACGGCTCCGAGGCTGACGGGGTTGCCGTGGGAGCTGCCGGAGGAACAGAGCCGGATGGCGCAGGCTGGGCAGGCGAATCGGCCGCCGGAGTCGCTGTTGCGCCAGATGCGGGCGCAGCCGCGGGAAGCAGCTTCGAGGCATCATAGCGCTGCAGCTTGAAGAAGACCGGCGTCAGCTCCAGCGGCATCTTGTCGCGGGGGTTCATGTAAGCGTAGATCTTCGCGTTGAGCTGATGGACCTTGTCGTCCCAGGGGTCGGTCTTGAGCCAGCTGCCCAGAGGCAGCGCCGGACGCTGGGTGAGGTCGTCCCAGTTCAGCTTTGGAGCCATCCGCTGCAAGTCGGCCATCCACGGTGTCCCGTCGTTCTGGAGCAGCGAATCGCCGAGCTTGGGAGTATTCAAGGCCTTCAACTCCTTTTCACGGTTGACGAGTTGGGCATAGTAGAGTCCGGCGGAAGGCAGCTTATCCTTGTACATCGAGTTCTGCAGATACTCCATGGCCTTCTTGGCGGCCTCTGCATTGTCGTGGTCGGAGTGGTACATATCGATGCGCCTGAAGGTCGCCTCATCAGGGAAGAGCAGCCGGTCGTTGAAGGCATAGCGTGTATCGATGTGGTGGCCCATCGCGATGTGAGCCAGCTCCATGGCCACCACCGAGGCGATCGACTCCTCGTTGGGCAGACTGTCGATGAGTCCTTTGCTGATCAGAATAGTATTGCCGACGGTTGTTGCCTCGATGGTAGTGGAGAGCAGAACGCGGGTATGCACCTGGTCGGTGAAGGCCAGGTTGTTGGGCACTTGCAGATTGATGACGATCTGGTCGAGCACCGTGTTCTCGTAGCCGCCTGGAGTCAGCTGCGCAACAAGACCAGCCTCAACCAGCCTGTCGATGACATTGTTTTCAGCTTGCGTAACCCAGGCGCGGGTAGCTTGCAAAGGCCCCACATCCTGCGAGTCGTCGCTCTTGTCGACCGCGTCGTCCACCTTTACGCTTACGTTTTCGCTCTCCCGCGTAGGCAGCTTGAGCGAGTAGCCCCAGAAGTGCGTCTGGGCCTTCAGCCCGCCCTTCTTGTCGCCTTCCATGCGTTCGGTTTCCTCAACATAAACGGCCACCGGCAGCCAGATTCCCGGCTGCACGTTCATCCGCCAACTATCGAAGTGGAAGTAGTAGCGCGAGTCGTCCTCGGACTTGGGACCGGTGTAGGTGCCATTGAAGCGGACGATATTGCCATCCTCATCCTCGATCCAGATGCGGCCGAAGAAGCGGCCCATACCGGGGACCTTGGGGTGCACGTCGTAGACCCAGGTGCGAACCGAGCCGAGAAATTCGCGGCGCACATAGCTGAATACATAGTGCTGGTTGTCGAAGCTCTTGGGGTCCAGGAACATCATTTCAGTGAACCCAAGCGGATTGTAAGTAAAATGGGTGTCCAGCCTCAGCGTTCGGCTCAGGTCGGTGATGGCAGAGAGCGAACCCTTGAAGAAACCGTGCTTGGAGGTATTTCTGGCTTCAAAAGACTTGTCGAAGAAACCCTTTCCGAAATCGATGCGGCTCAGCATGTACTCGTCTGAGACCGGAACCTGATAGAGCTTGATGTCGGGTTTGGTGTTTTGAATATAGGTCTCAACCAGAGGCGTGCGCAGTTGAATATTCTTGATCAGCACCTTTTCGCGGCCGATCGCCCGCTCCACCAGCGCTGCCTGATCCTGCGTGAGTTGGTGCGCCTGGCCAAACCTGGGCTCTTTGTTTTTTGCATGCGCGCAGACCACAGTCAGGGTAATAAAAAGGAAGGTGAGGGTGATCTTCCGAAAAGTCATGACAAGCTCCTAAATGAGTTCTTTCAAGTCTTCAGCTGGCCGCTTGCACCCTTCGGGCATCCCGCGATTGAGCGCGGCCATTCTTTCTGCTTGCTAATCAGATGTTACGCCAACTGAAAGGTGATGGTGATGTTGGTAGTCATGTCCACGGCCTGTCCATTGCGAGTCGCGGGATGGAAGCGAATCTGTTGTGCCACCCGCCGCGCCTCCTCGTCAAGGCCGTGACCCAGACCATGTACAACACCCTTCACGACGACCTGCCCATTGGCCGTAAATGTGACCTTCAGGATTACGTCGCCTTGCACCTTAAGCTGCTTGGCTTCGCTTGTGTACTCGGGCTGCGGTTTGGAGATGACTTCAAGGTTGGTTGCTGCAACCCGCGCTTCTGGCCTGGGGGTTGCCGCGACCGCTGTTGGCGCGGTGGGGATGCCAGCCGCAGCCACTCTTCCTGTATAGGCTATTGGACCTGCTGTTGTCGCGCCAGGTACACCAGCCGAAGCGACTCTGGCGCCCGGCCTGCCGTAATTGTTGCCAAACTTGGTTCCATCTCCAATTCCGGTCGAGCCTGGCACTCCGTGAGGAGCGATCGCCGGTCCCCTCATGTTTCCGTATTCGTTACCAATCGCTGCAACGGTTGCCGGTCCTTTGGCATTCGGATTGGGCACGACACCGAAGGTCTGGCCAAGGTGCACCGGCGCAGTCGATGGCTTGACTTTGTTGTCCTGTGCGGGCATGGCCGCCGCTGCCAGCGCGGTTTTGGGCTGCGGCGCCAAAATCACCGAGGGTTTAGCCTCTTTGATGGTCGGTACTGCAAGCTTAACCTCCATCTGGATAGGCTTATCCAGCTTGGGCTCGGGCCGGGGTATGTTGATCTTCGGAGCTTCAAACTTTGCCTCAATGGGCTTCGGCGGCTCAATCTTGGGTGGTGGGGGCATCTTCGGCTTGGGCTCGGGCGGCTGTGGCTTGGCAGGGAGAATGAGCAGCGTTTCTTCATACCTGTGCTCGTCGATTACGTGCTTGGCCGTGGCCCCGATATAGAGCATGGCGCCCAGGATCAGCCCGTTGATTACGCCACTGGTGATAAACGATGCAGCACTGCGCTCCGGCTCGGGGAGCAATCCGAAGGTGGCCTGTCCTGGATTCGGCTTCGCCGGCATAATTTCAATCCTCGCTCGTCGCCGATGAGGCAACGTAAGTCTCTTGCAATTCGTTTGATGCGAATTGACGAGTTGGAGAAACGCAACGCATCCGGATGTTGGGAGTTCGACCTTCCGAAGGGACTATGTTCGACCCTACAAATATATCGGTTGACGGGCGGAAGCCTGCAACTCCTGCATTTAGCGCAGAATCGCTCACAATTGGCATTTTCGTCCCCTGAATTCGAGGGGATCGCGGCTCGCGAGACAGACCGGCTCGATCTTCAGCCGTTTGACCCGCTTCGGGATATAAATTTGGATGCCCAATTTGGAAAAAAGTGAGTTCACTCTGGGTCTTTATCTCGGAAACTGCGACGAATATGGCAAAACCGCGACTAGATCGAGCCCTACGGAGGTTCTTGCAAGGAGTCTTGGCGATCACCTGGACCTCGAACATTCGAGCACCCCAACAATTCCAAGGCAGCTCTAAAAGGTCCATCCCCCAGTCTTTCAAAGGGATATCAACTTCCAGCCTGCGCAAGGTGGAGCTTCGCGTTCAGTGCTCTACGCTAGTACGGGCAGCAGAGAAAATCGAACAGGCTTGCCGTCTTTTGAACGGTCTGGTGGGAAGCGCAAAGCCAGCCCACACACCCCCTGTAATAGACTTTAGCGTACACCAAAGCGCTCGGGAAGGTATAGGGGGAGATTAGTGAAGATCTTGGTTACCGGCGGTGCTGGATACATCGGTGGAACGGTCGCCGGTTTGCTCGCAGAAAAGGGCCATCATGCAGTTGTCTTTGACAACTTGAGTCACGGCCGGCGCGACCTTTTGCCGCCGGGTGCGGAGTTCATTGAGGGAGAGCTGGAAGACCGGCGGAAACTCGAGGAGATCTTCCTCGCGGCCAAGCGAGATGGAAGCCCTTTTGGCGGAGTACTTCACTTTGCGGCCTTGATCGAGGCCGGCGAGTCGATGGTCTATCCCGAGCGATTCTTCCGCAACAACACTGCCTCGGCCCTGGCGCTTTTTGAGGCGATGCTCGCCCATGGTCCTCGCAGGCTGGTTTTTTCTTCGACGGCCGCAGTCTACGGAGAGCCTGAAGCTATTCCAATCAAAGAAGATGCGCGATTGCAGCCGACTAATGCCTATGGCGAGTCGAAGCTGTTGGTTGAGCGGATGCTGGACTGGTTTCACCAGATTCACGGGCTGCGCTCGGCTTCTTTGCGCTACTTCAACGTCGCCGGAGCGCCGGAGGGAAAGGGCGGCGTGACGCGCGGCGAGTCTCACGACCCCGAATCGCACCTGATTCCGTTGGTGCTGGATGTGGCGCTGGGGCGGCGCGAATCGATCAAGATCTTCGGAGAAGACTATCCGACGCCGGACGGCACGTGCGTCCGGGACTACATCCACGTCGCCGATCTGGCCGAGGCACATTTGCTGGCCCTCGATGCACTGGAAGGGCCTGCCGCACGCGATGCCCGGCTCATCTTCAATCTGGGCAACGGCCGGGGTTTCAGTGTGCGCGAGGTGATCGAGTCGGCTCGACGGGTCACCGGGCATCCCATTCCGGCTGAGGTACACCCGCGCCGCCCCGGCGATCCAGCGGTGCTGGTGGCGAGTTCTGAGAAGGCGATGCGGGAGCTGGGCTGGAACCCAAGGTACACTCAGCTTGACGAGATTGTGCGGACGGCATGGGTCTGGCATCAGAAGCGGTACGTGAAATAGCCGCTTGCACTGATCTTTCTTCTTGTTGGCAAACGTGGTAATCTGTAACTGAATTTAGTTGCAAGTGGGCGGGAGCAAGCTTTGTCCAAGCAACAGAAGGCAATCGCACGGATTATCGCCAAACCTGTCGACTACACGTGGAACGAGTTGCAATCTCTGATGATTGGCCTCGGTTATGAACTGAGAACTTCCGGTGGATCGGGTCGAAAGTTCTTCGATCCTGCGACCAAGGCATTGTTGTTTTTGCACGAACCTCATCCGTCCAGCATCCTCAAGGAATATCAGATTCGTGCGGTCATACAGTTTCTACGCAAGGAGAGGAGGATTCCATGAGCCAGACACTCCGGTACAAAGGTTATGACGGCTCCGTTGAATACAGCGCGGCGGATCGGGTCTTGCACGGCTCGTTGCTTGGGATTCGTGACTCTGTCGTTTATGAAGGTGCCGATGTCGACAGCCTGGAGTCGAACTTCCGCGCCGCGGTGGACGAGTACCTGGCATTCTGCACGGCGGAAGGCAAGACTCCGGATCAGCCTTTCAAGGGCAGCTTCAATATTCGAGTCGGACCTGAGTTGCACAAGCGGGCTGCGCTCTTTGCCGAGGAGCATCACCAGAAGTTGAATAACGTGATTTCCAAGGCGCTGGAAGACTATCTCGCCCAAGCCAGTTGAGCGTTTGGAGTTTCTTGCGAGCAGAGCCGAGCTGGAGGCTCAATCATTTGTAACGGCGGGGCTTTCAGGCTATGCTGCCGGCATGAGATTTCGCAAGAGTTTTGGGCTCCTTGGCTGGATTTGGGTGTGGATCGCGTGCAACGAGGTTTTTTCTTGGCTGACGGGGCTGCATCCGAGGCCCTTGCATATTGCAAGTTTCATCCTCACCGCTCTGTTGGTGGCATACCAAGCGCTTGGCCGCTACTTCATCTACTGGGATCTGAACTCCAGCGGCATTCACGAATGGTATTTCGGGAGAAAGAAAGAGCTCATACCTGCATGGGGCAAAGTCCTTGTCGTTCGCAATTTTCTTCCTGGAATGCGTTGGGACGGCACTGTGTCGATTTATTTCGATAATCCCGCTTCAAAGACGGGCTTTAGCTACTTCGTGACCACCCCACATCAGCGGAAGGATTTTATTGCGGCTCTACGCAGGTTTGCGCCCCAAGCCAAATTTCGGATATAAGTCCTCTTGATTCCAGGAGCGGCAACTCGGCAAGATCTAATGTAGCTACATTTATAGATATACTTGTGGTATTCTTGAGCTGTGGAGTTCGAGCGGGATCCCGCAAAGGCGGAAGCAAATCGTCGCAAACACGGGGTTTCGTTTCCCTATGCCACCAGGGTCTTTCTGGACACTGGCAGACAGGAGCGGCTCGACACGCGCGAAGAGTACGGCGAAGAACGCTGGGTCGTGATTGGGCGGGTAGATGACTCGGTCTTGGCCGTCGTTTACACGCTTCGCGGATCGAATATCCGGCTCATCTCCGCCCGAAAGGCAAACCGAAATGACTATGGAATCTACTGATACCGTTTACTTTCATCTCGACCCGTCGAATCCGCCCACGATGACGGAGGCGGAGTTGAAGGCATTGCGCGAGTTGCGCGATGAGGATATCGACTTCAGCGACATTCCGCTCCAGACGGGCGGAGGTTGGCGGCGGGTCTCCGAGTTGGTTCCGGCGGAGAACAAGCAGCAGATCACGCTGCGCCTCGATGCCGATCTGATCGCGTTCTTTCGCGCAACAGGGCGACGCTATCAAAGCCGGATCAATGCGGCATTGCGGGAGTATGTCACCGCGCAGAAAAAGTAATGGCTGCTAAGCGCGCCTAACAGCTCACTTGCCGTTTATGCGCTTGTCCCGATAAAGTGACTCTCACGCGGCGGTCTTTGCGGGAACGCATGTCTTCGCCCGCCGTTTGATGTTCTAATCTCTCTTTCCCCGAGGGACGTACGCATGGCTTCCTTGCCAGATTCAGCCGTTGCCAGTCTTGTCGCCGCCAGTCAGGACATCGACTCGACACTGCGCGAAAACCGCCTCTTTCCGCCGCCGATCGAGTTCGCCGCCAAGGCGCATATCAAGAGCCTCGCCGAGTACGAGGCGCTCTACCGTCGGTCGATAGAAGACCCCGAGGCCTTCTGGGCCGGTATCGCCCGGGAGTTGCACTGGTTCAAGCCATGGGACAAAGTTCTCGAATGGAACCTTCCATCAGCTCAGTGGTTTGTCGGCGGAAAGATCAACCTTTGCTATAACTGTGTCGACCGTCACGCTCTGGGGGCGCGGCGGGACAAAACTGCTCTGATCTGGGAGGGTGAACCAGGCGAGATTCGGCGAATGACCTTCGCAGAGTTGCACGTCGAGGTGCAGAAATTCGCCAATGCACTCAGGACACTTGGGATCAAAAAAGGCGACCGGGTAGCCGTCTATATGGGCATGACGCCAGAGCTTGCAATTGCCCTGCTGGCTTGTGCGCGGATCGGGGCGATTCACTCGGTGATCTTCGGAGGATTTGCCGCCAACGCCATCGCCGACCGGGTCAATGATTCATCCTGTGTCGCGATTCTTACGCAGGATTCTAGCTACCGGCGCGGCAACGAGATCCAGCTCAAGCGCACGGTCGATGGGGCGATGAATGCCTGCCCCTCCGTCAAGCATGTAGTCGTCTTCCGACGGACAGGCACGCCGGTAAAGATGGTCGAGGGGCGCGATCACTGGTGGCACGAACTGATCGCCGAGGCTGCTTCAGAGTGCCCCGCTGAAGAGCTGGACTCGGAAGATCCGCTCTACATTCTCTACACCTCCGGGACGACGGGAAAGCCCAAGGGGCTGGTCCACACCACCGGAGGTTATGCGGTGCAGACGTACATCACGACCAAATACATCTTCGATCTTCGCGATGAGGACGTTTACTGGTGCACGGCCGACATCGGCTGGGTGACCGGGCACTCGTATGTGGTTTACGGGCCGCTGCAAAATGGGGCGACGGTGCTGATGTACGAGGGCGCGCCGAACTGGCCGGACTTTTCGCGATTCTGGAAGATCGTTGACGACCATAAGGTCTCGGTCTTCTACACTGCGCCGACGGCGATTCGCGCCTTCATGAAATGGGGCAGCGAACACGTCGAGAAGCACTCGCTCGCCTCGTTGCGGCTGCTGGGGACGGTCGGAGAGCCGATCAATCCCGAGGCGTGGATGTGGTATCGCGAAAAGATCGGCCACAACCGCTGCCCGATCGTCGATACATGGTGGCAAACTGAGACTGGGGCGATCATGATTGCTCCGATTCCGGGTGCGGTGGCAGCCAAGCCCGGCTCGGCGACGCGGCCTTTCTTTGGTATTCAGTCCGAGGTCGTCAACAAGCAGGGCGAACCGGTGCCTGCCGGAAGCGGCGGCCTGCTGGTGATTCGCAAACCATGGCCGTCGATGGCTCGGACAGTTTATGGCGACCCTGAGCGCTACAAGAAGACTTACTGGAGCGATGTCGAAGGCTGCTACTTTACGGGCGACGGCGCGCGCCAGGACGCAGACGGATATTTCTGGCTGATGGGCCGTGTGGACGACGTGATCAACGTCAGCGGCCATCGGCTGGGGACGATGGAAGTCGAGTCTGCGCTGGTGGCGCATCCAAAGGTTGCAGAGGCTGCCGTCGTGGGCCGTCCAGATGAGCTGAAGGGGCAGGCGATCTCGGCCTTTGTCTCTCTCGAGAGCGGAAACCAGCCGAGTGAGGCGCTGAAAGACGAGTTGCGAAAGTGGGTCTCTAAGGAGATAGGCTCTCTCGCCCGGCCCGATGACATTCGCTTTACTGAGGCGTTGCCGAAGACGCGCTCGGGCAAGATCATGCGACGGTTGCTGCGCGAGTTAGCCACGCACGGCGAGATCAAAGGCGATACGACGACGCTCGAAGATTTCACCGTGATCGCCAAGCTGCGCGAGGCGGAGGAAGGCTAGTCTAGATCCAACTGCGGGAGGCGTCGATGCGGCGATTGAGCTACGGCGTGGCGATGAGCCTTGATGGATTTATTGCCGGACCCAATGGCGAATACGACTGGATCCTCCCCGATCCCGGCATCGATTTTGGCGCGGTCTGGGCCCGGTTCGACACGGTGCTGATGGGGCGGAGGACCTATGAGGTTGCCAAGCTGCGAGCAGCCCAGTGGCCGGATCTTGGCCATCGCTGGGTTGTCGTCTCAAAGACGCTGAAACCCGAAGAGCACCCCAAGTTGACGATTGTGAGCAGCGGCATAGCGGACGCAGTTGCAGCATTGAAGGCACAGCCGGGCAAAGACGTCTGGCTCTTCGGCGGCGGCGTTCTCTTTCGCTGCCTGCTCGATGCCGGGCTGATCGATACCGTTGAAGTAATGGTGATGCCCGTACTGCTGGGCAGCGGAGTGCAACTGCTACCGGAGGGACGACGTCAACATCTTGACCTTGCAAGCAGCAAGGCTTTGCCGAGCGGGACTTTGATGCTGACCTACTTTGTGCCAGGGCTATAACGCCGGACTGTCAACAGAGCTCCGCACCGTCCGTAAACGATCAGACCCGCCAGGTATCGGCACGCCAGCTCTTGATGCGCTCCTTGATCTGTTTGCGGTTCAGGTTGTGTTCAAGCGCCTGCTTGGCCAGTTCCACCACTTCGTCATCGGCGGCAAAGCGCAGGCCAATCAGCTGATCTTCGGTGAGGCGATAGATCTGGCCATGCCACTGCACAGGAGCAAGAGCCTGTAGCCGCAGCCGCTCTTCGAGCCGAATGACGCGGTCCTGCACCTTCATCGGGTAGCTGCGCAGTTTATAGACAGGAATAAACGCTGCCACGGAAAGCACCAGGAACCAACTTGACGCGATGTAAGAATCACGCCAATGGTGCGCCAGGTGGAAGATGGCGAAGACCAGGTTGGCAAGCAGAACGAAGGCTAGTACATAGTGATACGACGGATCCAGACGGCCATGGCTCTTGAAATTCTGCTCTGTGGCTTTACTCATGCGCGGCCTTCATTTCTTTCAGGCCGTAGTTGGCTGGGGCGGACTCTATCTCGGAGGAATTGCCGGCAACGGCGCTAGGGGCCTGAAGACCTGCGCTTCCCGGATTCTCTGCGGACGGGGCCGTAGCTGTCAACGCCATAAGGTTGTCTGGGGCCAGAAGTTGCGGATGTTTGGGGATGACGTGATAGCGTCCCCGCACCAGGTAGTCGACAAACAAGCCACCGGCGAGATAGGGGTTGAGCAGTGCGATCGGAACCGCGTAAGTTGTCGTAGCCAGCGACTCGGCGATGCCCTTGTTGGTGCGGCTGCGTCGGCGGTAGCCGGGGATTTGCGAGATCTCGAAGATCGCCAACTGCGTCTCTGGATGCTTGCGGGCATAGCGCTCCAGTTTGTGCGCTAGCTGCTTGGGAGTGGTCATGCCCGCATCGGGGAAGACACTCCGCTCGAATGCGCCGGGAAAGTAGAAATTCAAGACAAGGCGAGCAAAATCCGAACAGTTGTTGAAAAGCAGATTGAAGTGAGAGCGGTTCGTGCGGTCGTTCATCCACGCGATGAAGGCGTCGTCCTGGTCCTCTGTGGTCTCGAAGCGGAAGGCGAAGATGCTGCGCTCGTAGGAGACGCCAACGAGCTGCGTCCAGCCGCCGCGCACGATACTGCCGGAGGAGAGATCTCCCAGGCCGTTGAGATTGGCTTCCCGATATCGGTCTCGCAACTGGTGCACATATCCGCGAGTTGCCCGCTGGGGCACGTTGGAGGTGTTTTCAACTGAATAGAGGTAGGGAATCAGCGGGATGGCAACCCAGTCATAGCTGGCGATGCCCTGGTAGCGGGCGATGACCGATCCTAACTCGCCGGGAGCACACCGGCGCAGCCGGACCGGGGTCTCAGCGCAGACGCGTTCAAAGTAAATCGCGTTGTGGCCAGTGGGGTTAAGGGCACCAAAAAAGCCATAGGGCTCCTCCATCAAAAGAGCCGCCTGCGCATGGCTTGCGGTCGAGGAGAGGCAGATCACTGTGAACGCGATGAGAGCAAATGCAGTGATGCGCAGATTTCGCGTCAAAAGCATCGGTCCTCCATGGTCAGGGATTCGACGTGCCTTTCAGTTTGTCCCGCTTCCGGGAGATAGGATGCCCATTTTGGATCTGCGGTGTGGGTCTGATGAACCGCAAGTCGGGTAGGTTTTCGATTATCGGAGCTTAAATAGACCTCGGTAATCGGTGCCTGTCACTCCTTCCGACACGGTTCTGCGAATATTGTTGCGCGCGCTGGCCCAAAAAGCAATCGCTCTCAAGGGATTCAGGGCGATCAGAATGTGCGTTTTGCAGGCAGTTTTTCTCGACAGGCGATTTCGCTCGAATTGAGCATCCGGCCACCATTTTGGCCGCGCGGGACCGTACCCAAAGTACATTCCTATTGATTTCTAAAGGATTACTAATGACTTTCGGGGAAACTCGCGATTGGGCGCATACTGAGGGTCATAAGAAGAGCCTGATCGAGGCATTCTGACGATCTCGACCGGTAATCTTGCTCATTTGTGTAGTTTTGAATTGTGCCTTTTGCTTTGGTTCTCTCTGGCGCGCAGAGCCTCGTGCACGTGGTTCTGCTGCTGGAGAAGCCAGATCGCGTGCTCCGGGTCTGCGTTCCAGATGGCACGGAAGTCTTGCCTTGGCTGCACCCGCCCCTCCCGCTACTGCGTCTTCGAATAGCGGATCACCTCGACCATTGAGGCGGCGACTAAGCCCTCTTCGACCATCGAGTCCAGCCATGGCGTGAGCTTGGCTATCTGTTCTTCCGTGTCAATAATGCTCATCTGAACGGGGGCGTCCTTGCTCAGGGGCCAGTGGCTGGCGTGGCGAATACGGCTGGCCGAACCGTAGCCTTCGATGCCGCGAAAGACCACAGCCTCGGCGATATTCAACTCCATGCACTTGACGAGAATGGCCTCGTGTAGAGGCTTGCCGTGCCAGCGGTCGTCTTCGCCAAAGTGTACACGCAACATGCGGGCGGTGAACTGTTCTTTCACTTCTCTTGTCTCCGCCTAACTCTGAGCGGGCGCAGTCTGCGCCGCTTCCTTCTCGGTTTCAAGCGCGCGATAGGCATACTTGATGATGTCCACGTCGGAGAAGACCACCAGGCCCTCGGCGACCATCTGATCGACAATCGGCAGAAAGGCGCGCAGCTTTTCAGCCGTGTCGATGGCCGAGAGCATGATGGAACCGTGATGCGGGTGCAGCAACGGTTTGTCTTTGTGAACCCGCCGGTGCGCGCCGTAGCCCAATATGCCGCGATAGACGGTGACGCCAGCAAGATCGTTGGCGCGCATTGCTTCGACGAGCGCTTCGTGGAGCGGCTTCGACTTCCAGCGGTCCTCTTCGCTGACAAAAATGCGCATCATTTTCGCCTTGCCTTCGATCTTGAGGTGCTCGGGCGTGAGAGGCTTCGGCGATTTCGAAAGCTGGGCCGGCTTGGCAACGGTCGTCTCTTGCATCTCGATCAGCCCGCTTCCGGCAAGCTCCTCCAATTTTCCCAGCAGTGACTCAACCTTTTCGCGGCTCTCGATGAACTCAATTTTGATGGGCAGGCGGTCGGAGAGCTCGACCACCTGGGCCGCGTGCATGTGGTGATCCGCGCCAAAGCCCGCGATGCCCTTGGTCACCGTGGCCCCAGAAACACCGCGATAGAAGAGGAAGTCGAGGATGCTGGAGTAGAGCGGCGCTCCACGATGCGTAGCCCCGTCGCTCAGGTAGACGGTAACTTTAACGGCTTTTCCGGGTTGCAGCATTTCTGTCTCCGATGGTAAGTGAGGATTTTACGCTCAGGAGATTGTCTCAGCCAACACAGCGCCGAGCCAGGTTGCGCCAAGACCAACGATCAGGCTGCCGATCGAGTAAAGGCCCGCAAGCGCAAAGGCTCCCGCGCGCAGGGTTGAGAGCGTCTCCCATTCATAGGTAGAAAACGTACTGTAAGCACCGATGAAGCCGACCGGGATGAAAAACCGCCAGGCCGGGTTGAGCCCCGCTCGCTTGCCCAGATAGGTCAGCGAGAAGCCGATGATGATGCAGGCCGTGATGTTGATAACGAAGGTGCCGTAAGGGAAGCGCGTCCCCATGCGGCCGCCAATCGTCGAGCCCACCCAGTAGCGGGCAACCGAACCGAGCGCGCCTCCGGCGGCGATGAGCAGGTATTTCTGCAATGCTTTCTCCCCTTGTCCAGATTACAGCGCCGCCCTTGAAGATACCCCGGGAGTCGCGATGATTGGATTTTCTCCCCCCGTCGCGATTAAAGTGGGTATGCAATAGAGCATCGGCTAAAGTCGGAGCTTTTTGGGGGCATTTGCGGCACGACTAAAGTTGTGCCCTGACACTTCAAGCCTCATCCCATGAAAACTTTTGCGAGGACAACTTTTGCGAGATGGATGCGTGCAATAGAAAAAATAAGGGCCACTCCATGGTAGTGGCCCTTGGCACATTCTTAAACTGCTTTACCTTCACGCCGGCGATGGTGACCCCTCGGGATAGCCTGGTCCGCGAGTGTCCGGCTTCAGCACCTGTTGCTGTTCGCCGTTGCCTGTGTCGCTTGGCGTCGCCAGATTCGAGCGAATCGGAGGCAGTTCCTTTCCGTCGATTAGCATCTGAACTTCCTCGGCATCGATCGTCTCGCGCTCCAGCAGCGCTGCGGCAATGCGGTGCATCGCGTCGGCGTTTGTCTCCACGATGTTGTGCGCCGATTGGTAGGCCTCGTCGATCAGGCGGCGCACCTCAAGGTCGATCTGCCGCGCTGTCTCTTCGCTGAAGTCGCGGTGCTGCGCGATCTCGCGGCCCAGGAAGATCTGCTCCTCTTTCTTGCCAAAGGTCAGCGGACCCAGCCGGCTCATGCCATATTCGCAGACCATGCGCCGCGCCGTGTCGGTGGCGCTTTCGATGTCGCTGCCCGCGCCGGTCGACATCTGGTTAAGGAAGATCTCCTCGGCCACACGCCCGCCGTATGCGATGGCCAGATTGGCCTCGAGATACTCCTTGGTGTAGTTGTGCCGGTCGCCGGGCAGGAAGATCGTCACGCCCAGCGCCATTCCGCGCGGAATGATGGTGACCTTGTGAATAGGGTCGGAGTGCTCACGCTTGAACGAGACCAGCGCGTGGCCCGCTTCGTGATACGCGGTGACCCGCTTCTCCTCCTCGGTCAGCAGCATGGACTTGCGCTCGGCGCCCATGAGCACCTTGTCCTTGGCTACCTCGAAGTCGTACATCGTGACCTGCTTGCGATTCATGCGCGCTGCGCTCAGCGCGGCCTCGTTGACCATATTGGCCAGGTCGGCTCCGCTAAAGCCTGGTGTGCCGCGGGCCAACACGTTGAGGTTAGTGTCGTCCGAGACGGGAACTTTTTTCACGTGCACACGCAGGATCTCTTCGCGGCCACGTACATCGGGCAACCCCACCACCACTCGGCGGTCGAAGCGGCCCGGGCGCAGCAACGCGGGATCGAGCACATCGGGGCGGTTCGTTGCCGCCACCAGAATTACGCCGTCATTCGACTCAAAGCCATCCATCTCGACGAGGAGCTGATTCAAGGTCTGTTCGCGCTCGTCGTGTCCGCCGCCCAACCCAGCCCCGCGATGGCGGCCCACGGCGTCGATTTCGTCGATGAAGATGATGCAGGGCGCGTTCTTCTTGCCCTGTTCAAAGAGATCGCGAACGCGGCTTGCGCCGACGCCTACAAACATCTCGACAAAGTCCGATCCGGAGATCGAGAAGAAGGGCACGTTGGCCTCGCCGGCCACGGCTCGCGCCAGCAGCGTCTTGCCCGTTCCCGGAGGTCCCACGAGCAACACGCCCTTGGGGATTCGTCCGCCGAGCTTTTGAAACTTCGCCGGCTCGCGCAGGTATTCGATGATCTCCTTCAGCTCTTCCTTGGCCTCGTCCACGCCGGCCACGTCTTTGAAGGTGATCTTCTTTTGCTGCATCGAGAGCAGACGCGCGCGGCTCTTGCCAAACGACATCGCCTTGTTGCCGCCCGACTGCATCTGGCGCATGAAGAAGAAGAAGAGGAAGCCAATCAAAATGATCGGGCCCACATTGAACAGCAGCGGCAGCAGAATATTATTCTGCTGCTCCTTCATCGAGAAGTTGACGTGGGCCGCCCGCATGGCCTTGTCGAGCTCTGTGTAGTCGGCTGGGATCGTGGTATGGAATTGTTGATTGGGCGTGGACTTCAAGTGCCCGCGAAGATCCCTGTCTTGGATCTCCGCATCCTTGACCTCTCCCTGCTGCACCTTGTCAAACAGGTCGGAGTATTTGATCTCCACGTCTTTGCCAGTCGCGCCCTTCTGCACCCATGTGATCAGGAGCATGAGGCAGGCAAGGATGCAGATCCAGAATAAGACTGTCTTGGCGGTCGAATTCACTCTGATTCCCTCTCTTCCGGTGCACGAGAAGCCGCCTGGCGGATCACAGGCACCGTCCTTATCCCTCTTAGACGCCCCACCCATCCTCAAAGTCACAGAAAGAAAGGGAAGTCCCGGGCGCAGAACCAGTACCGCCTCCGCCCACGAGAGCAGTAACCTCGATTGTACTCTCAGGTTAGAAAAACTTGTAGCAACACGGACTCGGGCGCAGCGGGAGCGCACGGCGGCTCAACGAACCACATTAGTCTGACCTGAGGATAACTCGGAGTTTGAAAGACTCGTTGTGGTTATGCAAACTCCTGGCGTCGGCTCCAGTTCCACTCCCCGCATCCAGACGATCTGCCCGCCGATCTCAAGGACAGGCCAAAGTTTCCGGCCCGAGCCGGTTACCTTGAGGCGTTCCAGAACCTCTTTCGCCTTCCTGGGTCCGGAGGAGTAGCGGAGCGTTACACGATCCCCCGGCCTCCAGTTGCGCAGAGTCGCTACGCGGCCATCGTTTGTCGCGGCCAAATTGGAGCTTTCAATCCGCAAGCGCAACCCGAAAGCCTCCGCCGTCACCTCACCAGGAATCGCCACTTCATAGTCAGGGATGATCTGATTGCCCGCTCCCACGGCGGGCAAAACCGCCAGCCGCAACTCCCTTGGCGTCCGCTCGGCCCGTAGTCCCTCGGCCAGCTCAAGCCTCTGCCCAGCGCGGCCCGCCAAGGCCAGCAGGCGCATCTCCTCCGTTGCTGGGAAATCGACCGACGTACCAAGTTTCTCGGCCGCAAGGCGCAGGAGCCGCCGCTGCAAAGCCAAGGGTAGCGCAGCAAGCCGCGTAATATCGATTGCCAGCCCATCGCTCGACGTCCGCCCTCCGCCTCGCACGGGCAGTCCCGTCAGCAGCAACTGCGGCGCTATGCGGGCCACTTCGTCGGCCCACCAAGCCTCTTCGCCGCGGGCAAGTTCGGCCATCTGCGTCAGATGCTCGCGCAACCGGGGATTCCAGCCCTCGAGCAGCGGCAGTAGTTCGTGGCGGATGCGGTTGCGCGTGAAGGTCAGATGACGGTTCGACGAGTCCTCGCGCCAGCCCTGATCCAGCGCGCCGAGATAGGCCTCAACCTGCGCTCGCGTCGTCCCGAGCAGCGGCCGCAGGACACGGCCCTCTGGAAACTCAATCACCGGATGAATCCCGCTCAACCCCTCGGTCCATGCCCCGCGTAGGAACTTTGCCAGCACGGTTTCGGCCTGATCGTCAAGGGTGTGCGCTATTGCCACCGCATCCACTTCGCCCGACACCATCAATTGACGGAACCAGCCATAGCGCAACCGTCGCGCTGCCTCCTCGATGGTCTCGGCCGCCTTGCCCGACGCGGCGTCAGCCCTGGCCTCGTGCTCGGTTTCCACATGCCCCTCGTGAAAGGGAAGACCTAGCCCGGCAGCCAACTCCCGCGCAAAGGCTAGATCGCCATCGGCCTCTTCGCCGCGCAGACCGTGATGCAGGTGAGCGGCGTGCAGCACCAGGCCAAGTTGCTTGCTCATCTCCGCCAGCGCGCGGGTGAGCGCCACCGAATCCGCCCCGCCTGAGAGCCCGACGGCAAGACGCAGACCCGGCTTGAGCTGGGATGTGTCGAGCGCGAGTGTTTTGGGCGGCTTGGGGTGCATTCCAGAATGATACGGCGAACGCATGGCACTTAGAGCCTATCCGTAAATTGGCACCGCCGCTCTTCAGCTCAGCGGTACTGTGGTCTTAACACCGGCGGGCGACGTCTGGCGGCGAGGACGCCGCCAGTACAGCCGGTCTGGAGACCGGCGCTCCATTGCTTTTCCCAATTTACGGGTAAGTCCTTAGCTCGGTAAGGATGCTTGAACTCCGCGCGCCCCATATCCGCGCAGCCCTATCGCGCTAGATGTGAGAAATCACGAACCCCTCCAGCCCCGCAACGAAAACTCTGCGGAATGCAAAGGTCGCCGTTGTATACTCCAACCGTTATGCAAGTTTTCGCGATTCTACCCGCTGCGGGCCTCGGCACACGGATGGCCGGACCGCAGCCCAAGCAATTCCTGGCGCTCGACGGAGTACCGATCCTCATTCACTCCCTGCGAGCATTCGCCTCGGTGGCGCGGGTCACGGCAATCTATGTGGCCGTGCGCAAGCCGGAGATGGAGCGCGTCCAGGCCGAGATCGCCGAATACGGCTTCGCCTCGCGCGTTCACGTCGTGGCCGGGGGCGACCATCGCCAGGAGTCAGTCTCGCACGCTCTCGCCGCACTCGCTGCCCAACCGGATGACGTTGTTTTGGTTCATGACGCTGTGCGGCCGCTGATCGACTCGGCCACCATCGACCGGACCATTGATGCCGTGATTGAACATGGAGCGGCAATCGTCGGCATGCCAGCCGTCGACACTATCAAGCAGGTCGAGCGAACTGCCCACGGCGCATTGATCACTTCAACAATTCCGCGTGAGTTCATTGTGCTGGCACAGACGCCGCAGGGCTTTCGCTACGGGCTGTTGCAGAGCGCATTCGCCGAGGCGCAGGCGGACGGATTTGTCGGTACCGACGAGGCCTCGGTCGTCGAGCGTGCCGGCCATACGGTGGCTGTGGTCCACGGTTCTCAGGTTAATCTGAAGATTACGCAGCCAGGCGATCTGGAGCTGGCCGAGTTCTACCTGCGTCAGCGCGCCCGCTGAATTCAGGTTCAAAACGATAGAAAATGGGTGGGCATCGGCCCCACAATCAAATTTTGAATTAGAGTGCAAATAAGAGACGGAGATCCACGGTAACCATGGAGACACGCATAGGATTCGGCTGGGACTCGCATGTATTCAAGGCGGGCGTACCGCTGCGCATCGGCGGGCTTGCGCTTGAACATCCGGAGGGTCTGCTGGGCCACTCCGACGGCGACGTGCTGCTTCATGCCATCACCGACGCCCTGTTGGGGGCCGTCTCCGCTGGGGATATTGGAACCTTTTTCCCGCCCGGCGATCCGCGCTGGAAGGACGCCGACTCGGCCGTCTTCCTGAACCTGGCCATGGAGGAGTTGCAACACGCCGGCTACCGCATCGTCAACATCGACGCAACCTTAATTCTCGCCGCGCCCAAGATCGCCCCTATTTCTGGAGAGATGCGCGCACGGATCGCCGACCTGCTCACGATCGGCATCGACCAGGTCAGCGTCAAGGCCAAGACTCCCGAGGGACTGAACCTCGATCACGTCGCCCAATGCCACGCCGTCGCTCTTGTCGAACGCGTCATCGAGCCAGAAGAGCTCAAGAGCATGAGCGCTGTGATTGAAAGCCAGCGCCAGCTCGAGGATGTCGTCGAAGATCTGCTCTCCAGCGTCCATGGCGTTCCGAAGAAACGCGTCGAGCCGGTTTACGACACCGAGGACATTACTTAGGGCAGGGAACTGAAGCCGGGGAAGAGAGTATTTCGCTGCTTTCCTGCCCACTAAGGTGCCTTGCCCTATCCTTTTCCACTTTTCCTGGAGAAGGGCGCGCGACCAGGAGCGTGGATCCGCTTTTTCTGTGCCTTAACCAGTTTTCGATTGCGTAACGCGACCTTTCGCCGTACCTTGTCTCAGAGTCCACATCTCACGCTTGGAGACATCACAATGCATCTCTACCTTCTTCTTTTGCAAGCTCAGCCCGATCCGGAGATGGTTCGGCGCATGGCGTTGGCCATGCTGGCGATCATACCCATCATCATGCTGGTATTCATGGTCATCTTTATGGTGCCCTGCTGGTTCATCCTCAAAAAAGCCGGATTTTCGCCGTGGCTGTCCCTGCTGTGCTTCGTTCCGTCCGTTGGTACGCTGGTCCTGCTCTACGTGCTTGCATTCTCTGAGTGGAGGGTCGTTCCCGCGCCCCAGGCACCGTGGCAGCAACCGCCTTATCCCCCACAACCGCCCTACCCGCCTCAGCCGCCCATTTCGCCCCAGGTCTGAGCAGAGGCCGCGCGTCCCACGCGTTGGCGCTGGTGAAAGCGGAGTCGGCCTCGCGATTGATAACATAGAGTCACGATGCCAGATTTCGCTTCCTCGCCTCAGAGGCCCATTCGCGTCCGCTTTGCTCCATCCCCCACAGGTTTTTTGCACGTGGGCAGCGCCCGGACCTTCATCTTCAATTGGCTCTTTGCCCGCCACAACCATGGCACCATGGTCTTGCGTCTGGATGACACTGACGTCGAGCGCAACACCGAAGCCAGCGTGCAATCCATCTTTGAAGGCCTGCGCTGGCTGGGGCTCTCGTGGGACGAAGAGTATAAGCAGTCCGAACGGCTGGACCTGCATCGTCAATGCGCCGAATCCATCTTCGCCAAGGGGCTTGCGTATCGCGACTTCACTCCTGCGCACTCTGGCGATAGCGATCAATCCTCCGCACAGGGAGCCTGGCTCTTCAATCCCGGCATGAGAGAGCTCTCTCGCGAGGAAAGCGACCGCCGTGCAGCCGCCGGTGAGCCCTTCGCTCTTCGCTATCGCGTGCCGCGCGGCCAGGACCGCACGCTGAGCGTTATCGACAGCGTCTACGGTGAACAGTCCAAGCTGGCTGAAGAGGTGGAAGACTTCGCACTTCTGCGGTCAGACGGCTTTCCTACCTACCACCTGGCCTCTTGCGTAGACGACGCCGATCTCAGCATCAGTCACATCATTCGCGGTCAGGATCACCTCACCAACACATTCAAGCACCTGCTGATCTTTGAGGCGCTCGGTGTTCAACCGCCGCAATTTGCCCATTTGCCCCTGCTGGTAGCCCCGGACGGCGCAAAGCTTTCCAAGCGCAAGCATGGCCCCGTTGTCAGCGTCACCACCTATCGCGATGCCGGATTCCTGCCGCAGGCGTTTATCAACTTCCTTTGCCTGCTCGGCTGGTCACCGAAGAACGATTTGGAGTTCATGACGATTGACGAGATCTCCGCCGCATTCACTTTCGATGGCGTCAATCGCTCCAACGCGGTGATCAACTTTACCGAGGAAGACCCGTTTGATCCCAAGGCCGTCTGGCTCAACGCCGAACACATCCGCGCCCTGCCCGTCGATCAGCTTGCTGTCGATCTCCTGCCCTTTTTGGAGGCTGCCGGTTTCGAGGTTTTGCCGGACAAGCTCCTAGCCGTCAGTCCGCTTATTCGCGAACGCATCAAGCTGCTGCGCGAAGCCGTCTCCGCCGCCGATTTCTTCTTCCTCCCCGAACTCGCGCCGTACGATCCCGCCGAATTGATTCCGCCGAAAGGTGGGGATGCGGCGATGGCACGCCGAGTGCTTCACTACGCGCTCGAAATCCTTCCCAAAGTTGACTTCGATCACGATTCGCTCGACCAAGCTCTGCGCGCTGCGGCGACGCACTTGGGCGTAAAAGCCGGGCAGGCTTTTCAGCCGATCCGAGTCGCCGTCTGCGGCCGCAAAAACGCGCCGCCGCTCTTTGAGACCATGGCAGTGCTGGGCCGCGACGTCTGCCTTGCCCGCATCCGCCAAGCAGAGACCAGCCTTGAAGGGCAAAGTTGAGGAAGGTGCCACAGGCCTGGGTTATAGGCGTGGAACCTCTTTGAGATTTATCTCAGGCCTCAAAGCGTCAGGGCATGATTTCAGTCGTGCCGACAGACGCTCCTGATGGGCCTCGAGCTTTAGCCTCTGCGTGTTTTTGCTTCAATATGCGGTTCCAAACGGATACCCTTCCGGACTGCTCGCTAGTCCTGCTATCACCGGATTGTTTTCAATGTATTCACGATGCCGTTGAAAGCTTTGGCCATCAATGATCAGCACATCAGAGTAGCCACTTTGCCATATCTCACCGCGAAACCCAAGCTCCTTGTTGGCGCGAAATGAAAAGCCGCCTTTGATCAATTGCATCGACTTCTCAATGCTCATCTCGCTCGGAACGGTCATCAGAATGTGGACATGATCGGGCATGATCACGAAGTCATGGACGGTAATTTTTCCGGAGCGCATGTAGGTTCGAAGAACTTCAATGAAAAGTGCCGCCATGCGATCCGTTTGGAATAGCGATCTTCCGCCTGCTGTCCGAGTAGTTACAAAAAACGTGCGCGGATAAAATGAAGCGCTTGATGGGTCCGAAGGCCGGGACGGTATCGACATCGCAGGGGCCAAAGCCCTCCACTTCTCATAATCGGTACGGCACGACTGAAGTCATGCCCTAACGCTTGTTTAGCTTACTCCAATACCTTTCGCAGTCGTACGTGACCATTCGTATCGGTAGCCCAATCGCAGCGGTAGGGTGAGATGTGTTCCACAGGCCATTCCCGCGTTACGTCGATCATCTCCCGCGCAGCTCTTAATGCACGGAGCCCGCCCGTGAAATAATAAATCGCAGCCATGACCAACTCGAATCCGGAAAGCCCAGTCGCTCCAACTCAGGCCACGCCAACTCCCTCCAACTTCCTCCGCGACATCATCGCCGAGGATGTGCGCACCAAAAAATATGGCGACGCCATCATCCAGACCCGCTTTCCGCCCGAGCCCAATGGCTACCTTCACATTGGCCACGCCAAGGCAATTTGCATCGACTTTGGCCTCGCCGATGAGTTCGGCGGCAAGACCAATCTGCGCTTCGACGATACCAACCCTGAAAAAGAAGAGCAGGAGTACGTCGATTCCATTCAGGCCGACGTCCGCTGGCTTGGCTTTGACTGGGAGCGGCTCTGCTACGCCTCCGACTACTTCGGCCAGCTCTATGAGTGGGCTTTGCAACTCATCAAAGCTGGAAAAGCGTATGTCGACGACCTGACTGCCGACGAGATTCGCCAGCACCGCGGCACCTTGACCGAGCCCGGCAAAGACAGTCCTTATCGCAACAGGTCCATCGAAGAGAATCTCGACCTCTTCACCCGCATGAAGCAGGGCGAATTCCCCGACGGGGCGCGTGTCTTAAGGGCCAAAATCGACATGGCCTCGCCCAACCTCAACATGCGCGATCCGGTGATGTACCGCATCCTTCACGCCTCGCACCAGCGAACCGGCGACCAGTGGTGCATCTATCCCATGTACGACTACGCGCATGGCCAGTCGGATTCGCTGGAGCGTGTAACTCACTCCATGTGCACTCTGGAGTTTGCCGACCACCAGCCCCTTTACCGCTGGTATATCGAGCAACTCGGCATCTTCCCCACGCAGCAGTTTGAGTTCGACCGTCTCAACATCACCTACACCATGCTCAGCAAGCGCAAGCTGTTGCAGTTGGTCAACGAAAAGCGCGTGAGCGGATGGGACGATCCACGAATGCCCACGCTCTCGGGTCTTCGCCGCCGGGGGTTCACTCCTGAAGCAATTCGCACCTTCGTCGCACAGGCGGGTGTCTCGCGAACCAATGGGGTCACCGACATTGAAATGCTCGAACACTTCCAGCGCGATGACCTCAATCACCGCGCACGCCGCGCCATGGCTGTTCTGCGCCCCTTGAAGCTAGTCATCGACAACTACCCGCCGGGGCAGAGTGAGCTTGTCGAGGTCGCAAACAACCCCGAAGACCCATCGGCCGGCACGCGCAAAGTGCCCTTCTCCGGTGAGATTTATATAGAGCAGGACGACTTCCGCGAAGTGCCTCCGCCGAAGTACTATCGCCTGTCTCCAGGCAACGAAGTGCGCCTGCGCAACGCCTACTTCGTGACTGCGCAGAGCGTGGTCAAGGATGCAGCCGGGAACATCGTCGAGGTGCACTGTACCTACGATCCGGCCAGCCATGGCGGCAACTCTCCCGACGGCCGCAAGGTCAAGTCCACGATGCACTGGGTCTCGGCCGCGCACGCCATCTCCGCTGAGATTCGTCTCTATGGCAACCTCTTCGCCAAGGCCGATCCCTACGATTTGGAAGAAGGTCAGGACGTGCTGGACAATCTCAATCCTGACTCGTTGGAAATTGTTGCCGGCGCCAAGCTGGAGCCCTCACTGGCCAGCGCCAAGCTGGAAGATCGCTATCAGTTCGAGCGCGTAGGCTACTTCTGCCTGGACCGGGATTCGACGCCTGACAGCCTGGTATTCAACCGCACGCTGGCACTGAAAGACTCTTGGGCCAAGATTGAGAAGAAGTCCGGAGCGTAGCCACCTGCGGTGGGTCAGCCGCTCGCTGACGGCTCGCATGTCCCAAACCCCGTTTTGGGGCCAGAGAACTACTCTCTGACGGCATGTCGACCGTTTCCAAGGCAAGGTTTCTTCGATCTAGCCGATGGTGACGCGGTTGCGGCCGCCGGTCTTGCTTTTGTACAAGAAGTCGTCAGCCCGTGCGATCAGGGTTGCCGCGGTGTCCTGGCTGTGCGCAACCGTGCCGCCCACCGATACCGTCAGGGATACGACCTGCTCGTCGGCGCTGAAAAACGAATCCCGCGCAACATTGTTGCCACATCGCCCCGCGAGTTGACGGAGAACTCCCGGACTCACGCCGGGGAGAATGGCCAGAAACTCGTCACCGCCCCATCGTCCAACAGTGTCGGTGGGACGCAGAGCACCAGTCAGAATCCTCGCCACTTGGCTCAACGAGTAATCGCCGTTGGCATGGCCAAATGAGTCGTTTATATTCTTCAGCTTGTCGAGATCGATCAGCAGCGCCCCAAAGGGACTCCCGGTGACCTTGTATGCTAGCAGCGCTCCTTCCAAAGACATCTCAAGGGAACGGCGGTTGGGCATTTGCGTGAGCTGGTCGATAAAGGCCAGCCGCTCCATCGCCTCAACCTTGCGCCGGGTCGCCTCCCGCTGCGACCGATCCTTGAAGATCTCCGCGACCCCGATGATCGAGCCGTCAGCCGCCGCGATGGGCTGTATACTGACTGACACGGGAATTCGCCGCCCCTGTTTATGAACCAGGAATGCCTTGGTCCGCCGGGCTGCCCCATCATCCAGCGTTTCCTGCAAAAGACAGCCTTTCTCGCACATGCTGCGCCCGTCTTGGCCAATGGGACAATGCCCATTTTCACGGCAGGTCTTGCCCACAATCTCTTCGGCTTCGTATCCAGACAATTCAGTGGCCGCTCTGTTGCAGTAAAGGACTCGCCGATCATGGTCCGAGACGCACACTCCATCGCTCATGTGATCCAGCAGCGACTTGAACAGTTGCGGATCGGCAGGAGCGCTCAAGACCTTCAGCGCGGGAGGGAATTCCGTTTTGGCTGTGCTCTTGCCGCTGTTCATGGACATCGCTCCTACGGCATTCTCGAGGGGAAGATTGCCAGAGCGACGATTTTGGAAGTACTAGATGATGCTTTCGCTCTGGCCCGGTCGTCAAGCCTGACGCGAGTACACTCCAATCTGGTACCGGTGCCTGATTCTCGCCAGATTCAGGGAACGGATGAAGGACACCGACGCACACCGCTGACTTGCACCATGACTGATTCCATATTTGTTAGAGCCCGCGAACAGGGAGAATTCCCCAAGGGAAACCTCACCCAAACAAACTGTAGCATAGGTTCAATTCTATTTCTTGATCAATATCAAACACTTTTTTTCGATCCTGCGGGACGGTTCCCAAGTTCACGCTTTGGGGACCGCAGGCTGTCACCTTCGCCCCCTTGCAGAGAATTGCCCTTTGCCTGTGCGCAATCGGAAACAGTGAACAGAGCAAGGCTTCAAGACCGCCTTCATCTACCATGAAGAAAGCTCATGCCCGCCAAACCCAAGCTCGGACAGAACTTCCTCGTCGATTCAAGCGCCATTGAGCGCATCGCTGCCTCCATTGGCGATCTCACTGGCCGCACAGTCGTCGAGGTCGGTCCCGGGCGCGGGGCTATAACTGAAGCGCTGGCTGTCCGGGCCGGACATCTTCTTGCCGTCGAACTGGATCACGAGCTTGCAATCGGCCTGCGCGTCCATTTTCCGGCGGAGCGGGTTACGGTGATCGAGCAGGACGTGCTTGACTTCGACTTCGCCGCAGCTTCCGCAGATGCGGGCGAGCGGCTGCTTGTAGTGGGGAACCTGCCATACGGGATTACTTCGCAGATCCTGCTCAAATTGGCAGCCAGCCACGCCGCAATCGACCGCGCCGTGCTGATGGTTCAGCGTGAAGTCGCCGACCGCGTGGTTGCCCAGCCGGGCTCGCGCGACTACGGATTGCTCTCGGTGACAGTCCAGATGTACGGACCTGCCCAGCAGATTTTTACTCTGCCGCCGGAAGCCTTCTCTCCGCCGCCCGATGTGCATTCGACGGTCTTCCGCTGGCGATTTGCTCCGCGCTTTGACGAGCTTGGTGTGGAAAGGGACAGATTTTTGCGCTTCGTGCGGCAGTGTTTTGCTCAGAAGCGCAAGACGCTGGCCAATAACCTGCGCGCCGCCGGAGTTCAGCCATCCGGAGTTTCAGCCGCGCTGGCAGAGGCGGCAATCGACCCTAAAGCTCGGGGGGAGGCCCTGTCGATCGAGACTCTCGCGAAGCTCTGGCGCAGCCTGGAAAGGGAAGGGGCCGCTCCGCTCGGCGAAGCAGCCCCGCTGTGATTCAGTTCAATTTAGCGGTGCCCGTTACTGTTGTAGCTGCCTCCGCCACCGCTCGGAGGGGGACCGGATGGCGCACCGCCTGAAGGCGGACGGCTGGGCGGCGGCGTGGACTGATTCGTCGCGGGAGGCCTAGCCGGGGGCGAGTAGACCGGATGGTTGCCGCCGGGAATAGCGCCCGTCGCGGGATGCTGCCCGGCCGGGGTTGACGTTCCAGGGTAGGCAGGCCGCGGAGAGTTTGCCTGCCCATTCGTTTGACGATCATACTGCGGACGAGCCGAGACTGAGTGCAGCGGTTCGACCAAGTGCCCACCGATTGTCACGATCGTGTTTCTGTCCCTCATTGGCAATCCTCCCGTGCCGCTCGGCGGACGCCGGTTCACGGGAACGATCGCGTTAGGAGGCAAGGCTGCGAACTCTCCCTTGCCACGGAGGGGAATGGGCCGATGCGGTGGCAGAGGAGTCGGCCGCGTCGGCGGACGATAGCGGCCCGGCGCCAACCCGATATTGAAGAGCCACCCGCCTCCGCCTCCCCACCAGGGCGAGCACATTCCCGGCGCCCATCCCCAGCCAAAGTCGCTGTAGAAGTTCCAGGCTCCGCATTGGAAGGGCATATAGCCCCACGAGTCGCCTGAGACCCAGATGTAGCCAAAGCGCGGCGTCCACATCCAGTAGCCGTTGCCGTAGGGATCCCAACCCGGATTGGATGCCTCAAAGGGCGACCAGACAGAACCAGTCCCCGGCACGTTGTACCAGTTGCCGTTGGCGTCCAGGTCGTTCCATGCGGGGTTGCTGCTCTCAGGCAGGCTGTTCGCCGCCCCGGTCCGCGTCGCGGCCAGTTCACCCAGCGCCTGGTCGCGGTCGGAGTTCCACGTATCCCAGGAGTCCGGTTCGATCGACTCTGCCAGAACGTATTGGGCAGGATCTGAGGCATTCAGGGTCGCGCTCTCGCCGCCATGGAGGTCGACAGCAACAGAACGGCCCCGTTCCAGGTGGGCATTGCCTGAGAAGACCGCAAGCTCACCGGGAGGATTGTCCAAGTTGACGCGCAGAACGGTGAAACCACTCGCCGTGACCGTTGCGCCGCCAAAGTGGACGCGGACCTGGCTTCCCGCGCTGCCGCCCTGTAGTTCGAAGTAGCCCAATCCATTTGCCAGTTCGATCTCCGCTTCGCCGGAGCCGTCTGTTCCACGCAAGACCGTGAGGATCAGCGAACTGTCTGGCGAGAGCCTGACCACGCTGCCGTCGTCGAACTCCAGCTCAGCCCGTCCGTCGTCAGAGGTCAAGACCTGAATGCCCTCGAAGAGTGGCGTGTTTACCAGTGCCGGATCGGCAAGCAGTTGACCGCCCTGCGCGATCTGCACCTTGCCATCGACGTAGCTTAAGCGCGCCGCGCGTGCTGTGGCATCGTCGGCACGCAGGGCTGGCGTCATCAGGACGGTTCCCACCGCAAGCACGGCCAGAGCCGACGCCCAGACGCGCGGCCGGCTTCCAACCAGACCATTGCAGTTCGTGACGCGATTCATGGTGCAGTTCATGTTCCCCGCCTTCCCCAGCGCTTCGCCCCCGGGCCCCGCCCAACTTATGGGTGGCCAACACTCTTATGACACTTTCCAACAGCCAAAAGTCGCGTCGGGCCATATCGCCGAGGCGAATTATTCTTCCTTCTTCTCCAGTAGCAGCCGGGCCCTCTTCCGGACCCGCTCCATGACTCCCGGGTCGTCGGCCAACCGCGCGAGAATGCCGCGAATTGCGCAGATCTGCTGTACCCGTCCTTCGCCTTGGGCCTCGACGATATACTCGATCTCCTGGTCCAGTCCAAGGCGGTCATGCTGCAAGAGCATCTCCAGCCGCGCGCCCTCCAGAATGGTATTGGCGACCGAAACCATCGAGTCGCCCAGCGCCTCAATCTCCTCATCGTTGGAGTAGTTAAACTCGCAAGAGCCCTGGCCCTCAGGGCCGGAGTAGCTCAGCCGCTTCCACCCTTGAAATGCCACTTTTCGGTGGCTTTCGCACTTAACGTTGAACCATTTGTCATTGCGGGCTGCCTCAAAGACGTGCCGGGCAAACTGCGCGCTCAGGCGAAGATCGCGATCCTGGTCGGGCACGACCAGTCTAATGGAGTCGGAGTTCTGTGGAGTTGCGGACGGTGCATTCCCCCGTTCGGAGTGAAAATGCGCGCTGCCGTCTGGATGGATGATCAGCGTCCAGTGCGAGGGGCTGAGTCCGGGATTCGAGAAATCCACCTGAACGACCGGACCGGCCTGACCAAGCGAAGGCAACGAAAAGCCGGTCAATGCAAGCGCCAGGGCAGCCAGAGCCCCGCATCCGGCCCTCATCGGGTTCCCCCTTGCGCGGCCAGCGTTTGCGCTGTGTGGATGTGGCAAATGGCGATCGCCAGAGCGTCGGCGGCGTCGGCGGGCTGGGGCACCTCAGACATCTCGAGTAGCCGCGCCACCATGAACTGAACTTGCTCCTTCTTGGCCAGCCCGTAGCCCACCACGCTCGACTTGATCTTGAGGGGAGCATACTCAGCCACCGGCAGCCCGAGCGTAGCCGCCGCCAACAGCGCCACTCCTCGCACTTGCCCCAGTTTCAGAGCCGATTTGGCGTTCACAGAGTAGAAGACCTCCTCAATCGCCACTGCATCCGGCGTCCAGCGCTGCAACTCCGCGCTCAACTCGCGAAAGACCTGCTCCAGCCGGACCGGGAGCGTCTTGTTCTTTGACAAGCGGATACCCCCCATCGCCTTTAGCACCAACCGCGGATGCCTGCCCGCGTCGTCCGACTCGACGACGCCATATCCGGTCACTTCCGTTCCGCAATCGATGCCGAAGACTCGCATTGGCCTGAGTGTAAACCAGCCGCGGGCCCGCACGCCCTACCTTAGAGAGCGGGACCGCTCAACTGGCAACGCGGCATCCCCTGTTTATGCGCCTATTTCATGCTTCAATTCGATAATCGCAACGCCAACTCTTTTGGACGCCTCGTGGTAGGGCGTTCCGGTGCCAAGCAGTCGTTCGGCTTCATTTTTCTTCCGAGCGTTGATCAGGGTAGCAATCTTACCCGCCTCACCGTGAAACGCCGCGTGCGCGGATACGCACGTGGCGTAGTTCTTCAGGCGACCGTGCAGGGTCTTCGCCTCGCCATGGAGCCACTTTCCCATCTCGCAGCAATTGTCCTTGGAGATCGACGCCACGTCCATCAGCTCATGGGTTGCCATAGCTGTGCGGAATCTGTACTTCCACTCAGCGTGTTTCTGAATTGCCAGGTTCAAATCCAAAGTCAGCCTCCTTGACGGCTCGCTAAGTTGGGCTCAAAGCCGCGTGTCGCCGCTCATCAATTTCATCGGCTCGACTCCGGCCCTCTTCAGTCGATCCCACCGTCTAGTCGCTTCCCACGATCGCGCCATCCAGTTACCAGCGTTCGACATTTTCAGGCGTGTGACCAAACAACGGCGGCCTGAGCGCATTGCCCAGGCCGTCGCGGTGCTCTGTTGGTATTGGACTAAGGCCATCGCGCTCAAGCGAAGGCCCAGGCGACTTCACTCTGCTTCCCAGGACGCAATTCCATGACGGCCATGCCCGTGAAGCCGGGCTCCTTCGGCGACGAAGATCGTCGCGCAAGTGAAAGAACAGCCATTGCGTGAATCTTGTCCAGAAAAGCATCTCACAGTGAAGAAGCGGTTGCATCCCCTGCGGCAAGTGCTCGTTCCGCCGGGGCGAACTCGGGGTCCAAGGCGCGATGCCCTAGGCCTCAGTCACCTCACGTAAGAAACAACTCGAACAACTTTTTGTCATCAGCTGGATCAACCTCCTTTCCCGTGTTCGTTTAATCTACCCCTCGATTCACGCCGCGTCAACAGAAGTTCTGGCAGAGGTCGAATCTTTCGTCTTCCGTGGTCTCGGCTGGGAACGCCGTCCCAATTCGATCAAGAGCCATGCGTACAGCAAATCGCGATGTAAAGCTTTATTTATAAGCAACATGCATTATTTATTCATCGCGATTGCGCCTATCCCTTTTGGAGCCACAGATTTGGGTAAACTCTTTCCATAGATATGCAAGTTATTGCACTTATGTGCCATCAGGGCAGCCGGTTGCCATTCTGAGAATCCAGCCGTCTCGGAATTAATAAGTGACTGAAATATAAGGTGAGTACCTCCGTAACTAAGCATTTTTAGGCCTAGCTGTTGGAATGGACCGTCGCGTGTATATAGAAGTGCGGAACAGCATTCAAGTCGGGTCGGCTCGTGGGGAGCAGAGGAATGTGCCACGTGTGACTGTTTTAACTAACCCCGGTTCCCGTTTGGCAATGACGCAAGACGGAACTAAAAACGGAGGAGCGAGTCTGGTTCGAGCGACTCCTGGAGGAATTTTGATGAAGAAGTCTTTGGTAGTTCTACTTGCTTTGGCAACCGTCTTTGCGATCTTGCCGGTAGCAAATGCAACTGAGATCGGTGTTGTCGGCTCGCTCGACGTCACTGGCCACCAGAATCCGTGGACTGCCACGCAGATCCAGTTTAATAATCTGAGTGCCAATGGTTCCGCCGCCGGCACGTCTGACAACATTACGGCCTTATTTGGCGAAAATAACATTCCGACCACGATTGAATTCACCCCCATCGTGTACAGCTCTACCGGCAGCGAGGTGTTCTTGACTGGGAGCGAAGGTGGAGATTCATACACATTCACCCTCGTCGGCCCGGTTACTTTGGACGATGAGAGCTCTCATGTGATGGACTTCGAGGGTGTTGGCATTCTGACTGTGACTGGTTATGCTCCGACGGAAGCTGATATCTACTTCAGCGCGAATGATGTCACAGGTCATGCCGGCAGCACTGGAACCTCTTCTTGGAGCGCGACCATCGACGCCGAGGGTGTGGTTGCCCCCGAGCCCGGCTCCCTGGTTCTGTTTGGCACCGGCTTGATCGGATTTGCCGGACTGCTTCGCCGCAAGTACATGGTTTCCCGCTAAACCGAGATAGTCTAATCGGCACGCGAGCCGCTTCTTCATCTTGCAGCACTGTTGGGACCACGTGAGAATGGAACGCTACACACGCAATCCATTTCTCACGCGGTCCCTTTCTCTTTTTTGCAGGACTGCGCAATGCTGAATGTGTGTGCACCGGATCAATCTCCCAGATCGATTCCCTCCAGAAGCCTCTTCAAGATTGCAACTTGATCGATGGACGGTCCGCTCACCAACTGTGCAGCCATTCTTCATCCCGGCCGATACGCACAGGCGCACCGAAAAGCTCGCTCAGCCTCGCTTCGGTCAATATCTCTTCGCGCGGTCCGTCGCCCACAATGCGGCCGGCCCGCATCAGGATCACCCTCTCGATCTCCGGCAGGATGTCTCCCAGATGGTGAGTGACCAGCACCAGGCCGGTGCCCTCGCGGGCCAGTCCTCTCAGCGTCTCGCGGAGCTCGCGTTGCGCGGCCAGATCGAGCGCATTCGAGGGCTCATCGAGCAGCAGTTGCCGCGGCCGGTGTACCAGAGACCTTGCAATGAGAATGCGCCGTCTCTCACCCGCAGACATCTCGCCAACTCGCCGGTCGGCCAGGTGCATGGCCTCCATTCGTTCGAGGGCCTCGGTTGCCCGCTCGCGCATCTCGCCCGTCACGTGAAGATTTGGCCACAGCGTCGAAGCCGAGAAGAACCCCGCGATCACTGCATCGAGTCCTGACGTCACAGCGGTTCGCTCGCCGGGCAACTCTTCCACCAGTCCCGCCGCTACTACGCCAAAATGCTTGCGCAACTCGGTCAGGTCCCAGCGTTCACGGCCGAAGATGCGCACCGTCATGCCGGGCTGGACGATGGGATAAATCTGGCAACTCATCGTCAGAATCAGAGTGGATTTACCGCAACCGTTGGGGCCTAGGATTGCCACGTGCTCGCCGGCGCGAATCGTCAGATCCACATCGTGCAGCACCACCTGGTCGCCGCGCGCCACGTTGACCCGGTGCAGTTCAAGAAACGGCTCTTCCTGGTTGTCCATTCTCTCCATCTGACTCTGAGGGAACTCGTTTTCATGCGAATCCGTGGTGGCGCGGCTACCAGATCTACCGGTTTGGCAGGGCCCTCGACAAGACTGTGCTTATTATCCCATCGGATGTGAGCTTCATGTCGGGACCGTTCGAGACTCTGAAATACATTGGCTTGAACGCCGAGCATTCCGGCGACTTCACCTGCTACATTAGATGGATTGAATCCTATGAACGAGACTTCCAGCACATCTGAATTCATCATCCCCGAGGGCTTTCGCTTTGGCGCGGCCAGGGCGGGGCTCAAAGCGAGCGGCCGCACGGACTTTGCCTTGATCGTTGCTGACGCGCCAGCCAGCGCCGCCGCTGCTTTCACCTCCAACCGCGTCACCGCCGCTCCGCTCATTGTCGACGGTGAGAACCTGCGAGCAACGGGAGGCAAGGTGCGCCTCGCGGCTATCAATGCCGGCAACGCTAACTGCGCCGCGGGCCAGGCCGGCCTGGATGCGGCTCGCGCAACATGCGAGGCCGCGGCCAGGGTCTTCGGCTGCCGGCCGGAAGAGGTCTTTCCTTCATCGACTGGCGTCATCGGCGTACCGCTGCCAGCGGAAAAAATCATCGCAGTTCTTCCTGGCATGGCGGCGGATCTGAGCGCCGATTTCGCTCACTTCGAGGCCGCCGCCCAGGCGATCATGACCACCGATACCGTCGAGAAGACGGCGTTTGCGCGGTTGAAGATCGGGGGGAAAGAGATCAGGATCGCCGCTTTCTGCAAAGGCGCGGGGATGATCCATCCGCAACTCGTGCCGCACGCGACGATGCTGGTCTATATCCTGACCGATGCTGCGCTGGAGCCCGCGATTCTCGATGGCTACCTTCGCCAGGCCATTGAAGTCAGCTTCAACCGCATTTCGGTCGACGGCGATACGTCGACGAACGATACCGTTCTGCTGCTTGCCTCAGGCGCGAGCGGGGCAGCAATCGAAGCTGAAAATGCTGCCTTCGCCGAGGCCTTGACCCACGTTTGCACGTCGCTGGCTCGCCAGATCGTGGCCGACGGTGAAGGGGTTTCGCATGTGGTCGAACTGCGGATCGCGGGCGCGGCGTCGGATGCTGACGCGCTCAGAGTCGCCAGGGCCATTGCCCACTCGCCGCTGGTCAAGACCGCCTGGTCAGGCAGCGATCCCAACTGGGGCCGGCTCGCGGCGGCTATCGGCTATTCGGGCGCGGAGATCGATCCCGAGCGTTTCGACATCGATTTCGGCAATCTTGCCATCTGCCGCAACGGCGGGCGCGCCGAGCAATACGATGAAGCCGCTGCCCACGCTTACATTGCGCAGCGGGAGTTTTCGATTTCTATTCAACTCAACCAGGGCCCAGGCTCCTGCGTCTTCTGGACTACTGACCTGACGCACGAGTACGTCAGTATCAACGCGGACTACTCAACCTAGGCTGCGTCGGCACAGGCCGGCGCGCGGCGGCCATTTGCCCGCTCCCGCGCGAGCCGGCAAGCCTCGACTGCCTGCATGGCCATGAAGAGCATCAGTCCGAGAGCCACGCCGCCACATGTATCCAGCAACACATCGCTGAACTGGCCCGTCCGGTTGGGCAGGAAACTCTGGTGAAACTCGTCCGCGCTGGCCACTAGAAACGTCGCCAGAATCGCCAGCCCATGCGCCCGCAGCCGCCTCAGCAGCCGTGAAGCCGCGCTTTGAAGCTCGATCCAAAAACCGCGAAAACAGACCAGGCAAAAAACTCCGTACCCCATGAAGTGGCCGGTTTTGCGGATGAGATGATAAATCACCCCCCAGTGCAAACCCACTCCGTAGCCGAAGATGGCCTCGGCAATCCGCTGCAACGGAGCGCTGGTGCGGTCTGCCCCAAAGTAGGAGGTCGACTCCACGGCAAAGACCAACCCGAAGGCCAATACCGGCAGCCAGGCCCGCAACTGAGCGTGCAGCCGGCTCGGCGAAATCTCTGCGCCGTTGGCAGAAATTCGTGGTGGATAGACGTCAAAGACCACGGGAGAAGATGCCATGCGGTTTGGTCCTGAATGCCGGGGTGTGGATTGGGCGCAGAAGTAGCTTCCCGCACCGGCTGGATAAGCAGAATTTCGGCAAAAGAAAACGAACCTTGATAAGAATCTTCAAATATTTGAAAAAAAGTAACCCTTTACTGCCCTGAAACAGGACAGTCGGGCGAAGTTCCGCTGGCGCATCCGGCCCGTTTACAATCGCAGGAGCCCGTGAGGAAACTCGAACGATGACTACAAGAACGAAGGAAGCAAAGGCCGCCGCGACGGCGGCGTTAGCCGGCAACAACGGCTTCTCGCTCATCTCCAATGAAAAGCTGATCCAGCTTTACGCCTCGCTGGTGAGGTGCCGCATGATCACGGAGCGGGTGCGGACTTTGTCTAAGCAGCACAAGTTCGATGGAAGGAATGGCGGAGCCACGGGGTGGGAGGCCGCCATGGTGGGCGTGGTCATCAACCTCCAGCCCGAGGATAGTGTTGCCCCGTCGCGCAGCAGCTCCCTCGCCAATCTCATCAAAGACCTTCGACTGGACCGCCGGGTCATCTCATCGCTGCTCTTCGGTGGTGCGACCCATGAAGTACCGGACGACGAACTCGCAGCCGCCATCGAGTTGGCCCAAAGCAATCAGAGGAAGCAGAACGGCAAGATCGTTGCTGTCTTTCGCGACCGCGATGAGGCCTCGGGGAAGTGCTGGAACGAGGCGCTTGGTTTGGCCGATGCCGATCGATTGCCGATGCTTTTTGTGAGCCACCCGACCATTCGATCCGCCCCAGGCGCACGAGCGGGGATTCTGAAGAGCTCGGCGTGGTCCCATGGCTTTCCGGCGATCCCGGTCGATGGCAGCGATGTGGTGGCTGTCTATCGCGTCGCCACAGAGGCCATCGCTCACGCCCGCAAGGGCAACGGAGCCACTTTGATTGAATGCTTTACGGTTCTGTCGAATGACATCCAAGAGACTGACCCTGTCCTGAAGATGGAGGCCTATCTCAACCGCAAGGGTCTTTTCAGCGAGCAGTTGAAATGCGAAGTTGCAGCCGGCTTCAGAGGGAAGCTTGATGCTGCCGTCAAAGCAAGAAAGAGAACTGTCTCCGCATAGCTCCGAATTTGCTTTGAGCGCGCTGTTTTCCTGCTCCAATTCATGCCGCGATTTTGTCTGCGCTCGAAGTCTCTTCCCTCATTCAACCTGCGCGAACGAATGATAAAGTTAGGGGTATGCATCCGACGAAACGCAGGTTTGTAGCCGCTGTTCCGCATTGCGCGATGTTGTTGGCTGCGTTCCTGCATTTAGGCGCCGGCGGGGTCGCGAATGGACAGGTCCCCGCGTCGGTTTGCTCGCCCGCGGCGCTCGGCTCGCCCTACATTCCGGTCGACAGCTGGGTGTATCCCGCCGTTTTGAGGCTTTACTCGCTAGGCTTTGTCGACAACGTTTTTCTGGGCATAAGGCCGTGGACACGCGCCAGCGTGGGTCACATGATCGAGGAGGCAGGCGCGCGCATCGAGGATGCGGACACCGGGCCGGCGACGAGCGAGGCCGAGGAGATCTACGATGCGCTGATTCACGAGCTGAGCAACGATAACCAGGGGCCGTGCCGGGACGCCAAGGGCAACGCGCAGGCTGAGTCGTTCTACACAGTAGCCCGCAGCATCAGTGGCACACCGCTGCGCGACAGCTACCATCTTGGCTCGACCATCATCAACGACTATGGGCGGCCTTACGAAAACGGATTCAACAGCTACTCTGGAGCCAGTGGTTACGCTACCGCCAGCCGCTTTGCTCTCTATGTGCGCGGCGAGTTTGAGGCAGCTCCCTCGGCCACCGGCTACTCGCAGGCGCTGGCTCAGGCGCTCAGCATCGTAGATGGCACGACGTACACCGACCAGGCCACCGACGTCACGAACTATTTTCTCCCGCAGACTACAATTCCGATGGGACCGATTGCCTCAATCGCGGATGGGCGGTTCATTGAGGCTTACGTCTCGGCGCATGTGCTCAACCACGAGATCTCATTCGGCAAGCAGGATGACTGGCTGGGCCCTGGCCTAGGCGGCGGCATGGCCTACTCCAATAACGCAGAGAATATTTACTCCTTCCGCATCAACCGCGTTGAGCCGCTGAGCGTCCCGCTGCTCTCCCGGCTCACTGGGCCCTTCCGCTACGAGTTTCTGATCGGCAAACTGAGAGGGCATGATTTCATTCCGAATCCGGCGTATGTCGCCGACCCCTCGCCGAATCTGGCCAATGTGACCAATCCCGGCGACCCCTGGGTGCATCTCGAGAAGGTCAGCTTCCGGCCCACCGAAAATCTCGAATTCGGCTTTGAGCGTACAGCGATCTGGGGCGGGCAGGGACACGGACCCATCACGATTCACACCTTCCTTAAGAGTTTCTTGAGCTTTTCTTCGCCCACTTCTCAGGACAAAGACGGCCGCGACGACCCCGGCGCACGCTTTGGCGCATTCGACTTCTCTTACCGGCTGCCATTCGTTCGAAAATGGCTCACGCTGTATACGGACTCGGAGGTGCATGATGATGTCTCGCCGGTCGATGCGCCGAGGCGCGCAGCCTACCGGCCTGGAATCTATCTCTCGCACGTGCCGGGAGTCTCGAAGCTCGACCTGCGCGTCGAAGCCGCTTCCACCGATCCCGCCAGCTCAGACCATCCACTCCAGCATTCCTACCCAAGTCTCTACGGCCATTTCATGTACTGGGAAGGCATTCAAAGGCAGGGTTACACTAACCAAGGCCAGCTCTTTGGCGATTGGATCGGCCGCGAAGACAAAGGCGGACAGGCATGGCTTACTTATCACCTGAGCGGCAATGAGTGGTTCCAGGTGGGTGCGCGCAATCAGAAGGCCACGAAATACTTCATCCCCGGCTCGACGACTCAGACGATACCACCCAATAGCCATGAATGTCCGGTCACAACCCCATGTCTTGCTCCCGGCGGCACGACCCTGAACGATATCAATTTTCAGATCGCCAAGCGCATCGGCAAGGAGTTCGAAGTCAACGGCAACTTCGTCCTGGAGCACTGGAAGGCTCCTATTTACCTTCTCGGTCAGCAGACGGTGACCACCACGACGATCCAGCTCACCTGGTTCCCGGAGCGCAAGGTCAGCTTCTAGTGGAGGCCCGGCAGCTCAGAGAGAGCCGATGAACTGGCCGGCTACGCCTGATATTGCTCGTCGCTCACCTGCTCCATCCAATCGACGGTCTTGCCATCCAGCATCTCTTGAATGGCAATGTGGGTCATCGATGTTCCCGGCGCCGCTCCATGCCAATGCCTCTCTCCCGGAGCAAACCAGACGACATCGCCGGGCCGGATCTCTTCGGTTGGGCCATCCCAGCGTTGGGCGCGGCCACAGCCCGATGTAACGATCAATGTCTGGCCGAGCGGATGTGTATGCCATGCGGTACGCGCGCCTGGCTCAAAGGTGACACTGGCGCCGACCACGCGCGCTGGCTCAGGCGCCTCAAAGAGCGGATCGACCCGCACGGTGCCAGTGAAATATTCCGCTGGTCCCTTGCGTGAAAGCTGGGAACCGGCTCGCTGGATCTCCATTGCAATTTCCCTCCATTTGCTGTGAATACCTTGACCCGCCGGTCTAGCGACCGGTCATCTTCTCGAGAGCTTCAGGATACCGCGCGCCTTCGACGTCGATCTTCGAGAGAGCGCCTTCGATCTCGCGCAGGTCATCGGCTGAGAGTTCGATCGCGGCGGCCCCGATGTTTTCCTCAAGCCGATGTAGCTTCGTCGTTCCCGGAATCGGCACGATCCACGGCTTCTGGGCCAGCAGCCATGCCAGCGCGATCTGAGCGGGCGTTGCCTTCTTGTCTGCTCCGATCTTGCCGAGCAGATCGACAAGCTTTTGGTTCGCAACTCGAGCCTCAGGCGTGAAGCGCGGAATCGAGCTTCGGATGTCGGTCTTTTCAAAGGTGGTCTTCTCGTCCATCTTTCCGGTCAGGAAGCCTTTGCCCAGAGGGCTGAAGGGCACAAAGCCAATTCCGAGTTCCTCAAGGGTCGGAATGATTTCCTGCTCCGGCGTGCGGTACCAGAGCGAGTATTCGCTTTGCAGCGCCGTCACTGGCTGCACGGCGTGAGCGCGCCGGATCGTCTTTGCGCCGGCCTCCGACATGCCGAAGTGCTTGACCTTGCCTTCCGCGATCAGTTCCTTCACCGCTCCGGCCACGTCTTCGATGGGGACATCCGGGTCGACGCGGTGCTGATAGTAGAGATCGATGACGCCGGTCTTCAGTCGCTTGAGCGAACCTTCCACAGACTGCTTGATGTGCTCGGGCAGGCTGTTTGTCGGCCTCGGGCCGCGGCTCCCGCCGGGGTTGATGTCGAAACCGAACTTGGTCGCGATGGCGACCTGCCCGCGGAAGGGTGCGAGAGCCTCGCCGACCAGTTCTTCGTTGTTGAAGGGGCCGTAAACCTCGGCCGTGTCGAAGAAGGTGACGCCCTGCTCCACGGCCGCGCGAAGAAGAGCGATCGAGTCCTTCTTCTCGGGGAAGGGAGCATAAGAAAAAGTCATTCCCATGCAGCCAAGGCCGATCGCCGATACTTCCAGATTGCTCTTTCCAAGTTTGCGCTTTTGCATTTGGTTCTCCTGTCAGTTGCTTAAACTCTGTTAAGCCGAGACGTCCGCAGCAGGGCGCGTTGCCTTTGCCGTTATTCGGATTTGAGCGACGCCATGTCGATCGAGAAGCGGTACTTTACATCGGACTTGAGCAGCCTCTCATAGGCTTCGTTGACCTTCTGGATCGGGATGACCTCGACGTCGGCGGTGATGTCGTGCTTGCCGCAGAAGTCGAGCATTTCCTGGGTTTCGGGGAGACCGCCGATCGGAGAACCGGAAAGACTGCGGCGGCGCATAATCAGGCCGAAGACGGAGACGGGCAGCGGCTTCTCGGGCGCGCCCACGATGGTGATATTGCCGTCTCGGCGCAGCATGCCGATGTATGCGTTGATGTCGTGATCGGCGGCCACTGCATCGAGGATGAAGTCGAAGCTGCCGGCGTGCGTTGCCATTTCGTTGGCGTCGCGCGACAAAACGACCTCATCGGCGCCGAGACGCAGAGCATCGTTTTTCTTGCTGGGCGAAGTAGTAAAGACAACGGTGTGCGCTCCGAGAGCGTGTGCGAATTTGACGCCCATGTGGCCCAGTCCGCCGAGGCCGACGACGCCGACCTTATTGCCCTTGGTAACTCCCCAATGGCGCATCGGCGAGTAGGTGGTGATTCCTGCGCAGAGCAGGGGCGCCGTTCCGGCAAGGTCGAGATTCGATGGAACACGCAGCACAAAACGCTCGGTGACTACGATGCTGTCGGAGTAGCCGCCGTATGTTACGCCGCCAGAATGCTGGTCGGGAAAGTTATACGTGAGAACCATGTTGGGGCAGAACTGCTCGAAGCCCGCCTTGCACTCGGGGCAGGTGCCGTCGGAGCCGACCAGGCAGCCAACGGCGGCCAGGTCACCGGCTTTGAACTTGGTGACAGCGGAGCCAACTTTAGTGACGCGGCCAACGATCTCATGGCCGGGAACGCAGGGGTAGACGGTCGGCATCACGCCGCTCCACTCATTGCGGGCCTGATGAAGATCGGAGTGGCAGATGCCGCAGAAGAGAATCTCGATCTGCACGTCATGCTCGGTAGGGTCGCGCCGCGCGATCGTGGTGGAAGCGAATGGGGATGTTGCGCTCGAAACGGAATAGGCTTTTGCGTTGTACATGTTTCTCTCAACCTCCTCGGCACATGGTATATGCCGTTTGAGCCGTTGTCCGCAACGGCGGGAAAAAACTTGCTCGAGATTCAGAGTACAAAACAGCGCGATCGGAGCGGTATCCAGATTCTGCTGATCTATTGCCTATTTCTGTCGATCACTATGATTTTGTGCACAAATATTCGCAGCGGAGGTACGATGTTTTTGAAGGGAAGTGACGAATTCAGATGGCAGCACAGAGCGTGATAGAGGGAGAATCGCGGGCTGACCTAAGTGAGCTAAGAAAAGATTTGGTGCGCAGGATCTCCGCCCACATTAATGTCGAAGGCCCTGTTGCCACTGATGTTCCCGGCCTGCGCCTCTCCCGCAGAAGTACGCCTTCAGAGTGCTATTCCGCCGCCTATGAGCCTGAGTTGGTGGTTTGTGTTCAGGGAGAGAAGCGCATTACCGTCGGCGGCACGACGCACATCTGCGATGGCAACACATTTCTGTTGACCTCGATCGATCTGCCGGTGGTGGGCCAGATTACCAAAGCCTCGATGGAGGAGCCGTTTCTGGCCATTGCCCTCAAGCTCGAGATGCCCGTCGTACGGGAAATTCTAAGTCAGGAGGAGTTCCTCGCGCCCGAAGTTGCATTCGGAATTCGCGGCATGGCCCTCGGCAAGACTCCTGCCGAGATGCTTGACGCCTGCTCGCGGCTGCTGGGCCTTTTGGAGACGCCGAGGGACATTCCCTTCTTGAGCACCCTGATGCAGCGGGAGATACTCTATCGGCTGCTGCGAGGGCCGCTCGGCAAGCATCTGCGCGCCATCGCCACGCTCGGCGAGCAGAGCAATCGTACGGCGAAGGCCGTCGGCTGGCTCAAAGCAAACTTCGACAAGCCGCTGCGCGTCGAGGAGCTGGCATCGGTTGCGCAGATGGGCGTATCGACGCTGCACCATCACTTCCGCTCGCTGACCGCGATGAGTCCGCTGCAATATCAAAAGAGGCTGCGCCTGCACGCCGCGCGCGTCCGCATGATGACCGGGGGCCTGGACGCGGCCAGCGCCGCCTTTGAGGTCGGCTACGAGAGCGCAAGCCAGTTCAACCGCGAATATAGCCGCCTGTTTGGCCAGCCGCCGATGCGGGACATCAAAGCGCGCCGGGCGACAGGCCTCGCAGGCGGAAGCGAGTCCTTGAAAGCCTAGTGATCGCCGCGAAGCACGCCCGCAGACGAAAGGGCGTTTCGGCGCGTGCGCGTAGTAGACTTTCCCTTTGACGGCATGGATGGATTCATTCGCGCTGAGTTATCTTAGCCGGGCCAGGGGAGCGTTAAAATGCATATCGTTTTTGCCGCTTCGGAGTGTGTTCCGTTTGCCAAAACCGGAGGCTTGGCGGACGTGGTGGGAGCGCTGCCGCCGGAACTGGTGAAGCTCGGCCACGAGGTGACGGTCTATCTGCCGCTTTATGCAAGGGTGCGGAGGCAACTGCCGGCAGAGTTGACCTACGCTGCGCAGTCGATCACGATTCCATTTGAGTATTACAACCGCTTTGTTGGCATCGTGGACGGCGGTAAGCGCGAGGGCGTGCAGTTTTACTTTGTCGATTGCCCGGAGATGTTTGACCGCCAGGAGCTTTATGGAAGCGGCGGTAAGGACTACCCGGACAACGCCGAACGCTTTGCCCTCTACAGCCGCGCGGTGCTTGAGGCGACGAAGTTGCTGGGCGTGCCGGATGTTTTTCATGTGCATGACTGGCAGGCGGCACTGATCCCCGTCTACCTGCGGACAACTTATAGCCGAGACCCATTGCTGAGCCGCGCGAGTGTGGTGCTGACGATTCATAACGCCGCCTACCAAGGAGCTTTTCCACCGGTGACTACTGAGCGATTGCTCTTTCCGTGGGAGATCTTCACCATGGACAAGTTGGAGCAGTACGACTCGTTCAACTTTCTCAAGGGCGGGATGGTGTTTTCCGACATGCTGACGACGGTGAGCCGCAAGTATGCCGAGGAGATTCAGACGCCTGAATTTGGCGAGGGTCTGGACGGCGTTCTGGTGAGCCGGGCGGCGGATTTGCGCGGGATTCTGAACGGCGTGGACTACGCGCAGTGGAACCCGGCAACCGACGTGAATCTCGCGGCGCGGTATACGCCCGAGGAACTTGCTGGAAAGAAACAATGCCGTGCCGATCTGCTGACTACTTTTGGATTGGAGCGTGTGGAAGAGTCGACGCCAGTGATCGGGATCGTCTCACGCTTTGCGGTGCAGAAGGGCTTCGATCTGGTCGAAGAGGCCGCCGGCAAGCTCTCGGAGATGGATGTTGCCGTGGTGGCGTTAGGCTCCGGAGAGCCGGTGTATGAGAGGTTTTTCCGCGACTGGGCCTTCTGGAACAAAACGAATGTTGCCTTGCAAATCGGGTATAACGAAGCTCTGGCGCATAAGATCGAAGCTGGGGCTGACATTTTTCTGATGCCGTCGCTCTATGAGCCGTGCGGGCTCAATCAGATTTATTCGCTCAAATACGGCACGGTGCCGGTTGTGCGTGCGACGGGCGGATTGGATGACACAATCGAAGAGTGGAATCCGGAGCAGGGAAGCGGCACAGGCTTCAAATTTTCTAGTCGCAATGCAGGAGCGTTGCTCGGTGCAATTGAACGTGCACTGGCAGCCTTCCGGGAGAAGGAAGGCTGGACCAGGCTGATGCGCAACGGCATGTCGCGGAATTATAGCTGGGAGCGGCCAGCGCGGGAGTACGGCGCTGTGTACGAGGAAGCGGCGCATAGGCGCGGCAGACTTCTTGAAAACGAACGACCATTGGAAAAAGAAAGAGTGGGGTAGAGAGTTGCCCGAGACTATCGATTGGGATAAGTTATCGCCGAAGCCGCGCCGTGGGCGCCGCAGATTATTGTTTCTAGTCGCCATCGTTGCCGTTGTGCTGCTTTTTTGGCGGACGGCGATTTCCTACTGGGTTGATCTGCTGTGGTTCCATTCGCTCGGATACGAGGGAGTCTTCTGGAAGTCGCGAGAACTGGAGTGGGGTATCTTCGCGGGCTTCTTCGTGGCCACGTTTCTGATCTTGCTTGGGATCTTCTCCGCGCTCAAGCATGCGCACAACGACGATTTGCCCAGCGATCACACGATCTATCTCGGCGGCCAACCGATCAATCTCTCGCTCAAGCCGGTGTTGCGTATTATCTCGATCCTTGGCTCGCTGGTCGTGGCGCTCTTGGCCGGCGGAACGATGGCCGCGAATTGGGAGACATTGGCTCTGTGGTGGTATGCTCCTCGGGGCACTGGCGGCGTGGCCGATCCGATCTTCGGCAGGCCGCTCGATTTTTATCTCTTCACCTTGCCGGCGTGGCAACTAATTCTCGGATGGCTGCTGACGCTCAGCCTCATCACCTGCGTGATTGCCGTCGTCTTTCTCCTCGTTTCCGGAGGAGCTCGCGCTTTGAATGCGGGCCGAGGCGGACTCAGCGGCTTGCCCTGGCGCGGGTTATCTCTCTCGGCTGGATCTCTGTTGCTGGTTGTGGCGGGGCGGGTCTATGTGAGCCGTTTTGAGAGCCTCTTCGAGCACCACACAATTTTCGACGGCGTGACGTATACTGATGCGCATGTGACCTTGACCGGCCTGTTGGTCGTGAGCGCTGCGCTCGTATTGGGTGCGCTAATTGCATGGATTGGCGGCATCTTTGCACCGCGCGGGCGCTGGCTGTTGCTGGGTGTTCTGCCTGCTGTTGTCTGTTATGCTGCGATCGCAATCATAGGCTGGTATGTCTCAAGCTTTGTGGTCAAGCCGAACGAGTTGGTGCGCGAGCAGCCGTATATCGCCAACAACATCGAGATGACCCGGCAGGCCTATGGCCTCAGCAGTTTTGTGCAGCGTGAGTTTCCGGCCGAGACAACCGTCGATGCGACCGACCCGGCCAACAATCAGCCTACGCTACAGAACATTCGCCTGTGGGACTGGCATGCGCTGCAAGATACGCTCAAACAGATCCAGGAGATAAGGACTTACTACGACTTTCCCGACGTCGACATCGATCGCTACCAGATTGACGGCTCGATGCGGGAGGTCATGCTGGCAGCGCGCGAATTGAATGTCGACAAGCTGCCCGAGAATAGCCACAACTGGATCAACGAAAAGCTGATCTATACACACGGCTACGGCATCACGATGAACCCGGTCAATGGCTTCACGACCGAAGGGCTGCCGAATCTGCTGATGAGCAACATGCCGGTGCAAAGCACTTCACCCAGCCTGAAAGTGACGCGGCCTGAGATTTATTTTGGCGAGTTGACCAATACCGATGTCTACGTGAAGACGCGCCAGAAGGAGTTTAATTACGCACAGGGCGACAGCGATAACTACACGTTTTATGAGGGTAAAGACGGCATCGAGCTGGGCGGCTTCCTGCGCCGGGCGCTCATCGCCTTCGATCGCGGCGACATCGCAAAGCTGCCATTCAGCGACGATGTGAACGACCAGAGCCGGCTGCTGATGCGGCGCACAATTCACGATCGTGTCTCGACCCTCGCTCCGTTCCTGACTTACGACAACGACCCATACATTGTGTTGAGCGACGATGGTCGGCTTTCGTGGGTCCTCGACGCTTTCACGCGCTCCGACAGCTATCCCTATGCGACGCACTACACGGTTGCCAGTCAGTCTGTGAACTACATGCGCAACAGCGTCAAGGTGGTGGTCGACGCCTATGACGGAACGACAACTTTTTATGTCTTCGACAATCAGGACCCAATCCTGGCAGCGTATCGCAGCATCTTTCCCGGCCTTTTCAAAGACGCATCGGAGATGCCGGCAGGGCTGCGAAAGCACGTGCGTTATCCAGAGCTGATGCTCAAGTTGCAGGCCGAAGTCTACGGCCTCTATCACATGACCAATCCCGAGGTCTTCTATAACCGCGAAGATTTATGGACAGTGGCCACCGAGGTCGGTATGGGCGACAACGGCGCGCAGCAAACCCAGGCCATGGAGCCGAATTTTGTGCTGATGAAATTGCCAGGTGAGACCGGCGTGGAGTTCGTGGAGATTTTGCCCTTCACTCCGTCAAATCGCAACAACCTGATTGGCTGGATCGCCGCACGCAGCGACGGCGAACACTATGGAACGTCGATCGTTTACGACTTCCCCAAAACTAAACTCGTGGACGGGCCGTTGCAGATCGAGGCCAGGATCGATCAGAACGCACAGCTCTCGGGCCAGTTGAGCTTGTGGAATCAGCAAGGCTCGCATGTGCGGCGCGGAACGCTGCTGGTGATTCCGTCGGGCAAGGCGTTGCTCTATGCCGAGCCAATCTATCTACAGGCCGACCGCAGCCCGATGCCGGAACTGCGATTGGTCGTGCTGGCATTGCAGGACAAGCTGGCTTATGGGCCGACCTTCGAGGCGGCGTTATCGTCGCTCTTCGGCGGCGCGATCTCATCCTTGAACGCGGCCGAAACTACGACGCCGGCAACGCCAACATCGGCGACGGCGGCAGGAACTCCGGCTCCGGCGGAGGACACCAATGCGCTGATCAAACAGGCTGGCAAGGACTTCGACGATTATCAGCGGCTGACAGCGGCGGGTAAGCTCGGCGACGCGGGACAGAAGCTGGATGCGCTGAAGCAAGTCCTGGGTAAGCTGAATGCAAGGGCCAAATAGGACTGAGCTTCCCAGGTCCCAAAAACGGGACCTGGAGCATCGGGCCATCTATGCAACCAGCTCTTAGATTGCGCGCGGAAGCCCGCTCTGGGGGGCTAAACTTGACGTTAGCCTTCTTACGATGCGAGAGACCCTTGAATATTGGCTGGTAGTGGCTGTTGCGCGCGCCCTCGGGTGGCTGCCGCGGAGATTGGCTCGCCGCGCGGGCGCTGCTATCGCCTGGGGCGTCTATCGCTTTCACGGCCGGTTGCGCCGCGTGGGCGAACGCAACCTCTCACTGGCTTTGCCCGAGCTTTCGGCCCAGGAGCGGGACGAGACGCTGCGGGGCGTCTTCCGGCATCTTGGCTGGCAGCTTGTCGAGTTCTGCCGCATGGCCCGCTATACCCGAGAGAACACCAGCGACTGGATGCGCATCGAGGGCCTCAACAATTACCGGGCCGCAAAGCTGCGCGGCAAGGGCGTTCTGGTCGTTACGGGGCATCTGGGCGCATGGGAACTGTCGAGCTTTTACCACTCGCTGATGGGCTATCCCATGAGCATGGTGATTCGCAGACTCGATAACCGGCGGCTCGACGAGTACGTGAACGGCATTCGCTGCATGCACGGAAACCGCGTGCTGCATAAGGACGACTTTGCCCGTGGCCTGCTCATCTCGATGCGCAAGGGCGAAACGGTTGGCATTTTGATGGACACGAACATAACGCCGCCGCAGGGCGTCTTCGTGAAGTTCTTTGGGCGGCAGGCATGTACTGCCTCGGGATTGGCGCGAGTGGCTCTCAAGACAGGCGCCGCCGTGCTGCCGGGATTCATGGTGTGGGAGAAGGTTGAAGGCCGCTACGTGCTGCACTTCGGCCCGGAGCTTGTCTTTGCGCGCACGGGAAATGCCGAGGCTGACATTCTGGCCGCTACCCAGCGGTGCACACAGGCGATCGAGACCTGGATTCGGCGCTATCCTGACCAGTGGCTGTGGATTCACCGGCGCTGGAAGACGCGACCCGAGGGCGAACTGGGGCTGTATTGAGGAGATGTAGATGACGCTGGGTGAACTAATCGAAGCCCTCGGCGGCAAGCTGGTCGCGGGAAATGCAGGGCAGCCGATCAACGGCGTGAACTCCGTCGAGTCGGCGAGCGCCACAGACTTGGTCTTTGCCGAGGATACCGCCTCGGCAACCAAGGCGCTTGCCAGCAGCGCCGGAACTGTTGTGGTGCGGGTTGGCAACGCAGAAGCGTACCCGCCAGGCAAAACTATTATTGAGGCCGATCAGCCACGGCTCTGGTTCGCTCGTGCCGCGAGACTGCTTGCGCCTTCAACGCCCGCGACCGGAGTTCATCCGGCCGCCGTGATCGGCGCAAATGCGCTGCTCAGCGAAGGAGTGAGCGTTGGACCTTGCGCTGTGATTGGCGAGAACGCATCCATCGGTGCGAGAACGCGCATCGAGGCCGGCGCGGTCGTCGGCGAGGGAGTGCTCATCGGCAGCGATTGCCGCATCTATCCTCGCGTTGTGCTTTATCCCGGAACCACACTCGGCAATCGCGTCATCGTTCACGGCGGTGCTGTGCTGGGCGCGGACGGCTTCGGCTATGTACGCGACACTGCGACGGGCCGGTACACGCAGTTTCCGCAACAGGGAACGCTGCTGATTGAAGACGACGTGGAGATCGGTGCCAACACAACCATCGATCGGGGCGCTCTCAAGCAGACCAGAATCGGCCGGGGGACCAAGACCGATAATCTGGTCCACGTTGGCCATAACTGCGAGATCGGCGAAGACGTCATTCTCGTCACCGGAGTGGGCATCAGCGGCTCATCCACAGTTGGCAACGGCGCGGTGCTTGCAGGGCAGGTAGGTATCGGCGATCATGCTCACGTCGGCGCTGGCGTGATCCTGGGCGGTCAGGCTGGCGTGCTGAGCGGCAAGACCGTTACAAACGAGGGTGTGGGCGTCAAGCCGGGAACGGTGCTGTGGGGCACTCCGGCGCGTCCACTAATGCAGGTGCTGCGCGAGCAAGCCGTCCTAACGCGGCTGGCAAAGGGGCGAAAGACAGGGAACAGGGAATAGGGAACAGGGAACAGGGTACAGGGTACAGCGAATGAGACGCATCTTTCATCACCTATTGAAATGGGGCTTGTTCGTCGTCGGTTTGTATGCGGCGTTTGTCGTTGTCAACACCACGTTCCTTGTTCCGGCCCCTTGGTGGCCAATGAGAATTGGAATCGTCGCTGTGGCTTTGGCGGCTTGTGGAGGCACTGCCTACGGGTTTTCAAGCCTCGATTGACTGCCCGTGCACGGGTAGATGTGGATCGAGTGGTTCAAGAGGCCTGTGGCCCGAAGCTACCGTTCCATCCTGCGGAGCTGGAGCTTGTATCGCCGGAGATGCCGGCCTGACAGCTCTTGGATCTGAGCCAGGTCCCGCATTCCTGAGCAGAATCGCCAACCCCCAGGCGCCATCCATCCGGCTTTCGACCAGCAATTCATAAGCCATGCGAAGAAACTCCGGGTGATGCTCGAAGTGCTTGCTCGTGGCTTGCACCGTATGGACGACTTCGGTCGCCGAGAATGCCTCGCGGCGGAAGCCTGCGACGCCGATCAGAAATCCTTTGGTCAGCGCAAACTGCGCGGTGAGCAATGCGAACTCATGGGCCATCGTGTTGGGCTCACCGGCCGGTGCCTGCTCGGGACCAAACGGAAAACGGCAGCGGACGATGGTGTTGATCAGATAGTTTTCGAGGATGTACGGATGCCGGTCGAAGAACGGGCCAAAGTGTGTGTCGTGCGCCTCGGCATAGCGCTCGGCGAGGCCCTCCAGCGTTGCACCGGGAGCGTTGCCGATGCCGGCCGTGAAAGCCTGAACGCACTCGACAAAGCGCGGCCTGACGTTCGAACGGTGCAGCAGCATTCCAGCCAGCCGCAGCACAACATCCAACTGCGCAGTGAGGTTCACGGGTAGGGCTTCCATGGCCGGCAACAATGCCCCGGAGGCGACCGTGGCCTCGAAGTCCGTCAGAAACCTGGGAACGGCTCGAGCGAGTTCTCCGTTGGCAATCGAGTCGAGACGCCGGCACAAGACGCCTAGCAGAAAGAGCCGCTGCCAAAGCGGGTAAGTGCGATTTCCGATTAACTTCAAAATCGCAAGACGGATTGGCCGGAACCAATGCAAAAGCGAGGGGGTGACGTCTGCGAGTGGCGCATCAGGGAATCTCCGGTTGCGCTCTTCCGCAACCGATCGCTGCATCCACGCCGACAGATTCGGATTGAGAAGAATCTGGCGCGCCGCCTCCGGGCAGGAGAGAGTCAGAGCCGTTTCAGTGACGCCCGCGATCGATTGATGAATGCGCGGGTAGGTGGCGCAGGCTTGGGATAGGAACTGCTCGCCGATCTGAGCCTGAATGCCGCATAAGCGCTCTTCGGTGAGCAGTGGGCACTGATTCGATCCGTTCATCTGGATCTTGGCGAAGATCGCAGGCTGTGCCGGCTCGGGCATCGCGAGAACACTCGAATCGATGGCGGTGCGCAGAGGACTCAGGGGAAGGCTCTGATACCTCTCAAAGGACGCTTTGTCGATGGGCACGCTCCAGCCTTGGCAGCAGGTGTCTTCGCAGGCCGAGCCGATACAGCGGAAGTTCTCTGCTGTTGTGATCTGCAGCGGTGAAGGGGGCGCGGGCAAGCGATGCTCCTGTCAGCGGGACAGCACGCGTTTGCGGTGGCCCGGAATGAATATGTGTCCAGAAACGAGGCACACGGTGGGCCGCAGCAAAGGAGGGTCGATTTGAAACCGCTAATAAAGGCCCTAACGCCGGAAGGCCGGACCGTAGGGTGAGGCGAAGCGGCGCTCCCACGCACAATTCTTCTTCAGTTGCCCGTTCCACATGAACTCGACGAGATGCAACTTGATCGCAATTGAGAGCAGTTGCGCCGCGAACCGCGAAAATCGCTCGATGCCTGCGACGGATTTCAGCTCAGACTGGCCAAAGCGGCCATCACGGGCGAGTTGCTCGCCGAGAGTGTGCAGACCCTCCCAGAGCTTTTTGTTTGCTTGCTCCGGCATTGCTTCGAGCGCGCCACCGCCACCGCGCACAATCGTGCCCGCGTACGGCGAGCCAATTCGCCGGGCTACCTTCTCCAGATAGCGCTCGACGTAACGCGTGTGAAGGGCTTCGGGAAATCCGCATTGAACCAGGAAGCCGAAAGCAAGTTTGGTTGTTGTGGACACTAAGGTCTTCGCACGTTCTCCGATGGCTTCGATAAAGAACTTCACGATTCCCGGCATGGCGTCGGTGTAGAGGGGCATACCGAGCAGCACTGCGCCAGTCTCGAAGAAGACTTCTACGGCGCGCGCGAAGTCAGCCGGGTTTGCCAGATGAAGAACCTCGGCCGGTTGTCCGCCTCCGCGCTCCCAGCCCTCCGCGACCCGCGAGAGCATCCGCATCGAGTTTGACCGCTCGCCGCGTGGCGAGCCGTTAAGCAGCAGCAATGAGTTCATCGGCTACCTCCTGGGCTGGGCGTTCCGCAATCGCAGTGAAGACGAGGCGCGTCTTGAGATTGCGCGTCAGGCGATTCCACATGGCGGTCGTGATCTCAATGTCTTCGGCGTCTGTGTCCGGCTCTGAGCCGAGCAGCAATCCGAAGAGCGGGAACCTTGCGTACCGCGCCCGGTGGTGCACCTCGCCGCCTTCCATCACGAAGTAGGGATGGAGCAGCGGGATCATCTGGTCGGTCGCGCGCTTCAAGAGGGCAGAGGTGAATCCCATTTTCATCGGCGAGGCAAACAGCACCAGATCGGCTTCGATTGCGGTCCGGCAGACGTGCTCGCTGTCATCGCGTCTAACGCACTCGCCGGGAGTCTTCACCCAGCAGCCGAAGCACCCCGAGCAACCCTTGAGGTTGAGGTCGCGAAGATTAAGCGTGGTGATGGCATGGCCCGCGGCGGTGAGGCTTCGGGCAACTTCGACGAGGTACGTTTGGAACTCCGAGGCCGGGTCCGGTTCTCCATTCAGAATTGCGATGCGCACACAGTCTCCTTTCATGATCACGGCAGTTCTACGTTGTATAAATAGTTCATGGGTCTGATTCTACACTGTAGACCTGATCTGTCAAGCCATGCGATAATTAATTCTTCGCGGTACGACTCAAGGGACGTAAAGCCAATGCCAGCAACCAAAAGAGTCCGCGCAGCGGTTCACAGACTGGGTTCCATGGCTCGCCGGGAGGGCTCGGCGGCTCCGTTGACCCGCGAGACGATCGTGAAAGCGGCGCTCAAAGTGGTGGACGGCGAGGGGCTCAAGGCTCTCTCGATGCGCAGGCTGGGGGCGGAGCTTGGCGTCGACCCGATGGCGGTTTACTATCACATCCCCAATAAGCAGGCGCTCCTCGATGCGATCGTCGAAGCCGTGATGGGCGCAATCGACCTCACCGTCGACGACCCTACTGCTGCTGCCGAGGAGCGAGTGATGCGGGCGGCGCATGCGTATCGGGACGCGCTATTGGCGCATGTGAACGCGCTGCCGATTCTGCTCGCCCACGGTCCGGCTACTCCGGCGGCGTTGCTTCCGGTTGAACTGCTCATCGGCATTCTGCGCGAAGCTGGGCTGCCTCCCGCGCAGGCCCTGGCCGGGATGAATGCGATTGCCGCGGCCGTGCGGGGGATTGCCGGCATGGCTTCTTCAGACGAAGGAAGGCCGCGCAGTCCGGAGGAATTCGAGGCCACGGCGCGCAACTTTCCATCCGGCGAACTGCCCAATCTTCGCGAAACGATGCCGCACATGGGCGAATTCTGCGACCACGGATTCGACTTTGGCATTCGCGCCTTGGCGCGAGGGCTGATTGCCGAGGCGAAGAGCAGGGGCTAGATTCGCCGGCTCACCGGCTGAACCACATCCGTCCGCCGACTACAACCAGTGTCACTGCGAAGATGCGCCGAAGCCAAAGCTCTGGAATGTGCTGCGCGCCCACAGCTCCGAAGTAGCCACCGACTAAAAAGCCGGCACCCAGCAGCATCGCGATGCGCACGTCGGCTTCGCCGTTGCGGTAGTACTCGAGAAAGGCGAAGAGCCCAACCGGCGCCAGCAACGCGCCCAGCGAGGTGCCCTGGGCTCGATGCTGATCCATTCCCGCGAGCCAGACCAGCGCAGGAACGAACAGAATGCCGCCGCCGATTCCAACAACACCGGAGACCATTCCAATCACCAGCCCCACCAGCAGCATCATCCAGGTCACACGAGCCTCCTTGGGCGCGACGCACTGTGACGGCCGTGCCCGCGCTTTCAGCGTAAATCATGAAGCGGCCAGGGATGCGAGGCAGAAAACTGCGTCAGGCAGCGGACGGTTTCTGGTTGCGATGGCCGCCGTTTCTGTGGCACGATGAGGAACCACGGGTTCCTCTCGCGGAACAACTCGCGGCCCTCAAACGCGTCTAAACAGGTAACGCTCGACTCTCCCTCTACTCAATTGGGAGCTGGCTTGCATGCATCTGCCCAAACTCGAACGCCGCCCCGAACTCGATGCCCTGCGCGGGCTTTTCCTGGTCTGGATGACGCTGACGCATCTTCCCACGCGCTTCAGCGACTTCGTCAACCAGCCGATGGGTTTTGTGTCTTCGGCTGAGGGATTTGTTTTTATTTCGGCTCTCCTTGTTGGGCGGCTCTATATACGCGAGTTGGTTCAGGATGCTCCCGGCGTCCGGCTGAAGCTGTGGAAGCGCTCCCTCAAAATCTACGCGTGTCACTTGTTGATGCTGGCGCTGGCATTCACGGTTGCAGCCGGTTATGCGGTGCACACGCACAAGGCTGCTATCACAAATCTCCTTAATTTCTATCTTGCACATCCATTGGTCGCAATCGTCGGTTCTGTGTTGTTGCTTTACTGTCCGCCGCTGCTCGACATTCTGCCCATGTACGTCACCTTTCTTTTTTTCACTCCGATGCTTCTTTCGGCGTCATTGCGGTTTGGATGGCGGAAGATTCTCGCCCTCAGCGGCCTGGTCTGGCTGCTGGCGCAATTTGGACTGCGCGACTTGGTTCACAACTGGATTGTTGGCATTACTCATCTGAGGATCCCTTTGCAGGAGACGGGCGCCTTCAACCTGTTTGCCTGGCAGGCGATCTGGACGGTTGGTCTTTGGCTTGGCGCCAAATCGGCCCAGGACGCGATGCCTCTGAAAGAAGTGCCGAGATGGTTGACAGGAATCTCTGCCGCTGCTTGCCTGTTCTTCATTGGAGTGCGGCACGGGTGGCTCGGGTCTCACCTGACGCAGCAATCGCTCGGCATTCAATTGGATAAATGGCAGATAGGTCCGCTGCGCGTGGTTAATCTTGTTACCTTTGCGATTGTTTTGTATTGGTTGCGAAAGTACCTGCGGCGTGCCGTCGAAATAGAGCCGTTTCTGACGCTGGGACGAGCTTCACTGCGGGTCTTTTGCGCGCATGTATTCTTTGTGTTTGTAGGGCTCGGGCTGCTTTATGGCGACGTAGACACCGGAGCAACCGGCGAGATTGCGCAACTGCATGGGAAGACAGCGGCCGCGCTGCTGGTGGTCACCTTCGTTGCGCTGATTCTCGTTGCTGCGGACGAGGTACGAAAGAGGCGGGTAGACGGGGAGAAACGGCGGAGGTCCGAATTGAAGCTCGAACCCCCGGCCGAGTTGGCAAGCACCGTGCATTGATGCGTGTTCTTTCCGCATAGCTTTGTACGGCTCTTCGACTTGAAGCCTTTGCGGGAAGGATCGAGGAAGGCCGCTGGCCATTTTTCTAAGATCAAGCCTCAGTCGGCTGCAAGCGCTTTGATGCGAAACAGCAACCCGGCTACAGCACCGCCCAGGCTGGGGACGAGCAGAAAGAGCCATAACTGCGCCAATGCCCGCCCGCCGACCACGAGAGCCGGACCAAGGCTGCGGGCCGGGTTCACGCTCGTCCCGGTGATGTGGATTCCCAAGAGATGGATCGCGACCAGCGTGATGCCGATGGCTAATCCGGCAAAGCCAGCCGGGGCGCTCTTTTGTGTCGAGCCCAGGATGACGATAACAAAGATCAGCGTGGCGACAAATTCAAAGATCATCGCCGAGAGAATGCTGTATTCGCCTTGATAACCGGGGCCCCAGCCGTTCTGTCCGAGACCTTTTGCGGCAATGTCATAGCCGCCGCCTACGCCGCCGATGATGGCTGCAAGCACCGCTGCGGCCAGAACGGCGCCCGCGCATTGGCAGACCCAGTAGCCGATCATCTCTGAGAGTTTCATCCGCCCGGCCACGCAGACTCCGAGACTGACGGCCGGGTTGATGTGACAGCCGGAGATCGGCCCGATGCCGTACGCAGCGCCGATCAGAGAAAGGCCGAAGGCAAAGGCGATGCCCAGAATGCCTACCTTGTCGCCGGCCACAACAGCCGTTCCGCAGCCGAAGAACACCAGGATGAAGGTGCCCACAATCTCCGCCAGGTACTTTTTGATCATGATTCCTCCTATTTGCACGATGAGTTTCCATGCCTTTGGCACAGGAGCTGGACGAATCGTCCAAGCCCAGGGAAGTGAAGGGAGAGGCGAGGAACGCGCAGGCCGCTCCAGGTGAGTACGCTGCCCGTGTCCACGAGGGAGGCACGCGGCGCGAGTCTTGCAGACGCGGACGTGTAAAGTCAAGAAAAAGTTGAATGCTAAGCGAGCCTGAACCCGAATCCACGCGGTGAACTCAAGCGGACGGGCTATCCAAATTAACACAACGTTTGCAATTCCTTTGCCCTCGTGCAGTAGTCTGTTAATGGTTCCGTGCGGCCTCCGCATCTGAAGTTCAACGGCCGCCGGCCGAGGGCAGACCGGTTGAGCCAGACCATTTTTGTACTGGAAGACGACACCGACATCGCGCGGCTCGTGCAGCATCATTTGGAAGCGGCAGGGTTTGCGGCGCGGCTGTTTCACACTCCCACCAACCTGATTCCGGACGCAGAGCGCCAGGCGCCCGCGCTCTTTCTGCTGGACATCATGGTGCCCGGCGGCGACGGCCTCGATGTCTGCCGCCGCCTGCGCAATCACCCAGGGTTGTCGACTGTGCCTATCATCTTCCTCACGGCGCGCGCCGGAGAGAACGATCGCGTGCTGGGCCTTGAGATGGGAGCCGACGACTACATCACCAAGCCCTTTGCCACGCGCGAACTGGTGGCCCGCGTCAAGGCTGTGCTGCGCCGCTTCGAGCGGCCGACAACGCCCTCTGTAATCAGCTTCGAAGAGGTGGTGATCGACGCCAACGCCATGCAGTTGAAGGTGCGCGGCGAGCTGACCACCACGACGGCTACGGAATTCCGGCTGCTCGATTATCTGGCCCGCCACCCTGGCCGTGTCTTCAGCCGCGACCACCTGCTGGACGCAGTCTGGGGCGATGCCCGCTTCGTGACCCCGCGTTCGGTGGACGTCTATGTGCGCCGTATCCGGGAGAAAATTGAGATCGACCCGGAGAACCCGCGCTATCTGAGGACCGTGCGCGGCGCGGGCTATCGCTTTGAACTCCCCAAGAGCGAGTAGGAACACAAGTGAAATCGAAGATATTCATCCGCTTGCTAGGCCTCTTCCTCCTTCTGCTGGCCTTTCAGGCCGCGGCGATGGAGTTTGTTTTCATCCCGCTGATCGCCGGCAAGGTTTTGGAATTGCCTTCGTCCAAAACCGCGCCTTTGTTGGGAAATGAGATTCTCTGGTCGGGCCTGATTGCGCTGGCAGTGGCGTTTTCTCTTACGGTCTGGGTCGCTGGCCGCATCTCCGCGCGGTTGGAGCGGGTGATCGAATTTGGACAGAAGATCGCCGGGGGAGAGCTGAGCGCGCGCCTGCCCGAAACCGGCGAGGAAGTGCTCTCCGCTCCGGAGGCGGCGCTGAATCAGGCCGCGGAGCGCCTGGGCGAGAGATTCGCCGAGATCGAGAGCCGCCGCCAGGAACTGGCAGCTATGCTCGATTCCATGCAGGAGGCGGTCGTCGCGATCAGCCCCGATGGGCTGGTTCGTTGGTCCAACGCCGTGATGGAACGCATCGCCGGCACGCAGGTTCGCGCCGGCAGGCCGCTGGTTCACTCCGTGCGCGATCCGGAATTGTTGGCTTGCGTGCAGGCAGCGATGGAGCAGCGCGAGGCGCGCACTGGCCGAGCAAATTCACTGGCCTCGGGCCGCATCTTCGAGATTAACGCCGTTCCCATGGGCTCGGGTGGAGCGCTTGCAGTGCTTCATGATGTCACCCGCATTGAGACCGCAGAGAGGTCGCGCCGGGAGTTCATTGCCAACGTGAGCCACGAGCTGCGCACCCCGCTCACCTCCATCCAGGGCTATGTCGAGACGCTGATGGAAGAGCCGCAGCCGCCCAGGGAAACAGCGCGCGAATTTCTCGCCATCATTCTCAAAAACTCGATTCGCATGAATCGGATCACTGAAGATCTGCTCGCTCTGGCCAGTGTGGAGAGTCCGGATTACAAGCTGGTGCTGAGGCCCACGCGGGCCAGTGAGCTGGTGCAGGATGCAATCGAGTCGCTGGGCGGCGTGGTGGTCGACTCCGAGGTTGAGCTGGAGTTCGCCGGTGCGCCCGACACCCTGGTCATGGCTGATTCCGATGCCATGAATCAAGTATTCGGCAACCTCATCGAGAATGCGCTGAAGTATGGCAAGAACGGCAAGCGCATCCGCGTCGGTGCACGCCAAGTTGAAAACGAAGTCGAATTTACGGTCAAGGATTTCGGTCCGGGCATCGCATCCGAGCACCTTGACCGCATCTTCGAGCGCTTTTACCGCGTTGACAAGGCACGCAGCCGCGAGTCGGGCGGCACGGGCCTCGGCCTGGCGATCGTCAAGCACATTGTGTTGACGCATGGCGGCCGAGTCTGGGCCGAAAGCCAGTTAGGGCGCGGCGCGGCCTTCCATTTCACTCTGCCGTTAGCGCCGGAAGCGAAGCAGGCGCCTGCTACTGTCGCTTGATCTGAAGATCAAGCGACAGTAGCAGGCGACTTCCACATCTTCGCCCGGCTTCAATCTCATCTTCTTGAAACTCTAACGCGGCTGCGACGTCTGGCTGGGTATGCCGTCACTGTTGAAAGCGGTGATTCGGTATTTCGCTCCCATCATGACGGGATGAGGATCGGGCCATGGGTCGTCGGCATCGGTAACGCACTTGTCGCAGATCGTCTGCCAGCTCTTCGATGAAGCATCGATGCGCTCGATCGAATAACGAACAGCTCCGGCCGAACCTCGCCAGGCCACGAGACCCCCGGCAACAATCGATGTGACGACGGGGGCGGGGGGGGTATTGTGTTTGGGTATCGCGGCGCCTGCCATCAGGTAGGCATGGCTGCGCAGTTGCTGCGCGCGCGAGCCCATGTCTTCGGCAGACATGACCAGCGTCTTGATGCCTGGATAGTAAAGCGCCCACCATTCGCCGCACTCGCCATTGATGGCAAAAGTTACATCGTGTGCGTCGGCCGGAATCGGTTGAAAACCAAAGTTGTCGAGATGAGCCTGGAGCGCCCAGAATCCGTCACCAGAAATATTAGGATCGTTCAACATGGTGTCAAGAGCTTGTTGAAGATCGGCGGCCGATTTCCAATCGGTGCGATCCCAGCCGAATTCGTTGACGATGAACGCCTTGCCGTGACTGACTACGCTTGCTGCGTCCCGCGAAAAGGTCTCGGCAGTGGTGGGCGACGAGCCAAAAGCGGCGCCGATGGCTGCGTCCCAGTGGGGATACTCTTCGAAGGTGACGAGGTCGGTGCTCGGATTATCGATGATCTTCGGGTAGTTGCGGAAAATACCGCTGGTGTCAAGAAAGAGATGATGATGGTCGAGTTGCTTGATGTGAGCGCCGATGGTCTCAGACCAGGCTGCAACCTGCGCGAGGTCGCCGTGCATGAAAAGCGCGAAAAGGCCGCACATGTTGCAGTTTTCCCAGGCCATGATGGCGGGGTCGTCTCGATAAAGCACGCCAGTGATAGTGTTGCGATGATTGAGCACGGCGTCGATATGGCGTTCATATGCCGCAATGATCGTTGGGTCGGTGAAGAACGCCTGGGGGTTGGGCTGGTGGTTCCAGGCGAGGTACTGGCCAATGCCGCCGGCGGCACACGTGGCGCAGTCGCCGATGAGTGGAATGATGAGACGGATATTGTGCTTTGCGGCGACGGCCAATGCGTAATCTGAGGCCTGGAAGGCGGCGTCGTTAAACTTGCCCTGCTCGGGCTCGATGCAAAGTGGACAGCCGACAGTGTCTCCAATGGTCTGGGAGCGTACGACCTTGGCGCCCATCTCGGCCGCCGTCGCAAACGCATCGTCGATCTCAAAATGAGAGGGGTAACGAGGACCGCTTGGATCATGCGGACCATAACCCTCCAGGCCAAGCCACTCAATATTCGGCCCGCTGTAACGGAAGGGTTTCCCGTCGAGGGTGAGGTGCGTTCCATTACGCTGGACGAAGGATTGAGCATGAACGAATGAAGAGATTAGAAGCAAAGGAAGAGCGAGTTTCAGGACTTTCATGAACGCCTCACATGGCCAAGCATTAGGATTCTAAGTTTAAACCGTGGATTTGCCTTGGCGTCAACAATTGCGTTTCAGGTCTCCATTACCTTTGTTCTCACCACCTCCGCGCGGTACTGGCAGCGGCGATCCGCGCCCTTGAGCGTGCGCTCGGAGGCGCACACCCGAAGTTTTACGTTTCGGAGGACATTTTCTTGACATTGCTCGTCTTCGGCGCTATATATGACCAATGGTCATATATGGCCAAAAGACGGACATGAGCAATAGTCATAGAAAACACCCCGCCGTCGCTGCCCCGGTCCCGGCGGCCAACGACCGAACAGTTCTGCAAGCCGCAGGACGCCGCCAGCGCCGAGCTGCCGAGACGCGGGTGAAACTTTTCCGGTGCGCCTTGCAGCTTTTTGCCGAGCGCGGCTTTTCAAGCGTTACCGTGGAAGACATTACGGAAGCAGCGGACGTAGGTAAGGGCACTTTCTTCAACTACTTCGAGAGCAAAGATCATGTGCTGGGCGTGATGGCGGAGATTCAGCTTGGCAAGGTCGGCGAAGCCCTGGCTCTCGCAGTGGAAGGCAAACAAAAGATTCAGTCGGTCCTGCATCATCTGTTTCTGCGCGCCGCAGAGGAGCCGGGAAGAAGCCCGGACCTTGCCCGCGCACTGATCTCCTCCTTTCTGGCCAGCCAGGGCGTACGCGACCTGATTGCGCGCAACATGCAGGAGGGCCGCAGAATGATTGCCGCAGTGATTGCCACTGGGCAGAAACGCGGGGAGATCAACCCGCGACTGAAAAAAGAAAAGGTTGCCATCCAGGTTTTACAGGCATTCATGGGCACTGTGCTTTTCTGGTCGTTGCACGAGAAGCCTGCGCTGAATGTTTGGATGGAAGACAGCTTTCAACATTTCTGGAGATCGATTGCCGTCCCCGGAAAAGAGCAGAAATCATGAAATCCAAACTATGTACCATTATCTTTTTGTCGCTCGGCAGCTTGATTCCGAGCCTGCAATCAGGCGCGCAGACACTGCCGCCGCAACCTACGCCAGTTCGGCTCACGTTGCAAGATGCGATCCAGAAGGGATTGCAAGCCAATCTGAGCGTGTTGCTAGCTGGCACGCGCGTTGAAGAAGCGCAAGGCACGCGGATGCGCCGTCTGTCGGCCGCTTTGCTTCCCCGCGTCAATGCGCAGGTCTATGCCAACGTGCAGAACCGCGACTTGCAGGCGTTTGGAATCTCTGCCCCGGGTTTCCCAAAAGTGGTTGGGCCATTCTCGAACTACGACTTTCGCGTTTATGCGCAACAGAACGTTGTAGATCAGCAGAGTTATCGCGGATTGAAGGCTAGCGAACGCGCCCTCGACGCCGGCCGGATGGATGAGCGTGATGCGAGAAATTTAATAGTTCGCGCCATTGCCGCCCTCTACTTGAGCGCACAATCGGCGTCGGCTCGCGCCGAAACGGCGCAATCGCGTGTGAGTGATTCAAACACGCTGTTGAAACTGGCCAAAGACAAGCACGACGCCGGGACGGCAACCGGCGTGGATGTTCTTCGCGCCGAAGTACAACTCGCAAACGACCGTCAGGGACTGTTGATTGCCGAGAACCAAACGAAGCAATCACTCATTGAATTGGCGCGCAACCTCGGCATGAGCCCCGCGACGCCGCTGGAACTCGCCGAGCCGCTGAACTATTATCCTTTGCGCCAGCCGGAAATCGATGTGCTTGTCCCCGCGGCGCTCCTTGCTCGCGCCGACTATCTTTCGCTTGCTAGTCAGCGTGAGGGCCTTGAGGAGCAGCAGCGTGCCAATCGCGCACGCTCCTATCCGAAGCTCAGTCTAAACGGGAATATCGGTGAAATTGGGCGCAGTATCGGCGGTGTTCAGACGACGGGCTTGGTGCGGGGTCAGATCGACTTCACCATATTCGACCGAGACCGAAATGGAGAAGCCGAGGAATTGGCCAGTCGCGTGAAACGCATAGACGACCAGATTGCCGATCTGCGCCGCGGCATTGAGGAAGATCTTCGCGAGGCACTGCTGAACTTGGACTCCGCGGCAGAGCAGGTGGCCGTGGCGCGCGAGGGACAGGAGTTGGCACGGCGCGAATTGCAACTTGCTCAGGACCGCTTTCAGCAGGGGACTGCAAATAATGTCGAGGTAATTACCGCGCAGGACGAGTTAGCGCGCGCGGAGGAGAACTACATTCTCGCTGTCTCTGCTCATGTGGACGCGAAGTTCGCCCTCGCTCGTGCTATGGGCGACACAGAGAAGAACATCGTCGAGTTTGCTGGGAATCCATAACTGGTGTTAGTGGCGGAACTGTTGTTGCGGTTTATTCATGTGAGGTTTTAAGCGATGAAGCGAGTCATTCCTATCTTGATCTTGTTGGCTACAGCCATTGCGGCGGGCACCCATTTCTATCCCCGGCTGGTCAAGAAGCCAGCGCCCGCCAACCAACTTACTCTCTCTGGTAACATCGAGGCACACGAGAGTTTGATTGGCTTCAAGGTCGCTGGGCGCATTGTCGAGTTGCCCGTTGAGGAGGGCCAGCAGGTGTTTCAAGGCGCTCTGCTGGCACGTCTTGACGACGCAGACTTCAAGCAGCATGTTCGCATCGACGAGGCCAATGTGAGCGTCCGCCAATCGAATCTCGAGCTCACGCTGGCTGGAACTCGCCATCAGGAAGTGAAGGCTGCGCAGCAAACAATGATCGACGCCGAGGCCGATCTGGAGCAAAGAAAGCTCGATAACGACCGTGCCCAGCGCCTTTTCGCCAAAGATGAAGTCTCGGCGCAGGATCGCGATCAAGCGGCAACCGCGCTCAAGCGCGCCGAAGCAATTTTCAACGCCGCGCAACAACGCTACAATGAGTCCGTCGAAGGCAGCCGCAAGGAAGACGTCGCTATTGCGCAAGCCAATCTCAATGAAGCCAGTGCCAATCTCGGACTCTCTCAGGTGAATTTGAGTTACACCATTTTGCGCGCTCCTTCCGACGGAGTCATTACGGTGCGTCAGGCGGAGCTAGGCGAAGTCGTATCGCCGGGCGCTCCCGTTGTAACTCTTGCGGACCTCGATCACATCTGGCTGCGCGCCTATATTGCTGAGACCGATCTGGGCCGCATCACCTGGGGCCAGAAAGTGACTGTAACTACCGACACTTATCCCGGCAAGCAGTACGATGGTCGCATCTCGTTCATATCATCAACCGCCGAATTCACCCCCAAGAGCGTGCAAACCACGAAAGAGCGGGTCACGCTCGTCTACCGAATCAAGATCGATATTGATAACTCAAATCATGAGCTAAAGCCAGGCATGCCAGCCGACGCTCACATCGAACTTGCCGCCGCCAAACAATGACGAGCCACTCCCAATCCGCGATTGTGGCCGAAGGGCTTACGAAGAGCTTTCCCGGCGTGCGCGCCGTCGAAGGCTTGAGCTTTGATGTGAGAGCTGGGGAGATCTTTGGCCTGGTTGGTCCTGACGGGGCAGGGAAGACGACGACCTTGCGGATGTTAGCGGGGATCATGCCGCCCGATGCAGGCAAAGCCACGGTTGCTGGCTTCGATGTGACGCGCGATCCGGAGGGAGCCAAGCACGCTCTCAGTTATATGCCACAGCGTTTCGGACTCTATGAAGATCTGACGGTGGATGAGAATATCCGGTTTTACGCGGATTTGTTCGGAGTTAAGAGGGCCGAGCGTAATGCCCGGTCAGAGCAATTACTGATCGCTGCGGGGATGAATGAGTTTCGCAGGCGGCTAGCAGGCAAACTTTCCGGCGGGATGAAGCAGAAACTTGGCTTGGTTTGTGCATTGATTCACCGCCCGAAAGTGATACTACTCGACGAGCCAACGACTGGCGTCGATCCGGTTTCGCGACGCGATTTCTGGCGCATTCTCTATGAACTTGTCGCGGAAGGCGTTGCGATCCTCACATCGACGGCGTATCTCGACGAGGCCGAACGCTGCCATCGTGTCGCCTTGCTTCATCAAGGCAAGCTGCTTTTCTGCGACACGCCAGCGAACCTGAGGGCAGGGCTTGGCAAGGGTGTCTTGTCGATCACGTCGCCGGAGCCGCGCTTGTTGCGCAGCGAACTCAATAATGCCGACGGCATCTCGAGCCTGCTGCTGACGGGCGATGGAGTGCACGTCGTGGTTGACAATGCGGCTCGCCGCATTCCGGAGTTCGAGGGCCTGCTTACGCACAGCAATATCCCTTTCGATGCGATTCTCAAGATTGCGCCTTCTATCGAAGATCTCTTTGTCGATGCTGTCGAGGCTAAGGTGACTTCACATGGCTGAGATCGCTAACTCGGTCGAGGTCGCTGATCTCGTCAAGCGATTCGGCGGCTTTGTCGCTGTGGACCGGATCAATCTGGAAGTACGCAAAGGCGAGGTCTTCGGATTTCTCGGACCCAATGGTGCTGGAAAATCAACGACGATTCGCATGTTATGCGGACTGCTCAAGCCTACCTCTGGCCGCGCGCAGGTCGCTGGCTTCGACGTTAGCCGCAATCCCGAGACAGTGCGCCAGAACATCGGCTATATGTCGCAGAAATTTTCCTTATACAACGATCTTACAGTAATAGAAAACCTGCGCCTCTTCGCAGGGCTTTACAGCGTGCCGGCGAAGGAGTTACAGGGTCGAATCGAATGGGCGCTTGCGATGGCTAACTTAAAAGGGCAGGAGAATCTCATTACCGGTACTCTACCAGGAGGCTGGAAGCAGCGTCTGGCGCTGGGCTGCGCCGTTTTGCATAAGCCGCCCGTCATTTTTCTCGACGAGCCGACATCGGGCGTGGATCCGATTACGCGGCGGCAGTTTTGGGATCTAATTCATGAGATGGCCGAGGCTGGAGTTACTGTTTTTGTCACGACTCACTACATGGAGGAGGCCGAGTATTGCAACCGGCTGGCGCTGATCTTCCGCGGGAGGATCGTTGCTTTGGGTTCGCCCTCTAAATTGAAGCAAGATTGTATGAAGGGCGAGTTGCTTCTTGTGGAGTGCGCACCACTGGGCGACGCCGTCGAAGCTCTGCAGTCAGCTCCGGGCGTGATGGATGCGGCTGTCTTTGGCAATGCGCTGCATCTGGTCGTCGCGGATGCAGCGATCGCCGTGCCGCAGCTTCGGAGTTATCTGGGCACGCGCCATATTTCTGTGAGCCGCATGGAAAAGATTCGTCCTAGCTTGGAGGATGTCTTTGTCTCGCTCACGACGGGCCGCGACACGGCAGAGGGGCGCAGACCATGAGCCTGACGCGCTTGATGGCTGTCGCGAGAAAGGAACTCGTGCAGATTCTGCGCGATTCGCGCAGTTTGATTATTGTCGTTCTGATGCCGGTAATTCTAGTGCTGCTTTTCGGTTACGGCGTCAATCTCGATCTCAAGGGGCTACCCGTCTATGTATGGGATCAGGAAGGAAGCCAGCAGAGCCAGGATCTGCTCAAACACTTTGAGGCGAGCGAGTATTTCAATATTGCTCGCGTTGTCGAGAGCTATCCAGAGTTATCTCGCGCCCTTGACGATGGACACGCCAAGGTTGGCATTGTTATTCCATGGGACTTCTCGCAGCGGCTGCGCGACGGGCGAACTATCGCCATTCAGGCGCTGGTGGATGCGTCGGACGATAATACGGCCAACGTGCTGATCGGCTACTCCCAGGCCGTTGTCCAGAGTTATTCGGGACAGATTCAGGTGGACTGGTTCCGTCAGCGCGGTCTCGCGATACAGCCAGCCGCAATCGGTGTCGAGACTCGCACCTGGTATAACGAGGACCTTGAAAGCAGCGCATTCATTATTCCCGGCGTGCTGGCGCTGGTGATGTCGGTGATCGGCGCATTTCTCACTTCGCTGACCATTGCGCGCGAGTGGGAGCGCGGCACGATGGAGCAATTGATCTCGACGCCGGTGAGCGCGATGGAGATCATGCTTGGCAAGCTGGCGCCCTACTTTGTGCTGGGCATGTTTGATACGGTTGTCACTGCGCTCATTGCGATCTATTGGTTTCAGGTGCCTTTTCGTGGCTCGTGGGTTACGCTGATGGTTGCGTCGGCCCTCTTCATGATTGTGGTTCTCTCGCTTGGGTTTTTCATTTCTGTGCTGGCAAAAAGCCAGTTCGCGGCCAGCCAGATTGCGCTGCTGATTACATTTCTTCCGGCGTTTTTGCTATCGGGATTCCTGTTTTCGATCGAGCAGATGCCTGTCGCGCTTCAGTGGATCACGCGCATCCTGCCGGCGCGATACTACGTTTCGGTGCTGAAGAAGATCTTTCTCAAAGGGACACCAGCTTCCATGCTACTGGTGGACCTTGTTCCATTGGCTATTTTTGCTTTTGTGCTGACGCTGCTGGCCACGCGCAGCTTCCATAAGAGGCTGGAATGAGGTTGACAGATCTTGGCATTACAGGGGATGTTTTTGGGTTTATCTGGAAGATCGACTAGTTAGCAGCCGCTTCGCGGTGATAACAGGTTGGCGAGTTGGCGGGTCTGGAGAATAGTATGTTTGCGCGACTGAAGCAGATGTTGATCAAGGAGTTTATTCAGGTCTTCCGCGATAAGCGGACGCGCTTCATTCTCATTGGCCCGCCGATCATTCAGATGATGGTCTTCGGCTACGCGGCCAACTACGAGATTCGCCATGTGCCAACCGTGGTGCTCGATCTGGATCACTCGCAGGAAAGCCGTGAGCTGGTCTCGCGGTTCACTTCAAGCCCTTACTTTGACGTGCAGGGACAAGTTGAAAATTCCCGCCAACTCGGCGACCAGATTGAACTGGGGAAGGTCACTGCGGGTCTGGAGATCGACGCCGGATTTGCGCAGAAACTGCGCTCAGGTCAAACTGCGCCGTTGCAGGTGATTGTGGACGCGACTAACTCCAACACAGCGCTGATCGCCTCGGGCTACATCTCGCAGATCGCGCTGGGATACGCCGAGGAAGTTCAGCGGGATCGCATCTACCGCATCGCGCCGCAACTGGTCGAAGTGATGCCCTCGGTCGAGTTTGCGCCGCGGCCCTGGTATAACCCTGATCTGAAGAGCCGCTGGTTTTTTGTGCCGGGGATTATCGGCAGCCTGACGCTGGTTCTGGTGATTACACTGACCGCATTTGCGGTCGTGCGCGAGCGCGAGATCGGCACGCTGGAACAGATCATGGTGACGCCGATTCGCCCGGTTGAGTTCATTCTCGGCAAGACGCTGCCGTTTTTCCTGATTGGCCTCTTCGACGTGACGCTGATTGCCACAGTGGGCTCGCTGTGGTTTCAGGTGCCATTTCGCGGGCATGTCTGGGTGCTGGCGACGGGCGCGGTGCTTTTTATCCTGTGCATGCTGGGCGTGGGACTGCTGATTTCGACTGTCTCGTCGACGCAGCAGCAGGCAATGGTGACATCGTTCTTCTTCATCATGCCAGCGATTACGTTCTCTGGATTTGGATTTCCCATCAGCACGATGCCGCACTGGATGCAGCTTATGAGTTATGCGATTCCGCTGCGGTATTTTCTGATTGTGGTTCGCGGGACCTACCTGAAGGGTGTGGGGATGGATATTCTGTGGCCGCAGATGGCGGCAATGGCTGGCCTGGGATTTGCCCTGCTCACGGCTGCTGTGCTGCGATTCCATAAGGCGCTGGACTAAAATCGGAAGCAATCGGAACGGGGCCTTCAGCGGCATCGGCTTCTATGATGTACCTTTATCTTTTGGCCTTGTGAGCGCCTTGAATACCGGCCTAGCCACAAAAACAACGACGCGGCGAGGGTGGGGCACACGGGTTGAGGTTGTTGGTTTCCCACCCATTCGCCAGAAAGAAGGCGAATGGATGGGGCACGGAGCATGGTTAAGTATCCAAACGAAATACAAACGCAGGTCCTTCGACTTCGCTCAGGATGACAGTCTATGGATACGATGGCTGTTTATTGATCGGTTTGGGAGTTCGATTTTCTTATGATGGAATTCCATATTTCCCGGAAAGCGCGTGACCGGTACCAGTTCGCGGAGTCGTTGTTTTCGTACTCAGGGAACGTCGTTTTTGCCAATCTGGCGGCCTGCCGCGAGTTCGCATACAAAATGAACACGGTGCGCGACGTTGAGAAGCACCCCGAGCGGGCGGTTCATGCGGGGCAACTTTATGCCATGGGCCTGATCGACGAGGCCAGCCATGTGCTGATGGCGCGCTACCGCGAGAGGTTTGACCCCGAGGTAATGACAAGCGCGCTGGACTGGTTTGCCGGCAAGGTCGGCGCCGACGCGATGGGAAAGCTGTTGCTGACCTTTGTCGACGAGTTTCCCGGCATGGCGGTGATGCGCGGGGAAAAAACGCCAGTCGAGTGGCTTGCCGGGCAGACAGACGGAACACCCCACTGGGCTGTCGCTTTTGAAGAGATGATTCTTCTCTGGACCGCCAACCGCAACGAGGCCTTCGATCCATTCAAAGAGCTCTTTGAAGAGAAGAGCCTGGCCGAGAGAACTGTCTATCGTAAGGTGACGAGGCAGTTGCCGGAGTACTTCGCCACCCGTCCTCTGATCCCCCTGCCTGATGCCAAGCCGATGAATCTGTTGGAGTTGTTGCGCGCCCCAGCGGTGGGAGCGCCGCGCTCGCTCAGCGATCAGCTTGCCCTTATCCGCAAACTTTGGAAGCCTTTGATCGGCGACAGCCTGGAGCGTTTCCTGCTCATCGCCGGTGAGATCCTGCGCGAGGAAGAATTGGCCATCTGGAAGCAGTTTAATCCCCCCGATGAAACGGCCCGGCGTCGTCGCGAGAGCGGACGGCAGCAGTGGCCCGGAGTGGTCAGCACAGCCGAAGTGCCGGAGTTCGGCGACCCGGCCCACGAGTACGAGAAGTTTTCGCCCGATCAGGCCTGGATGCCCACCGCGGTCATGATCGCCAAGAGCACCTATGTGTGGCTGGCGCAACTGAGCCGTCAGTATGGCCGCTGGATCAAGCGCCTGGATGAGATTCCCGACGAGGAGCTGGCGACACTGGCGCGCCGCGGGCTCAACACTCTGTGGCTGATTGGCGTCTGGGAGCGCAGCCGCGCTTCGCGGACCATCAAGCAGCTCTGCGGCAACTCGGATGCCGTGGCCTCAGCCTATTCGCTCTTCGACTATACGATCGCCGATGATCTGGGCGGCGAGACGGCCTATGTGAATTTGCGCGACCGGGCCTTTAAATACGGCATCCGGCTGGCCAGCGACATGGTGCCCAACCATATGGGCATCGATTCGCCATGGGTCGTCGAACATCCCGACTGGTTTATTTCGAGGCCGGAGCCGCCCTACCCGGTCTACAGCTTCAACGGTCCCGATCTCTCCAGCGACGGCCGGGTCGAAATCAAAATCGAAGATCACTACTATGAGCAGTCCGACGCCGCGGTGGTCTTTCAGCGGCGCGATCGCTCAAGCGGCGAGACTCGCTACATCTATCACGGCAACGACGGCACCAGCTTTCCCTGGAACGACACGGCGCAGCTCGACTATCTGAACCCGGCGGTGCGCGAGCAGGTGATTCAGACGATTCTGCACGTGGCGCGTCTGTTTCCGGTGATTCGCTTTGACGCTGCGATGACGCTGGCCAAGCGCCACTTTCATCGGCTGTGGTTCCCTGGGCCCGGTGCGAGCGGAGCCATACCATCGCGCGCTGAATACGGCATGAGCCAGGCAGAGTTTGACCGCGCCATGCCGAATGAGTTCTGGCGCGAGGTGGTGGATCGCGTCGCCGCCGAGGTTCCCAACACGCTGCTGCTGGCCGAGGCCTTCTGGTTGATGGAGGGGTATTTCGTCCGCACTTTGGGGATGCACCGCGTCTACAACAGCGCGTTCATGGTGATGCTGCGCGACGAAGACAACGCCAAGTATCGCTCGGTGATCAAGAAGACGCTAGAGTTCGATCCGGATATCATGAAGCGCTATGTCAACTTCATGAGCAATCCTGACGAGCGCACGGCGATCGACCAGTTTGGCAAGGGCGACAAGTGCTTTGGCGTGGCCGCGATGATGGCGACGCTGCCCGGACTGCCGATGTTCGGCCATGGCCAGATCGAAGGGTTCACCGAAAAATACGGCATGGAGTATCAGCGCCCGCGCTACGAAGAGAATCCCGATTTCTGGATGGTGCAGCGCCACGAACGCGAGATCGCGCCGCTGCTCAAGCGCCGCAGTCTTTTTGCCGAGAGCGGCAACTTTCTGCTCTATGACTTCTACACAGGTTCAGGCAAGGTGGATGAAAACGTCTTTGCCTACTCGAATCGCAAGAGAAACGAGCGCGCGCTGGTCGTCTTCAACAACCGCTACGGCGATACGCACGGGACGATAGATTATTCGACGGCCTATGCCGACAAGGGCGCAAACCAACTGCGCCAGCAGCGCGTGGGCGAAGGTCTGGGCTTTGGCAGCCACGCCGGAGCTGTGCTGGCCTGGCGCGACTCGCTGACCGGCCTGGAGTATTTGCGCCGTGCGAGCGATCTGTCGCGACAGGGCCTGACCCTCGACCTTCATGCCTATCAGTGCCACGTCTTCGTCGATTGGTGCGAGCTTTACTCGACGCAAGAAAAGCCCTGGGACCGGCTCTCGGATCAGCTCAACGGCCGCGGCGTGCCGAGCCTCGACGACGCGCTGATCAATCTCGAGCTTCAGCCGGTGCACGATGCGTTGCGCGGTCTTCTTGACCCGGCCATGGTGCGGCTCTTCGCCGATCTGGCTGAACATCCGCGCACTGTGGCCGTCGGAGTCAATGCTGGGATTGAAGCCGAGAGGACCCGGTTTTTCGGCGAGGCTTGGACGCGTTGCGAGAGCTTTATGCGCGTAGCTCAGAAGGCATACCTGACGCAAGTTGGAGGGACCAGCAAACTGGCAGCAGACCCGCCCGCCAACCCCGGATTGCTTGGCGCGGCCTTCCGTGCCCGTCTGCGCGCAGCGATGCGGATTCCCGGTATCGAAGCGCTCTTCCCGGTGCCCTGGACCGCTGCCGCCCGGCGCGTGCTGCCCAGCCCCAGTCCGCAGTTGACAGCGACGGCGATGTGGGGCCCGGTGCTGGCCTGGTGCGCGCTGGAACTGCTGGCCGAGTCATTCGACGTGGCGAAGCCCGAGCTGGTCGCGTTGGATCTCTTTGACCGCCTGCGGCTGCGCGAGCCCTTTGCCCAGGTCTTTGCTGCGCTGGGATACGTGAGCGAAGAAGCATGGCGCGTCGCTGCCCGGGTCAAGGTTGTGCTGCTTGCCGGCGCAAGTGTTGGAGCGCAGGAAGAGATCGTCTCTGCGCAGGACGTTGGCTCTATCGGTCGCGAAAATGCTCACCGAGACTCTCTGGAAGTGTCAAGGCACGACCTCACAGACTCCGGAAAAACTCAAGCGGAGCCTTCAGAAGTGTCAGAGCACGACGTCAGTCGTGCCGATAGCACCCCCTCATCACCTCGGGGTTTAGCCCCTACGACAGCCGCACAGCCGATTTCAACGCAGACAGATTTCGCAGCAGATCAACTGACGCTGGTTCCAGCTCTGCGGCCGGCGTTGTGGCTCGATCCTGATGTGCGCTGGCTGACTGGAGTACATGAAGCGGAGGGCCGCGAATACTTGGTACGCGAACCCTACGAGGAGCTGCTTTGGTGGCTACAGATGCCCTCTCTGCTGCGGCTGGCGAGCGAGATTTCGCCCGAAAGCACGGCACGAAATCGTGCAGCGGTCGAGGCGATGAACAGGAGCATCAAAGAGGCTCTGGCAGCAGCCGAGGCTGCGGGTTATCGTGTGGACCTGCTGACGGATACTGGCGGGGCCGAAGCTGCTGACGAAGAGCCTCTCCCTGAGATCGTTGCCGCGACTGACGAAGGCCCAGAAGCCGTTGCAGAGATCGCGATTGAGGCCACTGCCGAAACTGCCATCGATGCAGCCGCTGAAGTTGCGGATGAACCCGAGATGGCACAAGAGTTCGAGCCTGCGGCTGATGAACAGCCGGAGCAGATTGAGCCAGAGATCGACACCGCAGCCGAGCCCACCACTGAACTCGCTGCTGAATCGGTTGCGCAATCAGTTTCTGAACCTGCACCTGATCCTATTGTTGAAGCAGCTGCAGAAGAGGAACTGACTCCAGAAACCGACTGTCCCTTTGTGACCGTGGAGCCGGAGCAGATTGAGCCGGAGATCGAAGCCGCAGCCGAGCCCGCCATTGAGCTAACTGCTGAAGCCAACACCGAAGCTGTAGTTGAATCGGTTGAAGAAGCAGCACCTGAGACTGTGGATGAGGTTCCGCCAGAATCCAAGTTGACCATAGAGCCTGCGACCGCCGAGCCGGCCGGGCTGGTTGAACCGGAAGCTGCAGCTAGCGATGAATCGGAGGCCGCGGCTGAGGTCGGATCTCCTTGCGAAGATGAGCCCGAACCCGAATCTTCGAGCCAGACCAAGCCCTTGTCAGTCGAAGAGGCACAGTACACCGAGCCGGAGGGCGAATCAACACCGGACGCCGTAATTGAAGCTTTCGAAGAAGGCGCTTCGGAGCCAACAGCGGGGGCGGACGCTGGGGCTGACGTCGTCGTTGAGCACGCGCCAGAATCCGCCGTTGAGCACGCGGTTGAACACCCCGACTATGCAACCATTGTGGCCGTAGCGGAGCCTCCGGCTGAGCCAGAGTTGGCGGCAGAGGTTGAGCCCACGGTTGCCGCTGAACCGGAATCGGTTGCGCCGGAACCGGAAGCCGCTGCTGAAACGGCGATTGAGTGTGTTGCCGAGTCAATTACCGAGGCTGAGCCTGAAACTGTAACTGAAGCCGTAGCGGAACCTGCGCCTGAGGAAGAAGCCGGTGCCGAAGCCGCGGCGGAGGTGGCGACTGAACCCGCTGACGAAGTTAATGCTCAAGACGCAGTCGAACCCGAGCCGTTGCCAGCGGCAACCTTTGCGCCAGTCGAGGCGCCACAGATCGACGAGGCGGAGAACCAAACCGTTTCAGACTTCGTTGGCGAAATCGTAATCGTTGAGCCCGAGTCGGATGAGGAGTTAGAGTTTGCGCCTGCGGAGGAACCGCAGCCGGCAGAGCCGGAGATCGTGGCCGATGCCGAACCTGCTTTCGAAGCTGTTTCGGAGCCCATCGCCGATGCTGTGATTCAGGTTGAGGTCGAGCCGGAGCCGTTGCCTGTGGAGGTTCAGGAGCCGGCCGGGATCGCTTCAGAACCTGAAATCATGCCCTCATTCGAGCAAGAGCCGGGCGCTTCAACCGTTGAATCCGAATTCAGCTTGTCAGAGTTCGCCGTCACCAATGCGAAGCCGGAGATCGAATCTCCCGCTGAATCCGCTTTCAAATTGTCTGACTTTGCAATTGCCAAGCCGGAACCGGAGCCGGAGCCTGTTGCCGAACCCGCCGCCAAAGTGGTCGAAGACGGGCCTTCGCTTGCCGAGCACCTGGAACCGCCGGCGTCAAAGCTCGAATTTCTAACGAAATATGCCAGGTCGGCGGCTGAAAAGGTACACTCGCTCGCCGAGCGTTGGGAGCCGCCGGCGCCGAAGATCGAGTTTGAAGCCAAGACTCCCGCCGAAATCAAAACAGGGGAAGACGTAGGGCCTTCCCGCAGCGAGTCGTGGGAGCCAACAACGCCAAAGAGCGATTCCGGCAACGATGTGCTCGCCGAACCGAGGAACCTGGCAGAACTGCTGCTATCGCTCAATCAGCGTTGGGAACCGCCCGCGCCCAAGATCGACCTCGTCGCCAAACCCGCCGCCGAGGGGTGGACGGATTCTCGAGAATCGGAGTCCCATGATGACTCGTCCGAGCCGAAAGAGCCGCAGGCCGATGAGCGGAAGTGAGCCGCAGGAGATTATCGTCCGTGCCACGACTGCCACATGAATCGCGCGGGTTTTGGCGCCTGTAACAGCACTTACGGAAGGAATGTGTCGCTCATCGTACGGCCATGAAGGGCGGACATATCGTAATCTACGAGTTCGCCGTATTGGGGCGGGGTCCTAAACGGGAGAATCCCTAAGTTGTTTCAAGCGCCCGTACCTCGTAGAATCGGCATAGAGCGGCGAGGTCGCGCCGATCTTGAACCCCACCCAATCTGAACCCGGCAAGGAAGCAATGAGCGAACAGGAACAAGGGATCTCTACCGAGGCGGAAGCGGCCTCGCCGGCGTGGATCCGGATTGAGCGGGCGCGCCATCCTCAGCGGCCCTACCCCATGGAATTGATCGAGAGGATCTTCACCGATTTCAGCGAGATTCACGGCGACCGCGCCTATGGCGACGATGAGGCCGTGGCCTGCGGAATGGCGCGCCTGGATGGCGATGAGGTGATGGTCATCGGCAACCGCAAAGGCGGCAGCACCAAAGACCGCGTGCGGCGCAATTTCGGCATGCCTCACCCGGAGGGCTACCGCAAGGCGCTGCGGGCCATGAAGCTCGCTGAGAAATTTGGCCGCCCGGTGATCAGCTTTATCGACCTGCCCGGAGCCTATCCCGGCCTTGGCGCGGAGGAGCGCGGCCAGGCCGAGGCGATTGCGCGCAATCTGCTGGAGATGTCGCGGCTGCGCGTGCCGACCATTTCCGTCATCAGCGGCGAGGGCGGGTCGGGTGGCGCCTTGGCCCTGGCCATCTCTGACCGGGTTTTGATTCTCGAAAATGCGCTCTACTTTGTGATTACTCCCGAGTCCTGTGCGGCCATCATGTGGCGCGACGCGTCTCAAAAGCAGTTGGCTGCCGAGGCCATGCGCATCTCCGCTCCCGAGGTCGCGGCATTGGGCTGCGTCGACGAGATCGTTCCGGAGCCGATCGACGGGATTCACACGGATCGCGAGGCAGGTGCGGGGCTGCTGGGTGCCGTGCTCAAGAGACACCTCGCCGAGCTCAAGACGCTGCCAGTCGATGAACTGGTGGCCGGGCGTCAGGCCAAGTTTCGTAATATTGCAAAGTTTTATACGGAAGGTTAGTTGCCCATGAGTTCATCTCCGGCTGCGGTTAGCCGTCTCCGCGCATACCTGCGGTTTATTGTCGCGGTGCTGTGGTTCTTTCTGGCGCGGACGCTTGCCCGGCACGAGGCGCTGGGACTGACAACCGAGCAGTGGAGGCCGCTGGCCGAGCAGGCGATGCTGCTCTTTTTGCTGCTGATGGGCTATGCGAGCATGGGCTTTGCGCTCGACCGCCAGCAGCATCCGCTCAGTGCGCAGGGCTTGCCGAGGCGCGCGGGCTGGCTGGGCGAGGCCGGGTTGGGGCTGGCGGTGGGATGGGGAATCGCCGTGGCTTGCGTGCTGCCCATGGTCTTGGGCGGCGGAATAGCGATTGTGCTGATTCTCGATAAAGCTGCCTGGGGATGGCTCGCAGCCGACGCCTTATACTTCGCTCTGTTCGCAATGGCCGAAGAGTTGACCTATCGCGGTTACGCATTTCAGCGTTTCGAACAGTCGGTCGGCTCGCTTGGAGCGTCGTTGGGCTTCGCGGCTTTTTATGTCATCATGCAGACGCTCCAGCCGGGATCGAATCGCGTGAGTGTCGCGGCGTCTGTGATTTTGAGCCTTGTGCTCTCGATGGCTTACGTGCGCACGCGCGCTTTGTGGGTAAGTTGGGGGATCAATTTTGGCTGGAAGGCAAGCCGGGCGCTGCTCTTCGGCCTTGCCATTGGTGGAGACAGCAGCCACTCGCCGGTGGTGCAAGGCAATCCCATGGGCTCATTCTGGCTCACCGGAGGCGGATTTGGCCTGGATGCCAGTTGGATTGCCATCGTCGTACTGCTGGTCGCGCTGCCGGTGGTGTATCGCCTGACGCGCGAACTGGACTTCCGCTACAACGAGCCGGAGATTGTTGCCGGTGGCATTCCCGTGGACCTGGACGCTGCCTCACGCCGCCAGCATGAGATCGCCATGGGCCCGGTGGAGGTTGCCGCGCCGCCTCTTGTGCAGATTTTGCCCGTAGCGCCAGCGCAGTCGAATCGGACCAACTCACCGGACGAACAGTCTCACTGATAGCCCTTTGTGCCCTGCCTGCTTTCAAAAGCTCCCGGAAGGAGCTGGTGATAACAGCCCAGCATGAAGCGAAGCGGAATGCTGGGAACGCCAGGCCAAAGGGAGCCGCGACCTGGAGGGAAGTGTTTTGAAAGGGCACGAGTTCAGCCGTTCCGCAGATGCCGCATTGTGCGCCACAAAACACCGCGGCCTCCCCAATCAGGAGAGGCCGCAGCGAAACACCATCGACAACTCAAGACTTACCACCGGCGGACGTGATCGTAGTGCCGGCCGTCGAAGCGGCCACGCCCCCCGCGAAACTCCCAGCGCCCCGGATACCAATAGCCATGGGCTCGATAGCCGCCTACCCAGAAATATCCCGGTCCGGGAGCGGGCTGCGCATAAACCACTGGAGCCACGGGCCCACGCACGTATACTCCAAACTCGGCCGCCTGGGCCGTTGTCGCACTCGCGCCCAATCCGGCGGCCACCATTGCTGCTCCAAGCATCCAATTTCTCATGCTGCCCATAACTCCTCCATCCCTGCCGGCGACGATTACTAACTCCGGCCCGGCTTCTCTCCGCTTGAGGTTTGGATCTTTCTGCCTCTGCGGCGTGCCGGTTATGTACTGATTCAACAGGGAATCGAGTGAAAGGTTGCGCCAGCAATGAAAAATAAACTCCCGCAACTTTTTTGATAACTCGGGTTGTAACTCGATTTTCGGAAGAGCCTTTGCCGACTGAGAGGGCTGAGTCTCATGGCGACGATCAGTGCTGTCGCGGTTCCGGCTTGCCTTCGGGCTGTAGGATCTTCGAGACCACGTAGACGACTGGACCCATATTCATATCCGGCATTGGCGAGTAATCTATGTCCGCAATCGCTGAAACCTCCTCGCCAGACGGCAACTTATAACGGACAAGATACAGTTGATGCCACATATGTTTGCCGAGCCGCTCCGATACAAGGCGATCGGTCCACGTTGCGGTCGTGATGATCTGCCCGGAAGGGATCAAGCCCTCGTCCTGCAAGACACTGAGCGTCATTGTTGTAGGCCAGCTCCCACTCAAATCCGGCCCTTTGCGACTATCAACATTGGGTTGAGCCGCAGCAAAAGCGCATACAACGAACGCAACGGCCGAAATCACACATAGTGCTTTCATCAGTGCCTCGCAACAGATGTCGTTCACAAGGATTATTCTACTTTGTTTGCGACCTGTCTTTAACTGTGAGATGGCCTGAAACCTATGCGTACGCCGGGTGCCCCATCCATTCCGCAGCCCGTCGCGGAATGGGTGGGAAACCACGAACCTCATGCGAGCGGAAAGCGAGCGGCTGGCCGCACCGCAGGTGCCTGGCCCGGCGCAGGTGGCGTGCAAATGTTAACCTGAAGTTTCAACCCTAATGTTTGCCACCTCACAGCACGCGCACTTCATCGGCATCGGCGGAATCGGCATGAGCGGCATCGCCGAGATTCTGCTCAACCTCGGCTTCAAGGTCTCGGGCTCAGACCTGCGCCGCGGGCCGGTCACCGACCGCCTCGCCCAGATGGGCGCGACGGTCTATGAGGGCCACGACGCCGCACATATTGCTGGAGCCACAGTCGTCGTTACCAGCTCCGCCGTTTCTGCGGCCAATCCAGAGGTAGTCGAAGCCCGCGCCCGCAAGATTCCCGTCATTCAGCGCGCTGAGATGCTGGCCGAGCTGATGCGCCTCAAGTATGGCATCGCCATCGCCGGCATGCACGGCAAGACGACTACTACATCGATGGTCGCGAGCGTTCTCGCCGCCGGTGGGCTCGACCCGACCGTCGTTGTGGGTGGCCGCGTCGACGCTCTCGGCTCCAATGCCAAGCTGGGAAAATCGCAGTATCTCGTCGCCGAGGCCGATGAGAGCGACCGCTCATTCCTCAAGCTCTCGCCCATTCTTGCCGTGGTCACCAACCTCGACCGCGAACACATGGACTGTTACCACGACATGGCCGATGTCGAGCGGGCCTTCCTCACCTTCATCGACAAGCTGCCGTTTTATGGCGCGGTCACAGCCTGCGTGGACAATCCACTGCTCGCCGCCATCCTGCCCCGCGCACATCGCCGAGTCTTCACCTACGGAGTCGCCGCCGAAGCCGACTACCGGTTGGAGTTTCTGCAAACAGGGCAGGGAAGCTTTGCCCGCTTTCAGGTCGTCACCGCCGCCGGTCCGCTGGGGCCTTTTGAATTGAATGTTCCCGGCCGCCACAACATTCTCAACGCCACCGCCGCCGTCGCCATCGCGCATCAACTCTATGTACCCGCCGACAAGATCGCCCTCGGCCTCAGCCATTTTCGCGGCGTGGACCGGCGCTTCCAGTTGCGCGGCAAAGCCCACGGCGTGACGGTCGTGGATGATTACGGCCACCATCCCACCGAGATTCGCGCCACCCTGGCCGCCGCCCGCGAATGCGGCTACGGCAAGATTCACGTCGTCTTCCAGCCGCATCGGTTCTCCCGAACGCTTGATCTTATGGACCAGTTTCGTAGCGCATTCACGGATGCGGACAATGTTGTTGTCCTCCCCATCTACGCCGCCAGCGAAGAGCCCATCCCCGGCGTAACCGCTGAAGCGCTCGCAGCAAAGATTCAAGGCCCTCAAGTCAACTTTGTTGCGGACTTTCCTTCGGCTGTTGCTGCCGTAGCCGCCCTGGCCCGCGAAGGCGATCTGATACTTACACTTGGCGCAGGCAACGTCAGCCAGTTAGCTCCGCAGATCCTGACGGCGCTCGGGCCGCGTTAGACGCCTCTCTGGCGTCGCTGCTATCATTTGGCTCACAGTCCCCCCGCATTTTTGGGAGCACGCATGACGCAGAGTTCACGCAGAAAATTTCTGAAGACAGCCTCGGCCACGGCCGCGACATTGGCTGTTTCGCACCGCATTTCAGCTTGGGCGCAGGCGGCTGGCTCATCGACTCCCGTGCGCGTCTGGGCCACCTATCGCGACCGGCGTTATGCGCAGGGCGAGCCTCTTGTGTGGAAGCCCGCAACCGAGATTGCGGCCGACGCAATCGCGCTCGATCCGGGCACGACTCGACAGCAGATCCTCGGCTTCGGCGCAGCGCTCACCGATGCGGCATGCTATGTGCTCAGCCAGATACCCGAAGCTCCGCGCGCTGAGATCATGCACGAACTCTTTGCGCCCGGCGAGATGGCGCTGAACGTCTGCCGCACCTGCATAGGGTCGAGTGATTATTCGCGGAGCGTCTACAGCTTCGACGAGAGCACCGAGCCCGATCCTGAACTGAAGAAGTTTTCAATCGACCACGACAAGGCCTATATCCTGCCAATCATTCGCCAGGCACGCAAAGAGAATCCCGAGATCTTCCTCTTCTCCTCGCCGTGGAGCCCGCCGGGATGGATGAAGGCCAACAACTCCATGCTCGGCGGCGCAATGCGCAGTCATAGCCTTGAGCCCTACTCCCGCTACTTCCTCAAATTCCTCGACGCCTACAAGGCCGAGGGCGTTGCCATCGACGCGGTCACTCTGCAGAACGAGACCGACGCCGAGCAGAACGGCAACATGCCTGCCTGTCTGTGGGCGCAGGAGCATGAGATCGAGTTCGTCGGGCGCTATCTAGGTCCCGCGCTGCGCAAGGCCGGCGGCTCAACCAAGATCTGGGTTCTCGACCACAACTACAACTTGTGGGGTCGCGCCATCGGCGAACTCAGCGTCCCAGGAGCGGCTGAATACATCGACGGCATTGCGTGGCACGGCTACGTCGGCGAACCCACCGCTATGACCCGCGTCCACGACGCCTTCCCGCAGAAGAACGCCTACTGGACCGAAGGCGGCCCGGACATTACGGCTCCCGACTACCAGACGGACTTCACCAAGTGGTCGGAAACCTACAACGGCATCCTGAACAACTGGGCGCGCTCGATCACTGCATGGAATGTAGCTCTCGACGAGGCGGGCAAGCCGAATCTTGGACCCTTCCCCTGCGGCGGAGTCGTTACGGTCGACAATGCAACCAAGAAGATCACGCGCAGCGGCCAGTACTGGGCCTTCGCTCACTACTCCAAGCACGTGCGCCGGGGAGCAAAAGTCTTCGCGACGAATGGCATCGGCGAAAGCTCGGCGGACCGAGCGGCGGATCCTGTTTCACACTCAGGTTTCCGCAATCCCGACGGTAGCTATGTCGTGGTGCTGGCCAATCGCGGCCCGGAGAAGCGCATTCAATTGCTGCTCGGCTCGCAGTCCCTCACGCTCGACCTGCCCGCCGAATCCGTGCACACATTGCAGTGGTCCTAGGGCCTTTCGCAACTCGATGCGGTCTATCAATTGGAAGTTCGGGTGCCCCACCCTCGCGACGTCTTTGTTTTTGTCGCTTCGGGTTCCCCAACGACAGGTCTTCGTTGTTGGGGTGAACCAGGGTGGGATACTACAACGGTTATGATGGCCTAAAGATGCGGCTGCCCGTAACACCGCGGGTTCCTTTTGCACGCCTGCGGAAAAAAGCCTGCTGGCATCAGGCTATAGTGGAAGCTGGCGACTCTCACGACCTTGCTCGGGCGTGACAATCGAAAGTACCAACAGAAACCGTCCCCCCGCGTGGAAAGATGAAGCGCCCGTGGAGCCTCGCCCCCGGCGCGTGCAGCAAGGCGTGCCCCCGACGGGTCGCGCGTTGCCCGGCATGCCGCTCGAGATTGCGGACCCCGAGGACGACGATTCTCCACGTCCCGGCGGGAAGCGTTTCAACCGCCCACGAAATCCCTGGTACCGTCCGGCAAGCATGGCGGGCCGCGTCTTCCTCGCTCTTGTTGCGCTCACAGTGCTAGGCTGCTTCGGCACATCCGCCTATCTTCTCAAGACCTATCTCTGCCGCGACGGCCACTTTCGCATCGCTGGGGCAAGCAACATTGAAGCCACTGGGCTGACCGAGGTCAGTCGCGGTCAGATGCTGCCTGTCTTTGGCGAAGACATCGGGCGCAACATCTTCTTCGTCCCCCTCCATGAGCGGCGCAAGGAATTGGAGGAGATCCCCTGGATCGAACGAGCCACGGTCATGCGCCTGCTGCCCGACCGGATTCGCGTCTCGGTGGTTGAGCGGCAGCCGATCGCCTTTGTGCGGCAAGGGCAGCAGATCGGCCTGGTGGATGCGAACGGAGTCCTGCTCACCATGCCCGCCGCAATGATGGCGCAGCACAACTACTCGTTCCCGGTGGTCACAGGCATCAACGCCGGCGACCCTCTCGGCGAACGCAAGGCGCGTATGGCGGTCTATCAGCGTCTGCTTGCCGAACTGGACTCGAACGGCCAGCACATCTCCGGGCAACTCTCCGAGATCGACCTGACCGACATCGAAGATGCCCAAGTGCTAATGCCCGAGCAGGGCGGCGATGTCCTGATCCACTTCGGCGGCGACCGATTCCTTGAGCGTTATCAGCGCTACAAGTCGCACATTGCCGAGTGGCGGCAGCAGTATCCCAAACTCAGTGGAGTCGACCTGCGCTACGATCAGAAGGTCGTCTTGCAGATGGCTACCGGCACCGACGTCGCGCAGGCCGCAGCCGACGAGCAGACCACAGCCAATGCCAGTGATTTCAAGCCATCGGACGGCCCGGTCGCCCCAGATGCGCAGTCAACAGTGACGAAACCTGCGGCCGCGCAGCCTCAATCAGTCGCCAAAGTGAATCTGGGCAAGCCGAATGTGAAGGGCGCATCCGGGAAGAGAACTGCCGCGGCCCAAAAGAAAGCAAAGGCCATGAAAGCCGCGGCAGTAAAGGCCAAGGCTGCCCAGCAGAGCAAAAAACGCGCGGAAGCCAAACGCGCCGCGCTCAACCTCAACAAGCAGAAGACCGCACCAACCGCCGCTCCGGCCGCACCTGCCGGGCTGGGCCAGTGAGCGCCATGAGCCAGAATACAAATAACCTGATCGTAGTGCTGGACATCGGCAGCGCGTGGACCCGTGTCTTGGCTGCAGAACAGAATGAAGGCGCCCTGCGCTACTGCGGGCACGGCGTTGTTGAGTCTGCGGGAATGCGCAAGGGGCTGATCGCCGAGCTTGCCCCAGCCGCCAAAGCGGTGAAGGCTGCCAATGAACAGACCGAGCGTGTGGCGCGCGCCAACATCGATCAGTGCGTCGTCGGCGTCGGCGGGCCGCACATCCGCGGGCTCAACACCAACGGTGGAATCGAACTCGGCGGCCGAATGAGGGAGATCGACAAGGAAGACGTGCGTAGCGCCATCGAACGCGCGCGGGCCGTTGCCAGGCCTCCCGACCGCGAGATTCTCCACCTGCTGCAACGCCAGTTCATCCTCGACGACCAGCCGGGCATCTTCGATCCGGTCGGCATGGTCGGCAAAAAGCTTGAAGTGGACCTCCACATCGCCACCTGCTCGGGCAGCGCTCTTCAGAGCACCGTCACCTGCGCCAATCGTGCAGGCCTTGAAGTCACTGAAGCCGTTTTAGAGTCGATCGCCTCGGCCGAGGCTACGCTCTCAGCCGACGAGCGCGAACTGGGCGTCTGCCTGCTCGACATCGGCGCGCACTCTACCGATATCGCTGTCTTCTTCGAGGGCGCGGTCGCACACACCGGCTCGGTTCCCATCGGCGGACAGCACTTTACGAATGATCTCGCCGTCGGTTTGCAGATGCCTGTCGCCCAGGCCGAAGAGATCAAGCGCCAGTACGGTCACTGCGTGGTTACAGCGGTGCCGCAGCAAGCTGAGATCGAGATTGCCAACCCTCAGCCGCAGATGCTTCGCCTGCGCACGATTGCCGAGATCCTCGAGCCGCGCGCCCGCGAGCTTTTCTATTATGTAAAAGAAAGCCTGCGCCAAGGCGGCGTCTTGGAGGCTTTGGGAGCAGGTTGTGTTCTCACCGGCGGCGGCTCCATGCTGCCCGGAATGCTCGATGTCGCCGAGAGCCAGTTGCGGGTTTCGGCGCGAACCGGGTCTCCCGTGCGTCTATCCAATATGCCCGGCGAGTTGGTCAATCCGGGCTTTTCAGCCGCTATCGGCATGATCTTATATGCACACCGCACCAGGGGCAGCCGCACGGCAGAGAGTAGTTTGCGCTCAAAGCTGCGCGCAATCTTTGCAGGCAACTTTGAAGCTTGGACGTGATTCAAGAATTCTGGACGTGATTGAAGACGAATCAGGAACCCGGAGCAGAGATGGAACAGCAGAAGAACGAAAGCGGAGAGATGCGCATTCAGTATCACGAAGAGACCCCGCGCGGCGCGCGCATCAAGGTCATCGGCGTGGGCGGCGGCGGCGGCAATGCCGTCAATCGCATGATTCAGGCCCGCATGGAGGGCGTTGAGTTCATTGCCGCCAACACCGACGTGCAGGCGCTCAAGGTCTCGCACGCTCCCGTGAAACTCCAACTTGGCGTCCGGCTCACCTCGGGTCTCGGCGCCGGGGCCAACCCCGATGTGGGACGCCGTGCCGCCCTCGAAGACTCCGAAAAAATCATCGAAGCTCTGGAAGGCGCGGATATGGTCTTCGTCACCGCGGGTCTTGGCGGCGGCACAGGCACCGGCGCTGCGCCGGTCATCGCATCACTGGCCAGTGAGATGGGCATCCTCACCGTCGCGGTGATTACGTGTCCATTTGGTTTTGAAGGCAAGCGCCGCCAGCAGCAGGCCGAGCGCGGTTTGAAGGAATTGCTCGAGAGCGTCGACACCATGATCGTCATTCCCAACGAGAAGTTGCTCGCCGTGGCCAAAGATGCCGGATTCTTCGAGAGCTTCCGCATCGCCGACGACGTGCTGCGCCAGGGTGTGCAAGGAATCTCCGACATCATCACCATCCCCGGCATCATCAATCGCGACTTTGCCGACGTAAAGACCACCATGGCAGGCATGGGCCATGCGGTGATGGGCACGGCGGTTCGCTCCGGCGAAAACCGCGCCATTGAGGCCGCACAGGCGGCCATGGCCTCGCCCTTGCTCGAGGCCGGCGCAATCGACGGAGCGCGCGGCATTCTCATCAACATCACCGGCTCCAGCTCGCTTAAGCTCTCCGAGGTCAACCAGGCCTCGTCGCTCATTCAGTCCGCCGCTCACGAAGACGCCAACATCATCTTCGGCGCGGTGCTCGACGAGAAGATGGGCGAAGACGTCAAGATCACCGTCATCGCCACTGGCTTTCGCGACCAGTTGCCCGAGCGCCGCGCGCGCATGTTAAGCATCGAAGAGACTCCGGTCGTTTCGGTTCCGACGGCTTCCGCGCCAGTCGTCTCCGTGCCCTTGGTTGCTCCCGACAACTGGCTGATCGAGCCCAAGCCTAAGCCGGCTCCCTTCCTCTCGGAGGATGAGGATGCCGAAGAGGAAATCGAAAAGAAGGAAGAACTGGCAGCGACGGAAAAGTGGGGAGAGCCCGACACGCTGGTCCAGCCGGCCTACTTCTCTGCCTCCGCGCCCCCGGCTTCCGCTGTCGACGTTGCGCCTCCGCCCGCCACGGAGGCCGTGACTCCCGAGCCGGAGGAGTTGGAACTGGTCGCCGCCCCGGCAAGGCCCAAGTTTGCCGAACTCTCGGAGGAACCGGCCTACACTCCTCCGACCACGGATTATGCCTCGGAGTTCATCGGCGCTTCGCGTGCTCCGGCGGCCCAGGACGAGTACCGCGGCCAACCGGCCTCGACGCTAACCTCCGAATCCACCGAAGACGAACAGCGCGATCTGGACAAACCGGCATTTCTGCGCCGATTGCATTTCTAGAGTCGATTGCAATTCTGGAGCGGATTGCAATTTGTTGTCGATTGTGATTTTGGTGACGATTGCATCCGAGTGTTTTGAAAGGGCACGGCTTCAGCCATGCCGCAAAGAAGCAATAGGACAGCCGGCTTTAGCCCCTGAGGGACGTCCTTCTGACCAGCTTTTAAGGGGTTTCAAGTGACCAACGTTCCGCAGAACGAGCATTTTGAGGTCAAAAAAGTGTCGTTTGGCCACGAAAATGCTAGCTTTTTGAGTTAGAGCAATGCAGCAATGCCGGCAGTTCGGATGTACTGAAAAGTAACTGGTTTAGGTGGGGCGGTGACCTCGGTCACATGCAGGATTGTGGGGCAGGGTTAACGTGGGGTCTATCACAAGCGGAGAAGTGAATGCGGATCGCGCAAGGCCGATAGGCAAAATGTGTGGCTTCACAAGGCACACGCACGACACGAATTCCATTGTTGAGAGGTTGCTGGGGGAATGAAGCTGTCACGCAGATCGGGTTTCGGATTGGCACTTTTGGTCGCAGCCTTTGGCGCGATGACTGCGGCTGCGCTCGACGCGCCGCACACCTTGCACCACGCCAGGGCTGGCGAATCCCATCTGGTGAACACGCATCACGCCGCACATCACTCTGTGGCTCATGCCGCAAGGCCAGCAGCTCACAGCCCGGTCGCAGTTCGCAGCAGTTCGGTGTCCACCGCCCGCGTTCGCCGCGCCGCGCTGACCACTCGCCATCATCACCGTTTCAATGAGCGCTTTACCGCCAGTTCCTTTGCTACGAGCGACATGCTGGCCGGCGATCTGACGGCCGGCGAAGATCCCATCGTTCGTCAGGCCGCCATCGACGCCTTGGGCGACATGAACGGCACTGCAGTGGTCATCGACCCCTCCAACGGCCGCATTCTGGCCATGGTCAATCAGAAGCTGGCTCTCTCGCCGGGAGCCGAGCCCTGCTCAACCATCAAGATCACCGTCGCCATGGCCGCGCTCTCTGAGGGACTGGTCACCCGCGATACGCCCGTGCAGTTGGGCGGCTTCCGCATGACCATGGACCAGGCGCTGGCCAAAAGCAACAACCTCTACTTTGAGGAACTTGGCCGCGAACTGGGCTTTGAGCGCGTGCGCCACTACGCCACTCAATTCGGCCTGGGCGAGCTGGCCGGTTACAACATTGAAGGCGAACAGCTCGGCGTCTACCCCGACCAGGAATTGCCAAAGTCGGAGGGTGGCGTGGCCCGCATGTGCAGCTTCGGCCAGGGCGTCTCGCTCACTCCGCTGCAACTCGGCGCGTATGTGGCCGCTCTCGCCAATGGCGGGACCCTCTACTATCTTCAGCACCCCACAACTCTGGAAGAGGCCGCAAACTTCGAGCCCAAAATCAAACGGACCCTGGACATCGCCAAATACGTTCCCGACATTGAGGTTGGCATGGCCGGCGCGGTCGAGTATGGAACCGCCCGCCGCCTTCGCGCCAGCTTCCACGAGCTGCCCGTCTTCGGCAAAACTGGGACCTGCTCGGACAAAGGCACCCGCTTCGGCTGGTTCGCCTCCTTCTCCGATTCGCCCAAGGGCGGTTTGGTCACTGTCTTCTTTCTCGAAGGCGGTCGCCCGACCTTTGGTCCCCGCGCCGCCGAGCTGACCGGCGAATTCTACAAAAACCTCTGGGATCGCAATTGGTTTGCCCCCAAAGGTCAGCAGGACGCCGCCTCTGTTCCTGCGGCTCCAGCGGCAGATGTACAGCCTTAAGAAACTGGTTCTCCAATCCATCCAGAGAGGCCGCCTTCGGGCGGCCTTTTCTTACCTGTGAGTCCAACCGCGATTCGGCGGTTACGGCTGCTGAGCGATTGAGTAACCGATGCCCTCCGCCAACTTTCCGACTCGCCAGCCTGCACAGCGGGAGCCAACTCTCCGCATCTGATCCAAGATCCCCTCGCTTCCAACTCCGGGCCGCAAAGCGCCGTTTCACACTGCCTCTCTCGGCCATCGCTTGAAACAAATTCCCGTTCAAAATCATCGAAAAGAACGAGAGCATCCGAAGATCCTGCAATTCTCACGCCGGCAGTGACTGTGGAGCGCTCCCAATTTCCGGCAAGCGAAAGCTGGTTCCTGATGGCGCTGCCCGAACACATTCTGATCGTCTACGGCTATCTGCTGCTCTTTGCCTGGATTCTGGTGGAGCAGTTCGGGATTCCGTTGCCCGCCACGCCGGTTCTGCTCGCCGCCGGCGCGCTCTCAGCCGAGCACGAACTCAACTTTGCCCTCGCCCTGCTCGCCAGTCTTGCCGCCGCGCTCATCGCAGACAGCGCCTGGTTCGTGATCGGGCGCCGCTACGGCCACCATGTGCTGCGCGTTCTCTGCAAACTCTCTCTGGAGCCGACAATCTGTGTCCGGCGCACACAGAACTCCTTTGGCCGCTACCGCGCCGTCACGCTCATGATCGCCAAGTTCATTCCTGGTCTGGCCACTCTCGCTGCGCCCGTGGCTGGCCAGAACGGAATGGCCTACTCGGAGTTCTTCCTCTTCGACACCATCGGCGCGGCGGCATGGATTTGCGCTCTTCTGATGGTGGGCCGGCTTTTTGGCGACATGCTGCGGCGCAACCCAAGCCTTCTCAACTGGGCCGGCCGCTTCTCAGGCGCCCTGCTGTTGCTGGCCATTGTGGCCTTCTTCGTGGCCCGCGTCCTTCGCCGCCGCATGGTGATCAAAAATCTGGTCGCCTCGCGCCTTGAGCCCGAGGAACTCAAACGCCAACTCGACGCCGGAGAAAAAGTCTACATCGTCGACCTCCGCCATCCCCTCGAACTGCTGCCCGATCCCTTCACCCTGCCCGGCGCCTTCCACTTCTCGCCCGAATCGCTGGCCGCGCGCCATCTTGAGATTCCGCGCGACCGCGATATTGTCCTCTACTGTTCGTGCCCGAGCGAAGCCACCGCCGCCAAGACGGCTATGACCCTGCACAAGTTGGGCATCGAGCGCGTCCGCCCCCTGCGCGGCGGCTTCGACGAGTGGAAGCGCCTCGGCTTTCCGCTGGACGCGTTCGTGCCTGCCGTTCCTGCCGGCAAGTGATCGCTCAGGATGCTGTTACAAATAGCGCCGCAATCTTGTCTCCGATCGGAGATCCAATCCCGCTGCATGGATCGGGTCCCGGACCGGCGTCATAAAACCCGTTGCTGCCCACCGTGATGTCGTTGAAAGCCTTCTGATTCAGCCACAACTTGGGCGTCACAAACCCGAGCTTCGTTCCAAACGAAGCAAAAAGTCCCGCATAGAGCGGTGCTACTGCGCTTGTACCGCCAACTACCGTTTGCTGGCCGTGAACGACGATCTCGTAACCAGAATCAGGATCTCCATCCCCCGTCACATCGGGCACCATCCTGCCCTCGCCGGCCGTGCTGCTCTTCGGCGGAGGCGGCGCGCCGATCTGAAAGGCCTGCACCGGGAAGATCGTCGAATAGCCCCCTCCCGTTCCCGATCCGTCGGTCTCGCCGGGATTGTCGTTCCAGACCGTCTCTGTTGTGGCCGTCTTGTTGGTTCCCCCGCAGCCGATCACATGCGGGCAAGAGGACGGGCAATCCACATTGGCCGGCGTCTGCCCGCCGTCGCTCGAGTCGTTGTCTCCCGCCGCGCCAAAGACCACCATGCCGTCGGCTGTCGCGCTCTCGGCAATCGCCTCCATCTGTTCGGCGGCCGTGTTGCCCCAGTTGGCTTCGTCAGCTCCCCATGAGATTGAGCAGACATCGCACCCATCCTCGCCCGCCTTCTGGACCGCCTGGCCAATATCCTGAGACCAATAGACGCGAATCGTTGCCGGCTTGCCGGTCGCGGCATAGTAAGACGCTCCGGCGACCTCAATGTCCAAAGCGACCTCGTAGTCCGGATCGTCGTCGGAGCCGATGCTCTGGTTGGGACTGTTCGTCGTGCCATCCACTGAGACGTCGGTGATCTCAGGCGATGGCTGCCCGATGGACTGGAAAAACGCGTCCATGTCGGACTGCACCCATCCGCCGCCCAACTCGACAATAGCGATCACTCCGCCACCTGCAAGCTTGGTTGGCCAGTTGTAAGCCGAGCACAGGCTGGACAGCGTCCACGGCCCTTCAGTGGGAGCCGCAGCAGCCTCAACACCCCGAGGCTTGGGCTTCCGTAGCTTGAAGTAGGGTACGCATTTGTAGGTGGTGGAGTAACTCGACGGGGAATGGGCGCGGCTCATAGGCCTCCTTTGTGTGGCGCGAGCGTCGTGCGCGCAGTATGCCACACGCTCCTATTGTGAGGCAAAGCTGAGTAATCGTTTCATCGCTCTCGCCGACATGCGTCACTTTAATGTCAGTGCGGAAATGAATCGCAGATTTCGTTCCGTCCCGTAGGGCAGGAACGAAATCTGCGATTCCTCTCCTCCGCTCATGCGACTTAAGCAATCGGCGCCCCCTGCGAACCTTTACTATGAATGGGGAAGAAGCATCGCTTCAGGAGCATTCCCTTGGCCTACGACGATCTGCGCGATTGGATCAAAACCCTCGAAAAGCACGGCGAGCTGAAGCGCATCCGCGAAGAGGTTTCGCCGGAGCTTGAAATCACCGAGATCACCTACCGCGTCTCAAAAACCGGCGGCCCGGCGCTCCTCTTCGAAAACGTGAAATGCCATCCCGGCCACAAAGTCTTCATCAACCAATTCGGCAGCGAACGCCGCATGGCCCTGGCCCTCGGCGTCGATCGCCTCGACCAGATCGCCGAGCGCATCACCGGTCTGATGAATCTCAAAGCCCCCGAAGGATTCCTCGATAAGCTGAAAATGCTGCCGCAGCTGGGCGCGCTCTCGAGCGCCTTTCCCAGGACCGTTGTCGCCAAAGACGCCGCCTGCAAGGAAGTGATCCGCAAAGAAAACCTGGACCTCAACTGGTTCCCCATCCTCAAGTGCTGGCCGCATGACGGAGGCCGCTTCATCACCCTGCCCTGCGTCGTCACCCGCGATCCGCGCTCGGGCAAGCGCAATGTTGGCATGTACCGCATGCAGGTCTACGACGGCCAGACCACCGGCATGCACTGGCAGCGCCAAAAGGTCGCCGCCGAGCACTATCGCGAAGCACTGCGCGCGGCAGCCACCTCCGCCTCGGAAGCTGATCAAAGAACCGCCCGCGTAGCAGCCATGGCCGAGTCAGCCGGCGGCGCGGTCTCCATTCCCGACGGCCCCATCGGCGGCCTGCCCCAGGTCGCGCTCGGCAATCTCAAAGGCTCGCGCCTCGAAGTCGCCGTCGCTATCGGCACCGATCCAGCCACCACATTCGCCGCCATCGTCCCTGCGCCTCCCGAGGTCGAGGAATATCTCATCGCCGGCTTCCTGCGCGGCTCCCCCGTCGAGATCGTCCAGTGCGAGACCGTCGATCTCCAGGTCCCAGCCCACGCCGAAATCGTCCTCGAAGGCTACGTCGAGCTCGGCGAACTCCGCGACGAAGGTCCCTTTGGCGACCACACCGGCTTCTACACGCTCACCGACCAATACCCGGTCTTCCACCTCACGGCGATCACCCACCGCAAAGACCCCATCTACGCCGCGACCATCGTCGGCAAGCCGCCCATGGAGGACGCATGGATGGGCAAGGCCGTCGAGCGCATCTTCCTGCCCGCGATGCGCATGACGATTCCCGAACTCGTCGACATTCATCTCCCCGTCGAGGCCGT
>JBEKCA010000004.1:0-107539 GCA_050015115.1 Occallatibacter sp.
ATACCCACTTCGGAGATAGCGAAACTCAACCTGTCGCCAAAGGCCTTCCATGGCGATTGGAACTACTCCGTGCTCCCTCAATGACGACACGCTTGTGCAGTTTATTTATGCGCGAGCCCTTACTGCATGACTGTCAGCGTAAATGCGACTGACTTCGACAGCGAACCGGAGGTTCCGATTACAGTTACCGTGTAGGCTTGCGCTTGCTGCGTTGGGCCAATAACGCTGTTGGTCGATCCGCAACCGGTGACCCCAGCCATGACGGTCATTGCCGCGACGAGAATCAACAACGCAGAGGCCGCCCGCGCTAACCGCTTGCCGGCATTGCGCAAGCTGCCCGCGAAAGGCAAGAGCAGAAGACCGAGTGCAATCGGTGCTATCCGTGGAGTGAGGTTTCCGCCAACACCAGCCGGCGGTTCATTGTTCGACGCAGCTTGCGGCAACTGAACCGTCAGACTCACCTCGGTCGGTCCCGCGCCCGCGGCAACCGTGGCCGGGGAAAAGCTGTAGGTCGCACCTGTAGGCAATCCATTGGCTGACAGGGTGACCGCAGTCGGGAAAGTCGCAGCCGGAGAAAGCGGACTTACTGTGAAGGCATAGGTTGCCGCACTCCCCGGCGCAGCGGTTGCCGAGGTGCTCGACGCGCTGATAGTGAAGTCCTCATCCGTCCCATTAAGCGCGTTGGTGTTGATTGTGTAAGCCGCCGTGGAGACGGGGCTATTGTTATAGCCCGCCTCCACCGCGATTGCTTCAAGCGTCTCCGTTGCGCTCACCGTAATTGCACCCGTGTATTGGGTCGATGAGGTCGTCGGCGTCGTTCCGTTGGTCGTGTAGTAGATTGTTGACCCGCTGGTCGCGTCGCTGATCGTCACCGGCTGCGGGGGAGTGTAGCTCCCCGCAGCCGGTGAAAAGGTTGGCGCAGCAGCGGATTGCACTGCCGAACTCACATAGGTCCACGACAGCACGTTCTGCGTTGCGGATGTGGCTCCTGTGCCGCCGGTGAATCCCACATAGGCCGTATTGCCACCGACTATGCTGGGGATGTTCACTGGGAAGACCTCGGTCACTGTGCCGTTGGTCACAGTGTCGGTCAGCATCATGGTCAAATTCGTCCCGTCGTAGACCATGTGAGCATGCATCACGTCGCCGCTGTGCAGGTTGATCGCCGTCGTACTTAGGTTGACTGCCGGCATCGTCGGCGCCGCGCCGTTGGTATACAACCCCGTCGAATCAATACCCTCGCCTGCGTCGTTATACAGGTCAAATTTCACCGCCACGCTGTTGGTGATTCCCTGATAGCCCAGTCCGCCACCGCCGCCGCCCAGCGCCCAAATGCCGGGGCCGGAGCCCTGAATCACAAACGTCATACCATCAGCCGTAGCATTCAACTGCTGGAATGTGAAGTCGGCGGTAAAGGTCTGCACCGGAACCTCCGAAGTGAACCACGCAGATCGATCTTCGCCGGTTCCTCCGTCGGTCAGTTGCAGCAACCCGCCAGTCACCGTCGATCCATTGACCAGATTCAAAGCGCTAGCCGTGAATCCGCCCGTCGAATAGTTGATGTAGCTGGTGACTGGCGCGCTGATGGTGTAAGCAGCCGTCGCCACGGCGCTGCTGGTGCAGCCTGCCTTGACCGCGATTGCTTCCAGGGTTTCGGTCACGCTTACCGCGATCGCGCTGCTATAGACACTCGACGAAGTTGTCGGCGTCGTTCCGCTGGTGGTGTAGTAGATGGTTGTCCCCGCCGTCGCGTCGCTGATCGTCACCGACTGCGATGTTGTGTAAGTGCCAGCCACGACTGAGAAAGTCGGAACAGGAAGTACCGGGTTGATGGTGTAAGCAGCCGTCGCAACCGAACTGTTGGTGTAGCCGGTCTCAACTGCGATTGCTTCCAGCGTTTCAGTCGCGCTCACCGTGACTGCGCCGCTGTATTTCGTAGACGAAGTTGTCGGCGTCGTTCCATTGGTGGTGTAGTAGATAGTTGTTCCAGCCGTCGCGTCGCTGATCGTCACCGACTGCGATGTTGTGTAAGTGCCAGCCGCGACTGAGAAAGTCGGAACAGGAAGCACCGGGTTGATGGTGTAAACAGCCGTCGCAACCGAGCTGTTGGTGTAGCCAGTTTCGACCGCGATGGCTTCGAGGGTTTCGGTCGCACTCACGGTGATCGCACCGCTGTACTTGGTCGACGAAGTTGTCGGCGTCGTTCCATTGGTGGTGTAGTAGATAGTTGTTCCAGCCGTCGCGTCGCTGATCGTCACCGATTGCGATGTTGTGTAAGTGCCAGCTGCCGGCGAGAAGGTCGGCGTGGCCGCAACCGGCTGTACTGCCGGACTTACATACGTCCAAGACAGCACATTTTGCGTAGAGGACGTGCCACCCGTGCCGCCAGTGAATCCCACATAGGCCGTGGTGCCGCCCACGATGCTGGGGATATTCACCGGGAAGACCTCAGTCACCGTTCCGTTGGTCGCCGTGTCAGTCAGCGTCATGGTCAGATTGGTTCCGTTGTAGACCAGTTGCGCAGACATGATGTCTCCGCTGTGAAGGTTGATGCCCGTCGAACTCAGATCGATTGCGGGCACTGTAGGTATCGCGCCGTCCGTGTACAGGCCCGTCGAGTCGGAACCCTCCCCGGCGTTGTTGTAGAGATCGAATTTGACCGCCACGCTGTCGGCAATTCCTTCATAGCCCAAGCCGCCGCCGGAATCGCCCAGAGACCAGATGCCTCCGCCTTGAATCGTGAACGTCATGCCGTCTGCCGTGGCATTCAACTGCTGGAATGTGAAGTTGGTGATGAAGCTCCCGACAGGCACCGCTGTAATGAACCAGCCGGCGCGAGATTCCGCGGTCCCTCCGTCGGTCAGTTGCAGCATCCCGCCAGTCACAGTCGCTCCATTGACCAGATTCAAATCGGTAGCCGAAAATCCATCCGCCGGATAGTTGATGTAGCTGGTGCTCCCCGAACTGATGGTGTAGACCACTGTAGAAACAGGGCTGTTGGTATAGCCTGTCTCAACCGCGATAGCTTCCAGCGTCTCCGTTGCGCTTACTGTGATCGCGCCTGTGTACTTGGTTGACGAAGTTGTCGGCGTCGTTCCGTTGGTGGTGTAGTAGATCGTCGTGCCCGACGTCGCGTCACTGATCGTCACTGATTGCGACGTGGAGTATGTTCCGGCCGCCGGTGAGAAGCTGGGCGCGGGAAGCGTTGCGCTGCTGATCGTGTAAGCAGCCGTGGAAACTGCGCTGTTGGTATAGCCGGTCTCAACCGCGATAGCTTCCAGCGTCTCCGTTGCGCTTACTGTGATCGCGCCTGTGTACTTGGTTGACGAAGTTGTCGGCGCCGTCCCGTTGGTGGTGTAGTAGATCGTCGTGCCCGAGGTCGCGTCGCTGATCGTCACTGATTGCGACGTAGTGTAAGTCCCCGCCGCGGGCGAGAAGCTGGGCGCGGGAAGCGTTGCGCTGCTGATCGTGTAAGCAGCCGTGGAAACAGGGCTGTTGGTATAGCCTGTCTCAACCGCGATAGCTTCCAGCGTATCCGTTGCGCTTACCGTGATCGCGCCGCTGTAGACACTCGACGAAGTTGTCGGCGTCGTTCCGTTGGTGGTGTAGTAGATCGTCGTGCCCGAGGTCGCGTCGCTGATCGTCACTGATTGCGACGTAGTGTAAGTCCCCGCCGCGGGGGTGAAGACTGGTTGCGCCGCAGTTGTTAAGCCAGTGGTAGTGTAATCGAGCGCAGTAGCTGAGAACGGAGGCAGCGTAATCGAGCCTGGACTGGAAAGGCTAGACGTCTCGATCGCAACGGTAGCGGGAGCTAGGTTGCTGGCCGAGGGAGTCATCGCTTCGTTCATGTCATCCAGCGCACTGGGAGCGTATTGTCTCTGGGTTACAGTTCCAGTGGGAGGATTGGTTCCCCCAAAGCTGATGGCGTGGCTGCTGGAAAGATCGGTATTGATCAACACCAGGGAGCGGTTGGCCCCGTTTTCGAAGCAGAACGCATAGAGATAGGGAACGTTACTGAGTGCGGGCAAGGCGGAGACGCCGTTTGGCGAACCGGCAAAGTTGAACGTCAGGTTGTTGGAAATCGGGCAGGAGTACATGGGGCCGATGATCGATTGGTTGATCAGTTGCACGCCCAGAAATTCCGGACGCACGTTGTTGGTCGCCCCGCCCATGTCGATCACATTGCCCCACAGCTTATTGATCAGTCCGTTATTGGCATTGTTGAGGTATTCGGTCAATGAGAAGAAGTTTTGGGGGCGAATGCCGTAGTACTGAAGATTGAGCAGAGGCTGCAAGGCCATCACTATGCCTTCGCCGGCCCCGGCATTGATGTAGTCCATGTGCGTCTGGTCGATGCTGCCGGCCGTCGTACCCTGCCCCCATTCATAGATGTTCACATTGCAGGCGGCTGTTCCAGTGGCTCCGCAGGTCTTCTGCGATTGATAGTCGTGAATGGATTGATAGAAGTTATAGATATCCGTGGGATTTGTTACCTTCTCGTAGGGTTCAACCATCGCTGGCTGCCATAAAGCGGTGTCCGAGGCAAAGCTGTTCACCGTGTTGTACGTGTATGCCTCGATCTCGATCGAATCAGGATGAGCCCGGGCGATCGCCGTGTCCATCGACCAGTTGGTGGCCGTCTGCGCATTCATCACCAGATCGAACGAAGGGGACGAGTAATAGCTGTCGGCGCGCATCGCGGCAAAAATGTCCCGAGCGCGCGTGCTGTAATCGTAGTAGTACTCGCTATTGGGCTGACTGCTCCGGTCGGGAAGCGCCTGGCCGTCAAAGGAGGAGCCGTTCCAGCACTCATTGCAGAAGGAAAGATGAATCTGAGTGAAAACACTCGTCCAGGGATCCTCCTGACCGAGAGCAGCGCGCCGCGCGCCGTAAGTCGTCGTCGACGGGCTGGCGAGGAACTCAATCAGTTCCGCCGCGTCGGTCGCGGAGAATGTCACCGGAACTTCCAAGTAGGGCTCTGCGTTCAGCAGTTGGCAGATGATCAGGTAGTCTTCGAGCGATAAACTTACCGTTCCTGCGCCCGCCGGAGCCACAAAATATCCCGCGCCTCCGCTGGTCGGTGCGTGCGCGTAGTCGGGCTGGGTCCAGTTGTTCATGGACTCTCCGTTCTGGTTCACCCAGTAGCGGAACATACCCTGATTGTTGCCGATCGACGGGCCATAATACTTCTGCAATGTCTGAATGACCTCGTCGCGAAGAACGGTGGTGTTGCTGGCATTGGTTCCGGTCTTTTCAAAGCTCACATTATCCAGATATGCTGAGCCCCCGGTGGTGTTAATTTCCACCTGCACATTGCCCGGTGTCGTGGCGGCCGCTGTTTCAGAGGCCGTGCAGGTCCAGGTATATTTCGTCCATGTCGATGTCAGCGTGGGCGTATATGAGCCGCAATTGAATCCACCTGGCGAAAGACGTTGCGCCGTAGCGGTCATTACCGGTTTGCCCGAGGCTAATTTGGCCCAGAATGACAACTCGTAGGTGCCGTTCATCATCACGAAGATGTCGCTGTTATCGCAGCTGTCGAAGTACCAGGATGCGGATGCAGATGATCCAGCGGCCGAGGCGTTCATATTGAGCGATTGGGTGCCGCAGGTGGCGCACAGGTCGGTGGTATCCGAAAGCAGTTGACCGCCTCCGCTCACTGCTCCCCAAAATCCGCCTTGCGAAGTTTCCCACGTCGTTTCAGCCGTGGAAGAAGTAGTGAGGCTCAACACCACGATGTCGCCCACGCTGAATGGAGCGCCGCAGGGCGAGGATACCGTATAGGATGGGGCGGTATAAGTCGACTGGCCCACCAGCGGATAATTGGGGCCCGTATTCGATGCGATGGTTCCCGTGCAGCCGAGCTCCGCACCACCGGACTGGGACTCAACGACAGTAAACGTGGCGCCCGCCCAGTAGTTCGGCTGAACTCCGTCGTACTGATCCGGACTGGTAAACGTGGTGGTGGTCCCTGCGGTCGCCAGCGACCATATCTGCCGGGCCTGTAATGGCTCGAAGCCGGGATTGAGAGACCCGATCAGGTTCTTGAGAATCTGACCGTTATCGTAATACTCGATGGCCCCGATGTTAATTCCCATGCGATTCGTGTTGCTCTGAACGATCGTTCCATCGTTGAGCGACAAAGTCTGCGCCGAAGCATTTATTGAAAGGGAAGAAAGAATAACTAAAACGGAAACTACGAAGGCACAAAGCCCGAGCCTTTTCATGGTTAGTACTCCTGGATGAGGGCCGCAGGGAAGCGGGCTGCGGATGCATTGGAGCATGCATCTTCCAGAGGTTTGCTCAGTGACGTTGCAGGCCGCGCAGCGATTGCTTGGCCACGTCCTAACGCACGCGAATCTTTCAGCTACATGTCAAGACAATCGCAGTGGAGCAAATCCAAAGGAGAATCAGTGATTGGCCGCGGCCAAACCGCACAATTGACATAACCGGCAAATTGTTCAGACCTTCTCAGTTACTAGAGTGTCCCAGAGCCGCTTGTCTTACTACCTCACTGCCATTGAGGATTCCGAAAGCTCAACAAAATCGAGAATCACAAAAGGCCACATCGCTCAAATCCCTCCAACACCTGGCTTTCGACCGAGCCTCCTCGCCACTGAGGAACTTTCGATCTCACGTCTGAAATCGACCTTGTCTATCTTTTCTTTCCCGGCCGCAGAAACAGACGCGAAAGCGTATGCCTTTGGAATCAAAATGAAGCGGAGCCGATCTTCCGGCGTCTGTACGCCCCACCGTCCAAATGGCATAACTGCCTTATGCGTTGTTGACTCGATGCCAACAACGCTACAGTTATTCGGCTGCATTCGTTCGCAGCCTTTCAGATTCTTTGAATCCTTGTTTGCATCTTCCGCCGCGGCTCTTTAGGGGGCAGTGATGCTGATCACAGGCGGTCCTTCTTTTCATCCGTTCTTGTGAGTACTGCGAAGAAAAACAGTACATTAGTAACTGTCGAATTGAGATATTGCGCTTGTTATCAGCGAATTTAGGTATGTGTGAGCCGCTCTCGCAACAACATCTGCCGTATCGCTGATCCAGGTCACGGATGGTTCGCATCGACTCGTATAGGCCGGCCAGCTTGGAGCAGGACGAGAGGACGTATAAGCTAACTCGTTACGCGCTCTAAACTTATCATCTAAATCTATGAAGTTGTTCGCAATTTTCTCAAGCTTTTTGAGGCCTAGACTCTATGAAGAAACTCATCGCTCTCTTGCTCTTTTCTGCGATGCCGATGTTCTGTCAAACGAATCAGGGAGAATTGCGCCTTAAGGTGATCGATCCAACCGGTTTAAGCGTTAAAGCAACGGTCCAGATCGTCAGCAAAGCGAATCAATATCACAATGCTCTCGCGACCAGCGACCAGGGAACCCTTGACGTGCAGCGACTGCCATTTGGTCTGTACAAATTGGAGATTAAGCAACCGGGCTTCGCGCTGAACACCGATTCAATCGAGATTCGCTCGTCGCTCCCCGTTGCTGTGACGATTCAACTTCAACTGCCTCAGGCGAGCGAATCGATAACCGTTTGCGCGATCGACACGCTTAACGATCCGGATGTGGCAGGTTCTGTCAATCAAGTGGGATCGGAGTTTATTCAGAACCGGCCTGGTTCAATTCCTGGCCGGGACCTTCAGGATCTGGTGAATTCGCAGCCTGGTTGGCTCTATGAAGGGAACGCCGTGCTGCATCCCCGCGGATCGGAGTATCAGACTCAGTTTGTCGTCGATGGCATACCTCTAACGGATAATCGCTCTCCGAGCTTTGGACCGGAAATTGAAGCAGATAATGTCGAATCGATGAGCATCTATACGGCCGGCATTCCGGCCGAGTATGGCCGAAAGATGGGCGGCGTCGTTGAGGTGAACACGCTTCAGGATTCCCAGCCTGGTCTTCATGGCCTGATCGCACTTTCCGGCGGCAGCTTTGATTCGGCCGGCGCATTCGGAAAGGGACAGTACACGTGGGGCAAGAACACTCTCGGCGGCAGCGCAAGCGGAAGCACGACGGACCGTTATCTAAACCCTGTAGTCCCGCAAAACCTATCGAATACTGGAACCTTGGGCGGTTTTTCTGGAGACTATGCGCGTGAGTTTGCGACTGGCGACCGGATTCGATTGATCGTGCGTCGCGAATTGGCGCGCTACGACATTCCGAATGAATTGGTGCAACAACAGGCGGGGCAGCGCCAGAATGCCGACAACTTCGAAACCTCGGGAACCGCAGCCTATGAGCATAACTTCTCGCCCGGTGCAACCGGCAATCTACGCGGAATGGTTCGCGATAACTCGAACGCTTTTTACTCCAATCCGGAATCGACGCCAATCATCGTGTTTCAGCACAACTGGTTTCGCGAGGGTTACTTCAAGGCTAGCGCAACCATTGATCGCGGCCGGAATGAATGGAAGGCGGGCGTTGAGTCGGACAACATGTTTCTCAACGAAGACTTGAGTTACAACATCACCGATTCAACACAATTCGACCCCGGCTCGCCGGTCACCTTTGCATATCAGGCCAATCGCCCGGATCTGGAGCAGTCGGGCTTCGCGCAAGACCTGATTCGGCTGCATAATTGGACAATTAACGCTGGCTTGCGATGGGATCACTATCAACTGCTTCTCAACCGGCAAGCCTTTGAGCCTCGCCTTGCTATCTCACATTACTTCGAGAAGTCTAACTCTGTTTTGCATGTCTCTTATGATCGGATACTTCAGACTCCGTCGTTTGAAAACATTCTTTTGTCAAGTTCTCCAGTGGTCGTGAGTATCGATCCCACGGGCTTCTTGAATCTTCCTGTTCGGCCTTCGGAAGGGGATTACTACGAAGCGGGATTGAACCAAGTGTTGTTCAAGCATTTGAAGCTGAGCAGCAATTGCTTCAGAAGAGACGTCGATAACTATGCAGACGACAGCCAGATTCTCAACACGACGATTAGTTTTCCTATCGCCTTTCGTAAGGCTATTCTTTACGGAGCAGAAGCGAAGGTTGAGATTCCCGAATGGCATCGCTTCTCTGGCTTTGGGAGTTACTCATTTATCGTTGGCAACGCTTGGTTCCCGGTTACCGGCGGATTGTTTCTCGGCTCAAATGCCAGTCAAGCGGCATCGCAGCTGGCCGGTCACATACCGGACTCTCAGGACCAGCGCAATACTGTTCGTGGGCGCATTCGTTATCAAACTACTCCGCGTATCTGGGCCGCATTCGGAGTGCAGTATGACTCGGGCTTACCGTTTGACTTTGATGGCAACCCATCGACTGTGTTAGCCCAGTACGGCCAACAGATACTGAGTCGCATCAACTTCGCTCGCGGGCGAATCTATCCGGCGTTCCAGGCGAACGCCTCCGCGGGCGCGGAGATCTACAAGTCAGACCGCATGAAGATACGCTTTCAAGCGGATGGAGAGAACTTGAATAATATATTGGACTTAATTGATTTCGGCGGTTTGTTTTCCGGCAATGCTATCGGGCCCTCTAGAAATTTTACTTTGCGTCTAACCAGCACATTCTAGGCCATGAAACACCGGCTGCGGCATTGAATCACACTGTCGCCCCCCAGGCCGATCATGCTTTGCCGCAGGTTATTCCGACCTATTATCAGAGTCTTCCTCAAAAACCTCTCGCAACTTATCACCGCACCGCACAGCTAGGCCTAAATTCATCGCTGATGAGCTACGGCGTTGAATAGGTCCAGGAGAGCACATTCTGCGTGGCAGTCGAGCCGCCCGTGGCGCCGGTGAATCCCACATAGGCCGTGCTTCCTCCCACGACGCTGGGGATGTTCACTGTGAAGACTTCCGTCACCGTGGCATTAGTCACCGTGTCGGTGAGTGTCATGGACAGAGTGGTGCCGTTATAGACCAGTTGCACGGAGATGACGTCCCCGCTGTGGAAATTGATCCCCGTCGAACTCAGATCGATTGCAGGCACCGTCGGCGTTGCGCCATCGGTATACAGCCCCGTCGAATCGGAACCCTCCCCGGCGTTGTTGTAGAGATCGAACTTGACGGCCACGCTGTTGCCAATACCCTGATAGCCCAGCCCGCCGCCGGGATCGCCCAGCGCCCAGATGCCGCTGCCGGTGTCTTGAATCGTGAACGTCATGCCGTCCGCTGTGGCGTTTAACTGCTCGAAAGTGAAGGTAGTATGGAAGCTCTGCACCGGTACCGCCGTCGTGAACCAGGCGGCCCGAGTTTCTCCAGTCCCTCCGTTGGTCAGTTGCATCATCCCGCCGGTCACCGTCGCCCCGTTGATAAGATTCAAAGCGCTGGCCGTAAATCCGTTGGCCGGATAACTGATGTAGCTGGTGCTTCCTGAACTGATCGTGTAGACCGCAATAGCCACGGCGCTGTTGGTATAGCCCGTCTCGACTGCGATAGCTTCCAGGGTCTCCGTTGCGCTTACCGTGATCGGGCCGCTGTAGACAGTCGATGACGTTGTCGGTGTCGTTCCGTTGGTCGTGTAGTATATCGTGGTCCCCGATGTCGCGTCGCTGATAGTCACCGACTGCGAGCTAGTGTAGGTTCCGGCTGCAGGCGAGAACGTGGGCGCGGGCAGCGTCGCCGGAGCAATCGTGTACACAGCCGTGGCCACAGCGCTGTTAGTGTAGCCCGTCTCGACCGCGATAGCCTTTAGCGTCTCCGTCGCGCTCACTGTGACCGGGCTCGTGTACTTAGTGGACGAGGTCGTTGGCGTCGTGCCGTTGGTGGTGTAGTAGATGGTGGCTCCGGATGTCGCGTCGCTGATCATCACTGACTGCGAGGTGGTGTACATTCCGGCTGCGGGCAAGAAGGTCGGCGCGGAAAGGACCGTGCTGATGGTATAGACAGCCGTGGCGACCGAGCTGTTAGTGTAGCCTGTTTCGACCGCAAAGGCTTTCAGCGTCTCCGTTGCGCTTACCGTGATTGCGCCCGTGTACTTGGTAGACGAGGTTGTAGGTGCTGTTCCGTTAGTTGTGTAGAAGATCGTGGTACCGGATGTCGCGTCGCCGATGGTCACCGATTGCGAGGTAGTGTAGGTCCCCGCCGCGGGTGAGAAGGTGGGCGCTGGCAGCGTGGCCGGAGCAATTGTGTAGGCAGCGGTGGCCAAAGCGCTGTTGGTGTAGCCGGTTTCGACTGCGATAGCTTCCAGTGTCTCCGTTGTGCTTACCGTGATTGGGCCGCTGTAAACAGTTGACGAGGTCGTGGGCGTGGTTCCGTTGGTCGTGTAGTAGATTGTCGCGCCCACCGTCGCATCGCTGATCGTCACCGATTGCGAAGTGGTGTAGGTTCCGGCTGCGGGCGAATAGGTTGGTACAGCGGCAACATTTCCCGCGGGACTCACATATGTCCATGACAACACATTCTGTGTCGCCGACGCGCCTCCTGTGGCGCCAGTGAATCCCACATAGGCCGTGTTGCCGCCGACAATGCTGGGAATGTTCACAGGAAACACTTCAGTCACCGTAGCATTGGTCACTGTGTCGGTCAGCGTCATGGTCAAATCGGTCCCGTTGTAAACCAGTTGAGCCGACAGGATGTCTCCGCTGTGAAAGTTGATTCCCGTCGAACTCAGATCGATTGCAGGCACGGTCGGCGCCGCGCCGTCTGTGTACAGCCCCGTCGAATCGGAGCCCTCTCCGGCGTTGTTATACAGGTCGAACTTCACTGCCACGCTATTGCTAATACCCTGATAACCCAGGCCGCCGCCGGGATCGCCCAGCGCCCAGATCCCGCTGCCGGTGTCCTGAATCGTGAATGTCATGCCATCTGCCGAGGCGTTCAATAACTCGAATGTGAAGTTGGTAATGAAGCTCTGGACGGGTACGGCTGTGGTGAACCAAGCGGCTCGAGTTTCACCGCTACCTCCGTCGGTCAGTTGCAGCATCCCGCCTGTCACTGACGCCCCATTGATCAGATTCAAAGCGCTGTTAGTAAATTCGCCAGCGGGATAGTTGATGTAAGCGGTGCCTCCCGAAGTAATCGTGTAGACCGCTGTAGACACCGGGCTGTTTGTGTAGCCCGTCTCGACCGCGATGGCTTCCAGCGTCTCGGTCGCGCTCACCGTGATCGGGCCGCTATAAACAGTCGATGAGATAGTTGGAGTGGTGTCGTTGGTGGTGTAGTAGATTGTCGCGCCTGCCGTCGCGTCGCTAATCGTCACCGTCTGCGAAGTGGTGTATGTGCCAGCCGCGGGCAAGAACGTAGGAGCGGGAAGCGCAGGAGTGCCGATGGTAAAAACTGCCGTGGACACGGCGCTGGTGGTGTAACCCGTCTCGACTGCGATGGCCTCGAGCGTCTCCGTCGCGCTCACCGTAATCGGTCCGCTATAAATGGCTGATGAGGTTGTGGGTGTCGTCCCGTCGGTTGTGTAGTAAATCGTGGCCCCGGATATCGCGTCGCTGATTGTCACCGATTGCGAGGTCGTGTATGTGCCAGCCGCGGGCGAGAGGGTGGGTGCGGGCAGAGCGGGAAGGCTGATCGTGTAAGCGGCGCTAGCCATAGCGCTGGTTGTGTAGCCTGTCTCAACCGCGATGGCCTCTAACGTCTCGGTCGTAGTGACCGTGATTGGGCCGTTATAAACGGCTGACGAAATCGTTGGCGTGGTGCCATTGGTGGTGTAATGAATCGTTGTCCCGGAGGTCGCATCGCTGATCGTCACCGACTGCGCTGTAGTGTAACTCCCTGCCGCGGGCGAGAAGGTGGGCGCGGCAAGCGCCGTGCTGCTGATGGTGTAAGCCGCGATGGCTATACCGCTGTTGTTATAGCCTGTCTCGACCGCGATTGCTTCAATCGTCTCGGTCGAACTCACAGTGATCGGCCCGCTGTAGATGTTGGACGCAGTCGTGGGCGTCGTTCCGTTTGTGGTGTAGTAGATTGTCGCGCCTGCCGTCGCGGAGGTGATCGTCACTGTCTGCGGCGTCGGATAACTGCCGGGCGCAACCGACAAGGTTGGCGTGGCAGTGAATTGTCCCGCCGGGCTCATATACGTCCACGACAATACATTCTGGATCGCCGTCTCACCTCCCGAGGCGCCAGTGAACCCTACATAGGCGGTACTGCCGCCGACAGCGCTGGAGATGTTCACTGGGAACACCTCTGTCACGGTGGCATTGGTCACCGTATCGGTCAGCGTCATGGTTAGATTGGTGCCATCATAGACCAGTTGCGCGGACATGATATCCCCGCTATGAAGATTGATTCCTGTCGAACTCAGATCGATTGCAGGCACCGTTGGCGCAGCGCCGCCGGTGTAGAGGCCCGTCGAGTCGGAGCCCTCACCGGCATTGTTATATAGATCGAATTTAACTGCCACGCTGTCAGCAATTCCCTGATAACCCAGCCCGCCGCCGGGATCGCCCAGCGCCCAGACGCCGCCGCTCTGAATCGTGAAGGTCATGCCGTCCGCCAAGGCATTCAACTGCTCGAAGGTGAAGTTGGTAATGAAGCTCTGGACTGCCACCTCCTGCGCAAACCAGGCAGATCGATCTTCCCCGGAGCCTCCGTCGGTTAGTTGCAGCATTCCTCCCGTCACCGACGCGCCGTTATCCAGGGCCAAAGCGTTGGAGGTGAACCCGCCGGCTAGATAGTTGATGTAGGTTGTGCCTGGAAGCTTAATCGTATAAGCCACTGTGGTCACCGCACTGTTGGTGTAGCCGGTCTCGACCGCGATGGCCTCTAGCGTCTCAGTCGCGCTCACCGTGATTGGGCCGCCGTACACGCTGGACGCCGTAGTAGGCGTAGTGCCATTGGTGGTGTAGTAGATGACCGTGCCGGCCGTCGAGTCGCTGATCGCTATCGATTGGGCAGTGGTATATGTTCCGGCCGCCAGCGAGAACGTGGGCGCGGGAAGTACGGCCGCAATGGTATACGTGCCACCTGCAATGGGACTGTTGTTGTAGCCTGTTGCCGCCACAATGGCCTCGACCGTCTCGCTCGCGCTCACCGTGATTGGGCCGCTATAGGGACTCGACGAGGTTGTTGGCGTAGTTCCGTCGGTGGTGTAGTAGATCGAGGCTACGGTGTTGGTATCGCTAATGGTCACCGTTTGCGCCGTTGTGTAAGTGCCCGGCGATGGAGATAGAACCGGCGCAGGCAGAGTAGGGGCAATCGAATAAGTCGCGGTTCCGACCGCACTGGGACCATAGCCGGAAACAACGGCAATCGATTTCAATGTCTCTGAAGCGCTCACGGTGATGGGCGCACTATAAACTGCCGACGAGGTTGTTGGCGTCGTTCCGTCGGTGGTGTAGTAGAATGCCGCGCCACTGGAGCCGCTGCTGATGCTCACCGACTGCGCCGCGCTGTATGCTCCGCCGGGAGGATTGAAGACGGGTGAAGTCGTAACCGGCAAGCTGTTGGAAACGGTTGTGTAGACCCACGTCAAAACCTTTTGGCTGGAAACAAGCCCGCCCGTGCTACCTGTAAATCCGACATAGGCAGTATTGCCCCCGACGGTCACCGGGATATTCGCCGGCCAGCTTGTCGAATAGGCCGATCCAGTCACCATATCCGTAATAACCATCGACAGAATCGCTCCGTTGTAGGTCAGAGTTACATCCATCGTGTCGTCGCTGTGCAGGTCGATGCCGGTTGTACTCAGGTCGATTGCGGGAATCGTGGGGCTTACGCCATTGGCATACAGGCCAGTCGAATCCGTACCCTCGCCTGCGGCGTTATCGAGATCGAATTTGATCGCTATGCTATTAGGAATCCCTTGATAGCCCAGCCCTGACCCGGCCTCGCCGAGGGCAGAGTTGCCGTTCCTCTGAATTGCGAAAGTTATCCCCTCTCCGGCCGGGTTGGATAACTGGAAACTGAAGTCGGTCGTGAATGCCTGGATATTCACCGGCTGGTAGTACCACGCCGACGAGGCTTCGCCGGTTGCTCCATTGGTCAGTTGCAAACGGGAATCGTTGAGATCAGTGCTTCCATTCAGAATCACGATCCCCTGAGTCTCTGCGAATCCCACTGGAAAGTCGATTCCGGTTACACCGGTATTGATTGTGTAAGTCGCACTGGCCACGTCGCTATTGGCAAAGCCCGAAGCTACAGCAATCGCGTTAAGGATCTCGGTAGCTCCTACCGTGACTGCTCCGGTGTATTGAGTCGACGCCGTCGTCGGCGTCGACCCGTCGGTTGTGTAGTAGATCGTCGCACCTGAGCTCGCATCGCTGATGGTCACCGACAGTGCTTGCGTGAAGGTGCCGCCGTCGGGACTGAAAGTCGGTGCAGCCGTCTGCAATGTGTTGACATATGTCCCGGAACTTACCCCGCTCTGAAGATAACCCGGGGCGCTTGCCATCGCCTGAATTGTTGTTGTTGTCGAGATGGCGATCGGGGTCGTATATATCGGCGAATTTACCGATGGAGCCGTGCCGTTGAGGGTATAGTAGATCGTCGCTCCAGGCGTCGCATCCGTCATGCTGACCGTAATGCTGTTGCTAAAGCTCAAAGGCGACGGACTGAGCACCGGTTCCGCTGCCTGGGGTTCTCCATTCAGCAGTCCATACACGCTCAATTCGTATTGTGAGCCAACATACACTTTCCCGTTGACCACCGTCGGTACAGTGAATTTGACCGCATTCCCGGGAGTGTCGCGCGAGGGGTTGGTGGCGCTTGAATAGAGAGTGGTGGAGATAGTACTTGCCAAGTGCGCCGTCAACACGGAGGGGAGAGAATTCATATACTCGTCGGTCTCGAGCGCCCAGACAATTCCCTGTGTGCTCCCACTCGCCGATATCACCGGATTAGCACCGGGATAAGTATATGTCTCGGAGGATGTGGCAGTGGGACCGGTAAGCAGTCCATTCACCAAGGGAAATGCCTTCATGGTGTCGTGCTCTCCCCAGTAGTAGACCGTTCCGTTGAAATACGCGGGGCCGTTCCATGTGCCCACATTACCGACGCCCTTCGGAAGCTCCTGCACAACCTGGTCGCCTGCGGGATTATATCCCCCGAGATTCTGCCGATTGAGCAGGTACACCGACCCTGATTTTCCTGCCTGCACCAGCAGGTATGGATAACTGCCAGTGGTCTGCGTGGGAACGATCATCAGCCCCCCGGATGCCTGGTCCCCATCTTCCGCGTCCAGAGTAGCCTGATTCATAGGCGTGAACTCGTCCTGGATCGTCGGAACACCGTTTGTCAGATCCAGATCGAGAATACTGTCGCCATAGTCCATGCCAGCGGCATAAGGTATGGTCGCTGTATAGTCGCCATTTCCGGTGGCCACGAACATCCGGCCGTATGGATGATTGACTGGATCGAGCACGTCGGCCGCCAGCCCGGCGCCGCTCATCCAAACACCTGAGCCCTCACCGTTAGGGCTCGTGCAGAATACCCCAGTCTGCTGAAGAGTCGCTTCGTTGTATCCAAGAATCCAGCCATGCCATGGGCCGTTGTCGCCATGAGAGCCGTAACCGATCCACACGATGCCATTGAGCAGCAGAAGTCCAGGCCGCTGATTCTCCCATTCAGAGTCGAAAGTCAGCGTTCCACTCGAACTGCCATTTCCGGTGCCGGGAGTCGTTGCGGTAATGACTGCCGGGCCCCCGTACTTTTCCGCTCCGGAAGTTACATCGAGTGCGTGCAACCGCTGGATGAAGGTCGTGCCTTCTTGTGTCGCGCTCACTACGTAGAGCGTGCCACTTGCTGTGTCAATAACTGGCGTCCCGGTAATTCCTATCTCGGGGACAATGTCGGTACCCACGGTATTTGAAGAGACCGTGGTGGCGCCTGCCGCGGCGCCGTGCGCCGTACTCAGCATCGAAGCAAGCCAGAGGGGATTCGCGTTGCTACCACCATTCGTGTCGGCGTCGAAGGCATAGACACTGTCATGCTCAGTGGCAACGTACACGACGTTATGCGACTGCCCGCCGATGGTCACGTTGGGAAGATAGAGCGGCTCCGCGTAAACGTATCCGTCCACAGGCTGCGAGAAGAGCATTCCAAATTGAGTGGGATTCACATTGGAGGGCGTCAGGATGGTCTCATTCAGGTTCTGCCCGGTCCGGCCGATGTCGTAGCGCCAGGTAGTCACACTGACCTGGGCATTTATCGCCAGACAACCTGCCGCTAGAAGAAGCCCGATTCCGAACAGCGCGCGCACGCTGCTGCCCCGTTGCGCCGATGCCCGGCGCACCTTCTGCAAAACTGACATGAACGACCCCCTCTTGCAAGTTCACGTTTCATTGGAGTGAGCACGGAATCCCTCAATTCCGATACTCTCTCGCGCGCGCAAATTTCACCAGTCAGACGACAGAGCCCAATGCCGCCAAAGGCAGGGACATCAACTTCCCTAACTTGGCCCAACATGTCACTTTCTTGTCAGGTCCAGACACAACAATCCGCGCGATCGGAGATACAATGAAATGCTCTTAAGACAGCCTCTGTTGTTGAATGATGTTGTCTGATTTTTTGGGGAATACAGACATCCTTAGTCTAGAACGAATGCATCAAATAGCAACTGCAAAGTGGTAATGCTTATTGGTTACTAAACCGCCGACAACAAAGCCTAAATCAACGGTGCAGCTTGCAGGCACCAAATACTTTCTGCGATGCGGAGATGTGGTTCAGATCTCTTTGATATTTCGCAAAGAGCCGCGACGAATTGCGTAAATGTCCGATCGAGTCCCTCTCTTTTGACTGCGGATGAAGATAGCTCTTGCTACAATTTTGCAAAGATGCAGACTCACAGTCGGAGGTTCGCGTTGGCATGGTGATCGGAAAGACTTCGCGGCAATTGATTTTGGCGTTGGCCTCATTCTCTGTCTTGGGGATGGGTGGAAGAATGGCCGCGCAACACCCGCCAGCGGCCGGGTCTCTCACGATGGAGAACATCGTGCAAGAACGTGAGCGGGACAAAACTCTGCCAACACATTTGGCTTGGAGTCCGTCCGGCAAAAGTCTCAGTTTCGTTCGAATGGCTCCCACAAAGAGCAAGGTCAAAGATCTTACGCTTGCGGCCGAGATCTGGAGTATCGATGCAGCGAATGGCGAGCAAAAGCTTCTTGTCTCCGAAGCTGAAATAGCAACTGCATTCGGCGGCAATCGCTCCCATAGCTCGGAAGCCAGCGACAAGGATGACGCAGGCAAACAACTCCAGGACTATATCTGGGCTCCTGGCGGCCACTCTCTGTTAATTACTTCGAGCACCGAACTTTCCTGGTTTGATCTGGACGCTCATACCTCCCGTCCATTGGTGACGGATCGAACCGATCTCAGCAATCCGCAGATCAGTCCCGACGGGCGTTTCGTCAGCTTCGTTGAGGACCACACCCTTCGGCTCGCGGATGCCGCTACCGGTGCAGTTCACACCTTTGCACCTGAGGGAAGCGCAGATCTGCGAGAGGGCGAACCAGACTGGGCCTATCTTCACGAACTGGGTTTGCATTCGGCAGCCTGGTGGTCGCCGGATTCGTCCTCCATCGCATGGATCGAGACGGACGATCGAGCGGTAAATAAATACTCGCTCCGTGATTCGAATGGAAATGAGCGCTCGATAGCCTACCCGAAGCCGGGCGGCGCTATTCCAACAGTTCACCTTTTTGTGAAAGCAGTGTCCGGCCGCAAGTCGCTCCAGATCGATCTGGGCAACGACACAAATGTATACATCCCACGTGTGCAATGGCTGCCGGATGGCAAGCATCTGGCCATCGAGCGTCTCAGCCGCGACCAGAAGAAACTCGATCTTTTGCTCGCCGACGCAGTTACAGGAAAGACGCGTACGATCCTCACCGAAAAAGATGTCTATTGGATCGACCTGAGCGATGACTTGTATTTTCTCAGAGACTCGCAACGCTTTTTGTGGACGAGTGAACGAACGGGCTATCGCCATCTCTATCTATACGATCTTTCCGGCCGCGACCCTGTCCAACTTACCCACGGGAATTGGGAAGTTACTTCATTGGTTGGCGTTGACGAAGCAGCGGGAGTTGCTTTCTTTACCGCAACCGAAGCAAGCGCTTTGGAACGCCAACTCTATCGCGTGAATTTGGACGGGAGAGGATTTGCGCCTATCACACAGGAGAAGGGCACTCACAGCACAATGTTGTCGCCCTCTGGCGATGTGCTGCTGGACACATGGTCAACGCACGCCACGCCCCCCAGGCGGGAACTGCTCAGGCCCGACGGAAGCAAGATTGCAGCGCTAAGCGACAAAGATACCGACGACAGAGCAACAAGCCAGCTTAACTCCTCGGAGTTTCTCATTGTGAAGAATCATCTGGGCATGGAAATGAATGCCTGGATAATGAAGCCTCCGAATTTCAACCCCAATCGTCAATACCCGGTGATCTTTTATGTTGAGGGCGGCCCCGGGGAGCAGATCGTCCGCGATACGTGGGGCGGCGATATCGGCTTATGGCTCGGGCTGATGGCGAAGAACGGATATATTGTTTTCGCTGTCGATAACCGTGGCACCGCCGGACGAGGTCATCTTTTTGACGAGCCGGTGCATTTGCGATTTTCCGCGGCTGAGATGGCTGACCTGCGAGACGGCGTGCAGTATCTGCGCTCCCAACCATTCATCGACAAAACGCGCATCGGCATTTGCGGCTGGGGTTTCGGAGGATTTCTGGCGCTCCATGGCATGCTCGACCGTCCGTTGCTTTTTAAAGCGGGGTTTGCCGGTTCTCCAATTTCCGACTGGCATCTTTATGACGCTATCTTCACGGAGCGGTACCTGGAAGATCCGGTGCGCAATCAGGACGGTTGGATCAACTCTTCTTCCCTGGAGAATGCGAAGTATCTCAGCGCGCCGCTGCTGCTCGCGCAGGCAACACTGGACGAGACAGTGCATCAGGAGAATTCTCTGATGCTGCTTGATGAACTTCTGGACAAGGGAAAGTATACCGACATACTGCTGTTTCCCGATCGCCGAGGTCTATTCGAGGATCGCGGAGCACGCCTGGTTCTCTTTGAGCGGCTCACTGATTTCTTTGTCAATAATTTGTGAAAGAAGACGGCGGATTCCCGGCAGGCTTCGCACTCCGGCCAAGCTGAAAACGAACTGTCCGCGTATCCCATAGCTCGCCAAGACCGGTCATCAGAGAAGATACTATCCAGCCCAGGCTCACGAGCATGGCTCCGCCGACTTTGCGGTAGAGGATGGTATCAGTCGCGTGCAATGAGATGACTTCTGCACACCAGAGACTCAACGAGAGAATAGCGCCACAAGCGGCCACAGTTGCACCGTATCTACCGCGCAAGCGCCGGATAACCATCCCCATTGCGGCTGCCGCGGTCAAACCTAAGAAACCCAGCACCGCAAGCTGTGGGCCGGTACGCAGGGCGTAGAGATCTTCTCGAATCGCTTCACTCTCGAGCAAACCATGCAGGCCCCAGCGCAGATTGGACGCCATATCCAGAAAGAGTCCCGCTTCAAGCACCGTAAGAATTGCGGGAAGCCGGTTCGCGCGCCCACCCCCGCGGCTTCTGGTCCAAGCAGCGCCGCAACAGATGGCGGCAAAGAGATAGACGCCCAGTCCGATGAATCGCGTTGGAGTCAGCCACTCGGCGAGAGAAATCATGCCCGCTGGTCAAGCATTTTGGGGAATATCCCGTCCTAGTTGTTCGGTTGAAAGTGCGCCGGCGGCGGTTGTTGCGACGCTGGGGATGGCGGAGAGATGGTCATCCCGGTGTAGCCCGGCATGCCACCCAGTTGCTCCTGCCGCACCACCACCGGGCGCGCGAGAACCATCTCCAGCGTGGTCCCTTGAGAAAAAACAATATCGTTGCCGCGCGTGAATAGCGTGGTCAGAATGCCCGCTGCCGCCCCGGCTCCCGCGCCGATCCCGGCTGCGGTCCCGACATTTCCCGTCCCCAATCCGACGAGTCCGCCGACGCCTGCGCCCTCGGCGGTTGTGCCGGAAATCACCTGCACATCATGCCCAACGGATCCGGATTGTTCGACAGTGCCCTCAGAGTTTTTGACCTTTGCTCCAGTCGAGCCGGGAACGGTGTCGATCGGGCCGGGAATCGCGATCTCAACGCCATTGGGAAAGATCATCGAAGTAAGGTGCATTTGAAGCTGCGCGCGGCCCTTTACCTTGCCGGGCCGCTGGACGCGATCGATCACTCCCCTGACGTACATCCCGGCCGGGAAAACCACCGCCCCGTCCTCGACGACCGGGAAATCGGAGACGAGGTACACCGCGTCACCGGGCATTGCGACACGCGTACTGATTTCATGTTTCAGTGAAAGCAGAATCTTAGTCCCCGCGGGAACTGTGTAGGTTTTTGACTCGCCGATGGCAGCAGGTGCGGCCGTGGTCCCGCCCGCAGTTGAGCTTCCGGTGCCCGGAGCCTGCGCCCACAGGGCCGGGAGCATGCAAACCGAAAAAATAAAACAACCCGCAGAGTAACGCGCCATTTCGATACCCTCTGTGCCAGCCCCGCCGCTCATCAAGCTCAAGCACCAGCGCTCAGCTGGCTTGCAATCTCAACAAGCGCTCCGGTAGACGGCTACAGCATTTTGATTCGGCTCTTTGCTGAAACGATGCAGTCAATCGACTCTTTCCTTGCCAGCCCAGGGGTCAGGATCCCGGCCGTTGGAGCAAGAATCAGTTCAGTGCTCGGTTCTCGGCAACCTGTGAAGCAGCAGACAACTCAAGACGCTCAACTCTGCAAGACCATTGGATGATAATAATGCGACACGCCGAAGCAGGGGTCCGGCGTGAATCATCTTGCGTGAAAGTCGACCGTGAACGCGCAGGACTCCGAACCGTCGTCGATCCAGTCTTTGCCGTTGATGAATTCGACTTTCTTCACCACTACCGTTTCGCCGGTACGATGAATGTCAACTGATTCGCGTGCCAGGTCCCAGAGAAAGGATTTTTTCTTGCCGATCCCCAGGCCATCTTGATACGTCAACTCATCCGGATAAGGCTGAGGATTGCCGCCGGCATCAAGCAAATACAAGTCGAGTGTGATTTGCGAGATTTGCTTGCCGGCATCGTTGCTGAACTCAACTCTAAGTTGCGGCTTCGACTCTCCACCCTGATGGTTGTAACTCAGTTGAACGCTATCGATGACGACTGAGCACTTTTGCTCAGGGCTTCTGGCCTCGGCACGCATCGCTCCGCAAGCCATCCCAAGCACCAAAACCAGCAATGAAGCATTTACTCTCATGATTCACTCCATCATCCGGGTTTCGGACTCACCCCGCTTATACGGCTTATTCTCTGCACATGGGTGCGCCAGTTGTCAATGAAAGAACAAAGATTGGTCTCCATGTAAAAATTTCGATAAGGGGCTTGCATTTGCTCTTGAAAACGGTAGAATGCGACTCAGACAACATTTGCTTGGACTGAATGGTCGGTTTGGTCCTACTTGAGGAATTGGCTGAGTTGTGCGCCGCCAGTCGAGTTTTTCCCTCAGGCAAGTGGTAACCATGTTCCCCGTGCGTAGAGCGTAAGGATGCCGGAAGAGCGACTCCGCTCATGTATGCGGTCCTGAAGTGTCTGTCCCAGCTTTTAATCTTCTGGCCAGCTTCCACGGCATGCAAGACAAGAAAGACAAGACCGTTGAAGCAGATTTGATTTGCGGCAGAACTCATTTGTTTGGCCTTAGCCAAACCCAGATTCTCGTGCGGATCTTGAACCCTTTGCGATTGCCAAGGTTAACGGCGGAGCTTGCCCTTTACAGGACTTGCCGAGAGTTGCCGAGGAAGAGAAATCTAACAATTGCAGAAGGGGTTCATTCATGAAGAGGTTATTCGAAGTTTTTGGGTTATGCACTCTGGCTTTCATCCCGGTCTCCGCATTGGCGCAGACGTTATCGCTGAACGATGGATCGATTGTTCAGAGCAGCACGAATCGCATGGGCGTGAACATCGGGGCAATCGAGTATTACGATAACGGCCAGATACTCAAGAACCTGATCGGGTCGCTTAACCCAGGATTTGAGCCGTTGCAGAACCGGCAGATCTGGTCACTGGCAGCCGCCGGGTCAACCACGACGTTTACCATTCCGGATCAATACGACGGGGTTCCGCCAAATTACTGGGCGGGCGGCACATTTACTGTCGTTGAGTCGCAATCGGGTGGCGCGGAACTCGGCTGCACCGGCACCATTGCATCCAATACCGGCCCAAATTTTCCCCTTGTTGGCCAGTCGACTTATACAGCGCCTGGGATCACTGTATCCTCGCCGTGCGACGCCCCATTCAGCGTGGGCGACATTGTTGTGATGAGCCTCACGACTTTCCCCACGCCCGAGTCGTGGTGGGAGACCTCGGAAGGCGGTTTTTGGGGGGCGGTGCGTGGCGGTGCCCAACTGCTTTCGGACACCACGGACCTGTGTGCTACCTGCGGAGTCCAAGCCCTCAACATGAACGCCGCGACGCCCGGATCTTTGGCAACCGCAAACTGGTACTTTGACAGCTCTTTCACCGAAGACATCTTCGTGATGATGAATGGCACATATGAGCTGTCGTTCTGGGCCAAGTTGGCCTCAGGCGATCCGGTGTTGACCGCAACAGCGAGGCGTCTTTCGCCGGGTGGATTCAACTGCGGCTCATACACGCCTACGCTGACCTCGACATGGACGAAGTACACGTGGACATGCTCGACTTCAGAGACAGCGACCGGCACAACGCCGGGCAATATCCAGGTGGGAATCAATACCACCGGGGGGGCAGTTTATCTGGACAATGTGAGCTTCGAGAAGACGGGCACCAACCCCGGCAACACCACGGTACTTCGCGATGAAGTCATTCAGACTTTGCAGAACTATTATGGCCCGTCGGTCGGCAATAATCCGGGGACATTCCGCTACTGGGTCAACCAGAACGGAGAAACCATGAATAACTGGACGCAACCCGATTACGCTCATGCGCCGAGCAGCGGGGGTGCGGGGTATTCCGTGGCTCCGTCGGGCGCAGGAGTCGTGAGTCTGTCGCTCGAAGACTACCTGGTCATCTGTCAACTGCTGAACGCAGAGCCCTATCTGGAAGTTCCGGTAACCTTCTCCACGTCCGACGCAGCGGATCTGATTGAGTTTCTCGCCAGCCCGTCGACGACAACCTACGGCGCGCGGCGCGCAGCTCTGGGCCAGGGGAATCCCTGGACCAGCATCTTCAATACTATTCATCTTTCGTTTTGCAATGAATGCTGGAATAATACCGCATTTTCAGGCCAATCACTTGCCGACCGGATCACTCAGCCCAACAGCGAATATTATTACGACTACAGCACGCGGGCTCGGGACATCTTTGCCGCGATGCGCGCCGACAGCTATTACTCGTCTCCATCGTTCGATTTTGTGATGAATGCGCAGACGGCCACCAACTGGTCGATGGACACGGCGATTGCACGGGCTCATCCCGATTCGATCGAGATCGAGGCCTACACATACAACACGGTGAACAGCTTTGCGTCCGACACCGCTTTGTGGCAACCGACGATGGTCGAACCCTACGAGAAGGTTACCAATCCCTCGGATGTCTATCACTTCTATCAATCCGTTCACGACTATCAATCGCAGAACACCTGCGGAGCGACGGGAACAGCAACCTGCAAAGTGAATATCTACGAATGGGGCCAGGGCACGACGGCCGGCAGCATCGACCAAACCCACCTGGACTACATCAACGCGGGGGCCGGCGAAGGCGTGATAATGGCTCTGCAACCCCTGCTGTTTCTTCAGTACTACGGCATCCGACCTCAGAATTTCTTTGCTTTGACCGAGAATACCAACAAAGCGCTGAATGGACTGACAAATAAGCTGTGGGGCAACGTGGTCGACATGGGCGGGGCGACCAACAATGTGCGCCCGGAGTTTCTGGGCGTGCAGTTGGTCAACCAATCGATCATCGGTCCCATGTACGCCTGCCCGATCGCCAACAACTTGACTTATAACTTCGCGGGCTCGCCGAACGGCGTCTCCCCCTTGCCTGCGCTCAACAATGTCCCCTATCTCTATGCTTTCTGCTTTGAGAACGGGACCAATCGCTCACTGGTACTGATCAACACAGATCTTTCCAGCAGCCACACCATCAGTTTTGGAGGAACCAATCCTCCAACAGGAGCTGTAACCCAAAGGCAGTACTCCCCCGGCGCGCTGGATGATATGAACGAGTCGCCCACCAATACTCTCACCAACTTAACAGCGGCCACAGTTGCAATCAATACAACTTCGCTATCCAGTCCAGCATCCGTCACCCTCCCGCCTTTTTCGGTAACTGCTCTGGACTACGCTACAACCGGTCAGGGACTAGTAACATCCAGTCCGTCAGCGGCAATGCCGATACTCAGCCTGCCGTCCGGCAGTTACGCTTCATCCCAGATTGTCACAATCAGCGACTCTACCCCTGGAGCCACAATCTACTACACCACCAACGGCAGCACACCCGCGACCTCGTCACCCGTTTATAGCGGCCCGATTACGGTGAGCGCGACGCAGACCCTGCAGGCCATTGCGATTGAGGCAGGTTATACTAACAGTCCTGTAGCCACTGCTGTTTATACAATTGCCTCGACCGCGCTCCCCACTCTCCCCGCGCCAGCTTTCTCGCCGGCGGGAGGTACGTATTCAACGTCGCAAACTGTAACGCTCGGAGACGCTCCGGGCACTACCATCTTCTACACCACCAATGGCAGCACGCCCACAACCTCGTCCACTGTTTATAGCGGCCCGATCGCGGTGAGTGCGACGCAGACGCTGGAGGCTATCGCGGTTGAGACAGGCTATTCCAACAGCCCTGTGTCGACCGCTTCTTATGCAATCAACGGCAACACGTTGCCGGCACCCACGTTTTCGCCCGCAGCCGGCACCTACTCTAATTCGCAGACGGTGACGATCAGCGATGCCGCTGCGGGAACAACCATCTATTACGCTACGTTCAGCGCGACAACTGCACCCTTATGGAAGGCCTATTCCGGTCCAATCACGGTGAACGCTACGGAGACAGTGCAGGCCGTCGCAACGGAGACAGGCATAATTCAGAGTCCGATGGCTGCGGCTACTTACATCATCGACGGCGCCCCAACCCCTCCCGCGACCCTTCCCGCGCCCACGTTCTCGCCAGCGCCCGGAACTTACGCAACATCGCAGACGGTGACGATCGGCGATGCCACCGCGGGCACAACCATCTTCTACACCATCAACGGCGGGACCGCTCCGACTTCATGGAGTGTCTATTCCGGTCCCATCACGGTGAGCGCGACGGAGACAGTGGAAGCTGTTGCAACCGAGAAAGGCCTCGCCCAAAGTGCGATGGCGACGGCCGCCTACAATATCGAAAGCGCCACTGCCCTTCCCTCGCCCACCTTCTCGCCTGCGCCCGGAACCTACACAACGTCACAAACGGTGACAATCAGCGATGCCACGCCGGGGACAACCATCTTCTACGCCATCAACAGCGGAACATCTCCAACTTCATGGAGTCTCTATTCCGGTCCTATCACGGTGAACGCGACGGAGAGAGTGGAAGCTGTTGCAACCGAGACAGGCCTTACCCAAAGTGCGATGGCGACTGCTGACTATGCCATCTCGTCGGACTTCAGCATCTCGCTTAGTCCCAGTTCTCTGATCTTTGCGAGTGGAGAGTCTGCCGCCAGCATGGTCAAGATCAACCCGGTCAGCGGGTCCAATCAGACTGTAACCTTGGGATGCGCCGGCCTACCCGCATTCTTGACCTGCAGGTTCTCACCTTCGTCCGTTACCCCTGGTAACACTCCGGCCACTTCGATGCTCATAGTTACAGCCAACACGAACACGGCGTCCGGTCGTGGAATGCCCCCATTCGTTCCGATCACTGCCGTGGGTTTCCTGTTTTTCGCAATCGGATTCCGCAGGCGCAGCAAGTTGTTTTCAGGGCTTCTCGTGATCGGGGTTGCTCTGGGATTAACCGCATTGAATGGCTGCGGTGGTATTCAAGGACCTATCCCTTCGGCTTCGACGATTACGGTAACTGCAACTGTTGGGACAATCCAACGGACAGCCCCGCTGGCGATAACTGTGAATTGAGCATTGGATTGGAGAATTCCTCTCCTCTTCGGCCTCGGCTGCGCGGCGCTTCCGTTCTCCCACGGTAAACTACAGGCGACGTCGCGCGAGTGACCGGTTTTCCGGCCTCTTGCGCGGCAGCCCCGATCGAGTGCATTATCTGCGGAACACTTTGATTTCCCTGCGCCAATTGATCCGCGATTGCAGGTACCTATGTGCCGCAGCTTGGTTTGCGAAGAAGATTCCGTGAGACTATGAACGCCAGAGCCCAGGAGGCCGATAAGCAAACGTGCGGTAATGGAGGTCGGGGAGGGCGTATGAATGAATTTCGGATCCAGAAAGAAACCTCTGGGTTGAGGCGCGGAACGGCCACGCTGCTGCAGGCAGTAGCACTGGCGCTTATCGTCACGTTCGCAATGTCAGCAGCGGCTGAAGACCGCGTCGTTAAAGCCAGGGTTGCACCGATCTATCCCGAGATCGCCAAACGGATGAGGGCCTCCGGCACGGTGAGTATCGAGGCCACGGTCGATGCCTCGGGCAACGTGAGCGATGCGAAGGCGGTGGATGGTAACCGTCTTCTGGCCCCCGCGGCCGAGGACGCGGTGCGAAAGTGGAAGTTTGAAGCCGGTCCCGGCGTAACAAAGGTCAAGGTAGATGTCAACTTCTCGCTGGCTCAATGATTCCAGCATGACTTGTCCACAATAAGTCTGCAGCCATTTGTGCAGCTTGAGGGCTCCTGCACTTCGATGCTCTTGAATAGTGAAAGTCAGTTGGAACCAACTCCGATGCCCGGGCGAAGAATGTCAGGCAAGTGTATCGAGGATGATGCTTAGATTGATCTCCGCTGACTCGACACTGCCGCCGCTGGCGCTCAACCCTGGAGGCATCGGAACCGAGGCTGTATAGACTCCGCCCAATTCTTCTACGCTGGCCGCATAGTTTTTGCCCGCCACTGTTGTGGAATACGATGCGGCAATTGTTGCCGTCTGCGCACCGTCTACCGATTCTTGACTGTGGGCCAAAGAAGAACTGGCCGCGGCGGGCGCAGAGGATGGGGCTGCAACTGCCGGAGCACTCTGTTGTCCTGCGACGATGGACGATACCGCGGCGGACCTTGATAGGGGCTGTGCCGAGTTCCACTGGATTGAAGAAGAGGCAGATTCAGAAATCGCACCAATCAGCATAATCCCCCCGTGTGGTTTGAAGATGAGTTCGCTGCATCCTGCCTATCGACAACAAGTCGATAACTGTTCAATTATTTTTTGGCGTCGAGCCGACGGGCTTTTCCATCCACAGCGGTGCATTCGGGTCAGAAAATGAGGAAAAACCTGGCGTGAATCAGCCGTATGCAGCGCGATTACGACGATAGCCGTCAATCTGCCTGGTTGCGATCACTCAGTCAAAGAGACCGGCGGTGCGCGCGACCGCCGTTGCCCTGGTGACAAGCCGCGGATGGTTCGATGGCTGCGGCAGAGCCTGAGTGCGCAGTCTAATTCGCGGAGGCAGCACTACCTTCGGAAAGAACCGTGACCCAGAAAGGGCTTTCGTCGCATTGAAAGGCGATACGCTCCTGGACCTGCGACCCGCAAACGCGCAGGTCATAGTCGCTGCCATCGAGGACGGTGGGCATGGAGAGGCGAACTCCTGAACTCATGCCGCACTTCATGTTTCCCCCGATCATGTTGGCGAGTTCGCCGAGCACATCGCGCACGTCGTCGTCGACAGTCTCGGGCGGGTCCATGGCCAGAATCCGTCCAGCGAAGTGGCAAGCCTGTTGGCGGCTACACTCGAGCAACACAGCGCCATTCCATTCGCCAGCAAGCTGTACAAAAGAGGTCAACCTGTCCCCGCCTGGGTGCCAGGCTTTGTCGCTGTTGATCAGTTCAAGATCCATCATGGTGAGGAACACAGATTTTACGATTTCCGACAGCATTTCCATACTGACATCAGTTAACATGGCATCCTTTCATCGTGCGACAAAGACCGTGACATTCCCGAATGTTTTTCGTTCAAACCAATCTTCGAGGCCGAAGGCCGCCTCGGTGCTGCCCAGGAGAAGCCATCCGCCGCGAAACATCGTTCCGTGGAGCTCCTTCATGATGTTCAGCTTTGTCTTGTTATCGAAATAGATCATAACGTTGCGGCAGAACACCAGATCGAATGGGCCCAGGGTACGCAGGCACTTGCGCAGGTCAATTGTTTCAAACTGAGCCATCCGTCTTACCGGCTCGGTTAACTGCCATTCAAGACCGGAACGGCGGAAATACTTCAGAAGTTGAGCCGCCGGCAACCCCCGGTTAACTTCCAGTTGCTGGTAGACTCCGGTGCGGGCTCGTTCAACAACCTTTGAAGAGAAGTCTGTGCCAAGGATTTGAATGTTCCAGTCCTTCAACCCCTCGTTAAGCAACAGCATGGCCAGACTGTAAGCCTCCTGGCCGGTGGACGAGGCTGCCGACCAGAAACGCATCTTCCTGGTGCTCTTCCGCTCTTCCATCAGTTTCGGCAAGAGCACCGTTCGAATCGCATCGTATTGGCCTGGGTCACGGTAGAAGTAGGTCTCATTGGTTGTCATTGCCTCGACAACTTGCTGGCCGATCTTAGGATCGCGCTTGGCAAGCATGAGGGCGCACAAATCATTAATTGAGCCAAGGCTGAATTGCTGAACGATCGGCGCGAGACGGCTTTCGAAGAGATAATGCTTATTGTCTTCGAGGACGATTCCCACCTGGGAGTAAATATGGGCCTGAAGGAACCTGTAGTTCTCAGGGAGGATATCAGTAATCTGTGCTTGGCTGCTCATCGGGTCCTCTCTCAGTTCCTTTCCGTGATGCGAAGGATTTCCGGCACGACTCCGTCAAGCGGCAGCACGCGGTCGGCATAGCCTGCTTCGACTACGGCTCCGGGCATGCCCCAAACGATGCTTGATGCCTCATCCTGCGCAAGAATGGTGGCTCCCAACGCCTTGAGTATTCCGGCGCCGCGCAAGCCATCCTGGCCCATACCTGTAAGAATCGCGGCGAGGACCGCGCCGCCATAGACTTCTCCGGCAGACTTAAACAGCGCATCGACGGCGGGCCGGCAAGAGTTCAGCCGGGGTCCCTGATCGAGGAAGACGCGAGCGCCGCTCCCGTTGGATGCAACCTTCATATGAAAGTCGCCTGGCGCAATCAGGATCTTGCCTTGTTGAACCGGGCTGTTATCAGTGGCTTCTTCCGCTGGCAACTTGCACGTGGCGTTAAGACGCTCCGCGAGCAGCCGGGTAAAGAGCGGCGGCATGTGCTGCACAATCAGAACGGGCAACGGAAAGTCAGCGGGAAGCGTCGGCAAGATAACGCCCAGAGCGGTCGGTCCTCCGGTCGATATGCCGATCACGACGACCTTCGGCCGCATTTTCACTGTCCGCAGGGCAGACGCATTTCGATCGTGCGCCGCCGGCCACGGGGAATGAGCAGTGTCTTTCGCGGGCGGGATGTGCGGCTGATCCGACAGGCGGAAGAACTGCCTGATCTTCGGAATCATCTCCTCACGTAAGCTGGTGATCGAACTGTCGAGCGACCCCTGGTGAGAGCCTTTGGCCACATAATCGTCGGCCCCGAGAGTCAGCGCCTCCAGTGTTTTTTGGGCGCCACGCTCAGTAAGCGTGCTGAACATGATGACCCGCAGATGAGGGAACTCTCGCCGGATGCGGCGCAACATCTCCAGGCCGTCCATCTCTGGCATCTCGATATCCAGGGTGATGACATCGGGATTCAACTGCTGGATTCGCTGCATTCCAATTGAGCCGTTCGAGGCGGTCCCCACTAGCTCAAGCAGAGGATCCTTATCGAGGGCATTCGTGACCAGCCTTCGGATGACAACAGAGTCATCCACGACCAGGACTCGAATCCTTTCGCCGGGTTGAAGCAAACGTTGGTTGACGGAAGACATTTTTACGCCCTCGCCATCGAAGAGAATCCAATGTATTCGAGCTTTTCAACGAGGATGTCTTTTGTGAAGGGCTTCATGATGTATTCGTCGGCTCCAGCCTCCAGGGCCGATGCCATATGGTCCATCTCGGTCTCGGTGGTGACCATCACGATCTTCAACCAAGAAAGACTCGAGTCCTGACGTAAGCTCTTCAGCAACTCGAAGCCATTCATCTCCGGCATATTCCAGTCCACGAGTACGAGCTTCACCGCGTCCTTCTCTGCTTCGAAGACCTTCAGAGCCTCAACTCCGTTGCCTGCCTCGCAGACCCCATACCCCAACTCAGTCAGAATCCTGCGGACGATTGTGCGAATTGTTCTGGAGTCATCCACAACCAGTACTTTGCTCATTGCTCATCCACCTTCGCTGGTTGAGGAGATGCCCGGCTGCTGCCCGTTTTCCGGGCGTCTCCTCACACCCTTTGTCCGCTTAGAAGCTGAACTTCGATACAGATGCCTGCAGGCGCGCAGCCATCTCGCTCAATTCGAGCGAGGCCGTCCGCGTGTCGTTGGCCCCGTGTGTTGTGTTCCTTGCCGCAGTAGCAACTCCACCAATGTTCTTGGCAATGTCGTTGACGCCTTGAGCCGCTTCAGTCACGCTGCGCCCGATCTCATTGGTTGTGACCGTCTGCTCCTCGACCGCAGAGGCGATGCTGTTGGAAATATCGTTGATCTGATCGATGATGGCGCCGATCTCCTCGATCGCGGTGACGGCTCCTTTGGTAACGCCCTGCATTCCCTCGATCTTCTGGCTGATTTCTTCAGTCGCTTTGGCGGTTTGCTTGGCGAGTTCCTTCACCTCATTAGCGACAACTGCAAAGCCCTTGCCCGCTTCTCCGGCGCGCGCGGCCTCGATGGTCGCATTCAACGCCAGCAGGTTGGTCTGTTGCGCGATCGAGGTAATCACCTTGATCACGTTGCCGATCTCGAGGCTGGATTCCCCAAGCTTCTTCATCGTATCGTTCGTCATTTGGGCTACTCCAACTGCATTCTTTGCCACTCGCGCCGAGTCGTTTGCGTTCTTTGAGATTTCGCGAATGGAGGCTTGCATCTCTTCGGCAGCCGTGGCAACTGAGGCAACGTTTCTCGACACCTGGTCGCTGGTCGCCGAGACGACGTTGGCCTGGGCCGCCGTTTCCTCTGCGTTACTGGCCATCTGCTGGCTCACCGCCGTGAGTTCTTCTGAAGACGAGGCCAGAGAACTGGCATTCTCCGCGGTCGTCTTGAGCGGCGCTACGATGGCGTCCAGCGTCTGATTGACGCCCTCGATAATCCTGCGATAGTCGCCGCTATGCTTGCTGGCGTCGGCACGGGTATCGAACTTTCCTTTTGCCGAAGCAGTAGCCAGCATGGTGGCGTCGGCCGCGAGCGCATTGATGTTGCTCTTCATCAGCGACAGCCATTCATGAATCTGGTCTTCATCCGATGCTTTGGCCATCGATGCGGTCATGTCCCCGTGGGCGATCTTGGTGACAAAGGCAATCAACTCAGTTAGCCAATCGCGCACGCCGTTGACGGCGCCCTTCATCTTCTCGTGATCGCCCTTGCATTCAACCTCGACCTTTTCGCGCAGGTTGCAGCCGCGGATCTGCCGGAGGACATGGATCTCTTCCTGAATGGGAAGCCAGATTGCATCCAATGTCCCGTTGAATCCCTCAACGATCTTGCGATAATCGCCTTGATGTTTCGCTGCATCGGCACGCGTCGACAACTTTCCATCGGCAGCGGCTATCGTAAGCATGTTGACGTCATTGACAAGCGCCTTGATGTTCTCCATCATGACAGTCATGGACGGCACCAGTTCGTCGCCTTCGGATCGACGACCGACGAGCTGGTAATCGGGCAGTTCATGAAGGTCGCCCTTGGAGACGTTCTTAACCGTGCCGACGAAATGATCGATCCGATCCTTCACTCCATTGACAGACTGTGCGACGGTAGCGAAGACTCCTTCGTACTTCCCTTCCACCTGATGGCTGTAATCGTTGTTGGCCATTCTCTTCAGGACAGAGTCTGCTTCGACGAGGCCTCCGAGACCATCGATGCAGGCGTTGAGGCTGTTCTTGATCGCGTTGAAGTCGCCGTTGTAATTCGCGGTGATCTTGGGCGGAATCGTTCCCTTGCCAATCTTGTCAACGTAATCGGCGGCCATGTCGATCGGATCTGCAAAAGCATCCAGAGTGTCGTTAACACCCTGAATGATCTTGCGATAGTCGCCCTGGTGCTTCGCGGCGTCGGCGCGAGCATTCAGTTTGCCCTGCACAGCCGCCTCCGCCAGCATGAACGCGTCGTGCGTCAATGCGTTGACAGCCTCGACCATGCCGCGGAACGATTCGGCCAGCACGCCGACCTCGTCGTTGTAACTGTATTCGATCGTCTGTTCGACCTCGCCGTGAGCAATCTTTTTCGCGATTTCTGCGATAAGTGCAAGCGGCTTGGAGATGCTACGTGCGATGAAAGTCCCAACCGACAAACTTCCAATGATGCCCACGAGAACCAGCTCGATCAGCAGAGTACGGGTGTCGTGAAAGGTCTTTTCGGTCTGCTGCTCAGAGTCCTTAGCGACATCTTCCTTTGTAGTCGCCAACTGTGCCAACAAGTCCTCGGCAGCGTCTGCCTTCGCGCGCCCTGCGCCAAAAGAAAGTTCCACCGAATCCCGCTTTTTACTCAGCGGTTCTTTCATGGCCAGGGAGACGACCTGGTTGGTAGACTCCTGGCTCTCTTTCCAGGCCTGCTCAACCTGTGCCAACTGGTCTTTGCCCTTGTCTGAGGTAATTAAGGGCTTGGCCTTGGCAAGATCGTCGGTTACGAGGCCGGTGTACGCGTCCACCTGAGCCTTGTATTGCTCTCGCTCTTCCGAGGAATTCGAGAGCAGTACGTTCTTGGCAGCCCGATCGACCTCGATCAGATCGATGTTGGCTTGCTTCAGAAAAGCGATTCCTACGGTCTCCTGTTCATAGGAAGCCTTGGAGAGATCCGAAACCTTGGCCAGCCTCGACACGCTAACGAAACCGACGGCAGCGGTGATGCATCCTCCGAAAATGAGTGCCCCGAGGAGCCTGTTGCCGATCTTCATGTCATAGAACCATTTCAACCACTTCATTGTCTTTGCTCCCTTCGGGTGGCTGCTTTCATCGCAAGCCTTCGTACCCATCAAACTGCCGAGCCGTACCAGGCTCGCTTAGAAACTCATCCAGCGATATTCCCAGGAGGTGCTGATCCCCCAATGCTGAGAGCATCGCCTCGTCATCGGCCGATTGACGCATTTTGCTCAACCGGCGCACGCACTTCAGCTACACAAATCCTGCCTTCGTCAGATGCTGCGTGCCGTTCTTTTTCACAACCGCCTTCTTCGTCGATCTTCCTGTTGACGTCTGCGCCAGCCGCATCTGCTCTCCCGCGTTCGCGCCTGAAGCCTGCACAACGGAACGCCGTTCACTGGCTGGTATCTCAGAGGATTGGGAGTCAAGCTTCGAGTTGAGCGAAGCGAGACCGGCATCGACTTCAATGGCCTTTTCAGTGTCGAGAACCAGCATGAGGCCATCTTTCATCTTGTAAACACCGCGGATGAGTTCGCGCGCCGCGGGATCAAGATTGTCGGGCGGCCGCTCGTAGTTGGATGCGTCCATGTCGAGCACATCCCCGATCTCGTCTACTAGCAAACTCACGGCTCCATCTGGAGTGCTGACGACGATGTTCATCGGTGGCTGGCCAGTGGCGAGCTTTGGCATATGCAGGCGGCGACGCATATCGATTGCGGTGACGATCTGGCCGCGCAAGTTGATCAAACCCTCGACTACATCCGGCGCTTGAGGAACCGGGGTCATCTGCTGGGCGCGCAATACCTCCTGCACATCGAGGACATCCACGCCAAAGAAGAGATCCTCGATAAAGAAAGTCGAGAATTGGCCACTCGCATCCGGACCTTGAGATTGCACCGCCAGTCTGTCAATCGCCATGGGTTATCTCACCTCTCCGACGAATTCCAACTCATCCAATGCTCTGGCCGCCAGAAGCTTTGCCACAGTATCGAGGATTGCGCTCGAATCGAACTTGGGCTGGCAACCGCGGAAGCCCTGCGCCCGCCACTGCGTTGCCTCGATCTCCTCTGCCGTATCGACAACAGCCAGGACCGGAATCTTCTCCCACTCTGACCGGCGGCGCATTGCAGCGAGCAAAGGTGAACCAGCGCCAGGAGTGAGATTGAGGGCTGCAAGAACAACATCGACTTGCTGGTGTTCCAGACAGTCGAGCGCCTCTTCAAGACTCGCGGCTTCCAGAACGGCGTAGCCTGAAATGTCGAGACCGCTTCGAATCATGCCTCTGGTGAATGCAGAAGGGTCGGCGACGAGAATGCGCCGTTCGCTCGCGCAGGCATCTGTACCATTGAGCCAGCTCTCCCTGGCCGCCTCGATCACCTGATTGAGATCGAGGAAATCGGTGACCCTCTTGCCGACTACCCCCGAACCCAGGAGGCCTTTGCGCGAGGCCTTGCGACGGATGGTCACGGCCTCTTCAACAACATCGACGATCTCGTCGACAATCATTCCCACGCTACGGTCGCCATCGTTGAAGACGACCACCTGCACTGGATTGGAGAGCGATCCGCTATCGAGAACGCCTGGCTCCAGAACCGTTCTGAGAGGTACAAGCGAAAGTATGCGGCCACGATATTGAATGACCTGGCCCCCGCCGGCGTGTTCGATGGCCGAGCGCGGGAACTCCTCGAGCCGGGCGACGAGAGAGAGAGGAATAGCTAGGCGCTCGAAAGAGCCGGCGCGGAAGAGCAACAGCCGCTGGCGCTCGACTTTCGATTGCAGCTTTTCTTTCTCCGCTGTGCGCGCCGCTTCATGGGACTCGCCAAAGACCGCAGCACGCTGGCCAATACCGAGCACGTCGAGGATGAGGGCCACGCGGCCATCTCCCATAATCGTCGCGCCGGCGTAAAGGGTCAGCCCTTTCAATTGCTTTCCCAGAGGCTTGACCACGATCTCTTGGGTGTCATTGATGCCGTCGACCACAAGGCCAAACTGGCGATCTTCCGCCTGAAGTACAACGATGCTGACCGCCTCGGATTGATCGGCATCTTTCAGGCCCAGAACATGATTCAAATAGGCGATGGGCAGCAGAGTGCCGCGGCGGCGATAGACCGGCGTTCCATGCACATGCTCGATGTGCTTGTCGACGGAGTCACCTTCGATGCGAATCAGTTCGAGCAGGCTGACCTGAGGAATCACGAATCGCTCACCGCCGCTGGCGATGATCAGGCCGGGAATAATGGCCAGAGTAAGAGGAATTCTAATCTTGACTGTAGCGCCTTCACCGGAACGGCTGAAGAGATCGACGACGCCACCGATCTTCTCGATGTGCGACTTCACGACATCCATGCCGACTCCACGACCAGAGATATTAGTGACGCTTTGCGCGGTGGAGAATCCGGGGAGGAAGATCAGGCTCAGTGCCTCGCGCTCGCCGAGCTTTTCCGCCTGTTCGGGGCGCAGCAGTCCTTTCTCAATTGCCTTTTGCTTGACGCGCGACACATCGATTCCCGCGCCGTCATCGCTAATCTCGATGTTGACCTGTCCGCCCTCATGAAAGGCCCGGAGGGTGAGCGTTCCCTGCGGCGGTTTGCCCGCGGCGATGCGCACATCCGGCGATTCAATTCCATGGTCGCAGGCATTGCGAATTAGGTGCATCAGCGGGTCTTTGATGGCCTCGATGATCGTCCGGTCGAGCTCGGTTTCAGCTCCATCCATCTCGAGCTGAATCTGCTTGCCCAGGGCGATGGCCATATCGCGCACCACGCGTGGCAGCTTGTTCCACACCACGCCGATGGGTTGCATGCGCGTCTTCATCACGCCTTCCTGCAACTCGGTCGTAATCAAATTCAGCCGCTGTGAGGTGACATTGAGAGCGGGGTCTTCGCGTTCTGTGTTGAACTGAAGGATCTGATTGCGCGTGAGCACCAGCTCTCCGACCAGATCCATGAGCTTATCGAGAAGCCCTACACCGACACGGATGTTCGCATCCGCCGCGGCTGGATGACGTTCGGAGTCTTCTTCCCTGCGTCCTGCTTCCTGCCGTCTCTCTTCCTCCGCCCTTCTCTCTTCTTCAACCCGTCTCTGCGCGACTCTCTGTTCGTTCTCAGACTGTTCTCCCACCGGCAGCGCAGGGAAAACCTTCTCAACTGGAGCTTCGATTTTATGAGATGGCGGTGCGGCAGGCGCGGGCTTCGTCGGGGCGGCCTGCTTCTCAACCACGGCTGGCGCTGGAGCGGGCTGAGCAGGCGCGGCCAGCTTCTCGCCAGCGGGGGGCAGTTGCGCGGCCATGCGCAAACGCTCGGTCAAATCTTCAAAGCGGAGCGGACCTTCTTTGCCGCTCGCCTCAATCGAGGCCAGCACCTTTCGGGTGGCATCTACGGTCTCGAGGATCAGTGAAACGAGCTCCGGCGTAAGCTCCCGCTTGCCGTCGCGCAATTGGCTTAACAGGCTCTCGGCCTGATGGGTGATCTTCTCCAGAGTTGAGAATGCCAGGAAGCCACAGGCTCCCTTGATGGTATGAATGGTGCGGAAGATGCTTCCCAGCAGGGCCGCATCCCCAGGGTGTTTTTCGAGTTCGACGAGATCGAGATCCAGGCGCGAGAGGTTTTCGTCACTTTCGACCAGAAATTCTCGAATAGTCTCCTGATCTTCCGCACTAATGTTGTCCATGATCCTCTTCTCGTCCCCCGTTTCCGTGGATCTTGTGGAACCGCGGTCTTCTGCGGTAAAAACTTGACGGCGGGATTCGCCCGATTGAACCTTATCGGCATAACGATTGCCGCCGTTCAAACAAGTAAGGTTGATGAGGTGGGTTCCCGGTTGCATCTATGAAATTGCGGGTTTTGCGAGAGCAGTTGCCCAGCGTAGAAGGTGCAGGGAGCTGCTCGCAGTCCGGCCTGAATGGTTTTTTTAGCGCTCCCCTGTTCATTACATTGGAATGTGCCGATAGAGAAGCGTTCGATCAAGTACTTCCACTCTCTTCACCGAATGAGGGGAGAAAACTTTGTTGAGGCGGTCGCATGGATATACTTCTGGTGGACGACAGCAGGACGATGCGGATGATTGTCCAGCGAGCGATCCGGCAGGCTGGCTTTCGTGGGCTTGCTGTGGGAGAAGCAGAGAACGGAGCACAGGCATTGGAAAAGCTCCGCGGAGAGCAACCGAAACTTGTGCTCTCAGACTGGAACATGCCTGAGATGTCGGGAATTGACTTCCTCAGGCAATTGAGGGCAGCGCAAAACCGGGTTCCCTTCGGATTCATCACCTCCGAATCGTCCAAGGGAATCAAAGAGATTGCGATGGATTCCGGGGCATCCTTTGTAATCTCCAAGCCGTTCACCCCGGAGGATGTGCAGCGGGCCTTGACCCCAATTCTGGGTGGGTGATAAGACATGGCGGAAGCGAGTGCATTTCTTCTTTCAAAGGCCTTTTCGCAACTGACGGGCCGCAAAGTGGCGTTCGTGCAGGCACCCGCCGTGCCAGAATCGAAGATGAGACAGGTCTACGGCATCTACCTGGTCAAGCCTCATGAAGTTGCAATTGTCGTCAAAGCCGATTTGCTCCTGATGGGCTCGATTGCGGGCGCCCTAGTCGGTCTTCCGGACCCCGCGGTAAAAGAACATCTCAAGATCGCCCCGCTGGAAGAACTGATGCGCGACGCGATTCTTGAGGTCTTTAACATCGGCGCGTCGACGGTAACAACGGAGGGCAGGGCGGTGTTCAGCAGGATGGTAATGGACCCAGCCTACATCGATGGACCCGCCGAGAAGGCGTTCAAGCAGCCATTCCGGCGAAGCTACTTCAACGTGACAGTCGAAGGTTACCAGGGCGGACGATTCGTCATACTTTCCGACTTCATTCCCGTCAGGCTCGAGGCCCGCTGAGAGCGAAACGCCGCCTGGATAGGCAACCACTACGGCTTAGTAGCAGTGAATTCAATATCTTTGGCATTGCCTTCTCCAAACTGGCCCGGCGAAGGAGGCTGGCGGACTCCGCGCATCGCACGGCGCAGGCTATGAAGTCAGCAAAGAATTAACATTCCCCAAGAAATTGCCGATAGTGCGAGTGTAGACTTGTGGACTGCAAATGCGACGAATCCTGATCTTGATCAATGCGTCTCCAATGCAAGGCGAAGAGATGCCCGTCATTGTGTCGCAACTGATTCTGGAGGTCATTCACACACTGGCAGAGTCAACCGCCACGCCGCTCCGCCGTTGCGGGCGGACACCATCAAAGACCGAATGGCGGCGCTCGGCAAGGCGCTCAATGAGAGGTTGCATAAGCACCCGTAGCCATCACCTACTCTCTGAGGCCTCAGGGGCATCTCTCTGCATAGCTGGCTGCCGATCCAGACATTCACAACAAGGCAATCTTCGTCCGACGCAAGGTGACCCGGACCCGGCAGCGGGTCAAACAGAGGATCTGGCTTTGAAACAGACATAGGGAAATCGATGTTCTCCTGGCGGGAATTTGGAGGGCTTTTTTCAGATAAATCAACATTCGTCTGACAAAAAGTTCGAAATTGGGGTATGCATCCAGGAGAATAAGGGGAAAGTTTCATGGCCACAGAGACAGGCAATCAACTCAGGTTCATTGGCAGACAGGCCATCCTCGACAGCAAGATGCAAGTCTATGGTCACGAAATCCTATTTCGCGCGGGAACGGACAACTATTTTACCGGCGATGGCGAGTATGCCACGAATCACGCCATCGATAGTTGCCTGTCGATGATCGCCTGCTCCACCTCCCCTAATCTCTTCATCAACTGCACGCGCGATTCATTGGTGAATGGAAGTGTAAAGGTGCTTCCTAGCCGTACTGTGATTCTGGAAATCCTGGAGACAGTCACTCCCGACGCTGAGGTTATCAAAGCCTGCAAACAACTCAGACAGTCCGGTTTTCGTCTCGCCCTAGACGACTTCTCTCCAGACCCAAGCAAGCGCGAACTTGTGCAAATGGCAGACTTTATCAAGGTGGATTTCAGGTCGTCCACCCTTGCGTCGAGAAAAGAAATTTACGGCATGTGCCGCAACAGAAAGACATCATTTGTTGCTGAAAAGGTCGAAACACTGGCTGAAGTGCAAACTGCTCAAGGCGAAGGAAATACCTTCTTCCAGGGATACTTTCATTCGCGGCCGGAGATTATCTCCGAGGCGCAGATACCCGCTAATAAGATTTCTTATCTTCAGCTTTTTGCGGTCCTGACGAATCCCGATCCGGATTTCAACGAGATTGAACGACTCTTGCTGATGGAGCCGTCACTATGCTATAGGCTTCTCCGGCTGGCTAACTCCGCTCTGTATGGATTCAGGTATCGCATCTCAACCATTCAGGGAGCGCTGATTGCGGTTGGTGAGGATGCTTTCCGAAGACTGGTTACCATCATTCTCGCCGGCAAACTTGCGCACTCCGCGTCTGACCTGGATGTAAGACAGGCTCTTGAACGAGCGCATTTTTGCGAGTCCTTGGCGCCGGCATTGAAAGAGAACCCCGCAGAGCTTTATATGCTCGGCATGCTCTCAATGATGGATCGCATGCTGAATATTCCGATGCCGAAGTTGCTTGGAGTTATCTATCTCAGCTCCCGAATCGAAGAGGCCTTGCTCGGAACCAAGGAAGGGATCGGCAGGGCGCTGGATATCTGCGACTATCATGAGCGCGGAGGGGACGGAAAAGGGCCGCCGCACAGCGACCCACTGGTTCGCGAAAGCGCCGCCAATTACTTCGAGGCCCTTGTGTCGGCGGGAAAAACCATGCACGCACTGATTTCCTAAATCCATGGATTTGCGATTCGAGTGCCTTACGGTCCGAGATAGCTGGAATGCATAAAGACCGCGACACCTGACAGTCGTGCAATGTTAAAGCGAGTTACCTCTGCGAGGCAGCGGGTTTGATTGACGCGGCTGCCTGTGCAGGATTCGAAATAGCTACTATGACAATATCGACTCGCCTGTTCGCCCTTCGACCCTCGGGGGTATCGTTGCTCGCCACTGGATGATACTGCGCGTAGCCTGCAACCGACATTCGTTGCGGATCAAATCCAGCTTCATCGATCAGCATCATCGCCACAGCCATTGCCCGGGCCGTCGACAGGTCCCAGTTCGAAGCGAAGGTGTCGTTGTGGATAGGCACATCGTCCGAATGCCCTTCGATCCTCATATCCAGGCCGTATTGCATCAGGACGGCCGCGATCCGTTTGATCTTTTCCGTTGCACCGGGCAGAAGATGAGCTTGCCCGCTATCGAAGAATCCCAGCTCATGAAGACTGATTACAAATCCCTCCGGAGTCATGCGCAGATCGACCTCTTGTTTTTCAATCTCTTCTCCCAGCGCCTTGGTCAGTTTTCGATGTAACTCTGTAACATCGATGCCAGCGTTTCCCGCTGCCGAACTTATCTTCATTTCCTCGTTGTTTCTTGGACTCACTTCACCGCCAAGTTTTGCAATGTCAACAGATGTTGTGTCCAAAGCGTCATCGCTCCGCACAAAGGTCCCCATCGCCTGAAATCCGTTTTTGACCGCGTACGATACTCGTTGAACTGTGGCATTGTCATGATACGACGAGGCAAAGAGCACCACAAAAAGAGCGAAGAGAAGCGTCATGAAGTCAGCATACGAGACCATCCACCGCTCAGGATGAGCATTGTCCTCGCTTCTTCTATGTCTTCTCATTTCGCAACCAGTTTCATGTTTTGTACTTCAGACGGCCGGTTCAGATAGACAGCCAGCTTCGCTTCGAGCACCCTCGGGTTAACCTTATCCACAATGGAGGTAACTCCTTCAAGGATCATCTCGCGGAGCACCTGCCGTCTCTGCGCCACGATCTTGGCCCTTCCCGCGCATGGTAAAAAGAAGATGTTTGCCGAGCCCACCCCATAAATGGTCGCCACAAAAGCTACCGCGATTCCTTTCCCGACTTCATTAATGCTCTGCAAGCGCTGCATCACCTGAATCAGGCCAATCACTGCCCCAAGAATGCCGATCGTTGGCGCAAAGCCCCCAGCAGCTTCAAAGACCTTTGGGACCAATTCATCCTTGTCGGCTTCGAGATCCATTTCAACATCCATTGTCTGGCGCAACTCAGGAGAGCGAACTCCATCCACCGCAAGAGTCATGGCTCTTCGCAGGAAAGGATCTTCGATAAACTCAAGTTCCGCGTCGAGAGAAACCAAGCCATTACGGCGGGCTCGAAGAGCATACCGGATGAGGTCATCGATCAGTTGAGAGGCGGGATCTTTTGTGGGGAGAAAGACCGTCTTCAAATGCCTGGCCGCCTGCATCAGGATGGAGAACGGAAACTGCACCATGACTGCTCCGAACGTTCCTCCAAACACGATGAGGGCCGCTGTGGGCTGAATCATCTGCCCAATCCTGCCTCCATCGAGGTATAGGCCGGCTGCAATTCCGCACAGCGCGATAGCGATTCCGCTCAGTGTGCTCTTATTCACAATGGGAACCTCGCAAGCCGTGCGGCGCCATGATTTGGTTTGTCAGAAATGACTGATTGAATTTGGCATGGATTTTACTTGCAGGCTTGCATTGCCAGAGCCAGAGGGGACCGCACCCAGCATGGAATTCCGGAAGCAGGCAAAGCTCGCTGGCAATCATCGATGGCCTCTTTCTCCGATAGCCGGCCCCTTGCCTCACCGCACGTCTAACGGGTACGTTTCTCGCGAACGGTGCGACATATGTCAACCGTGTACTATCGGCACGGATGACCTTGTTCATCACAGTACGCATCCCATTGCCAGGTGAGCCCGGCCCGCGCCATCTTCTCATCGATCTGCAGCGATGTAAATGGCTTTGTCAGATAGTCGTCCGCTCCAGCAATGAGCGCCCTGTGCAACTCGCGGATTCCAGGCTCACGCTCGGCCAGCATCAGAACCATGGTCTCCTTTGCAGTCTCGTGCCGCAAGCTGGTGATGAACTCCAGGCTGTTGGTCCCGTTTAGAATCCAATCCACAAGAACCAGATCGGCTCTGCCCATCTTACGCAGCATCTCCAACGCTTGTTGGCCATTCTCCGCCTCGGACACTTCGAAGCTCCGCATAGAAAGTATGCGGCGCAGGACGGCTCTCATCGTGCTTGAAGCTTCAACCACCAGCGCCTTCATCAGATCCTCACATCTCCGCTCTGCGCCCGCTTTAACCACCCTGAGCGTCATGCCGGCAATCGCGTATCGACTTAGTAACTCCAGGCTGCAAGCCCAACTCGTTTCAGTGCCAATCATCCAGAGAGCGAAGTGCTGAGATTGAGCAGATAACAAGTTGTTCACGATTGACGACGGCTGCAAGGCCAGACTGACGTCTGATTGCTCCTCCTCATTCATGCGGATTGCGAAAACGAAACTCTCTCCGGCATCTCTCCCGAGTTTGACGCATAAGGCGAATGAGCCTGTTCGTTCGGGATCCCCGGCCTTTTCTCGGGCGGCGGTGAACCGTCGAGTTGCTGCCAGGCGCTCCTTACGTGAAGAATCATTTCAATCTGCTTCTCGAGCACCGCGGCCGACTTGTTGATCGATGCCTCCAACATTTTTGCACGCACATACGAGTAGAACCGTGTCAACGTTTCGGCCGACTCTCCGCCGTTCTTCAGATCGACCCAACTCTCCAATTGACCTAATACGAGCGCGGCGTGATTCAATTCTTTGCACCGCTCCTCAATGTCGTTTTTGCGAAGCGCGCCGCACGCACGACGCAGATCACCCACCAACGTGTCAAAAAGAACGATCATCAAACCGATGGGACTCGCGCCGGCGATGGATGACTGTCGATATGAGAGTTCTGTGGTCATTTGTATTATCCGTTGCTACTGTTGTTGGTGAAACCCAGTTCCGAGTTGAGTTCCTGCATCTCTTGAGGCAGCTGCTGTAGAGCGACTTCAGCGGAAGTGTAGTCCGCTGTGAGAATCGTCTGCTGGCTTGCAATGTAGCCTGTTTCAAAATCGTTGATTTGCGAGGTCAGATTGGAATTTGTTGTGGCGATGCTGCTCAGGTCCACCGTGAAAGCGCCATCCGCTGGACTTGTGAAGGTATTGAGCGTGTTGTACAGTGTGTTTGCAAAGCCGTTGAGCGCAGTACCTTCGAAGAAATTCTGGACATCGGTAGGGTTGTTGGTTAGCGCATTATTCAGAGTCGCCGAATCAACAGAGAGTATGCCCGTATCTTTGTTAGCATTGATGCCGAGGTCGGTCAGCATCGAAACCGTAGTTGTCGCGGATGCCGCGTTTGCCGGTGTACTCACATAGTTGAGCGCCTGCTCCAGCGCGCTCTGAAAATTGACAACAGTCGGATCGGAGGCAAGCGGGCCTTGTGTATTTGTAGTATTTCCTGAAGAATCCGTGGAGTTGGAATCGGTGAACTGTGAGTTTACCAGACCGAGGGCCGTGTTGTAATCCGTGACAAATTGGTTAATTGCGGTTGAGATCTGCGAAACGTCGGGTGCGACGGTCAAGCTGATTTGGCTACCTGGAGCCGCGCCCAGGAGATTTAATGTGACTCCGCTGATTGCTCCAGTCACTGTGTTGCTCGCGCTTTGAATGGGAACGCCGTCCACGGTGAGCGACGCGTTGGCCGCCGCGACAGCCTGGGTAAAGCCGAATGCTGGCTCATTGATGGTGAACGGGGTCGTGCTGTCGCTGCTTGCGATGGTCAGGTTGGTGCCGTTCAAATCACTGCCTGCAGTCGCTGTCAGGCCGAGAGGTATAGCTGCGGGCGCATTCATCGTGCCCAGCACGGAATCATTGGTTGAGACGGTAATGCCATTGCTGGCCGTCCCCCCTGAGATCACTTCATTGCCGTTGGAAATTGCTCCCGCAATATTAGAGGGCAGCGTGCCGGCAGACACCGCGGCGGCAATCGCATTGTTCAAATCGCCGACCGTATTTCCCGATGTTGCCGTAAATGAGAACGTATCGCCGGTGCCGTTGTCTGTGACGGTGGTGACTGAACCAGCAGTCAGCGGCGTGTCATCGGTCAAAGACCCATGTGTCGAGGTATAACTTGTCGGCACCTGGGGAACTGTCGCGTTGTTGATAGCGGTTGCAAGCTGAGCATAGGTTTCGCCGGAAGTTGTAGCAATGTTCGCGGTGCCGGCCGCGCTCGTAAGCGTTACCGTGTTGACGCCAAGCGTAGCGCCAGTCGGTATGTCGGGAGAGGTCCACGAGGTACCGGTATAGTTCGATGACGTGATTGAAAAGCCAGAGGCCGTTCCGGAGGTATTGGATACGATCGCCAGCCTGGAACCAGTCGAATCGCTGATTACGGTGGCATTGACACCAAGGTTTGCCCCATTGATGGCTTTAGCCAGATCTGTCAGGTTATCGCCTGAAGTCCCGCTGCCGGTCGCAAAAGTTGCAGAAGGACCAGCTGCGCTTGTCAGCGTAAGAGAAGAGGTCGGCAGAGTCGCGGTCGAACTAGATTCGAGATCCGAATACCACGATTCCGTGCTGGCCAAGCTATTGACCACAACTGTGTGAGTGCCAGTAACGGTTCCTGTTGCCGCCGTGGCCGCAAGATCATTGGTGTCCGAGGACGTTACCGTCCTGGCTGCGAAGGGGCCGGTCAGCGTATTCAGGTTTTGCATGTCGGTCTGAATCGCTTCGGTCGCGGTCTGAATCGATGTCAGAGCAGTTGTCTGACTTGAGAGCGTCGTCTGATCAGCCTGCCATGCCCGTTCCGGCGCATTGTCTGCATAAATGGCCGCCGTGACTGCGGCTGTAACATCGATGCCGGGAGTGCTCGTCCCTGCGCTCGCGGCCAAAACGTCGCTTATATCGTATGTCGGAGTCGAGGAGGTCGTTGACGACAGGAGCGTATTGACTGCGGACGTGGAACTCATGGCTTCTACCTGTGTTCCGGGCGGGAACGAGAGAATACCCCGCCCGCCCCGTGAATCCGGCTTATCAAACCGGAGAACTCAGAGTTGGCGGCGAACCGTTCGGTAATGTACTTAAGGTTCGACTCATCGATGGCGAATGGGGGTGGCGCCTCGCGACGCCACCCCCGGCACTACGGTGAATGTTGCGTTACGTTACTGGACCAGCTTCAAAACAGCCTGCTGGGCCTGGTTGGACTGTTGCAGGGCAGCCATGCCGGTGGACTGTAGCACATTGTACTGGGTCATGTTGGCAACGGTCTTGCCGATGTCGGCATTCTGCAGGCCGTTGGCTGCGCTTTGCAGGTTGGTAACCTGGTTGGCCATAACATTGGTCGCCGCCGTGAGCCGGTTGACTGAAGCGCCGATGACGCCGCGCTGTGCGGAGACGGTGTTGATTGCCTGAGTTACATTGGCCAAAGCTGTAATCGCGTTGGCGCTGTTGGTCAGGTTATTCGTGTTGAGATTTAGGGCCGTCGCAGAAAGTGAGTCGATGGTCGTGGAGATCTCAGTGTTCGCGGCTCCTGTCGTGGTTCCGTCACCAATGTAGACGGTAGCGGTATCGTTGGTGCCGCCCGCAGCGGTCATCCCGCCGAGCACAGCGTCGTTGCTTGAAACCGTGATGCCGGTCCCGGCATTATTCGAGATTGAGAGTTGGCCGGAGGCGTTGATCGTTCCAGTCGTGCCGGCCGAGAGCGTGCCTGCGGCAACGGCCTGGCCTAGTGCAGTATTCAAAGTCGCCAGCGTGTTACCCGCCGCTGCCTTAAAGACAAACGTGCCGCCAGTGGCTGCATCCTGGATGGTCGTAACCGAACCGGTTGTCAGCACGGTAGCGTTGGTATTCGCGACGGGCGCAGCATCGGTGACATCGGCTGTGTCGAAACTCAAGGTAGTGTGACTACCGGTGACAGGCGTTGCGACCGAATTCAAAGCTGTGTCGTTGGTCGTGATGCTGGCAAGTTCGCCGCCGGCGGCCGCGACATTGAACACTGCATCACCGGGATTGCTGGCAACGACATCGCTGGTGAGAACTCCCGTCGCGGCTGCGTTGTTAATGGCTTGTATCAGGTTCCCAGTTGTGTCGCCAGCCTTTGCGGTGTAAGAGAAAGTGTCACCATTGGTTTCTGTGACGGTTGTGGTCTTGCCGGCTGTAAGAGCTGTGCCAGCTCCACCGACCGTGGCGACTTCCAGCGAGTTCTGAATGGTTCCTTGCGTCGAAACGAATTTCGACGGCGCATTGGACGCGAATACGTTCGAGCCGTTAAAGTTCGTCGCATTGCCGATCTGGTTGATTTCCGAAAGGATCGACTGGAACTCGGTGTCGAGCGCCTGAGACTGGCTGGCCGTAATGCCGGATGTTGAACCCTCAGTAGCCAGTGTTACAGCGCGGTTGAGAAGAGTGGTGACCTGCGACAGGGCGCCATCAGCGGTCTGCAGCAAGCCAATGCCGTTGGCGGCATTCTGTTGTGACTGAGTGAGCGCGGCGATGTTCGCGTTCAACCCGCTAACAATCGACAATCCTGCCGCATCGTCCGATCCGGAGTTGATCTTCATGCCGGTAGACAACTGTGTCAGGGTCTTTTGCAGGTTTGCCTGTGTATTGGACAATGCATTCTCCGCCGTAAGGGAGGAGATGTTATTCAGGACTGTGAGTGACATGGGTGTTTCTCCTTGTTTGCCCTTTTTCGCCTGCACTCGGCATTGTGTGTGGGGCCTGCTTTGAGGCTCCTGGTCGTCGAGAAGGAGGTCGTCTTGGACAACACCCTATCGGCCGTCTGTGCAAATCATTTCAATGCAAATGTCAAGTCCTAATTATTTTTTGGCGGGCGCGATTTTGAAACAGGGCGTTTATATCGATAACATAGCCTTCGGCCGCCCAAACGCAATCGCTCGAGGATTTGAAGCAAGTGCGAGAACCGGGCCTGAGCGGCTTTCGATCGCCTAAACCCCCTGTATACATGGGCATTTTTCGGAAAACGTGCGCAACCAATTTCGGCATCGCCATCCAATGCATTCCGGCCGTTCATCCTGGCTACGTTAACATCCATATAGATACAAAAACCAAATAAATCAATCGATCGTTCCAGCTTTTCGACTTCCTCCCGCCGCACTTTGTCCAGACAAACAGGGCTATTGAAGATACTGAAGCAGTGTCTGAGGCATGACTTTTGCGGCGGCAGCCAAAACAGCGCTATTGTTGAGTTGGGCTTGAGAGAGGTTCGATGCCGCATCCGCCATGTTGATTCCAACCAATGAAGTCTGTTGAGACGTCAAGTTGATTTTTTCCTGGCTCAGGTAACTATCCTGAGAGTTCAGTTGACTAATGGTGCCATCCAGCGGTATGCGCTGTGCACCGACATAATTCAATGCCGTATCAACCGCGGTGGTCGCCGTGCCGATGTCAGTTTCTGAACCGGTCTGCAACTGCTGAATCAGATTGGTAAGAGAGCCGATGACGTTTGGCCCCGAGGTGAGCAATTGATCGCCGGGCAGGTTGGTGGGGACATCAAAAGAATCTCCCACCTGCACGGTGTTGACTGCGCTGTTGCCGACATAAGCATACGCGTCGGCGACGGAGGTGCTTGGATCGGCGGTCATCGTTCCGAGCACCGAGTCATTGGAGCTAACTACGATTCCATCTGCAGCATTGTTCGTGCTGATTGAGAGCTGGCCATTTGCATTAATTGTTGCGGTGGTTCCGGCGGAGAGTGTGCCTGCGGAGACACCACTCACGACGGCGGCCTGCAATGTGGCGATTGTATCCCCGGCGGTTGCCTTGAAGGTCATCGTTTTGCCGGTGGTGGCATCACTGATAGTGGTAACTGAACCTGCTGTCAAAGCAGTGTTGGTTGCCAGCGGAGTACCCACCGAACCTTTAGAGGAGTTATAGGTCGTCGAAGCGGCCACAAAGGGTGGTGTGGTGGTCTCGGAGCCACCGAAGACATAAACTCCGTTCAATTGGGTGTTGGCCTGCGCGATTACGCTGGAGAGGACACCTTGCACTTCGGCGGCGATGGATTGCTTGTTCGCCGTCAGGATAGAGGAGCTTGCCCCAGAGGTGCCGAGAGTAATCGCGGAGTTCAGCGACGTAACGATGGTGCTGATGGCGGAGTCCGCCGCCTGCATCCGCGGCAAAACAGAATTGACGTTGCTGGTATATTGATCGACGCTTGCCGCACTCGCGAGAGAGACAACCATATCGGCCGAAGCTCCCGGATCGTCGGAGAGCTGGTTGACCCGGAGACCGGTGGATAACTGCTGGGTCGCAGTCGCCAAGGTCTGCTGACTCTGCTGCATCTGGTATTGAATATCGGGAAGCATGTTCGTGACGCGCATGTTAGCCTTCTTTGCGCGGACCCCGCCGCGCATTCAACTACTTATTCAGCCGCAGCGGTTCCCATGCTCATCGTCACGGAAAACATCGCTTGAAGTGTCGTAACGACCCGCGCGGCGGCTTCATAAGCCTGCTGATAGGTGATGAGGTTGGCTGATTCTTCGTCGATCGACACCCCTGAAACTGAGTTAAGCTGGTCGTTGAGTTGATTCAAACTAGTCGTTGTAGCAGTCGATTCAGCGTTCGCGTTGGAGGTGAGGTTGCCAACCCTGTAGACCAGGTTTGCATAATCGTTGCCGGGAGTTTGCCCTGACGGAAGTGTGTTTGTCTGAACCGCACTGAGATTGGCTAGGTTGCCGTTGCTTCCAGAGGTACCGTCCGAACTGGCGGCAATCAAAGAAGGGTCGGTGACAGCCATCTGGATAGTGGCTGCGGAACCGGCGACCGTATTAGAAACCGTGAACAGGTCCTGGCCAGCATCTCCGTTTTCATCGTATCCGGTCGCCTGCGCCGCATTGATCGCCGTGCCGAACTGGTTGGCCAGCGTGTCCAGCTGATTCATGATGTCGGGGATCGTCGTATCGCGTTGTTGGATGGTGCCACCCAGATCACCACTGGTAATCGACGAAGTGATGTCGTTGCCGTTCTGATCGAGGACCTGGGCCATTCCGCCGTTGCCAATGTTGGTCTGCAAGTTAAAGCTTTGGTTGCCGGCCACTAGTGCTGTTCCATTTCCGGTCGTCAGCGTGACGCCGTCGCTGCCTTGAATGACTGAGAGATTGGTCAGCTTGGAAAGACTCAGAATCAGCTGGTTCTGCTGATCCTCGAGCGTGCCACCGTCCTGCCCCGCGGCCTCCAACGCATTAATCTGCGGCGTTAATGCCGCAATCTGCGTGGTGAGCTGGTTGATCTGGCTTACATCCTGTGTCACCTGGGTGTTGAGCCCGGCTAGCTGCGAGGTCACGGTGGTTGAAACAGTATTGAAGGCGGTGGCGAGGTTCTGGCCTGCCGAAAGCACAGCCTGCCGGTCGGAGGCGCTGGCAGCGTCGGTCGAAAGAGTTGAGATGCTGGAAAAGAAAGCCGACATCTCCGTTCCAATGTCCTGAGCCGAGGTTGTGAAGACGGGCTGAATCTGCTGCAACGAGTTCAGTTGAGCATTGGCGCTGCTCTGGGAGGAAGTCTCCTGCTGGATTTGCGTCTGTAGCAATTCATCCCGCACGCTCTGAAACTGGATGAGATTAACCCCATCGCCAACGGTCGCCCCATTGCCAAAAATGCTGATAGGCGCCGTGGATTCAAGGACGGGCACTTCCCGGGTGTAGCCTGGCGTGTTGGCATTCGCAATATTGTTATTCGTAGCCTGCAAAGCGCCATCGGCGGCATTGAGCGATTGCACGGCGATCGAAAGTGAGGCATTCAGAGACATGAGTTACATCTCGCATGACCAGGTCTGACGCTTCAACCTGGCACCGCGATCCTCCTGGAATCTTCCAGCCTGGCAATTACACAACAGAGACAGAAGAGCAATTGATCTGCCAGAGTGCCTCAATAAAGAGGCGTACTGCAAATTTAATTCGCGAATCGCGTTGCCTGCTGCCTGAAGCTTCTGTTGAATCGCAGGATCCAAACCGGCGCGCGAAGAGGCCTCGGGTGAGCGAAGCCCATCACTGGCAATGGTTGCCGTGGTACACAATTCGGCGCAAAGCACCTCTTGCCTGGCAATGCATTCCTGAAGTTTTGATAATTTATTTGAGGCGATTGCGTCCATGGCTGCCGAGATCTCAAACGCCAGTTCCTGCATCTGTCGCAGATAGATGGCGGCGATCTGATCGCGCGTTTGAAGCGTTCCGTGGTTCATTGCAAGCCCTTCCGGGGTGAAACTCTCATCCAGGGCTCATGAACGCTTCAGTGTGGCGTCCCCGGCCCTAGTGTTGGTCGTGCTCAATCATGCCGCTGGCAATGCTGCCTGCGTCGGTCTTATATGTTCCATTCGCCACCGAGGAACTAAGCTCGTCCACTTTGTCCTGACGAATCGGCGGCGTGCTCATCGCCTGACTGGTCAGAGACTGGACAGACAACGTGCCGGAATGAAACGAGATTCTGTCCTCGGTCGACAGCTGAGCACCACTCACACTGCCGCTAGAAACTTTGTTAGCTCCCCGGTCCACGGGAATCTGGCTGGCTACCAAGCTCGTTAAATCGACCTTCATGGCAACTTCTCCTGTATTCACGGTACAGCTATCGGCCATTTCCCTCAATCGTTTCAGTCGATGAGCCAAAGTTGTGAAAAAACAGGTGAATCCAACCCCCAAATTCCGTCATTTTTGGGAGGGCGTTTGGGTCTTCAACTCCGAAGCGACCCGCGCATCCTCCGCCTTATGAAGACTATTTGCAATCATTTTGGCAATTCCGATGCCGCCCGAAGCCGTCAGCGCAGACCCCAGCGCCTGCGTGGCAATTCCTTGAAACTGTTCCTTTCCGACGTCGGCATCCTCGTCCTCCTCCGCTCCAGGCAGCGATCCAAAGCTCTGCTCGGCCTGTTGCAGCCAACTGCTCAACAGAATCGACTCGAAGTCCTTCGAGGATTTATCGATCTTGGAGTTCACGGCTGACGGTGAGGACGGCTGATGCAGAAGCTTTTCCGCATTCAGATTGATCGGCTCGGTTGCCGTCGATGAAGTCGCGCCGTACATGGACAGATCCGACACTAGATCACCTCCAGTTCGGCATCGAGACCACCTGCCGCCTTGATGGCCTGCAAGATGGAAATGATATCGTGCGAGGTTGCGCCAATAGCGTGCAGTCCTTTGATCAGTTCGTCGACGTTGGCCCCTTCTTCCATTTGGATCGATTGCGCCGGGGAATCGTTCACTGCGATCTTTGTTTCATCCACCGTCTCGGTCTTGCCGCTGGACATCGGCGGCGGCTGCACAACTACGTGTTTGGTCTCGACGTCGATGGTCAGACTGCCTTGGATCACCGAGACCGGTGAGAGCCGCACATCACCGCCCATCACAATGGTGCCGGTCCGCTCGTTAACCACGACCTTGGCCGGTGAGCGGAAGCCGATGGAGAGGTTCTGCACGCGCGAAATGAGAGTTGGCACCGAAGCAATGCCACATGCTGCAACATCCACATCGATTCGGCGGCTGTCGAGAGCGGCGGCGACCTGCTTGCCGAATTCCTTGTTGATGACGTCGGCGATGTCGCGCGAGGCGGTAAAGTCGGGATTTTGCAGCAGCAGCGAAACGGTCTTGAACCGGCTCAGGTCGACGGCCGCGTCGCGTTCGACTGTCGCACCCTCGGCGATCCGGCCGACGGTCGGGTGGTTGACGCTTTTCGAGTTGCCGGAAGCGCCTTCGGAGTACCCTCCCACGACCAGCGGCCCCTGCGCCTCGGCATAAACCTCTCCATTGGCGGCGCGAAGAGCGGTAAGCAGTAGCACGCCTCCCTGAATGCTCTTGGCATCGCCCACCGATGAGACCGTGACATCGAGCTTCATTCCGGGACGGGCAAACGGCGGCAGCGTGGCAGTAACAAACACGGCGGCAACGTTCTTCACAACGACAACGCCGGGCGAGATTTGCACGCCCATTCGCAGCATTGAGTTCGCGAGTGTCTGCACGGTAAAGAAGGTTTGCTGCGTATCGCCGGTGCGGTTCAAGCCAATGGCCAGGCCGTACCCAACCAGTTGATTGTCGCGCACGCCTTGAATTTGCGTCAGGTCGCGAATTTTGACCTGGCGGTCAGTATCGGCGGCGAAGGCAAGAATCGCAAAGACCAGCGACATCGCAACGAGCACGGCGAGGCGCCGCAGCCAGCGGGGCTGCATCGGCGTGCGAGGATCGATCGGATTGGCGGTTAGAAATTCAATAGCCATAGGATTGCCTTGGTGAGGAAGTTGGGCGGACGCACTCCGTCGGAGATAATTCCCTTGCCCTTCATTTCGATCTCGAGATTGCTCAGAGCCGTCGATGGAACCGTGTTGCCGGGGCCGATGTCACCCGGCCTGATCATGCCGCGCACGACGATATCCTCGTGTTGATTGTTCATGAAGATCTTGCGTGCCGCTTCTACGACAAGGTTCCCATTAGGAAGGACGGCAATCACCTGGCCGGTCAGATTGGTCTGAAAGGTCGTATTCGATGCCGTCGATCCTTGCCCCTTGAGCGCCTGCGAAGAGTTTGCCGCCAGCAGTGGATTGGTGGACTTGGGAGCGCTGCCCATCACGCCGGTGACGGCCGAACTGGTGGTGAAGCTCCGTTCGCTGTCTACCGTGCCGGACTGTGCGGCGGTTGTCTGAACGGCAACTTGGATGGTGACGGTATCGTTCAGGCGGAATGCCTTGTAATCGGAGTTGAAATCACCCAGCGAGCTTGTGGGAGACCAAAGACTTCCAACGGTGTGATCGTCAGTTGCCGGCGTGTATTGCTGCTGCATCCGGGCAATGTACTGCGCACGCAGCGCGTCTGCTGCTTTTGGATCTTCTTTGTGGCCGATCGAGAAGGCGCAGGTAGTGGAGACGCCGAGCAGCATGAGGAGAGCGGCTTTTCTTAGTTGCGTGAGATTCGCCCGCATTTTAGAAGCTCCTCTTCAACAGGTTGGCGCTGACAACTTCTGCGAGATAGACCTGCTTGTGATCTGGAGTTGCAACGCGTATCTTATGACCGGCGGCACCATTTTCGAGACTGACGACAGCAACCTCGACATGCGCCCGCGCATCTTCCATTACCAGCGTTGCGTGCGCGCCGGCCCGGATGACGATTCCAGAATTCGACCCTCGGGCCGCTCCTGTTGCATTGGAAGAAACTCTGGGCGCATTCGGAGCTACGTTTTCTTGCGGCTCCAGCTTGCTCACAATTGAGTAGAAGGGCAGACAAACGCCAGGCTCGCGGCAACCCATCTTGACCAGAGAGCGGGATTCGCGATGCTTGCCCGGCGACCGGTCGCCGAGCGGATTAATCGAGAGGATGTCCAAGACCGGGGCCGGCTCAGAAGCTACGACATTGGCAAGCAAAGAGACCTGCTCGTCGGCAGTTTCGATCCCGTTGGCTGTAAAAGTCTGCGCGACCCGATGCGGCGTAAGCGAATAGCGGCCTTGCGCCTGGCACGGAGAATAGAAACATCCGGGCCATCCCATCGCCACGATCATCAAAGCCGGAATCCATCTGGTCTTCATCATGCTCACTCTGCCGTTTTCACTTCTTCGCCTGGTCTCTTACTGGGCGAGTTGGTTCAGTTGCTGCAACATCTCATCGGCCGCCTTGACGACTCTGGAGTTCGACTCATAAGAGCGCTGTGCCAGGATCATGGCCACGAACTGGTTGACGACGCTGACATTGGACTGTTCGAGCATTCCTTGCTGTATGGACCCAAGTCCCTCCGAACCGCCGGGCGTTCCCACGACCGGCTGGCCGGATGCCGTAGTCGCCAGATAGATATTGTTGCCTACAGCATTCAGTCCGCCGGGATTCACGAAAAGAGCCGTCTGGATCGTGCCGACTTGCGTGGCGGCTGTCTGGCCCGGCTGAGTCACGCTTACCGTTCCGTCGCTGCCGACGGTCACCGTGAGTGCGTCAGCCGGAATCGTAATCGCCGGTTGCAGCGGGTTGCCACTTGCGGTCACTACCTGGCCCTCGGAATTTGTGCTGAACGATCCGTCGCGCGTATAGCCTATCTGTCCATTGGGCATCAGAATCTGAAAGAATCCCGTTCCCTGAATAGCCAGGTCGAGAGGATTGCCGGTCGTGGAGAAGTCGCCCTGCGTTTGCATGATCTCGGTCTCCGAGGGCCGGGTTCCGAGACCGATCTGCAAACCCGAGGTGACTGTTGTCTGCTGAGTTGAAGCAGCTCCAGGCATGATCTGGTTCTGATAGAGAAGGTCGGTGAAGTTCACCTGGCGCTGCTGGAAGCCCGTGGTGCCAGAGTTCGCCAGATTGTTTGCGATGTTATCCAGGTTCATCTGCTGGGCAGTCATTCCGCTTGCAGCTGTATAGAGGGCACGAAACATATCAAATTCCTTTCAAACTCCGCGCAAAAGGCCTTCAGCCTTGCACTAACTCACGCGCGGCAGATCCTGAGCCGCCGTCTTGTCCATCTCGTCGCTGAACAGGGAGAGCGTGCGGCGCATCGACTCTACCTCATGTTGCGCTGTGATCAATTCCACTACGCTGGTGATTGGGTTGACGTTTGAGCTTTCGAGCTGTCCTTGGTGCACCTTGGCATTGGTGGCGGCAACCTCCACGCCCTGGGGCGCCTTGTAGTAAGAGTTTCCAAGGCTCTCCAGTTGAGTTCCGGCGGGAAAATCCGTCAACTTCAACTTTCCCGAGATCGCGCCATTCACTGAGATCGTTCCATCGGTACTGATCGAAACCGGCTCTCCTACAATGGAGATGGGGCCGCCATCCCCCAGGACAGGGTCGCCCGCCGAGGTGATCAGTTGCCCTTGCGGAGAGACACGAAAGTTCCCTCCGCGCGTGTATGCGGTGCCGGCAGCGGTCTGGACCGCAAAGTAGCCAGACCCATCGATCGCCAAGTCGAGCTGATTGCCGGTAGGAACCAGAGCGCCCTGCGCTGTGTCGAGATGCGTACCGCCCAGGTATCCATATTCATTGGCATCCTGATTGAGAGCCGAAAGGGGTTCGTCGTTGGCAGTTTCTAGAACGGCGCTGAAGGAGTTATGGCTCGCGCGGAAGCCCGGCGTGCTTACATTGGCCAGGTTGTTGGCAATCGTGTCCAGCGCATCGGTGCGTGTCATCAATCCGGCGCAGGCTGCATAATATCCGCTGCTCATCGAGTGCCCTCGGCTGGATATTCTGCACGCCGGGGGCCATTCGAGTCGATGCGTGACTACTGGTGTTATTCAGTTGATTTCAGAAGAAAATGGGCAAGATTTGCCGGGCTGCAAGCACCATGAGTCAAGATTTGCCGAGCTCCTTGCATCCGCGCATGAGGTGCAAATGAGAAACACATGAGGCGAGACCGTTGACCCTCATTCGTCGAGTGTCACTTGATTTGAATTCCAATCTTCGCGCCGGCGTCCGACTTGCCTGCGGCGAAGAGTTCTAGCTTTTGTTGACTCCCAGCACGCTGGAGTTACGTTGCCCGGGCGGAGCCATGTCAATACCGGCACCGGCGAGTTCGTGCGCGGCGGTTAGAATGCACCTCCAGCCGGAGGATGAGGAGGAATCGTTGATGCTGCGCAGCGCGGAGAGAACAAAGAGAGGCAGCGTTCCTTCCATCGCGGCAAGTGCGTTCGCGTCCGTGCCGCCGCGGCCGCAGTTTGGCCATCCGAGCGCCGCCGGAATCTCTGCGATTCCGTGCAACAGGCCAACTAGGTAAGCATCTTCAGGGGAGACGGTATCGAGAGACTCAGCAACGAGTTGCGCGTATTGCGCGACCAGGCGGCAGTGACGCCAGACCGCAGTGGTCGCCGCGTGCTTCCGATCACAAGGAAAGGTGTGCGCTGAGATGGCGCCGAACCAGCTATCCACGTCTAGACTGGAGAGACAATCGCCCATCCGGCTCGGTCGCTCCGCGGCAAGATCATACTCCCTGCCGATCAAGCGGAGGATCTGGATGGTCGCTCCGACATCGCTCAGAATGAGTTCGGAAGCGATCCGCAGGTCGATGCATGGCTCTTGCAGCAGCATCTCCAGGCCCAACACCGTTGCCGACATAACCGGTAAATGATCGAGAAAATCGGCCTTCCTGGACTGGTAGGACTGGTGTTCCAGAAGACGGAGCCCCTGCCACGCCGAGGAGGGAACCCAGCTATGATCGTTTGCCGTGTCGAACGCTTGATTGAGCACGCTTCTGTACCTGCTGCGTTCCTATCGGCAGGTACACGAGATCTTTCCAAACAAAACGACGCAGTCTTCCGGTTTTTTGGAAAACGACCGCAAAAATGTCCATCCAGACTTTAGCCAGCTGGATTGAGGCCGGGGAGGGAGCAGTTCACTCGGCCTTGAAAAGGATATCAATCTCTTTGGGACCGGATTTCAGGCGGGTCCAAAGATACTCCCTGCACCTCGCAATGGCGGCATCGTCCGCCTCGATCTGGACGCCATAACTACACAGAACGCGGGCCATTTCGGGTGAACTCTGTGCAGTTTCGAACTTAACTTCCGCGGGAGCCCCATCTCCCGACTGCGCTCTGGCCTGCTCGATACATTTCACCTGCGTCTCGAAGTCGCCGGGCGTCACGAAGCAGGGCTGCGTCTTGCAACCGGTGATCCTTTCTATGGCGTAAAGCAATCCGTAATCGACGCCATTGACGAAGCCCACCAGCAGCATGTTGGTCGTCGCAACATAGTGGAGCGGAATCACCGAGTGAAGCCTGACCAGCGTCGGCGGAAGATGAATCTCGGTCGGCATCCCACACTCTGGGACCGTGAATACTGGGCAGCCCCACTGCAACGCGCGAACTGCGGTAACCTGCTTTTCGCTGACAGAGCCGTATCGCACCACAATTTCGCCGATCTCCGTTCCGGCTTGCTTCTGCTTGTCTCTCGCTTCCTTGAATTGCTCGTTGCTGAGCAGGCCGTAACGCACCATGAGCAATCCCAGCGGCATACGCGAGAATTGATTCCTCCGGTGCGGTTTGTAGGTCGCCAGGGTGGTGAACTCCTCTTCAGCCGCCAAGCGGAAACACCGCGAGCTGCAATACCAGTGGTCCTGCATCCTGATTCCGATTTTTCGCGCGGAATAGTGAGGCAAGGCGACCGAGCGCTTGCAGTGCTGACATCTTGCGGTAACGGCTTTGAACTTCTCAGTCCATGCCGGCAGCGCGATCGATTGCATCAGGCCCATCTACTCCTCCCTTCTCATTGTTCTAATCTCAAAAAGCCCACCCCTGTTGCGCTCAATGAAGCACCGGGGCGGTAACGGCTCGGGATACTTCGGTGACGCGGAGGCCATAGTTGCCGTCGATCACCACCGCTTCACCTCTTGCAATTACCACACCATCCAGAAGGAGTTCAACCGGCTCCTCCACCTGCCGATCGAGTTCCACAACAGACCCGCTGGTTAGGTCGAGAACCTCGCGCAGGGTGAGTTTGCGCTGCCCGAAACGTAGCGTCACGTTCAGTTCGACATCCATCACCAGATTCAGGTTTTCATGCTGCGGCATCGCTTTCCCCCTGGCCGCCTGGATTGCGTGCGCGACAGTTGCGGCGTCGCTGTCGGGGAACGCGTGACGGTAGAGGGCCTGCGCCAGCGCCGGGTTCAGGACCATGAGGATAGTGATGCGATTGGATTCGCCATCGGCAGCGGTCATTCGGGCTATGTTTGAGCGGTCGGCGGGGGGCTCGGTGGAGAGCGAGGCTTTGACCGTAAAAGCTCCGTACTCCTCTTCAAGCGCGGAACGGAACTCGTTCAATGACGCCTTCACGATCTTCAGCAATGCCTCAGCGTGCTCGGCTTCGAATTCATCCACCGGCTGGCTGAGGAAATTCGATGCGAGCAGAGCGGCGTCGCTGCGGCAGAACTCGAGCAGGAACGCACCTTGCAGACTGCCGCTCAATGCGAGCTTGATCCACATGAGCTCGGACCGATCGGTTTCCGATTCGTCGTCGGGCAAAGCCGAAATCAGCCAGGGGGATCCGCTGGCAATAGTCATCGCATTGCCGAGTGCGTCAAAAAATGCGCTCGAAAAAGTCGGACGATCGACGTTTGCTGCCTGATTGGCCATCAAATTACTCCTTTGTCGCAACCGGTTCCTGTGACCGGGCCGAAAGCTGCGCGGCCTTCCGCGTTCCATTGCGAACCAGCAGCGCCTCAAAGATTTCAACGTCGTCTACGGTGAGCCGGCCCGGCCTTTTGACCGGCGCCTTCATCTTCAAAATCGCTCCCGGTTTCAATCCAACCAGGTCTTTCACGAGCACCCGCATCTGCGTAATATCCGCTGAGACGACAAAGTCGCAGTCGAGAATTCGTTCTCGCAGGGTGGTGCTTCGCATCGGACGCAGGCTCGATGCCTTCTTCGACTGGATTGCGTTGAGATGGCGCAGTAGAAAGCCCACGAAGGATGTCGGCAACACGATTCTGAAGGGCGCAGTCGTCTCTCCCACCGACATCTCGAACATCAATAGCACGAGCCGGTCGTTGGCCATGAAGACCTGCTGAATCTGGGTCTGCTTGATGGGGCGGCCGGAGGTGAGGGAGAGATTCAAGGTTTGCCACGCGCGTTCGATCTGCCCCACGATCAGGGCGGTGACGCTCTGCATGATCTCTTCGTCGATCTCAGTCATCTCGCGCGCATTGTCCGACGCCGTGCCTGCCCCGCCGAGCAGCAGATCGATGATGGGAAAGATCAGCGCGAGATCCATCTCGATCAGAACGTTGCTCTCCAGCACATTCAGAGCACAGGGCACGAGATAGCTGTTGGGCGCAATTCCGCCGACGTAGTCCACGATCGCCATCTGCTCCAGCGACACGAGCTTCAAATGCAGAGTGGCGCCGAGATAGAGTTCGAGCGAAGTGGTGACGTTGAGCGCAAACTTCTCATGGAGCGCAGTCAGGGTGCGAGCGTTTTCATTCGACAGACGGCCCGCATAGCGGAAGTTGCACGAATGAATCGTCCGCTGCCTTGGCTCCTGCGCGGCGCCTGCCGACGATTTAACGGCTTGATTGGATCCCGTGCTTCCCATCATGCCTGCCTTTTGAACTGTCTCTCATTGGGACCCTGATACATAAATCGCTGATGACTGACCTGCTGCGCATGGCTCGTCTGCTGCGGATGGCTGGCCTGCTGCGCCGGCCTCTCGTGAAGATGTGCCAGCGAGGCGCGCAGTTTCACCATTGCCGCGGCGTGGATCTGCGAGACCCGCGAGACGACGATGCCAACAACCTGCGAGATCTCTTTCATCGTCAGCTCTTCTTTGTAATAGAGAGAGAGAATCAGCTGCTCGCGCTCCGACATCTTTGAGACGGCCTCGGCAAGCTGTTCCTTTCTTTCGTTTTCGAGACAAAGGTCGAAGGGGTTGTCTTCGTCCGTGCCTTGCGCCGACTCAATCAGATCGAAGGAGTCGGTATGGTCGTGGACAGAGGTTGTTTGCTGTCCGACGAGAAAGAGCCCGTCGAGTTGCGTCATGGTGTTTTGCAATCCATCAAGTGGCATATTCACCTCGGCTGCAATCTCTTCTTCAAGTGGTGGTCTTCCCAGCGACGACTCGAGTTTGGAAACGGCCGTAGCAATCTCGCGCCCTTTTCTGCGCAGGGTACGAGAGCCCCAGTCGAGCTTGCGAAGACTGTCGAGAATCGCGCCGCGAATGCGGAATTTGGCAAATGTCGAAAACTGCGCGTCTTTGGTGGCATCGTAATTGCGGCAGGCATCGAGCAGCCCAAGAACACCGGCTTGAACCAAGTCTTCGATCTCCACATTGCGGGGCAGGCGCTCGTGGATTCTGGCCGCCACGTAATAGACCTGGGGCAGCTCCCGCATCACGAGGTCGTTGCGTTCATCCATCGAATCACTACTCGCACGGTAGGCCAATTCTGCTGTTGTCATTCGATCCCTCCCTCGGTGCGGATCTCACATCGGTTACTCATGGGGCTCTGTGCCCTCAACCTTCGTTTTTTTCTTCCGATCTTCATTTCAGTTCTCAATGGAGCACCCCCACGGATTGCACTTGCGTCAACGGCGGAACCTCTCCCGGGGAGATCACCACGATTCTGGGTATAAACGGCTCCAGCAGCCGTCGGAGATAATAACGTCCCGGAGAAGAACACAGCAGCACGGGCGGCGCGGAGCTGATCTCCTTTCCGAAATCAGCACGCAATCCTTCCAGCACGCGACGTGCCAATGTGACCTGCTGAGGAGATGAGACGCCGTGATTCATTGGGAGATTTGAGCCGCGCAGACATTCATCCTCGATTGCGGTGTCGAGCGTGACGACTTTGAGTTCACCGTGATCGTTCAGCAGCGGCCGGATCAAGGAGCGTCCCAGCGTGTGGCGAACCGCCTCAACCAAAGCAATGGGGTTCTTGTTGAATGCCGCAGCCTCGACCAACGTCTCGAGGATAGTTCCCAGGTCGCGGATCGAAACCTGCTCGCGTAGTAGCTGCTGAAGCACTTTTTGCACTTCACCGAGGCTCATTAGCTTGGGAATTAATTCGTCGGCAAGCTTGGGATACGACTCGCTTAGCCGGTCAATCAGTCTGCGGGTTTCGTGACGCGAGAGCAGATCATGGGCGTTTTGCTTGATGACTTCGGCAAGGTGCGCGGCCAGCACCGAAGTTGCATCGACCACCGCGTACCCGGCAGCAATTGCCTGGCCCTGCATCTGTGGAGTGATCCATTTTGCCGGGACACCGAAGGCCGGTTCGCGGGTATCCTGACCCGGCAGGTTAGGAGCATTAGGGTTGGAGCTGATGGCGAGCAGTGAGTCGCGGCGCAACTCCCAACGGGCGATCTCGACACCGCGCAGGTAGATCACGTATTCCCGTTCGCGCAGCGAGAGGTTGTCGGTAATGTGAATCGATGGAACGAGGAAGCCAAGCTGCTGGGCCAGATTCTTGCGCATCGACTTGACGCGTGCCAGCAACTGGCCGCCCTTCTGCGCGTCGACCAAAGGCACTAGGCCCAGGCCAACCTCAAGCATCAGTTCATCCAGCTTGAGAGCTGCATCCATGGGATCGACGGCAGGAGCGGCCGGGCCGCCAGCGGCGGCGGCCTTGGCCTTCTGTTCCATCTCGTCAACTTCATCCTGGATGAGCTGCGGCTTGATCTTGTAGGCTGCGAAGAAAAGCACGCCGGCCAGCGAGAAAAAGGAGATCTTTGGCAGGCCGGGAATCAATCCGAGAGCGGTAAGAGCGCCACCAGCGATCCATAATAGGCGCGGGCTGTTGAAGAGTTGCTTGCCGACGTTGACGCCGAGAGATTCTTTTGACGCGGCGCGAGTTACCACAATGCCGCCGGCAACTGAGACCAGCAAGGAAGGCAGAATGCTGACCAGTCCGTCGCCCACCGTGAGAATGGTGTAGGTTTTCAGCGCTTCCTGAAAGGGAACCCCCTGCTGAAAGACACCGATCAGGAATCCGGCAATGATGTTGATGACCATGATAAGAATCGTGGCCAGAGAATCGCGCTGGCTGAATCTGGCCGCACCGTCCATTGCACCGCAGAACTCGGCCTCGCGGGCGACGCGCTCACGGCGCGCGCGGGCTTGCTGCTCGTTGATCAATCCGGCGTTCAGATCGGCGTCGATGGCCATCTGCTTGCCCGGCATGGCGTCTAAAGTGAAACGGGCCGTCACCTCAGCTGTGCGCACCGCGCCATGACTGATGACCAAAAACTGAATTGCGATCAAGGCCAGGAAGAGTACGAAGCCAACAATATAATTGCCGCCGACGACAAACTGGCCGAAGGACTCGATCACCTTGCCCGCTGCGGCCGTGCCTTCGTTGCCATGCAGCAGTATGCGTCGCGTGCCGGCTAGGTCAAGCGACAGGCGCAGCAGCGTAAGCAACAGGATGAGACTGGGAAAAATCGAGAATTGCACCGGGCGCAGAATCTGGATGGCTGTGAGCAAAACCAGAATCGACGCCGTGATGCTGACGGTCAACAGCAGATCGAGCATGAAGCTCGGCAGCGGCACAAGCATGACAAAAACCATGGAGACCGCTGCGATCGGCACGATCCATTCCCCGGATTTGCGGAAGAATGCGGTGAGCTGTTTCATCATGGCTTCACCCCCGGCCGCTTGACAGGCCCGCCGGTTTTGGGATCGATCTTATCGCCGGAGGCATTTCTCGATCGCCGCTCGTTTTCATTGCGTCGCACCTCGGCCTGGGCGCGGAAGACAAGAGCAAGAATCTCGGCTACCGCCTGATACAGCTTTGCGGGAATCGAATCTCCCACTTCGACGCTCTTGTAAAGTGCCTGGGCAAGCGGCTTGTTCTCGACCAGCATAATTCCGTTGTCGCGAGCGATCTGCTTGATTCTCTCGGCGAGCAGATTGCGGCCCTTGGCGACAACCACCGGCGCGGGCATATCCATCTCAAAGCGCAAGGCAACGGCAAAGTGAGTTGGGTTGGTCACAACCACTGTGGCGGTTGCAGCGGCTGCCAAGGCCTGTTTCTTGCGCATCGCCCGTTGCAGTTGGCGAATGCGCGATTTGATGAATGGATTTCCCTCGGTCTCCTTGAACTCCTCGCGGATCTCCTGCTTGGTCATTTTCAGGTCGCTTTCCATCTTTTTCAGAGTCAGAAAATAATCGATCGCCGACCAGCCCGCCAGCACCAGCAGCGACTTCCACGTCAGCTCAATCACCATTGAACCGACGAGGTTGGCGAAAGGTCTCAATCCGAGACTGGAAGAGAGAACTATCGCCTCCCATTGGCTGCGGGCAATCACCACAGTAATCCAGAGAATGGCCGCGAAGGGCAGCAGCGACTTCAATAGATTGCTCAGTCCCATCGGCGAAAAGATCTGGCCCATCTTGCTTGCCGGATTGAAGCGCTCGAACTTCAGCGCCATCGCTTCAGGCGCAAAGTTGAAGCCACCCTGCGCCAGTCCGGTCAAAACTGAAACGAGCATTCCCGCCGTGAGTATCGGAGCAATCCAGCGCATCACCTCAACTGAACTCCAGAAGAGTACCGGACCGTTGGATTCGATTTCGCCCGTCGCGGCAGCGCTGATGGTATTGCGATAAAGCACCGTCCAGTGTGTGACAGCGGAGGGAGCCATGATTGCCAGCACCCCCGCCATCGCAGCAATCGCGAAGACGCCTGGCAGCTCGCGCGAACGGGCGACTTGGCCTTTTTCCCGGGCCTTCTCTAGCCGTCGCGGTGTTGCCTGTTCGGTTTTGCTGCTGTCAGCCATGCGTTCCTGCCGTGCGGAATATTATTGAGCCAAATGAAGAATGTGGTCGGCTTGATTCATAGAGTCAATGAAGAGCCGTTCAAAGATGCCCGGCCAATACTTGAGTGCGGAGATCAAAACCAGAATTCCAAGGATGCTTTTTACCGCCGGTCCCAACAGGATCAGCGGCAGTTGCGGAGCTGCCTTGCCGAGCAGGCCGAGAGCGATGTCAGCCAGCAGAGTGGCAGAGAGCACCGGAGCTGCGATCTGAATGCCTACGGAAAAGACGCTGGAGCCGACCTGGAGTACCGCCGAGGTGAATGCCCCACCAAAATGGCCGGTAGATGGAGGCAGATAGTCGAAGCTGTGCGCCAGCGCTCGCAGAATCCAGAAGTGCACATTGAGACGAAGGAAGATAAGCATCGCGATCATCTGATGAAATGTGGCCATCACAGTCGATTCAACCTGCGTCTGCGGATCAAGAATGTTGACCAGCGAGTAACCCATTTGCACGCTTAACACCTGACCGGCCATTTGCACGCCGTCGAAGACGATGTTTGTTGCGACGCCGAGCGCGACGCCGATCATCAATTCGCCAAAGGCAATCATGGGCCACTGGCTGATTGCGACCTGCGGCATTCGGGACGAGAGCATCGGATAAAGCAGCGCGGTCAGTGCCAATACCAAAACGGCCTTCACGCGGGCCGGGATGGCAACGCTGCCGAAAAAGGGCGCGAAGAGCATGAGGCCCGTGAGCCGGACACCGATGGTCATCAACGCTCCGAATACTTGGACCAGGGATACGTTCATTGCAGGACCGCGTGAAAATCGGTTAAGAGGTTAACGGTGTAGTGGGCCAGATGGCGCCACATCCAGGGCATCGTGAAGAAGAGTGCGCCGCCAGTAACCAGCAGGCGGGGCACGTGAGAAAGAGTCTGGTCTTGCAATGACGTGAGCACCTGGATGATATTGATCACCAAGCTGACAACCACGGCGCAGAGCAGAATCGGCGCCACCAGGATCGCAACCTCCTGGAGCATCAGACGGCCAAGAATCACAACCTGATCGGTGTTCATTAGTAGAAGCTCCTCATCAGGGCACCGATCAAAAGGTGCCAGCCATCGACCATGAGAAACAGCAGGAGCTTGAGCGGAGTAGAGATGACCACCGGAGGCAACTGCATCATGCCGACAGAGGTGGTGATCGAGGCAACCACCATGTCGACGACAAGAAACGGCAGAAAGAGAACGGCGCCGATCTGAAAGCCGGCTTTCAATTCAGAGAGAATGTAGGCGGGCAACAAGACGCGGAAGGAGAGATCGTTGATGTTCGCAGGACGAGGTTCCTTGGCGATTTCAAGAAAGAGAGCGGCGTCCTTTTCGCGAACGTAGTGCGACATGAACTGGCGCATCGGCGCACCGGCGCGAGTGACCGCATCGACGGCCGTGATCTTGTTTTGTTGCAGCGGTATCACCGAATCGTTATAGATGGCCACGCCGACAGGCTGCATGAGAAAGAAAGTCATGATAACCGACAAGCCGATCAGAGTCTGATTGGATGGCGTGGTTTGAAGACCAAGCGCCTGACGGAGAAAGTGAAAGACTATCAGCAACCGCGCGAAAGGCGTCATACAAATGAGCAGCGACGGAATGATGGTGAGAATGGTCAGCAGGACTACGATCGACCATTGGGCCGAACCGCCGGGTAAGCCGCTGATCCGCAATTCGTTCGAGTCGGGAGACGCAAGCCGCGGTTGAGTAGCCTCCGTCGGAATCGGTTGAACAGTCGCCGCTGCAATCGGCGGTGTGGAGCTTTGCGCCGCGACCGGCGGCTGAAATTGCCAGAATCCCATCAGAGTGATTGCACGTGTACCTAAAGGCCGGGACGCAGCATCGGCGGAAACCGCCGTCAGGAGCAGCAAGAAGCACACCAACGCCCGAGGGTATGCGGAAATCCTCATGCACTCGCCCCCATCCGCTTCGCAGCAGGCTTGACGGCTTGCGGCTTAACCCGCTTTACGGCCTGCTTTTTGGCGGGAGTCATGGTTTCCTGAAGAACAGTGCCGAAGGATTCATTGCCCTTCAACTGCGCCAGCAAAGCGACGTTGGCTGCTCCTCCGCCGACGAGGAATTCGCGATCGTCTACGTGAATGACAGCGATAAACCGCTTTTCTCCGAGCGAGACGGTTGAGGCCACATGCAGCCGCTTTAAATTCGAGCGCGTCGCCTGCCGCTCGCGAAGCCAGTTCCATGCACGAGAGAGCAGCCCCGAGGCGTTTTGCAAGGTTCTCAACGACGCCCCGCCTGGAAAGACCAGCAGCGGCGGCGTTGAGCATTGAGCCGCGACCCGCGCGGAAGTTTGTACTGCGGTCTGCGCCTTTGCAAGTCGTGTCTTCATGAAAGGTCCGTGAGCCGCACGGCAAGGCGATCGCCGACGACTTCAAACTCTGTCCAGCCGACCAGTTGCCCATTCACCCGCAGGGGCAGATCGCTGCTCTGGTGATATGCAGTCTCGACGATGGAGCCGCGAGTGAGACTCAACAGATCGCCCACCGTGAACTTCACCACTGGAATATCGAGCGCGAGGATGCAAGGAAGCCAAGGCAGAACCTCCGCTGGATCCCGCTCCGTATGTCTCTCGACAAGTTGGGGACCTTGAGCGATTTTTGGCTCGATTGCCGACTTCGCTGAGGTCATTGCCGTGTTCATCGTTCTCTCTTTCTCAGGAGCCACGATTCCCATTGCTCCATTGCCAGACAAGGGTCTTGCTTTCTGCGATTTCTACCTGTGAATTGCCGCCCGAAGCCCCCCGCTCTGGACGATTGACATGAGGTCAATGCAATCGAGAGGCCGTTGCGGCAAACAAAGTGCGCGAAGGGCCAACATCTGTGGAAGACTATCGCCAAATAGCTGCTAAATAAGGGGAAATTTGATTTTCGGAGAGGCACTGCGCAGAGCCGCGTCAAGGGATTGGGAATCTGCGATCCAGGTGGCTTCGTGAGGCAGGCATGAGAAGGATTAACGGGAAATGCCGCCCGCCGCTCAGCGGAGAGTCTGAGCAGCGGGCTATTAATGCAACGCTAAGAAACTGCTGGAGCAATGAACTACTGAATCATTGCGAGCGTTGCCTGAGAGAGCGTACTAAAGGTGGTGATCGACTTTGCATTCGCCGAGTAGGCCTGCTGCGCCACGATAAGCTTGGCAAATTCAGTCGCGATATCCACGTTGGACTGTTCGACGCTGCCGCCGACAATCGTGCCCCGTCCGCCGGTGCCAGCCTGGCCGATTGCAGGCGCACCCGAGGCATTGGTCGCCTGATAGTTGTTGTTGCCGACGCTGGTAAGCCCCTGGTAGTTGGCGAAGGAAGCCACTGCAACCTGTCCCAGCGCCAGCGTGTTTCCGCTGGTGAAGGTGCCGTTGATGGTGCCGTCCGGCTCCACGGTGAAGGTTGTGAGCGTACCGCTGGCGAAACCGTCCGTGGTGGTTCCGCTGGTCGCGCTGGCCATCGCACTCTGGGTGATCGTCGGACTCGCGACTGTTCCAAATGGCCCGGTGAGTTTCAATGGAACGGTAGCGCCATCGGCAAGGGTGGCAATGTTAATGGGGACGACGTTGGACATCGATGCCAACTGGCCATTCCCGTTGAAGTTCAGCGTGCCTGAGCCAACTGTGGTATTGCCCGTCGATCCGGCAACCATATCAGCGGAGGGCATGGTTATCGTGTAGTCCCAAGTATTGGCAGCTGTTTTCGTATAGGAAACGGACAGCGTATGTTGGGAACCGAGCGAGTCGTAGATGGTGACGGGGCTGCTCGGCGCAGTACCCACAGAGTCTTGCTCGATAGCGCCGGCTGCGGAAGTGAATCCGGTTGGCCCGACAAGGGTCAACTCATTGCCGGAGGTAGAGGCCGTTATTCCGTCGGCGCCGCCAATGCCCGCAGTGGTCAATGCGCTGTTCAGATCGGCAGCATAAGTAGTCAACGATTCGCCGGCAGTCACTGTTGGCGCGGTAAAGGTATCGCCGCCAGCAGGAGTGAATGACAAATTCGTCCCGGCGGCTACCGTGCCGTTCGACGCAAAGCTATAGGTCCACGTATCCTGGGTGGCGCTGGAACTAACGGTCGGCGTCACAGCGCCGCCACTGATGGCGACGGTGTCTGAATCGAGATTGGCCGTGATTCCAACCGTCGTGCTGGCCTGCGCCGGACTCGTCACATTGCTGACCTGCAGCGGCTGCAAGGCGGCCGAGGGATTAACAACTCCGTTGACCGCAGGATACCCGAGAACGAGTTCGCCCGTGGGCGTAACCAACTGGCCCGAATTGCTGGTAGTGAAGTCGCCCGCGCGCGTGAAGTCCTGATCCCCATTAGCGGACTGGGTTATGAAGAAACCATTCCCTGAGACGGCCATATTAGACGCCGTATTCGTCGCGTTGAGATTTCCCTCGGTGAAATCGGAGTCGGTGGACGAAACTGCAACGCCCGATCCGATTTGTACGGGGTCCCCATTCCCGCTCATGATGCCGGTCTGCAGAAAAATGTCGCCGAAGGTCAGGTTCTGAGTTTTGTAGCCATCAGTGTCAATGTTGGCCAGGTTGTTAGAGACGGCTTGCAGCTGCTCCTGCGCTGACGTAAGTCCAGAGAGTGGTGTTGAAAAAGCGCCCATTATTTGCCTCCTGTGGCATTGCTTGTCGCGCCGGAAGTGCCCATGCTGATGGGGTTCAGTTGCGAGTTGATCGAAGCTGCCGCCGCGCCGCTATTGGCGAAGCCCAGGGGCAACATCGTGTTAGGGTCAAACGGAAGTTGGCTGGTGGCCGCGCCTGCGGCCGAAGGTGAAAGCAAGTTAGTGGCGCCGCCAACGGCTGAGGTCAGCGCAGCACTCGCGGATGAGGCATTCGATGCCTGAGTCGACGGTGTCGTGGAACTGGTCGTAGACGGGGTAAGGTCCTGGTTGATGCTAATGAGTTGGTCAAGCTGATTCAGCGAAATCATCTGGCCGACCATCTCTGTCGGGTCCACTGGAGCTGTCGGGTCCTGATTTTGCAACTCCTGCGCCAGCAGGCTCAAGAAGGTGCTACCCAGGGAGGAGGCCGAGTTGGTGCTTGAGGTTGAACTGCTCGATCCGGATGAAGTGGTGGCGTAGGTTCTCGCGCTACTAGCCTTTGACGGTGCAATGCCGGCTGACGGCATCAGCGCGCTCAAAGTAGTCGGCATCAGATAGTTTGCTAACATACTCGCCATGTTTGCTCCTCTTTTCGCACTCCAAAAAATCTGGAACGTGATCTAGACTCTGATGTCGAGGCGGGCATAGCCTGAGGGCGCTGTCGCCACGACGGGTGAAAACTGCTGCTCGACTGCACCGTTGCCCGATTGGCCGGCTGTCATGTTGCCTGTAGGCTGTCTGTCGCCGCGCGGTTGGCCGGCCGAGCCGTTTGACGTGCCGCCAAAGTTACCGGTTCCCTGCCCTGTCGCTGCCCCATTCATGTCGATGCGTACATCGACTGGCTGACTGGAACCCAAGCGCGCCTGCATCTCCGGCAAATGCGCCACAAGCGTTTTGGCAAGTTCTCCGTGCTCCACCGAGATCTGAGCGGAGACCTGATCCCTGATCGCGGAAGTGCTGATCGAGATGTTGCCAAACTCGTTCGAGCGCATCCCGACACGCATCTCGGACTGTCCCATGCTCTGAACGAGCTTCGCTGTATTGATGACCGGCGCGGCTTGGGGTAGAGTGGTCGAGCCCTGAACTGTTGATCTGTCCGTCGTCTTCGCAGCAACTCCGCCAGCCTCTCCTGAAGTGGAGGAAGCGTGGCTCGTTGCAACCGGAACCGTGTTCTGCGCCGTGGCTATCACGGCCGCGGGATGAACATTAGAGTCGACTTGTGCCGGTGTAGCGTTCTGCTGGGGTATAGTGCCGCTTTGGCTCTGATTGCCGTTTGACGCCGCGTCTTGAGAGCCGCTTCTGGATCCGGACTCGGTTAGTGGATCTGCAATCTTCTTCGCGCTGGCCTGGTCGGTACTCGTTCCCTTGGCGATGAGGGATGCGTAGGCCTGCGGCTTCGCGGCGTAGACTGACTTGATGCTCGCGGCGTCCGTCTGAGCCGCTCCGATCGATGCGGCTTGAGGTACTGCGGTCAGTTGATCCTCAACACCGGCCGGAATAGCGACTGTGCTTGCGGCGGAGTTCGGACCAGCCGCTGCCGTTGGCTGCGGGTTGGTCTCAGGAGTTGAGATGGTCTTCAACGCTGGAGACACAATATCTTTCACCGATGCGATCACAGCTTCACGCGCAACCGGGACTGGATTGGCTTCCATCTGAGCATTCGCAACTCCGCTCTGGACGGCATTTGAGCTTGCGTTCACGGCCACGGGCGAAGGCGAATCCTGCGCTCCCAAGTTGCTTGCGGCCGGCACAGCATCGGGAGCCGCAATGGAAACCGCGCGCTTATCCGCATCGCCGCTCATTGGTGAAGCCGCAATCGGAGCTTGCGTATTTGGGATCGGGGCAGCGGGCTGCTCGGTTAAGCTCGGTTCCGTATCCTTGCCCATTGGGGCAGCGCTCGATGCGGCGACGAACGGTTCAACAACGGTCTTCTGGGAGACGATTGTTTGCGAGATGCTTGATTGAGCGATGCTTGTTTGGGTTTCAACCGGCTCCGTCGCTTTCACATTCCGTGCAGGCTCTGAGGTCTCGCTGGTCGCCGCGATTCGAGTTGCTACCGGCTGGGCCGAGAGCATCTGTGCCGGGATCGCATTCGATTGAACGGCTGCCCGCAGTGGAATGCCTGTCTGAGAGATCTTTGCCGGGGCGATGTTCGTTGGGGCGGCTTCGTTCCGTCCGGCGGCCGACACAGTCTGCTCCGACTGCTGGCTTTGCTCGGCGAGGGAAGCCTTCTGAGTTCTTGCTGGTTCGGCAACCCGATTCTGGACCGAGGTGACGTTCGCCGAAACGATGGCCGGCTGTGGGACGCATGCCGCGGGGACCATCGATTGTACCTCTGTCGATCCAGCCACATCCGTCGCCAACTTGCCGTTGGTGACCTGTGACGCGCTCTGAGTAGTTGCCGATACGGCGACTGGCTGGGAGATGGTAGCGGAGGCGACGCTTGGTTCGTTTTCATTCCATCCGGCTGCTGGCACAGGCTGCGCGCAAGTGGCTACGGCCTGAGCGTTCTCAGCAAGTTTCGGCGAGGAAAACATCGTTTGCGCGGGGGTTGCATTCGATTGAACCACTGTTGCCGGTGGAACGCTCGTCGAGATGGTTTTAGCCGGAGAGATGGCTGGAGCGGTTTCGTTCCGCCCGACACTTGGCGCAGTCACTGAAGGCTGCGCCCCAGTCGCGACGGTCGGAGTGTCCTGAGATATTGCCGGCACGGCGGAAGGCGTCTGCACTGGAAGGTTGTTCGATTGAATTGCGGTCGATTGCTGAATCGTTGACTGGGAGGTGCTTGCCGGGGCGATGTTCGGGTGCCATTCGCTCGCCGGCATAGCCTGTGTGGGCTGGTTGGTCACGGCGATCGAAGCGCTATCCGTTCTCACCGGTGCGGTTGAGGCCATCTGTGCCGGTCTGCCGCTCAATTGAACGGGCGCTGACTGGGGAATGCTCGTCGACGTGACGCTTGACCCTATTCGGTTCCACCCGGCGTCTGGTAAGTTGTGTGCGGGTTGCTGGGCGCCACTAACGGCCGGAACACTTTGCTTCGTTGCTGTATCAACGAGGGGCATCTGCGCCGAAGACAACTTTGATGAAGCACCGATCGGCTCATCAATGCTTATTGGGGAGGCGCTTGTCGCAACGACACTCGCCTGGGCGACCATTGATGAAGTCACTGATGTCGGCGTCGTTGCCCCTTTGAGTGGGAATAGACCGGTTGCGGCGGTTGAGTCAATCTGGGTGGCGGCCGATGAAGTGAGAGGAATCTCGACTGGCTGGGCGGCAACCGGTTGCGGGTTGCCGCTCGGGGGAATACTCGTCTGCACGAAGCTTGCCTCGGCGATGATTGGCAGAGTCCCTGCCAGGCTCGCCGCCTGAATGTCGGGCGACTGGGCGATGTTGGTTAAAAAGACACTTGCTGGAATGATGTGCGGGGCGATCTCGTTCCCCGGGATCGACGGAAGATTCAGCGCAGGCTGGCTAGCAGCGCCGCTCAGAGGGCCCTGCGTCGTAACCGGCATGATGACGGGCATCTGAGCAGATGCGACACTCGATTGAGCGTCGATCGGCTGTGGAATGCTCGCCGAAATGAGCTTCGCTGGAACGAAACTGGTGCCGGTGTTATTCCAACCTGCCGCTGCCACATCGAGTGTGGGTTGGCTGCTCCCGACGGTCGACGCTATCCCAGAGGTTACAGGCCCGGCAAGAGGCGACTGAGCCGGAGCAACACCCGACTGAACCCCGGTCGGTCTAGGGATGCTCGACGACAGGATGCTTGCCAAGGTGAAGATTGAGCGGGATTCGCTCCAGCTTGACGGTGTTACATTCCACGCGGGCTGGTTGACTCCCCCAGGCGAAGCAATCCGATCTGCCGTCGGCCCGGCGATGAATGTCTGCGCAGGAGTAGCCTTCGTGTGATTCTCCGCCGAATGCGGAGTGCTCGTCTCGGGGAGGGTTGATTGAATCTCTGTTGACCGAACTCCTGTCACATTGAGAGTGGGTTCGCTGGTCTCGACGGTCGGAGCGTTCCCAGAGGTTATCGGCGCGGCTAGAGGTCTTTGAGCCGGAGTAAGCACCGGCTGAACGCGGGCTGGACGAGGAATACTCGTTGAAAGGATGCCTGCCAGAGTAAAGATTGAACCGGTCTCGTCCCATCGAATCGTTGGCGCATCTGAAGTAAGCTGGCGGGCAATCGCGGGCGAATCGTCCGGCGTCTTTGCCGGGGTTACGGTCGAATCGATCGCGGTCGATGTGGTCGCTGGCAATTCCGATATGTGCTGAGTGGCCACCACGGTTGCATTGACATTCCTTGTATACGTTGCGACCAGTGGCATCTGCGCTGGCGTGATGTTCGAAAGCAGCTCAGTTGGCTGGGACGCGCTTGCCTGAGACGGTGTAGTTGCAGCGACGAGGTTTGGCTGCCCGGAGGTTTTTTGGATTCCCGACAAGCCCATCGCCGAGAAGATCTGTGCGAACCGCGCAGCCAGACCGGCCAATGATCTCTGTGTCGCTACCGGTGCAGTTGAGGAAGACTCGACCGCAGCTACATTGGATTGAGCGACAGCCGATTGCGAGGCGCTGGACTGGGGAATCTCCGCCGGGCCGGCGGTTGTCTGCGTCCCCTCCGGTTCCAGCGTCGCAATAGTCTGGGTGATCGGAATCGTCGCATGGGGGGTGGCGATCTGAACTGTTGCCTGCTCAACGAACGGCTTCGGTACGGGGGTAATAACCGGCTGAACGGCATCCTGCGGAACCGCGCCTTCCTGGGAAACGCGCGATTGAGAGCCAGCAAGCCGTGTGACTGTCACATTCCGGAAAGGCCGGGTGGCAACACCAGTTGAAACGATCCGGGATGTTGCCGACCCAGCCCGCTGAGTCTTTATCCCTGTAAATCTGGATTGAAAGCTCACGGCCCGCGCAAGGCGTGCCGCGAAGAAATCAGACTGCCCATCGCCTGTTGGTGCCAGGGCCGACGGGTTCGCTGCCTGCTCAACTGTGAATTGAATCTGTCCGGACTGCACCGAAGCGTCCGCTGAGTCCACATCGGAAGTGGTGAGACCAGTGATGGGCGCCTGAGGCTGAGCGAGAGTTAAGGAGGCCTCTTGCGCGGACTCAAGAACGGCGGACTGCAAACCATCGCCACCGTCGAGAACCGCTACCGAGGTCGTCGCATCGCCGGAGGCCAAACTCTGCTCGCGTACCGATTTGCTGCTGGCGGAGATTGTTTCGTCGCCCTGAGAAAATGACTTCGTGGCGGCGGCGAGTGAATCGCTGAATGCCTGCAGCGGCTGATCGGAGCTCTGTGCCGCGGTGCGGGATGCTCCCGGCAACAGAGTGAACAGATCGAGGATGGTTTTTGCGATCACGCCCCTATATTGGCAACTGGGGGGCCAAATAAACCCCGATCACCGGTTGCGGGGCGCAATCAATATTCTATTTAGAATCAATCATATAAATGAAGACACCTGACCATCCCGCGCGGTGCGATGCAAACTCGGCAACATTTGCCGCATTTTGCCTAGGCAAAGGCTGCCGGGTAGCGATCCACGTTTTGAAGCTAATTGAGATGGACAAAACAAACGACACGATTGGCCGCGCGGCCTGCCTTCGTCTGTTTCGCTCCTGCGATTTTCTTAATAAGAGATTCAGCAACTCGGAGAACGATGTAAACAAGCAATCTGTGATTCTAGAACTTTGAGCCTCTTGCAAAATTCAATTCAGGTTGCATAACGCGTCAGGGCATGACTTTAGTCGTGCCGAAAGAATGACATCACGCGCGGCCTCGGCGTGCAATGAAGTTGTCGTCAATGGTCTTTTGCTCGGAACGTGCAATGCCCGACTCATACTCACTGCGCTTCTCATCGTGCATACCGGTGAGCACTTCGCGATTTCGTCGCGCCGACTCGTAGATTGCTATCTGTCTGTCGCGCAGTTCTTCCAGCTTCACGAGCTGATCTTCCAGCATCTTCCGGTTTTGCTTCAGTTCATCCATCCGTCCATAGAATGCATGAATGTTATGCCCGGCACGCGCTTTGAATACTTCGGCACGGCGCGCGGCATCAAGTTCTTCAATCTGGACTGCGATGTGCGCCAGCACCTCGCGCGTCTGCGCGATCTCAGCGTTTATCTGTTGAAGCATGCGTTCTTCTTTGTCTTCAACAACGCCGCGTACCCGAAGCACCGTAGCTAGTGGAAACTGGAAGGACATGATCAGCTCGCAATCTCGAGAAGGGATTTAACCACATTTGGAAAGGCAACAATCTGTTCGGGACGCTGATGCAGAAATGCGTTCAACTGCGGCAAAATCTCAACGGCCCGGTCAAGCATCGGATCAGCGCCTTTCTGGTAAGCGCCGATGCGAATCAAGTCTTCAGAACGTTCGTAGGAGGCCATGAGCAGACGAAGAGCCTTGGCCTTTTGAATGTGCTCTTCCGAGGTAATATTCGGCATCAAGCGGCTCAGGCTCTCAAGCACCGAGATGGGCGGATAGTGGTTGCGCATGGCCAGGTTCCTGTCGAGGATCACGTGCCCGTCTAGCAGCGACCGCACCGTATCCGCAACCGGATCCTGCTGATCATCGCCTTCCATCAGAACTGTGTAAAACGCAGTGATGCTGCCACCCTTGAAGCAGCCCGCACGCTCCACCAGCCGGGCCAGCATGTTCAGCACCGACGGCGTGTAACCCTTTGCGGTCGGCGGCTCGCCTGCCGACAGGCCGATCTCTCGTTGTGCCATTGCAAAGCGTGTAAGCGAATCAACGACCAGGAGAACATTCTTCCCTGTGCTCGCAAAGAACTCAGCGATGGCCGTGGCCGACAACGCGGCGCGCAATCGCAGCAAAGGAGATTGATCGGAGGTTGAGACAACCACGACGCATCGTTTGCGCCCCTCATCGCCTATCACCTCGAGGAACTCTCCAACCTCACGCCCGCGTTCGCCCACCAGCGCCAGCACCGTCATATCGGCGCTTGTTCCTCGCGCCATCATGCCGAGCAGCGTGCTTTTTCCCACTCCGCTGCCGCCGAAGATTCCCAGGCGCTGGCCGCGTCCGCATGTAACAAATGCATCCAGAGCGCGAATGCCGCAGCCCAGCGGCTCGCGGATCGGAACGCGATCGAGCGGAAGCGGAGCAGAGCCGTCGACCCACACCGTCCGCTCTCCGCGATATTCTCCCTTTGAATCGAGCGGCGCACCGGTCGCATCGATCACACGGCCCAACAGATCACTGCCTACACGAATGGAGGCGCGTGTTCCCCAAGCTACGATCCGGTCGCCGAAGCGAATGCCCTGAGGATTCTCAACAGCCATCGATAGCAAGGTCGATCCACGAAAGCCAACCACTTCGCCGGAGTATTTTTGTCCGCTGGCATTGGTAATCTCGCAGGACTCTCCGACGGAACAGAAAGGCCCTTCAGACTCGATGAGATTTCCAACCACTTGCAGCACGCGTCCGCGCCACCGCAGCGTCGATCCGCGATTGAGCCGGTCTAAGTATGGAGCAAGCGACCCGAGTGAGTTCATTTGATCGCAGGCCTCTGGGCGAGAAGGTCAAAGAATCCTTGCTCGACCTCTTTCAACTGCGCATCGATCGAGAAGTTTGCGGAGCCGAGATCGGTTTCGAGAATGCAGTCATCCGGGTCCAACTGCGCATCTTCAATGATTGCAATGGTCGACCCATTGTGCGGATTCGCAAGATAGGTGCGCCACTTCGCCGCGTTGACCGGGGTCGCGCGCACTGAAACGTTCGATCCGTCGTGCAGCTTATCGACGGCAACGCGAACTAATGCCGCGACCAACAGCGGATCGACCTGCGCTTCACGATGCAGAATCTTTTGGGCGATGGCCAGCGCCAGATGAACCACCTCGGACTCGACCCGTGCGAAGTAGCCCTTGCGCTCATGGACGAAGAGTTCCAAAGCCTGGGTGATTTTTGCGGCTTCTTTTACCGACCTCGCTTCATACTCCGCCCGCAGGCGTTTTTCAGTTTCAGCCGCGGCTTCGGAACGTGCGCGATTCAACAGTTCATTAATCTCCTGCGTCGACGCACCCGGCGCTGACTGCTGTTCTTTTTCTTGTATCGGTCTCAGGCTCTCCAGCTTCGGTTCCTTGCTATTCGCAGCCGCAGGAGCACTCATATCCCGATACATGTATGAAGTGACCGGAACGGGGGATGGATAGTTTGAAGATTCGTCAAACGATGTATTCATCATTTCCCTCGCCCTTCAATACGATCCTGCCTTCGGCCTCAAGTTGCCTGGCGATCGTAACAATCTCAGTCTGCGCCTTAACCACTTCCCTGGCGCGAACTGGGCCGAGCAGTTCAATATCCTCCTTGAGCATTTCAACGGCCCGGGTCGACATGATTCTGAAGAAGTGATTCTTCAATTCATCGGAGGTCCCCTTGAGAGCTGTTGCGAGGGTTCTCTTGTCGATCGCGCCAGCGAGTTCGCGAATGTGCGCCTCGCCGACATGCAGAAGATCTTCAAAGGTGAACATGAGGTCGCGAATGCTGACGGCCAGCGTCGGCTCTTCGTTCTCGATGTTTTCCAGGATCTCTTGCGCGACGGTCGTATCGATGCAATTCATGATGTCGGCCACGCTCTGGAATCCCGAGTACGTACGCTTGCCTTGCTCCCCAACAGTCTTGAGCCGCTGGCTCAGCAGTGTCGAAACCTTCTCCGCCATTTCCGGCGAGAAGCGGCGAAGGTTTGCCAGTCTCTTCACTGCCTCGGCGCGCGTCTCATTGGGAAGACTCATCAGCAGAGCCGATGCCTGGCGATCGCCGAGCTGGCCGAGAACGAGGGCGATGGTCTGCGGATGTTCGCTCTCAAGGAAGCGCGCAAGCTTCTGCGGATCGGCGCGCTGCAGAGACTCAAGCGGTTTCAGTTCGCGGGCCTTGGTGAGCCGGTGCAAAATGCTCTCCGCCTCGGTCTCTCCGAAGGCCTTGATGAGCAGGCGCTGGGCGAGTTCATAGCCGCCCTGGACGAGATACTCCTGAGCCTGCGTCATCCGCTGGTACTCTTCGATTACCTGAACCGTCAACTCCGTGGGAATGGTTCCGAGGCTCGCGACTTCGTCGGCTACAAGCTGCAAATCATGCTTGTTCAGATCGCGAAAGACCGTCGCTGCCACGTCCTCGCCGAGGACCGTCAGCAGAATTGCGGCCTTGCGCGCACCCGTCAGTCTTGCTCTCTCCGTGGCTATGGCTGTCATTGCGTCTCTTCCCGCAGCCATGCACGTACTGCGATGGTGCTGCTCTCAGGCTGCGCCTGGACGAACTCCGCGAGTTGCTTTTTCAGAAGCATCGACCGCTGAGCAAGAGTGGCGGCGGGTTCAGCCACCGGTTCTCCCTCAGCCCCAGCGACAGATTGCTGCACCGGCAGAGGACGGTGCGAGACAAGGAGCGAATTCGGAATTGATAATATCCGCTTTTGAATCGGGCGGATTGTCAAAAGATAGACGAGAATAAACAGTCCAAGCAAGACGGCATAGCGAACGAGGAACGAATAATCGTTCAGGTCCTTGCGCGCCTGTTCGACAAGATTGACGGGGACAGCTTCCGCCTCAACCGGGTGATCGAATGAGAGGTTCTGTATGCTGACGACATCGCCGCGCGCGCTATTGAATCCGATGGAGGCTTGGGCGAGATCGCCGATCAGCTTCAACTCGTCGGGCGTCCTCTTGTGCCGAGTCTCAACCCATTTGCCGTTCTGCTGCGTACGCGAGACGGCATCGTCGATCACCACAGCGGCGGTCAGGCGGCGGATGCCACCTGCCGGTTCAATCGAGTGTCGGGTCGTCCGATTGACGCCGTAAGTATTGTTATCCGTCTTTGACGACTGGCTCGGTTCCTTCGGCGGAGCAGCAGCCGCAGGTTTATTGCCGGGAATATTACTCGCAGTTCCGGGAACGCCTGCGGCGCCCACGCCTGGTCCAGTTGTCTCCTCGGAGTGCTGCATGGTCAGCGTGGCGCTGACTGCCGGATCGTACTTTTCCTGGCTCTCTTCGCTACTACCGTTTTCATACTCTACATTGACGTTGGCGCGAATGCGATCGGCGCCAACTACCGGTGAGAGAGTCGCAATCAGCTGTCGCGTCAGTTCCTGTTGGAGACCTTCGCCGCCAGGGCCGACGCCATCGCCTTGCCCAAGCGACTGATTGGAATCAGCATCGATAATGACCACGTCAGTAGGCTTGAGCTCATCCACCGCGCCTGCGACCAACCGCGAGATGGCGGCGTAGTCTTCGCGCGAAAGGTTGCCGCGGCGCAGGCGCAGCGTGACCGAGGCCTTTGCGCCGCGCTCTCTGTCGAGGAAGACCGAATCGCTGGCCATCACGAGATGGACGCGAGCGCTCTTGACATTGCTGATCGTCTGAATCGTGCGTTCGAGTTCGCCTTCGAGCGCGCGCTGGTAGTTCACCTTCTCATCGAATTCCGTTTGTCCCCAACTGACCTTGTCGAAGATCTCATAGCCGATGCGCCCGCTATGCGGTGTATCGTGAGAGGCCACTTCGAGGCGCGCCGCATCGACCTGATCGGAAGGAACGCTGATGGATGTGCCGTCGGGACTGATGATGCAGGCGATCTTCTTGGCCGCCAACTGTGAAGAGATCGCTTGCGCATCGGCCGGTTCCAGTCCATTCATCAGCGGCTTGTAATCGGGCGTTGAGATCATCTTGCCAAAGAAGACGATGGCCCCCAGTGTGATGGCTAGCCCCAAGCCGAAAAATGCCTGCTGTTGAGGACGAAGGCCGGTCCAGAAGACCTTGCCGCGCTCCAAAGCCTTGTCGATGCCTGGCGCTTGTTTCGTGGTTGCGATTTGATTTTTGCCGGCCATACGTCCCCGCCCCCGCGGCTCCCTCAAAACCCAATGCCAGGAACTGCATCCCCCATGCGTCGTTCCTGTGTGCGCACTTTACCATGCGCGTTTCTCTTAGAACTGCATCTTCTCGATGTCTTGATAGGCGCTCACGATCTTGTTGCGAACCTGCATCATCAGTTGAAAGGCCACATCCGCCTTTTCAACCGCGATCATCACGGAACTCATGTCTGCGTTGCCGCCCTTCAACAGCGTGCCGATCTGCTGCTCGGCTCCGCCATTGAGCTGATTCACCTGCTGAAGCACATTGCTGAGAACACTGCCGAAGCCCTCTTCTGAAGAACCGGGCACAAGCGGCGGCAACTTAGGAAGGCTGCTAATCGAGCCAATTGAACCAAGACCTGCAACTGGACTGCTCATCTTCAAATCTCCCGTTTAACTCTTGAGGATGTCGATCGATTGCTGAATCATCTGCTTGGCCGCGGCCACCGCCGAGGCATTCAATTGATAGGAGCGCACCGAGCTCATCAGGTCCACCATCTCGAGCACCGGATTGATCGCCGGATAGGCAACGTAGCCGTCCTTGTCCGCGTCCGGATGATTTGGCTCGTAGCGCATCACGGGCGGCGTCGGGTCTTCGATGACTTCTGAGATGCGCACGCTGCCGGGCTCGGGTTCGATCTGGTGGCCTGTGCTGGCAAGAGCCAGCCGGAAGCCGGATGCACTGGGCGATTGAAAGACAACTTCCTTGCGCCGGTATGGTCCGCCGGAATCGGTGCGCGTCGTCTCGGCATTGGCCAGGTTTGCGGCAACGATTTCTGAGCGCTGACGCTCGGCGGACAACGCCGAACCACTCACGGCTAACGAGTCGAAGAGATTCATTACTGGCCTCCCCCATTGATCGCGCTGAGCATCTGATGGAACTGATGTTTGATCAGCTGAACGCCGATCTGATACTGCAATTGCGTCTCGGACATCAGGAGCGCCTCGCGGTCGAGGTTCACGTTATTGCCGTCCGCACGCTCCATGAGACCCGAGACTTCCTGCACCACGGGATTCAACTGTGCGGAGACTCCGTTGTCTCCGGTTTGGTTCACGACGTTGTTCATTGCCTTGCTCAACTCACCTTGAAAGTCGATGTCGTGCGTGTGGTAGCCGGGCGTATCGACATTGGCCATGTTGGCTGAGATTGCCTGTTCGCGAACGACCGTCAGCTTCAAGTAGTTTTCGAGAGTTGGAATCAGTGGTGGCGTAGCCATCAGGCGTACCTCCTTGGTGGGAGCCCGTATTCCCTGATCTTGTTGCGCATCGTGCGCAGGCTGATTCCCAGCATCTCGGCAGCATGCGTCCGGTTGCCGTGGGCCAGGGCCAGCGTGTTTTCAAAATGAATCTTTTCGATCACCGAAATCGGCGTACCGGGAGCCGGAAGCACGCGCGATACGGCTTGCGCGCCACCCAATGGATGAAACTCTCTTTGGAAGCACTCCGCATCGATCGTTGTCCCTTGATTGAGTGAGAGAACGCGGCGCATGAAGTTCGCCAACTCCCTGACGTTGCCTGGCCAGCTATACGCTTGCAATCTCTCGATGAAGCTCGCATCGAGCACCGGCACGGAAGATTCCGTTTCGACGGCAAACTTCTCTGCGAAGTGCTGGGCAAGGGCGGGAATATCTTCGAGACGATCGCGAAGGCCTGGAATCGAAAGAGGAATGACATTGAGCCGATAGTAAAGATCGGAGCGGAAGCGGCCCTGCTCAACCATCGAGGCCAAAGAGGCATTGGTGGTGGCGATGATGCGAATGTCGACGTGGATCGAGCGCGTTTCGCCGAGACGCTCGAACTCGCGCTCCTGAAGAATGCGGAGCAGCTTGGGCTGCAGGTTGAGCGGCATCTCACCGATCTCATCGAGCAGCAGCGTGCCGCCGTCTGCCAATTCGAATTTTCCGATTTTTGCCGCGTTCGCGCCGGTGAAGGCTCCCTTGGCATGCCCGAAGAGCTCGCTCTCCAGCAAGCTCTCTGGCACGGCCGCACAGTTGACTGCTACAAATGGCTTGCGGCTGCGGTCGCTGGCATGATGGATGAACTTCGCCATCAGTTCCTTGCCGGTGCCGCTCTCAGCCTCTATCAGCACGTCGGCATCTGTGCTTGCGGCGGCGCGGGCGCGCTGCAAGGCCTGCAGCAGTGAAGGAGAGCGCCCGATGATGCCGGGACTGACGATCGTCTCATCAATAGCCTTTTTGGGAGCGCTGACAATGGCTGCCTTTTCGTTGATCCGCTCCATGACGCGGGCCGCGGCGGCCTGCAATTGTTCAAAAGAGACGGGCTTGGTCAGGTAATCGAATGCCCCGCTGCGCATCGACTCAACGGCCTCGGGAACGCTGCCGAATGCGGTCAGCAGAATTACCGCAGTGGTCGGCGAGTTCTTTTGCACCGAGCACATCACCTCGAAGCCATCGCCATCCCTCATGCGGATGTCGCTGACCACGAGATCGAAGCTGGTGAGTTCGAAGGCCCGAGCCGCATCGCGAACGCCGGTGGCCGTTTCCACGCGCCAACCGTGGCGCAGGAAGTTGGCCCGCAGTGCGGTCCGCATTCCTGGTTCGTCGTCGACTACCAACACCGAAGATTCACTATTGCTTTCAAGCGTACTGTTCATGCCAAGGCCAATTCCATCTGGTGCACTGGAAAATGAAGCGTGAATCGAGCGCCGGAATGCGCACAGTTGGATGCGGAGATCCGCCCACCGTGCTGCTTCATGATTCGCTCGCAAACTGCCAGGCCCAATCCGGAAGTGTCGCCACTTCCGCTAAAGCCTGGCTCAAAGATGCGGTCAATTTGATCTGGACGAATGCCGCAACCGGTGTCGCAGAATTCGGCGACGAGCTGGCCGGTGTTCTTTCCATCTTCTTTGCCGTTGAATTCGCCCGGTTCAAGCCGAAGCGAAGCCGTGACGCTGCCGCCCGCCGGTGTGTGGCGAATGGCATTGGAGACCAGATTGAGTACAACCTGCTGGAGGGCGCTTGCATTGCCCATCACCTGAATTGCTTCGTGATCGGCCCTCCACTCCAACGAAACCGCTGCCTGGTCCGCGAGCGGTTGAACAAACTTGAGCGCATTCGCAATCACCATCGAAAGCGAGACTGGCGCAAGCGAAAAAGAGCCGGAACCGTGGAAGCTCAGCACATTGTTCACGGTTCCGGAGAGCGAACGGATGCCGGCGCGGAGATTGGAGATCCATTCGCCGCGGCGCTCATCGTCCTTTTCAATTAACTCGGCGAAGAGTTCCAGGCTGGCTAATGGGTTTCTAATTTCATGAGCGAGAGTGGTAGTGATCTCGGCAAGGGCCATCGCCTTGCGTCCGGCCTCGCGCTCTTGCTCGGCGCGCTTCTGAATCGTAATATCGCGCAGGATCAGGATCGTCTTGTCCAACGTGCCAGGCCTGCCCGATGAACGGAAGAGACGGCGGTTGCGGACCTCGACCCAGCGTTTTCCCTCGCTGCCGCGAATGCAGAATTCGCGGCCTGTATCGCTACTGGAGACGTTTTCATACGATGCCTCAAGATTGACGCCGCTCCACACCGAGATCTGCCGCAGGGTGGTCTTCGACTCCGTATTGAAATACGCTTCATTGAGTCCAAGCAGCCTGCGGCACTCTGGATTGATCGTCGAGATCTGGCCCTCGGAGTCCAGAACCAGCACGCCGCAGGGCATCGAGTCCACGATCTGCTGCAGGGCCTGCCGCATCCGCTCGTTTTCAGCCAGGCTGGTGTTAAGCGCTGCATTCCGCTCCGAGAGCTCTTGACCCAACTGAGAAACCTGCTCCTGCAATTCGCGATAGGAGTTCTCAAGACGGGTGGCCGCCGAAATGAACTCAGAGAACTCGCCGGCAAGCAGCACGGCGCTTCTGGCCTGCATCTCAGACTCCCGTTGAGAACCTCTGCCCGCGAAGCTCATCTCGCCCGATGGAGCCTGCACCTGGCCGCCGCCCGGAAGATCGATGAGCGGAAGATTTATTTGCACGAGATGAGAAGTAGGCAGCATCTGCCTATCGCCCATGCAAGATGAGGGCCAACTTGATTTGGGCTTTTGCACCGGAGATTGAAAGGCGAAAGCCGCATCTATATATATGTTCCGCAAGCTATCTGAGCAAATGCCTTTCACCGGCATCGGGCCTGCAATGATCCCTGCACAATCAGAGCCCCTACCCGTAACCGTGGACGTCCGGCAATCTTTGCCGGGTTTTCTCTTAGAAGAGAATGTGACGGGCCGCGATCTCCCGTTCGCCACCGACGACGATGCTGGATCGCTCGATGACGTTTTTCAGTTCGCGAACGTTCCCCGGCCAGTTGTGCTGCTCCAGAGCCTCGACCGCATCCGCGCTGAAGGAGACACCGGGAGAGAACTTATCGAGAAAAGCCTCCGCGAGCTGAATGACATCACCCTCGCGCTCCCGCAAAGGCGGCAGCTTGATGGGAAAAATGGCGAGGCGATAGTAGAGGTCCTCGCGAAACAGCCCCTGTTTAACCCGGCTCAGCAGATCGGCATTGGTCGCGGCGATCACTCTGACATCCACCTTCAAATTGTCGTTGCCGCCGATCCTCTGCACTTCGCCTTGCTCGAGAAAACGCAGAATCTTGCTTTGCAGAGAGAGGGGCATATCGCCAATCTCGTCAAGGAAAAGTGTCCCGCCATGCGCCGCATGGATTCGCCCGATGCGCGACTGCACGGCACCGGTAAAGGAGCCCTTCACATAGCCGAAGAGTTCAGCTTCGAGCAGCGACTCTGGAATGGCGGCGCAATTGATCACCACCAGGGGCTGCTTCTGGCGCAGGCTGATCAAATGGATCGCCTGAGCGACAAGGTCCTTGCCGGTGCCGCTCTCTCCTGTGACCAGGACCGTCGTGTCGCGTCTGGCAACCATGTGGGCGAGCTGATAGACCTGCCGCATCGCCGGCGAGTCGCCGATCATGCCGCGGATGCCGAGATATCCGTCCTCATGCGTCCGCATCCGTTGCAGCCGCTCGGGAGAGATGGCGTTGGACGGCGTATTGCCGCCGCTATAGAGCACCTCTGTCAGTTGGGCCGAGAGCAATGTGGGCGATGAGGTGCCAAGAACGAGCTGCCCGGTGTGCGAGTTCACCGAGAGGATCTGGATGTTCGGGAACTGATCGCGAACCATCCCGCTGAACTCGCCCGACTCGAGATCGGGGAGCAGAGGATCGAGTAGAAGGATTTCGCTAGGACTCTCGTTGAGGCACTCGAGGGCTTCGGCGCCGCTGCCGGCTTCGGTCAGACTCCAGCGCGGCTGGCGGAGCTTGTCTCTGAGCGCCAGGCGCAGCCTGCTGTTGGGGCTGACAAGAAGCACGCTGATAACCGTGCTTTCATCGGCGCGAAACTTTGGAAAAGAAGGCGAATCCCTCGGTGGTTCTTCCTCTGCGGCCATGGTATCAATCGGACCCATATGATTTGTACAATCCCCGATTCAACAGGTTTGCGCCAGCGGGGCGCCCTGCAACTCGATCTGTACGCTGAAAGGCTTCAGACTCCAGGAAAAACCGGACTGCTGGCTTCGGATGTTCGCCTCCGCAAACGCCATGCCAAGGCTCGTCTCGGCATTCATTTGGTCGACGCACGAGGTCAGATTTTGCACGACGACGCGAACCGCATTGGACGAGCAAGGCAAGGCGATCAGTTCAACCGTATCCTGTGGGCGGGAGACGGCATGAGCAATCAGTAGAATCGTCGACAAGGCTTGAAGAGTGCGAGCCTTATCGATGAGAACCGGGTGGCAATCGTTCGAGATCAGCGAGCGGAAGGCGATCCGGTCCTCCTTGTAAAGGAGGTCGACTCCGTCGGCCACATGCTCGAGCAAAGGCTGAATTGAGATTTCGGAGAACTGCGGTTTGGTGCTCTCTGTGCTTACGAGCCGCTGAAGGCAACTCAAGAGCGTGCACAGCCGCTCCACCTCCGTGGCCGAGCCCGACACCAGTTCTCTGAGTTCTTCAACACTCATCTGCTCCACCCGGCTGTTGCCGAGGCTGGCGCGAAGAACGGCGAGTGGCTGCGCGGTCGCATGAATGCACTGCGAGAGGTTGGAGCAAAGCGCCTCGGTTGCGGTTTTCGGCATTGGTGACTGCCCCCTCACGGACTCGCTGCTGCTAATCGCTACTGAGAACGTACCCCACGCCACGGACTGTGCGGATCAGCTTGGCCTCTCCATCGAGGTCGATCTTGTCCCGCAGATACTTCATGTAAACGTCTACAATATTGGTCGTGGAATCGAACGGGGTATTCCAGACATCCTGCATGATGGTCGCGCGCGAAATAGCCTTGCCCGCGTTGTTCATCAGGTATTCGAGCAAGGCAAACTCCCTTGCCGTCAGATCGATGCGCCGGTCGCCGCGCAGCACCCAGTGCTCCTCGCGGTTGATGGCCAGGTTGCCGACCTTCGATGCGGTCGCCGGCGGAGTGTAATTGCGCCGCAACAACCCCCGAATACGCGCCAGAAGTTCCAGAAACGAAAAGGGCTTGATCAGGCAGTCGTCGGCTCCCTGTTCGAGCGCCGCGACTAGATCGTGGGTGTGATTCCTGGCGGTCAGCACCAGAATCGGTAGCCGGGGATGACTGACGCGAACCTGTTTCAGCACGGCCATCCCATCCATCTTGGGCAGATTCAGGTCGAGAATGACCAGATCGTAGGTGAATTGCCGGATATCATCACGAGCGGCTTCGCCATCTTGACGGATCTCGACGGAAAATGATCTGCGCTTGAGTTCGCGGCTGAGAAACTTTCCAAGGGGGACGTCGTCGTCTACGACCAGAATTCTCGGTTCTGCCGAATTGGGCGGAAATTCGAGGAGTCCGTCTGTTTCTGGCGGTGACAGCGCGCCACCAGAATGTACACCACTTCCCGATAACCCGGATGAACCTGACTGTGGAAACATGGCTTTGAACTGAAATATTATCATCGAATTTTAATTTAGACAAAGTCAGGCGAAGAAAAGATTGTGAATATTGAATCTAAACAAGATAGTTTCGACCTGTTCGCCTGCGCCAAGTTCCAGGGGTATATTTCCTCTTGACGGAGTCTCCGCGCGGAATTGACCCGGGGCTGCGCCAGGTATCCATTTTCAGACAGCTTACGAGTTCAACGGCCTCGGCGGCGGCTTGCGCCGGCGTTGGCCGCCATCGAGCAAATGGACCGCTGATTGCTAATAGATAGATGTGAGGCTGACAGGACTAATATTGGAACTATGAAACGCTCATGCCGATAGGCACGAAGAGCCTCTGGCCCGGCATGTCGGCCGTGCCTCCAGAACCGAGAGGAGTCCGCGGGAATGACGGACCTGAAAAGTATCCGCAAATTCGAGTACAGGCCTTGCCGCGTCACCACGGGCTTTGACGTCGATTTCATTGTGGGCGATGAGACGTTCATCGGTCTGTGCCGCGATGTCAGCGATACAGGCATTCGTGTCAAGCTTGACGGCTCTGTGGTGGTCGGCGACTCCGGGTTGCTCACTCTTCGCCATCCAATGGGGACGCTCAAGATTGAAGCCCAGGTCGCTTATATCGACAATAGCTATGTGGGGCTGGTCTTTGACTTTGAGACGCCAAGGGATCGAACAGCCACGGCCGAATATATGACGGTGATCGCCAACCACGCCGCCGCTGCAATGCTCGTCCAATTCCCATAATCGCGCTACGGGCAGCATCTAAGCACTTCCGATTGCTGGTGATATGACCAGGACCCGGATCTCGCGAAAAGAAATCGGGGAGCTGAAATATGACGAGCAACCAAGCAAACAAAAAGTGAATCCGAGAATCCCGTCCCAGCCTCTCACGCCTGCCGGAGCACGTATTTTTCGAATACCGATGAGACTTTCACCTGTGAGTACCCTTCGCGTAAGTAGAACCGGTGTGCGTCGGCACGTTTGAGCTCGCATCTCACGCGCACTACACCTATCCCGATCTGCGTGGCCCAGTGTTCTACGGCGTGACATAGCTGCTGGCCGATGCCTTTGCCACGTAAATCCTCTCGCACCACCAGTCCGCCTATCATCACAACGGGTTTTGATTGCAGGTGCCGCTCCACAGCCGCATCCACCCATCCCACCGTCACATCCTGCCAAACTGCCGCGAAAGCGGCTCGGTCATTGTTATCAGTGAGATGTCGAGTTTGACTCATGGGTACCAGATACGCAAAGCCCCCTGAGGAATATCCCTGGACTCACATGGATTTAATGCAGTTAGTGCTAATTGATGGGCGGCAGCGACCCCTTGGCTATGACCGCCGGAAGCGGATCGGGGGCGGGAATGGCCTGAATGATCAGGGTGATCCTGCGGTTCGAGGCATCTTCCGGCTGCTGCGGCTTGCGGAGTTTGCGATCCGCGTAGCCCCGCACCTGAACCACCTGCCCCGCATGAAGGCCGCTTGCTTCCATAAGGCGCCTGGCGGTGTTGGCGCGGTCTGTTGATAGCTCCCAGTTCCCATAAGCTTTCACGCCGGAGTAGGGCTTGGAATCGGTGTGTCCCTCAATGGAGACCGGATTAGGCAGCTTGCCAATCTCCGGAGCCAGAACCTCAAGCACCTTTTGAAGTGTAGGAGTTGGCTCCGGACTTCCCAACTCGAAGAAGGTTCCGTTCGGATCCTCCATCAACTCGATCTGCAACCCCTCCGGGGTGACCGAAATCTCAATCAGTTTCTTGATCTTGTCATAGTTGGCCATCTTCGCCATGGCCTTCATCAGGTCTTCCTTCAGCTTCTTCAAGTCGAGTTCTTTGAGCGGACCGGCATCGCCGGCCCCGCCCAACTGCGTTCCTTTTTTCTGGCCCGTGCCGTTCGGATCGCGAAAGTATCCCCCCACGGCATCCTGAACGGGCTTGCTGCTGTTCATCAGCCACATCACGATAAACAACGACATCAACGCCGTCACAAAGTCGGCATAAGCTACCTTCCACGCGCCGCCGTGGTGGCCGCCGTGGCCGCCCTTCTTCTTGACGATGATGACCTGTTCATCGGCTACCATGGGTGCGCCACCTTACGCGGCTTCAAACTCCTCCGCTGCCGGCTCTCCAACTCTCTCTCTGCACGCCTTTTCCACCTCGAAGAAGTCGGGGCGGGAGTGCTCGGGAATCGCCCTGCGGCCCATCTCAACTGCAAGAATGGGAGAGGTGCCCTTGATAAATGCAAGCATCATGACGCGCAGCACATGATAGTAGCTCTGCTCCTCATCCACAGTCTTCGACAAATTAGAAGCCAGCGGTCCTACCAGCCCGTAGCACAAAAGAATCCCAAGAAACGTTCCGACCAGCGCCGCTGCTACTTTGCGTCCGATTTCCTCCGGAGGGCCTCCCAGCGACTGCATCGTCACCACGACACCCAAGACCGCGGCCACAATTCCCAGGCCTGGCAGCGCATCGGCCATAGTGTTCAAAGACTGGCTAGGCTGGCTTGACGTCATGTGATGGACATCCATATCCAGCTCCATCATTTGGTCCACGTCAAACGCGCTCACTCCGCCGGTGATCGCCATGCGCATCGTATCGCAAACAAAATCCCGGGCGTGATGGTCTTTGAGGAAGACCGGGTACCGCGAGAAGAGTGGACTGTTATCCGGCTCTTCAATATCGCCTTCAATCGCTATGGCTCCCTCTTTGCGCGATTTTGCGAGGAGATCGAACATCATCTTGAGCGTGTCGAGATATCGTTGCTTTGAAAACGGTGATCCTTTGACAACATTCTTGAGTTCGGCAACGATTTTTTTCAGAATGTGCATTGGGTTGGCCGTCAACAGCGTGCCGATCGCCGCGCCACCGATAATGATCAGTTCGGATGGTTGGAGCAGCACGGCAATCTGGCCCTTTTCCATCAGGTAGCCAGTGACGACGCAGCCGAAGACGATCAGGATTCCACCGATTTGAAACATGCTCTATTCCATCCCGTCCGCAAGGCACTTAGTACGCGACCCCGAGTGAAACCACAAATCAGCGGAGCAGGCTGTATGAACAGCACACCCGCTTTCCCACCATCGGCAAAACGGGCCATCGATTTCAACGCCATCGAATGCAAGTGCCGGGATTCATGAGACGGAGAGTATAGGTGGGGAGGCCTGAAGAATGAGGGGCTTGAGGGACATCGACCGCAGTGGAGCGTCCGCCGCCAGGCGCGGACTAAGGCACCGAGCGCAGAGGAGGTTCGATCGAAGAATCAAGGATCTGGCGGATCTTTCTCAGCAGGTCGTCCTGGGTAAATGGCTTCTTGAGAAAACCAAAGCTGTGCCCGGGCACAAGCGCCGGAATGATCGACTCGCCGTCGAAACCAGAGACGTATAGGACCTTGGTTTGCGGCCTTCCCACGGTCACTCTCGCTGCAAGTTCGGAGCCGCTGAAACCGGGCAGGATTACATCGGTGATCAACAGCGCGATCGGTCCTGGATGCTCCTCAGCGATGCGGAGAGCCAGGGCTGGGTCCCCCGAATCGAGCACCGTGAATCCGGCGTCCTCTAGAAGCCGCCGGATCAGTCCGCGCAGCGACCCGGCATCATCGACCAGCAGGATCGTCTCGGTCTCTCCATGCGACTTCTCCGGTCTCGGTGGCCTCACGACCTCGAGAGCCTGTTCAAAGCGGGGAAAGAAGATCTTGAATGTCGCTCCGGCGCCGGGTTGACTGTAAACCGAGATTGCGCCGCCGCTCTGCTCCACGATGCTGTAAACCGTTGACAGGCCGAGCCCCGTGCCCCGGCCGAAGGGCTTGGTGGTGAAGAATGGTTCGAATATGCGGGATTGAATCTCGGGGTCCATTCCGGTTCCCGTATCGCTGACGCTCAACATCACGTAGCGGCCGGGCCGAATCGAAGGATACTGCCCGGCGTTCGCTTCATCGATCACTACGTTGTCGGTTTCGACGATAATCTTGCCACCCCTGGGCATCGCATCGCGCGCATTGGCTGCCAGGTTCATCAGTATCTGTTCAAGCTGGCTCGCATTGGCATGAATGTTGCCTAGACCACGGCCCGGCAAGGTCACCAGTTCAATGCCGTCACCGGCCATGCGGCGCAGCATTCCCTCCATGCGATTCACCGTCTCATTCAAATCCACCGGAACATGCTGCACTAGCTGGCCACGGCTGAAGGCGAGCAGGCGCTGCGTCAGCGCTTGGGCGGATGTTCCCGCAGTGCGCGCCTCCTGGACCAACTCCCGGCTCTCCTCGGGCAAGGCTGGCTGCTTATCCAGGAGTTCGCAGCATTTTAGAATGACACCCAGCAAATTATTGAGGTCGTGAGCGAGACCGCCCGCGATTTGACCGACGGCCTCCATCTCCTGCGTGCGGCGGATCTGTGACTCGGGAAGAACAGCCAGTTCGGGCTCGCCGATGCTGCAAATGTTGCACTGGACCAGCTTCTCTCCCCTGCGTTCATAGACCTTACCGGTGACCTCGACGCGGACGAGATCTCCACCCTTGGCCACAAACGGGAGATTGTCGTAGTGAACGGAATTGTTTTCGATCAGCTTCTGGAAAACGCTTTTGGATGCAACCACATCCTCAGGAAGGCCGATCTCCCATAGCGTCATGCCGAGCAGTTCCACGGGGGAGTAGTCAAGCATCCTGGCCAGAATCGAATTCATGTCGAGGATCGCGCCTGTCTGCGGGTCGAGAATCAAGATCCCGTCCTGCCCAGCCTCGTCGAATTGCCGGTATCTGCCGTCCGAGCCCATGAACCTCGCTTCCCTGGAGTGGAGCCTTTTTCGAGTTTCCCTCCGTACTATAGGCCACTCTCGGGCTCAGAAGCAAAGCTGCAAATTTACCCGCGCAAGAACAAGCGGCGCTGCCTTGGCTGGCAACGCCGTTCGTTTTTTCCCATGCTCAAAAGCCGTTTGTGAAACTAGACCTTTTCAGTTCGCTCTAAAACAGGTTCCAGAGCGACTGGTTGTAAACCGCGTGGTGGAACTGCACCTCGGAGGCCTTGACGATGGTTCCCAGCTCACGCGGGGAGCGATTAGCAACGGCCTGCTTCAATTCGGCATAGCGGCCCTGCACATCCTTGCCCAGAATCTTCGCAATCCACTCCGACGACTCGAAGTCCGCAATCGCTTTTTGGATATTGTCCGGCAGGTAGCGGCCGCCGGCGCGCAGATTCTCAGCCTTCGAGATCTCCCCATCCAGACCGGTCTTGAAGATGCCGTAGAGTGAGAGGTAGGGGTTGGCGTCCGGAGCAACGGCGCGGACTTCAGTGCGCATCGAGCGGTGGTTGCCGATAGGCACGCGAACCATCGCGCCGCGATCGACGGCCGATGCGCGAATCTGATTGGGCGCCTCAAAGTGCGGATCGAGACGGCGATATGCGTTCACGCTGGAGTTGAAGATCAGGCAAAGATCCAGCGCATGGGTCAGGATGCGATCCATGAAGTTCCATCCAAAAGTGGCAAGCTGCTCTTCACCCTTCTCGTCCCAGAACAAATTGGTCTTGCCCTTGGATACCGAGACATTGGTGTGCATGCCGCTGCCGTTGACGCCGACCACAGGCTTGGGCAGATAGCTGGCCGTATAGCCCATATTGTTGGCGATCTGGCGGGTCAGCAACTTGTAGAGCTGAATCTGGTCGGCCGCGCCCACTGCCTCGGCGTAGCTGTAGTTGATTTCGAACTGGCTGGGGGCAACTTCCGGGTGATCCTTTTCGTTCTGGAAACCCATCGCACGCTGCACTTCGGCCGAAGTGTCGATAAACTGGCGAAGCGGATCAAGAGGCAGTGAGTGGTAGTAGCCGCCACTGGAGATGAAGTCGAATTTGCCGGTCAGGTGGTAGTTCTGTTCAGCGTCCTTGCCGGCGAAGAGGAATCCTTCGATCTCGGTGGCTGCATTCAAGGTGTAGCCGTTTGCCTTGTGCTGCTCGTCCGCATAGGCCTTGAGCACTCCGCGCATGTCGCCGGAGTAAGTGGTTCCGTCTTTATCGATGACATTGCCGAAGACCAGCACCTTGCCGGTGCCGAAGACATCGGCGGGCACCCAGTAGAAGGCGCTCCAGTCGATGCCCAACCGCAGATCGCTCTCCTTTTGCGCCGTGAATCCTCGGATCGAGGAGCCGTCAAAGGTCAGGTTCTCATAGGCTCCGAGCAGAAACTTCTTGTCGTAGTCGAGCAGGTGAAGGCGGCCCTCGAGGTCCGAGAACAGCACCGTCACAGCCTTGATCCGTTTCTCGTCGGTCAAGTATTTCAGTCGCTTCTCGCGAATCTCATGGGCCGCAACACGATTGCCGCGGTCGGCCTTGGCTTGCAAATTGAGTTCTTCCAGCTCCTCATACGACAAAGCTAGAAAATTGCGGAATTCAGTGGACATGGGTCTCCTTTTTGGGCGCAATAGTGCGGGGTGAAATCTGTTGCACACATTATAGGAGGGCAATTCGTGAAATTGAAGTGGATTTCAAAAACAACTTATTAAGCTATTTCCAGATAGATAGTTGCCCAGGTCCCGCAATCGAAACCTGGGCAACGGTACAGCTTCAGTTACTTTGTCGGAACCGTGTTAATCGTCTTCAGAATGCGCGAGACGATCTGGTAGGGATCGGCTTCGGAATTCGGGCGGCGATCTTCGAGATAGCCCTTGTAGCCGTCGCGTACAAAGTTTACCGGCAACCGGACTGACGCTCCGCGATCCGACAAGCCGTAGCTGAACTTGTCAATCGCCTGTGTCTCGTGCAGACCGGTCAGGCGCAGGTGGTTATCGGGGCCATAGACGGCGATGTGCTCGGGAATATGCTTCTCAAAAGCCGCCATCAGAGACTCAAGGTAGGCCTTGCCGCCGACTTCGCGAATATACTTCGTCGAGAAGTTGCTGTGCATGCCTGAACCGTTCCAGTCGCCCTTGATCGGCTTGCAATGCAACACAAAGTCGACTTCATACTTCTCGCAGAGCCTATACATCAGGTAGCGAGCCATCCACAAGTCATCTGCGGCCTTGGCAGATCCCTTGCCAAAGATCTGGAACTCCCACTGGCCCTTGGCCACTTCGGCGTTGATGCCCTCGTGGTTGATGCCGGCATAGAGGCACAGATCCAGGTGCTCTTCGACGATCTGGCGGGCAATGTTGCCCACATACTTGTAACCGACTCCGCAATAGAACGGGCCCTGGGGACCGGGATAGCCGTCCTTCGGGAAGCCCAGCGGACGCCCGTCCTTATAAAGGAAGTACTCCTGCTCGAAGCCAACCCACAGATCCGGGTCATTCTCGATCGTGGCGCGCATATTTGTCGAGTTCGGCGTGCCATCCGGATGCATCACTTCGCACAGAACAAGATAGCCGTCTTTGCGTGCGCCATCGGGATACAAAGCCACCGGCTTCAGAACGCAGTCGGACTTGTGACCGTCGGCCTGCATCGTCGAGCTGCCGTCAAAGCCCCAAAGGGGAATATCCGCCAGCGCCGGCGGGTTCTCAAAGGACTTAAGCTGTGTCTTTCCGCGGAGTTCCGGGATTGGTTGCTTGCCATCAAGCCAGATGTATTCCAGTTTGTACTTGGTCATTGGTCTCCTTTTTGTTTGTGGATACAGAATTTCAGTTTAGGGCATTCCGCGAGATTATTGGCGAGTGCGTATAAGGAACCCATGAAGATTTCCGCTTCCGCCGGTGGAAAAACGGGCGCATATCTATGAGGAGCCATAAGATGGCCGCCAAGGGAGCGTCTACCTATTCTTTTGGTTGCTTTAGGGCAGAGATCTCCATGACTACCAGCGCAAGAGGCTTGGCAGCCGTCCAAGAATCACCTGAGGTGCGGGGAAGTAGGAAGCTAGCTTCCAGTCCAGCTCCCGCACACTACAGCTTCGGTGAGTATTGCGCCAGGCTCGTAGCCTTGAACCGGAGGTTGCGCTGGACCCGGGGGCCCGACCAGCACACGAGTTCCGGTGACCTGCCTATCGTGCGGTCTCCGTCTTTCCGGAGACCGCACTCGTTCAGGTCAGGCCAAAACCGGTTCTTCCTTCCGTACCGTATTGATCGTCTTCAGAATCCGGGAGACAATCTGGTATGGATCGCCCTCCGAGTTGGGCCGTCGATCTTCCAGATAGCCCTTATAGCCATTCTTGATGAAGTTGACGGGTAAACGTACTGAAGCGCCGCGATCCGAGAGCCCGTAACTGAACTTGTCGATTGATTGCGTTTCGTGCAGACCGGTCAAGCGCAGATGGTTATCCGGACCATAGACGGCAATGTGCTCGGGAATGTACTTCTCAAAAGCCGCCATGAGCGATTCTAAGTACTCCTTGCCACCGACCTCGCGAATGTACTTCGTTGAGAAGTTGCAGTGCATACCGGATCCATTCCAGTCACCCTTCAGTGGCTTGCAGTGCAGGACCATATCCACTTCATACTTCTCGCAGAGACGCATCATCAGGTAGCGAGCCATCCAGGTGTCGTCGGCAGCCTTTTTGGAGCCCTTGGCGAAGATCTGGAACTCCCATTGGCCTTTGGCGACCTCGGCGTTGATCCCTTCGTGATTGATTCCGGCGGAGAGACAGAGATCCCAGTGTTCTTCAACAATTGTGCGGGCCAGACTGCCCATGTTTTTGTAGCCAACACCGCAATAGTACGGGCCTTGAGGAGTGAGAGGAAAGCCGTCCTTCGGCCAGCCCAGAGGCACACCGTCTTTATAGAGGAAGTACTCCTGCTCAAGACCGATCCACAGATCAGGATCGTCCTCAATGGTAGCGCGAGCATTGGTCGAGTGCGGCGTGCCATCGGGATGCATGACTTCGCTTAGCACAAGATAAGCGTCCTTGCGGGTTACGTCGGGATAGAGAGCTACGGGTTTCAACACGCAATCGGATTTGCTACCCTCGGCCTGCATGGTAGAACTACCGTCAAACCCCCACAAAGGTATATCGGCGAGGGTAGGTGGCTTCTCAAATGCTTTGAGCAGACCTTTGCCGCGCAGGTCGGGAACGGGTTTTTTGCCGTCAAGCCAGATGTATTCGAGTTTGTACTTAGTCATGTGCCTCCTTTTGGGGATAGGGAATTGGGATGGGGATGATTGTGAAGCGCCTTGCTCAGAATTATTGGGGCTTAGGTATAAGGAACCCGTGAAGAATTGCACGCAACCAGCAGAGGAAACTGCATAGGAAGGCGATGGAGCGTTGGAGCTCGGCAAGCCTCCATTCGGGCTGGCGGCCGCGCTTCGCCAGCGGCGAGGGACAAGTCGGAATACAGACTGACTGCGAGACTTTCGGAAGGGATTTTTGCTAAAGAGGGTCTAAGCTGTAAGACGTTCAAGCTGATCGGGCTTGACGATGGTCAAGCTGGAGCCTTTGATGGTGATCCATTGGTCTCGGCGGAACTGATTGAGCAGCCGCGTGACAGTCTCGCGCGAGGTGCCGGCCATGTTGGCGATCTCTTCGTGCGTCAGGGCCATGGTGAAGCGGATTTCAGGCCGTCCATTGGCCGCCGTACGGCCCCAGTCCAGCAGCAGCCGAGCCAGCCGTCCCGCAGCCGAACCGGAGAGCGCCAATCGCTTGGCGTCGTGAAAGACCGTCAGGTATTCACCAGACAGCGACTGCGCGGCGTGCATTGAGGCGATGCCGTGGCGCCCAAGAAAATCGACGAACTCCTGCTTGCGCACCGTCTTCACCTGGCAGGGTTCAATGGCCTCGGCAGTGACCTCGTGGGACACATTGGCCAGCACCGCGCTCAGGCCCATCACGTCGCCGGGGCCGGCGATCTTCAAAATCATGGTCTTGCCGTCGCGGGAGGTTGAAGAGATCTTGACCTGTCCGAAGCAGATTACAAAGACATTGCGCGCCGGGTCGCCCTCTGAGAAGAGCTTGGCCCCGCGGGCGTGGCTCATCATGATCCCAATCTTGTCGTAATCGTCAAGCGCCTCGGGCGTGAGATTGCAGAACATCCGCAAATGGCGGTGCTCACAGTTAATACAATCTTCCGGAGGGTGATGGGGATGGAAAGCCGACATGGGTTCGCCGCTGTGCAAGTTGAAGTATAGCGCACTTTCGCGGGATCGCAAGGCAGGGATTATCTAACAGTCTGCGCGGCTGCCCTGGAAGGCCCGCGCGAATACCGGTGATTCTATCGAATTGTCGCCCCGCACGTTAGGCCGCGGCGCTTGCCCGCCGGTGACTTACCGTGCGGCTGAGACAACAGGTGCAATAGGCGCGCGAGACTTCGCGGGCGAGTTCCTCGAGCAACTGCATCCGCAGAGGTGGATAGCTTTGAAAGGCCTTCTCAAGCGTCTCAATCGGTAGCATAAGCACCGAACCGGCTGTTTGTGCCGCAAGCGAATAGGTATGATGGCCGTCCCCCAGGGCGGCAGCCAGTTCCACGAGATCTCCGGCGCGGGCCGGCGAGAGGGTTAAGTGCGTCTCAAGCCGCTCGGTCTTGCGCTGGAATTGGCCCGAGACTACCAGATAGAGGCCACGGCAGCTCTCTGCCTGGCGAAAGACAAGCTCCCCAGCTACAAAGTTGATACATTGTGCCGCATCGTTCAGCAGGAGACTGACTGCCGGAGGGCACTCAAGCAACTGGGCCACGGGATGCGCCTGGACCGCTTCCATTCGCTTGGCTCTTGCCTCGCGTTGCGCACTTCTATCTCCCTTTGCATCGGCCCCCGACCCGGCCACAGCGCGGGTCGAAGCCGTTCTCCGCCTGCCAATTGCCTGCGGGCCAACGCTTTTGGTGCTGAGTGTTTGCGGCGAGCCAAGTTCCATCTTTCGCTCCAAAAAATCAACAACTCCAGTGAACCGGATCTCTAGTACCAAGCGGCTGGACCTCGATGGCCCCCGTCCCTTCAGTCAAGAAAAGCAATGCCCACTTCTCGCTGCCATCACCCGCAGGAGCAAGAGCAGTTACACTCCTTCTTCGCTGCAACAGGCGCGGTATCCGGCGGCACGCAGAGAACCGGCACCCGCGAACGGGCCAGCAGTGCGAATGCCGTGCCGTGCGGCCCCGGCGTATCGCTGGCGCGTTTGACACCGGCCACCAGAATGCAGGGATGATTCTCGGCAATCCCCTCGACCGTTGCCTCAACCGGATCGCCGTCCTTGACCATGCAATGCACCGGAGTCTTCTCGCTCGAAGTGATGCCGTATTCACTCAGATCCGTTGCCGCGCAAGGGTCGAGCGAAGCCTCGGCCTCGGCGGCCGTGCGCGCGTGAAGCACCAGCAGCGGCCGCTCAAAGATCTGCGCCAGCGAGTAGGCAGTGGCAGCAGCGGCGGAAGCCGTTTCGTTGCGCTCGATGGCCAGCAAGACCGGGCCGCCCGGAGTGGGGCGAAATTCCCCGGCATTCCAATCCGCGGCCACCGCAAGCACAGGACACGGCGACAGACGGACCAGTTGCTCGGCAATAGCGCCCACAATCACCGGGCCCGCGCCCTCCAGTCCCTTGGTGCCGACTACGATCAGCCCTGCCTGGTACTGTTTGGCCACATCCACAAGCATCTGAGCCACCTCACCCTGGCGAACCTCGGAGTGGCTGTGAATACCGTCCCGGAGCAAGTCAGCGGAGAGACTGTCCAGGACCGCTCGCGCCTCCTCGGGAAGGTTCTCCAGGAGTTGGCCGGGAATCTCATCGACGTCGGCGTATTCGACCGGATCTGCGCCGTACGCCAGCACGATGCGCGCGCCATAAGCCCCCGCCAGCTTGCGGGCATACTCTAAAGCTGCCTCCGACCGTCCCTTCAACTCGGTGGCCACGACAATCGTTTTCAAACCGTTTGCGAAGCTCATGAAATCTCCTGGCACCCAAGCGGCGCCACCTTGGTTTCCTATCTATCAGGATTCCGAGTCTGCTCTTCCAAAGAGAAGACAAGCAGTGACACGATTCACCCGGTCCTGTGACTTTCGTCACAAGTGTCTTCTTACGAAGCAGTTGGAAACCGCCAGATCGGCCTTGACCTGAAAATGAGTGACCGAGTCAGCGAGTCGGCAGGTTAGTCAGTTCGGGAAGCCAGAGCGCCGTTCTGAATTGAAACCGGAGGCGCGTCGCCCAGGAGCTCAGGTTCAGGATGCGGTACACTGGCCCGCTCTGTGACCCATGACACTTGGCCAAAGAGCCGGTTAGGCGAGAATCAAGCTATCAGGCCTGCCAGCCATCCATGGCGCGGGCCGGGGGAGAAAACTTCAATGAGCGATCTTGCGCAGTTGGCCGAATCCGTCACCGTTGACCCGTTGGTCGGCCATCCCGCCGACTTCCACGTCTTTCACCAGTTCCTCGAGCGCTGCAAAGAGCTGCCGGCAATCACAACGGCGGTGGTCTGGCCGCTCTCTGACGTGGCTCTCAAGGGCACCGTCGAGGCTGCCGAGGCGAAGCTAATCCAGCCCACGCTGATAGGCGACGAAGAGGCAATGAAGGCGCTGGCCGCAAAGATTGGCGTGAATATCAGCCCTTATCCCATCTTGAATGCCGAGACCGAGCGCAAGGCCGCCGAGCTTGGCGTGGCCATGTGCCGCAGCGGCAACGCCCAGGCCATGATGAAGGGCAGCCTGCACACCGATGAGCTAATGAAGGTGGCCATGAAGGCCGATACCGGGCTGCGCACAAATCGCCGCATCAGCCACGTCTTCGTGATGGATACACCGGCCTATGCGCGCACCCTGCTGATTACCGACGCGGCCATCAACATCGAGCCCGAACTCGAGGACAAGATCCACATCGTGCAGAATGCCATTGACCTGGCCCATGCCCTGGGAATTCCCGAGCCCAAGGTGGCGCTGCTCTCGGCCGTCGAGACAGTCAATACCAAGATCAAGTCCACGCTGGACGCCGCAGCCCTTTGCAAGATGGCCGATCGCGGTCAGATCACGGGCGGCATCCTCGATGGTCCGCTGGCCTTTGACACGGCGGTCAGCGTCAAGGCGGCCAAGATCAAGGGGCTGGTTTCGCCTGTGACCGGGCAGGCCGACATCCTGGTCGTGCCCGATCTTGAGAGCGGCAACATGCTCGCCAAGCAGCTCGAATACCTGGGCGGCGCGCAGTTGGCCGGCATCGTTCTCGGCGCGCGGGTGCCTACCATTCTTACCAGTCGGGCAGATTCTGCGGAGACGCGGCTGACCAGTTGCGCCGTGGCCGTACTGCTGCACTATGCGAGCCACCCGCTGGGCTCGGTCTAGACCTTCATACAGGAATCACGATTGAAACCGGGCGCCGCCTCCACTCGAGGTTGGCGCCCGATTCATTTCAGGCTTGCAGTGGGAATCGTCGAACCAAACAACGGCCGAACGATTAGAAACCTTCGACACGCGCGGGCATCTTATGTGTTGCGCGGGGGTGTGGAGTTAAGGCTTGCTCCAACTCTGACACAGCCCCCGGCACAGGAGGTTTCATGCCCAACCACACTCGCGAAAAGGAATCGAAGTCCACAGCCCTCCAGCTGCAAACGCCGGACGGCTTTTCACCTGAAGCCGTCAAAAATCTTTCCAGTGTACTGAATGCCCTGCTGGCCGATACCTTCGCCCTCTATCTCAAAACCAAAAACTTCCACTGGCATATGAGCGGACAGCATTTCCGCGATTATCACCTGCTGTTGGACGAACATGCCACGCAAGTTTTCGCCATCACAGACGACATCGCCGAACGGGTCCGCAAGGTCGGCGGCACTACCATCCGCTCCATCGGCCACATTGCCCGCCTGCAGCGGATCCACGATAATGACGAGGAGTTTGTCGGCCCCGCCGAGATGCTCAGGGAACTCCACAGCGACAACAAGGCTCTCGTCGAGAGCTTGCGCGCCGCACACGAAGTTACCAGCAAAGCGGGCGACTACGCCACCACAAGCCTGATCGAAGTCTGGATCGACGAGGCCGAGCGCCGCGCGTGGTTCCTTTTTGAGACGACGCGTTAAGCGATCTCGCCCCATCCCCCCTCACTCACCGCCAGCCGAATCCAATGCCGAGCAGGCCACCCCTCCGCCCAGCGCCCCGAATTGGGGCGCTGGGCGGCGCATGTTTCCGGGAGACCGGTATTTTTTTGGACTGAGGCGAGACTATACTCTCCACAATCTTTGAATTTTGGTGTATAGGTTTGGAAGGCGAGGATCTTCTTCGTTGGAGACCCTGGAAAGACATGCGTTTGTGGACGATAATGCACACTTTGGAGATGTGCGCATCGGTCTGGCGAAATCGAGTTTTCGGCGGAGCCGGAAAAGGTCGGAATGCAAGTTCAAGCAGAAGCGAATCTCTCGGCCCTCATAGAAAGCACCGAAGACCTGATCTGGTCGGTGGACGTCGAAAATCGTCTGGTTACCTATAATAGTGCGCTTCGGCGGCACATAGAGACTACTTTCGGCACTCGACTCGCTGCTGGAATGCTTCCCAAGGAATTCGTACCGGCGGAGCGGGCCGACATCATGCCCTCGCTGTATGCGCGTGCCAGAGCCGAAGGTTCAGTGCGGGTCGAGTTTCCCCTTCCCAATGACAGAATTCTTGATTTGGCATTGAGCACGATCCTGACCGATGGCGTCGTTACGGGCGTTTGCGTCTTTGGAAAGGACATTACGGAGCGGAAGGCGGCGGAGCGCGCAGCCCTGGAAGCTGAACGGAAATACCGCGAGATCTTCGATGGGGCTCTCGAAGGGATCTTCCAGATCTCACCCGAGGGAAAGCTCTTGACGGCCAATCCAGCGCTGGCCAAGATGCTGGGCTACGATTCGCCGAAGGAGTTCCTGTCGATCTGCGCGGATGTGGGGTTGGCCGTATGGGAGGATCGCGAAGCGCGCTCCAGCTATCTCCGGCAACTTGAAGAAACCGACGCCTCGACGGGATTTGAGTGCGTGCTCAAGCGCAGGGACGGCGACAAGATATGGGTGGCGATCAATGCCCGCAAGATCTGTGGAGCCGATGGAAAACTGCTCAAATACGAAGGATTCTTGATCGACATCACCGAGCGCAAGCGAGCCGAGCAGGCACAGCGCGAGGATCTGGATCTGCTGCGAGAGGCGGAGGTCGTCGGAGCTCTCGGCAGCTATGTCCTGGACATCGCGACCGGGACGTGGACCAGTTCGGAAGCGCTGGACGCGTTCTTTGGGATCGGCAAGGAGTATGTGCGCAGCGTGGCCGGCTGGGCGGCGTTGGTGCATCCCGATGACCGCGCCATGATGATCAGCTATTTTGTGGACGAGGTGTTGGGCAACGGAAAGCCATTCGACAAGGAGTATCGCATTCTCCGGCAGACCGACGGAGCTGAGTTCTGGGTGCATGGCATGGGCAGGCTCGACTTGGATGCCCAGGGGAAGCCCCGGAAGATGCGCGGGATGATTAAGGATATCACCGGGCGCAAGCGCACCGAGATGCAGCTTCGTGACAGCGAGGAGCGCTATCGCAACACCTTCGAGCAGGCCGCCATCGGCATCGTTCATACGTCATTCGAGGGCAGGATGCTCCGGTGCAACACGCGATTTGCCGGGATCGTCGGTTACCCCGCGGATGAGATACCCGGCATGACCTTTCAGCAAATCACTGGACCGCAGGATCTGGCGCCAAGCTTGGCGACGATGGAACGGCTGCTGAGCGGCCCTGTCGACAACACCCAATTGGAAAAGCGCTTTGTCCGCAAGGATGGGAGCTTGACCTGGGCGAAGTTGACCATATCGATCCAGCGCGACAGCCAGGGGCGCGCTTTACACTTCGTGACTTTTGCCGAAGACATCAATGCCCGCAAGGCAGCGGAAGAGAAGCTGGATGGGGCCTTGCAGGCGGGGGCAGCTCGTGAGGCCCGCCTTCGCGCATTCTTTGTGGAGAACGGCTCGGTCATGTTTCTGGCCGATCCCCAGACTTGCGAGATCGTGGCCGCCAATCAAGCTGCCTGCGACTTTTATGGGTATCCCAAAGAGCGGCTGGTCGGCATGCTCACCACCCAGCTCAACCTCAGCTCGCCGGAAGATCGTCTTCGCAATCGGCAGACCGCGCTGCGCAACGATCACTCCTGCTTTTACTATTCGCATTGCCTGGCCAGCGGCGAAGTGCGCGATGTTGAGGTCCACTTGTCGCCCTTTGAAATCGATGGTAGGCCGCTTCTCTACGCCATTGTCAACGACATCACCGAGCGCAGAAGAGCAGAACGGGCTCTTCTCGAAAGCGAGAAACTTTTCCGCGCAATTACCGAGACATCCCCCTTGGCGATGGCGCTGGTATCGGGCGCTCCTGAACAGATTGAGTACTTGAGCCCGAACTTCATCCGCCTCTTCGGCTATTCGCACGACGAAATACCGACCGTAGCCAAATGGTGGTCTTTTGCCTACCCGGACGCGGAGTACCGTCAGCGGGTGGTGGAGAAGTGGGAGCAAGAGACTGCACGCGTGAATGGGACGGGTGGCTCGATCGTACCTATCGAGTTCGAGGTCACCTGCAAGGACGGCTCAAAGAAAACAGTCGAATGGGGCCTGGTCAACATCGGCAACCGCAATCTGGCGTATGGAGTCGACATCACGGAGCGCAAGCGAGCGGAGATCGAGCGGCGCAACAATGAAGAGCACTATCGCAGCACCTTCGAGCAAGCCGCCGTCGGCATCATCCACGCCACCTTCGAGGGCATCATCCTCAGGTCCAATGCGCATCTTGCCGAGATGCTCGGCTACACTCCCGAAGAGCTGAGTGGTCTCGATGTCCAACAAATCACTGTTCCGGAAGACGGCCCCGCAAGCAGGGAGGTGCTCGAACGGGTCTTGAGCGAAGGCACTCCTGCAAGTCTTGAGAAACGCTACCTGCGCAAGGACGGCAGTGCGACCTGGGTCAAGCTGACTCTCTCGATCCAGCGGGACGGCGAGGGGAGCCCTCTCTACTTCACCGGCCTGGTCGAAGATATCAACGCACGCAAGGCAGCCGAGGACAAGGCGGCAGCGGCCACTGACGCGTTGCGGGCCAGCGAGGAACGCTACCGCGTCGCGTTCCAAACCAGTATCGATTGTGTCAATATCATTCGCCTGGACAATGGCGCATATATCGATGTCAACGAGGCATTCATCGAAGCCATCGGGTACGAACGACACGAGATTATTGGACATTCTTCGCTCGAACTCAACATTTGGGTAAACCCGGATGATCGGCAGAAACTATTCGAAGATCTGCGCTGGCACTCAACATTCCGGAACCTGGAGGCTCAGTTTCGCAAGAAGAACGGAACAACAATTTGGGGTTTGATGTCGGGGTCGGTGGTTGAGCTCGATGGCATCGCCTGCCTGCTGACGGTCACGCGCGATGTTACCGAGGCCAAAGCCATCGGGGAACGCTTGGCCACCGCGGCCAACGCGCTGCGGTTGGGCGAGGAGCGCTATCGCACCATATTCCAGACCTGCCCCGATTCCGTTCTGATGTCCCGAATGAGCGACGGGGTGATCCTCGATGCCAATCAGGCATTCCTCGATTCCACTGGTTACCAACGCCACGAAGTTCTAGGAAGCACAACCCAGGCACTTGGGCTGTGGTTGAATCAAGCAGACAGCCTGAAACTGGTTGATACCTTGACGCGCGGCGAATCGGTCCGCGATATGGAGATTCTTTCCAAAAGAAAGAATGGAGAGATCTTTTGGATACGGTTGTCGGCATCACTCATCGAAATCGAGGGGGAGAAATGCCGGCTGACCTTTGCCAAGGAAATCACAGACGTTAAGGCAGCGGAAGAACGCCTGGCCTCGGCCACCGAAGCGTTGCTGGCAAGCGAAGAGCGATACCGCACCGTCTTCCACACCAGCCTCGATTGCATCACAGTGAGCCATCTGAGTGACGGCAGATACATCGATGTCAACAAGGCATTCCTCGATCTGATTGGAATCGAACCGGAAGATATTGTGGGACGCACCTCGACCGATCTCGGCATCTGGGCGCATCCGGAAACGCGGGCGAAAATCGCTGAGATACTACGCCAGAATCGGAATGTCCGGGATTATCAGACAGAATTCGTCAAAAAGAACGGGCAGGAATTCCCCGTGCTGATTTCAGCCACCGTCATCGACATTGGAGGCGTTTCCTGCCTCGTTTCCGTGGTGCGAGATATCTCCGGGGTCGTGGAGGCGGAGAGCACAATTCACAGTCTCGCTTTGTACGATCCGTTAACCGGCCTGCCCAACCGCCGCCTGCTCTTTGAAAGATTGAGCCAGACACTGGTCGACACGGACCGCAAGGAATGCTTGAAAGCGCTGTTGCTGATCGACGTCGACAACCTCAAGACGCTGAACGATACTCTCGGCCACCACGTTGGCGATCTGCTGCTCCAGGAGGTTGCCCGGCGCATCGCCTCCTGCGCCCGCGAAGCCAATACTGTGGGCCGGTCCGGGGGCGACGAATTCGTTGTCATCCTGGACGACCTGAGTGAAATTCCCGAGGAGGCTGCAACCCAGGCCAGGGCAGTCGGCCAGGAGATCCTGAATTCAATCGGCCAGCCGTATCTGCTGGATAATCGCGAGTGCCTCACCGCGGCCAGCATGGGAGTGACGATCTTCGGGAGTCAGGAGAATACAGCCGACGAGATCCTGCAGAAGGGGGATATTGCGCTGCATCTGGCCAAGTCCGACGGCCGCAGCACTCTGCGCTTCTTTTCTCCCGCCTTGCAGGCTGTCGTCAATGCCCAGGCGGTGCTTGAGAAGGACCTGCGCCGGGCGGTCAAGACCGGGCAGTTCCTGCTCTACTACCAGCCGCAAGTGGAGCGGGGCAGGCTAATCGGCGCCGAGGCACTGATTCGCTGGAAGCACCCCGGCCGTGGCATCGTCCTGCCAGACGAGTTCATTCCGATTGCAGAGGAATCGAGACTGATCCTGCCGATGGGAGACTGGGTGCTTGAGACCGCCTGCGAGCGGATTGCATCCTGGGCCGACCGGCCTGAAACATCGCGACTGACGCTCGCGGTCAACATCAGCGCCCTGCAATTCCGTCAGCCCGAGTTCGTTGAGCACGTTCTGGCCGCTATTGACCACACCGGAGCCAACCCGAAGCGCCTCAAGCTGGAACTGACCGAGAGCATGCTGGTGGAAAATGTCGAGGACGTGATCGCCAAGATGACGGAACTCAAATCCCATGGTCTGAGCTTCTCTCTTGACGACTTCGGAACGGGATATTCCTCGCTTGCCTACCTCAAGCGCCTGCCACTGGATCAATTGAAAATCGACCGGAGTTTCGTGCGCGATATGCTGGTGGACCTGACCAGCGGCGCTATTGCTCAGACCATCATCTCGCTGGGCCGCGCGATGGAGTTATCAGTGGTCGCCGAAGGCGTGGAGACAGAAGAACAGCGCGGCTTCCTTGCCGGCCTCGGCTGCCACTGCTTTCAAGGGTACCTTTTCAGCCCCGCGCTGCCGCCGGATGACTTTGAGGCGTTTCTTTAGAGCCTCGTGAATCCCCGGCCTCACTGCAAGAGCAAGACGCGATTTCCCGATCCCTAATTCCTGATTCCTGTTCTCCTCAATCCATCGACATGCTGAGCTGGTGGCGCACGTCGGCGCCGCGAATCCAGAAGATAACATCGGTAGCGATATTGGAGGCGTGATCGGCGATCCGTTCCAGATGTTTTGATACCAGGATTCCACTGATCGCCTGCGAGGTAAAGCGGGGCCTCTCCTGGATCAGGTGGAGCAGATCGTTGTGTGCCAGGCGATTCATGCGGTCGATCTCGTCGTCCATATCGCGCACCGAGTCGGCCAGCCGCGCATCGCCCTCCAGCAGCGATTGCAACGCCGAGCGGATCATGCGCCCGGCAAACTCGCCCATAGCCGCAAAATCCACGGGCAGGTCGACCTCCTCGTGCTTTAGCGCTTCTTTGGTGCGGCGTGCGATGCCCATCGACTGGTCGCCGATCCGCTCCAGATCGCCGTTGATCTTGATCACCGCAAGGATGAATCTGAGATCGACGGCCATCGGCTGCTCTTTGGCCAGCAGATCATAGGCCATTTCGTCCAACTCGCGCTGCGCCGTGTCGATGGCCCGCTCGTTTTGCTTGACGTATTTGCAAAGCTCCTTGTCGCGCTGTAGATAGGCGTCTACTGCGGAGTCGACCCCTTGCTGCGTGAGGGCCGCCATGGCCAGCAGCTTGTCTTTAAGTTCTGCGAGCTGGAGTTGAAAATGAATGCGCGGCAAGACAGTCTTCTCCTTGGTTCTGATTGTGCATCATGCAATGTTAATGGCGTGCGAATTTCCCCCAATTGCACCACAACGGTCACATCCTCGGGCCTCCCGGCCAGAGTGTGCCAATATGGGTTAGATGCAACGGGTGCCCCACCCTCGCCGCGTTTCTGTTCTTGCGGTTAGGGTGGGATTCCACAATGCACGCGTTTCAGGACCGGCGCAATGTTCTAGCCTATCACCATGGACGACGTGCGCTCTTCCCAACCTTCAATGCTCAGCCTCAAGCCATCGGGGCTGCAACCTCAGGAGATTTACAAGCTGATGACCGGCATCATCGTGCCTAGGCCGGTGGCGCTGGTCTCGACGATCAGTAGCGACGGCGTGGCAAATCTGGCGCCCTTCAGCTTCTTCTCCGGCGTAGGCGCAGTGCCGCCGACCGTACTCTTCTGCCCCGCGCTACGCGATGGCGCCTCACTCGGCATCGGCGAAAGAAAAGACACTCTGCGCAACGTCGAGGAGACTGGCGAGTTCGTCATCAATGTGGTCAGCGAGGCCATCGCCGCAGCGGCCAATGCCGCCGCCGCTGAGGTGGCATTCGGTGTGGACGAGTTCGCACTCTCAGGCCTGACGCCAATCGCCAGTGAAGTCGTCCGCCCGCCGCGCGTCGCCGAGTCGCCAGCCCAGATGGAGTGCAAGCTACTCCAGGTCATTTACACCGCGCACGCGCCCCGCGGCGGCGTCATCGTCCTGGGAGAGGTGGTCCGCTTTCATGTGCGGGAGGAGCTGGTTGATGACTTTCGCGTCGATCCGGCAGGCCTCGACGCGGTAGGCCGCATGGCCGGCAACACCTGGGTCCGCACCTGCGACCGCATCGACCTGATCCGCCCGAAGTAGCGCGGCAATTAGGCTCAGCTCAAAACCACCCCGTGAGGTAAGAATAGGCTAGAGTGATTTGCCCGTTCCACAACTCACACCAATCGTTGTGCAGCTATGGTTTGGCCGCTGCGTGAAGCAATGCCCTGATGTCGGCTTGGTCCCCCGCCAGTTCCAGCGCGGTCTTCCCGTCGTTCGACTTGATG